>NZ_JBIATW010000016.1:1863-170040 GCF_042892135.1 Streptomyces sp. NPDC001822
GTGGAAGCACGAGAAGCCGGAGGGCGGTGTGCACGCCGGTGGTGGCGCGCTGGCCGGCGTGTCGGCGGACGACTGGGAGAAGGACAAGGAGTCCGGTTCCGGGAGCAACGACGACCGTGAGAAGCCGGACTCGTGGAAGCACGAGAAGCCGGAGGGCGGTGTGCACGCCGGTGGCGGCGCGCTGGCCGGCGTGTCGGCGGACGACTGGGAGAAGGACAAGGAGTCCGGCTCCGGCAGCGGTGACAGCGAGAAGACCTGGAAGCACGAGAAGCCCGAGGGCGGCATGCACACCGGCGGTGGCGCGATGGCGCTCTCCGGCAGCGGTCTGGCCGCGGGCTCGGTGCTGATGCTCGGTGGTATCGGTGCCGTCGCGTACAAGCTGCGCCGTCGTAACGCCTCGGGTACCGCGGCAGTCTGACTCCGGCAGGCGCCCCGCAGCACTGAATGAATCCTGTCGTGGCCGCCGCCCTCATCCGGGGCGGTGGCCGCGCCGATTCTCCCGGCGTCCCGGCCGGACCCGCCCCCACCCGCACGCGAAAGGCAGCACGCGCATGGCCGCCCCGCAGCAGTCAGCTCAAAAACCCGCCTCCTCTGCCCTCGGCCGTTCCCTGCTGTGGCCCGTCGCGGCGGTGGGGCTGGGCTTCCTCCTCGTCTACAACTCCTTCGACGCCTCGGCGGGAGTCACGCCGGCCCCCGCGGTGGTCTCGCTGCCCGCTCCGTCGGCGTCGGCCTCGCCCGCGCCGTCCGGCTCCCCGTCGCTCCTGCCGTCGGGTCTGCCCCGCTCCGAGCCCGAGCGGATCTCGATCAAGTCGATCGCCGTCGACGCCCCCTTCACTCCTCTCTCCATCGGTTCCAGCGGGCGGCTCGACCCGCCGCCGGCGGACGACGCGAACCTGGCCGGCTGGTTCAAGGACGGGGCCACCCCCGGCGAGCGAGGCACCTCGGTGGTGGCGGGACACGTCGACACGAAGACGGGCCCCGCGGTGTTCCTCCTCCTCAGCACGCTCAAGGCGGGGAACACGGTGGACATCACCCGGGAGGACGGGGTCGTGGCCACCTTCGAGGTGGACTCGGTCGAGACGTTCAGCAAGACGGACTTCCCGAACAAGAGGGTGTACGCCGACAAGGGCACGGCCCAGCTGCGGCTGATCACGTGCGGCGGCAACTACGACAAGAAGGCCAAGGACTACGAGGACAACGTCGTTGTCTTCGCCCACCTGGCCTCGGTCAAGAGCACCTGAGACGGCTTGCCCGGTCAGGTCCTGTTGCCTCGTCCCGCCACGGCCACCTGGTGCAGCGTCCGGCCCGTGCGCGCGGAGCGTGCGTGGTGCGGGTCCGGGGTGCCCGGCCGGTCGTGCACGGCCTGCCCGTCGTCGGCCTTGATGAGCAGCCAGGCCTCGGGGCCCCGGGTGCCGTCCCCGTCGTCGATCCGGAAGCGGGTGAGGGTGAATTCGCCGTGCAGTTTCGTCCCGTCGAGCCAGAAGTCCGCGTGCCCGCGATCCAGGGACTCGGCGAACGGGACGGGGTCGCCCGAAGGGTCGTGGCCCAGCGGCCGGTACGTGCCCTGATCCCAGACGATCACCGTGCCGCCGCCCTGTTCGTCATGGGGGATGACGCCCTCGAATTCGCGGTACTCCAAGGGGTGGTCCTCCGTCGGCACGGCCAGCCTCTTGTCACTGGGATTGTCGGAGGGGCCGCGTGGGACCGCCCAGGACCTCAGGACGCCGTCCACCTCCAGCCGGAAGTCGAAGTGCATGCGCCGTGCCTCGTGGATCTGCACCACGAAGCGCTGTGTGCTTTCGCTGTCCACGCCGGCTCCCTTCGCCGGGATGCGGTCGGACGATGCGCGCCCTGCGTGGTCAGGTCCGTGGTCAGGTCCGTACGGCCCCGCACAGTGCGTATCTCCACTCTGCGTCCGCGCGCCGCCCGCCGCATCGCGGCGGGCGGCGCGCGGACGGGGCCGAAGTGCCGGTCAGTCGGTGTGCCGCGCGAGCACGGCGTCCGCCGATGCTGCCGACCGGTGCCACCGGGTGGTGACCGGCTCCCAGACCCGGATGCCGCCGGGCGCGTCCAGAGCGGCCGCACCGAACGTCCGTCCCCGGTGTGCCGGGTCACCGGCGACGGTCAGCCGGTCCACGACCCGCAGCTCCGTGGAGGCCGGGTCCAGGGTGCGCACCGCCGCGTACGCGGTGCCGCCCGCTGCCACGCGGTACGGCGCGCTCGTGCCGTCCGGCACCGGCAGAGCCGCCCCGTCCAGGTCGCCGAAGACGACCGTGGGGATGCCGTCGACGACACAGGCGTGCCGGCTGTGGTTCCTGATGCTGATTCGCACGGCGTCGGGCTGGTCCGAGGCGCGTGCGGCGACGGTCAGGCTGTGCTCACGGCAGGCCTGGGGAGCGGCGGCCGTGGACGCGGTCGCGACCCCGGCCGAGGCGGGCAGTGCGAGGGCCACAACGGCGGGGAGGGTGATTACGGTACGGATGCGCATGACTTGTCGCTTCCCCTTCGTGCCGACTTCCACCCGTGCCCGCCCGGTCCGGACCAAGTCCTTGACGGCCCCCGTGACCCCTGCCTTAAATCAAGTATTGAAGTATGCGCCGGGGGGTGCGTCCCCACCGCGTTCACCTCTCGGCGCGTATCTGTCATGTGCATGACTGGCGGCGGGCGATTCCGTCGCCATCCCCCACCGGAAAGATGTGATGTCCGTGCCTTCCCCCCACCGGGCCGAGAAGCACCGCGCCACGCGGCGGCGTACGACCCTGTCCGCCTTCTCCCTGCTCTGCTGCTCCCTGGTCCTGACCGCACTTCCCGCCGGAGCCTCGGCCGCACCCGACCCCCACACGGCTGCGTCCGCCGCGTCTTCCCGGGCGGCGGCCGCCGTGGCCTTCGCCGACGAGTTCGACGGGCCCGCCGGATCGGCCGTCGACGGCGGCAAGTGGCAGACCGAGACCGGCGACAACGTCAACAACCACGAGCGGCAGTACTACACCGCCGGCAACTCCAACGCGGCCCTCGACGGCCAGGGCAACCTCGTCATCACCGCCCGCAAGGAGAATCCCGGCAACTACCAGTGCTGGTACGGGACCTGCGAGTACACGTCGTCCCGGCTCAACACCTCGGGCAAGTTCACCTCGACGTACGGGCACGTCGAGAGCAGGATGAAGATCCCGCGCGGGCAGGGCATCTGGCCCGCCTTCTGGATGCTCGGCGCCGACATCGGCGATGTGGGCTGGCCCAACAGCGGTGAGATCGACATCATGGAGAACGTCGGCTTCGAACCCGGCACGGTCCACGGCACCCTGCACGGCCCCGGCTACTCCGGAAGCGCGGGCATCGGCGCCGGCTACTCCCTGCCGGGCGGGCAGGCCTTCGCCGACGACTTCCACACCTTCGCCGTGGACTGGGCGCCCGGCTCCATCACCTGGTCCGTCGACGGCACCGTCTACCAGCGGCGCACACCCGCGGATCTCAACGGCAACGCCTGGGTGTTCGACAAGCCGTTCTTCCTCATCCTCAACCTCGCCGTCGGGGGCTACTGGCCCGGCGATCCGGACGGGAGCACCAGCTTCCCGCAGCAGCTCGTGGTCGACTACGTCCGCGTGACCACCGGCGACTGAGCGACGGTGCGGGGCCGACGGCGCGCACAGCCGGCGGCCCCGCACTCCGGCGTACGATGATCCGCATGGAGCAGCGCACACTCGGCAGGACCGGCCGTGACGTATCGGTCGTGGGACAGGGCACCTGGCAGCTCGGCGGGGACTGGGGCGAGGTGCGGGAGGCGGACGCCTTCGGCGTCCTGGACGCCGCGGTCGAGTCGGGGGTCACCTTCTTCGACACCGCGGACGTGTACGGCGACGGCCGGAGCGAACAGCTCATCGGCCGCTACCTGAAGGACCGGCCGGACGCGGACGTCTTCGTCGCCACCAAGATGGGCCGGCGCGCGGACCAGGTGCCGGAGAACTACGTCCTCGACAACTTCCGGGCCTGGAACGACCGCTCGCGGACCAACCTGGGCGTCGACACCCTCGACCTCGTGCAGCTGCACTGCCCGCCCACCGCCGTCTACTCGTCCGACGCCGTGTACGACGCGCTGGACACGCTCGTCGCCGAGCAGCGGATCGCCGCCTACGCGGTCAGTGTGGAGACCTGCGCCGAGGCGCTCACCGCCATCGCCAGGCCCGGTGTCGCGAGCGTTCAGATCATCCTCAACCCGTTCCGCCTGAAGCCGCTCGACGAGGTGCTTCCGGCCGCGGCCGAGGCCGGGGTCGGCATCATCGCGCGTGTCCCGCTCGCCTCCGGGCTGCTGTCCGGCCGGTACACCGCCGACACCGTCTTCGCTCCCGAGGACCACCGCACGTACAACCGCCACGGCGAGGCGTTCGACCAGGGCGAGACCTTCTCGGGCATCGACTACGCGACCGGAGTGGCCGCCGCCGCGGAGTTCTCGGGACTCGCGCCCGAGGGCGCCACCCCGGCGCAGACCGCGCTGCGCTGGATCCTGCAGCAACCCGGTGTCACCAGCGTCATCCCCGGTGCGCGTTCCGTGGAGCAGGCACGCGCCAACGCCGCGGCCGCCGCGCTCCAGCCGCTCCCGCAGAGCACCCTGGACGCCGTACGCGATCTGTACGACCGCCGGATCCGCGCCGAGGTCCACGCGCGCTGGTGAGGCGCGGGGCTCAGTCGTCCTCGTCGTCGCCGTCCTGCCGGCCGTCCTGGCCGGATCCGTCCTGGCCGGATCCGTCCTGGCCGGATCCGTCCTGGCCGGCGCCGGCCGAGGGGCCGGCCGGGGCGGGGGAGTCGACTCCGGCCGTCGGCGTGGTGCCGGGGTCCGGGCTGTCCGCCGTCCCGGTGTCCGGTGCGAACAGGACCGTGCCCAGGTAGACCGCCGCCACGAAGGCCACCGTCCCGGCCACGGCGCTGGCCACACGCGGACGGCGGCGGATGGCCTCGCTCGTGCGGGTCGTCGCCGACTTCGACGTCCGCGGCGCGGGGGCCGCCCGTCTGCGGCCGGTGGCCTGCGGCAGACGGTACGTCGAACCCGTCCCGGTGCCCGGGCCTCCTCCCGAAGCCGCCGGTGCCGCCGGGGCGCCGCTCCGCCGGCTCGGGGGTGTGTGCTGGGGCAGGGGCTCCGGACGCCCGCGCCAGGCGTCGGTGCGGAACCAGTCGGACACCTGCTGTGCGTTCGGCCGGTCCTCCGGCTTCTTCGCCAGCAGGCCCAGCAGATACGAGTCGAAGGCGGGGGAGATCTCCACCCCGCGCTGCCTCACCGGCACCGGCGGCGTGTCGACGTGCTGGTAGAGCGTGGCGGTGGCGGTGTCCGAACGGAACGGCGGCTGGCCGACCAGGAGCTGATAGATGACACAGCCCAGCGAGTACATGTCCGAAGCGGCGTCCGCCGACCGGCCCAGGGCCCGCTCCGGGGCGAGGTAGAGGCTCGTCCCCACGATGTGACCGGCGGTCGTCAGAGCGGTCGAGGGGTCGTCGACGAACTGGGCGATACCGAAGTCGCCGATCTTCACGGACCCGTCGGCGTCCAGCATCAGGTTGCCCGGCTTGATGTCGCGGTGCACGATGCCCTGCCGGTGCGCCGCCGCCAGTCCGGCGGCCGCCTGCCCGGCGATGTGGGCCACCTGCTCGGGGTGGACGGACTCCTGAGCCTCCAGCAGGTCTCCGAGGCTTCGGCCCTCGACCAGCTCCATCACCAGATAGAAGCGGTCCTCCCAGGAGCCGAAGTCGAAGACGGCCACCAGATGAGGGTGACTCAGGCGGGCGGCGGTCTGCGCCTCCAGGCGGAACCGCGCGGTCGACGAGGCGTCGGCGTGGTCACCCAGCAGCAGCTTCACCGCCACGGCACGGCCCAGCACCTCGTCCGTGGCGCGCCACACCTCGCCCATACCGCCACGGCCGATGGGGGATATCAACCGGTACCGTCCAGCAACCAGCACCTGTGCACACCTATCTCGAGTTGTGGCCCGCTCCGACTGCCGCGGCGGCGACATCATCGGGCTCATCGCCTCGGTACGTGCGTCGGGTTGCGCGGCGTGATCAGGATATCCGTACGCCGGGCGTCCGATCGCCCGGCCCGCGGCCCGGGTGCCGGATCCGGCCAGTCCGCGGGCCGGACCAGCCGCGTTCTCACGCCCCGGCGAGCCAGTCGAGCACAGCGGCGGCGGTGAATTCGGCCTGGCCGCCCGCGAAGAGCAGCTCCGCCGCGGCGAACACCGCCTGGTCCGGGGCCGCTTCGGCGTCCGGAACGGCGACGCAGCGCATCCCGGCCGCGTGCGCCGCCCGCACGCCCGGGACCGCGTCCTCCAGGACCACACAGGAAGCGGGATCCGCACCCAGCCGCCGGGCGGCCTCCACGAACACGTCGGGTTCGGGCTTCCCGTGCGCCACCTCCTCGGCGGAGACGTACACCGGGAGGTACGCGTCGAGCCCGGTGACCGTGAGCGTGGCGGCGATCGCTGCCCGGGACGAACCCGAGGCGACGGCCATCGGGACCCCGCCCTCGTGGAGCAGTTCGACGAGGGTGCGCATCTCGGGGAAGGCCGTGGTGGATGCCCCCGCGAGCTCCAGGTACAGGGCGTTCTTACCGGCCAGCAGTTCGTCGACGGGTGCCTCGATGCCGTACTCCGCGCGCAGGACCGTGAGCGTCTCACGGGTGCCGATCCCGATGAAGCGGGTGTGGTCCTCCCAGCTGAAGTCCTCCACGCCGTAACGGGCGAGGAGCCGGCGCCCCGCCTCGTAGTAGTTCGGCTCGCTGTCGACGAGGGTGCCGTCCAGGTCGAACAGGACGGAGAGGGCCTGGACGCGCGGGGTCTTCATGGCCTCCAGCATGCCCGACGCCGTTCAGCCGGAGCCGGTCACCCGTCCCACGGCCTCGACCAGCGGGAGCACCCGGTACGCCACCCGCTCCCGCAGGGCGACCTCCGTCCGGGTCCTGACGACGCCGGGGAGCTGGATCAGGTGCTGGATCACGTCTTCGAGGTGCCCGTTGTCACGCGCCACGACGCGGGTCAGCAGGTCCCCTCCGCCGGTCGTCGAGAACGCCTCGATGATCTCCGGGACGGCGGCCAGCGCGTCCCCCACCTCGTCCAGATGCCCCTGCGTGACCTCCAGGTGCACGAAGGCGAGCACCGGGTGCCCCAGTGCCGCAGGCGAGAGGGCAGGGCCCGTGCCCGTGATCACTCCGTCCCGCTCCAACCGGTCGAGGCGGGCCTGGAGGGTGCCGCGTGCCACGCCCAGGACGCGCGCGTATTCGCGCACGCTGGTGCGCGGCTGCTCGATGAGCAGACGCAGGATACGGGTGTCGAGGGCGTCCACCGCCATGTCCGGCAGGCTCCTTGGGCTCGGTTCTCGGTCGCCCGACTGTACCGAGGGCGCGGCCCCGGCCTGCGGCACGCCGGCCCTGGGCCCGCCGCGCGTCCGTACCCCGACGGACGTGTCCGGCCGGGCCGGCCGTCGTTCACCAGGGCATGAAGCTGCGGTCGATGTCCCTCCTGCTCGTTGCCCTGCTGAGTGCGTCCGGCTGTGTCTCCGTCCCGGCGGGCGCGGACAGGCCCGCCCCGGTCGCCCCCGGGCCGTACGGAAACACGCCCGCCGCACAGGCTTCGGCGGTGCCCTCCGCGCCCGCCGCCGTCCACGACGCGCTCGGCAGGACGGAAGGGCGGCGGCCGGACGGGGAGGGGAAGAAGCGGAAGGAACGCGAGGGCGCGCGTTCCCGCCGGGCCGAAGCGGCAGCCCCGGCCGCGCCCAGGAGGGCGCGTGAGCGGTCGCGCCGACCGGCCCCCGCCCGGCCCGAACGCCCCCGCCGGGCCGTACCCCGCTGGGTGAAGCCGAAGCGCACGTACGACATGCGGTCCGTGTGCGCGACGGGCCGGGGGGTCGCCTCCTCGGACATCGTCGACCTGTGCCGCAGCACGTACGGCGGGTGACGGCGGTGCGGCGGCGCCGTACGCGAGGCGGCCGGTGCGGTACGTGCCCGGCGAGCGCGGACCCGGACAGCCGGTCCGTCCGGGATCCGCGCCCGGAACACCGGGGCTCCTCCGTGCGGTGGTCACCGGACCTTCAACTCGGCGGCCGCTGACCCGAGCCCTCCGGGGCACCCGATGGACTGTCGTCGGTCGGGAAGGACGTGTGCCGTGATCGCTGTCGCGCTTCTGCTGTTGCCCGGGCTCGGACTGCTCCTGTACGGAATGGACCGTGTCGAGGAGCGGCTGTTCCGCAGGCCACCGGCGCGCCATGCCGCCGGGCGCCACCTGCGTCTGGTGGGTGGCGCCGGTGGACTCCCGCCCCGTGCCCCGGCTGTCCCGGGGCCCGGCCGGTCCGTCGGGGCGGAAGGGGAGGCGCCCGCCGCATAGCGGCTGGACCGGGATCGGCGGCGGGCCGGGGGTGTAGGGATCCGCCCTGCGGCTACCCGGGTCCTATGGCGAATCTGCGAATTCCAGGGCGACAGGACCAGCGGAACGGACGGCCGGTGCCGGATCCGGAGCGGGCCGGCCCCGGGCCGGAGGTGGAGGAAGCGGAACCCGACCGGCCCGCGCAGATGCCGAAACGGGCGTGGGGCGCGGTCATCGGCGGCACGCTGCGGGAGTTCAAGGACGACGAGTTGACCGACCGCGCCGCGGCACTGACCTACTACGGCGTCCTGTCGCTGTTCCCGGCGCTGCTCGTACTGGTCTCGTTGCTCGGCATCACGGGGAGGTCCGCCACGGACAAGATTGTCTCCGGGCTGGGTGAACTGGCTCCCGGTTCCGCCCGGGACATCATCACGGACGCCGTGGAACAGCTACGCGACAGCGCCGGCACCGGATCGGTCCTCGCGATCGTCGGCCTCGCCCTGGCCGTCTGGTCGGCCTCCGGCTACGTCGCCGCCTTCATCCGCGCCGCCAACGCCGTCTACGACATGCCCGAGGGCCGCCCCGTCTGGAAGATCCTCCCCGTGCGGGTCGGGGTGACGGTCGTCCTCATGGTGCTCGCCGTCGTCAGCGCGCTCATCGTGGTGTTCACCGGCGCCGTCGCCGACCGGGCTGGCAGCGTGCTCGGCATCGGGGACGGCGTGCTGACGGTATGGGCGTACGCCAAGTGGCCGGTGCTGATCGTGCTCGTCACCGCCATGATCGCGATCCTCTACTGGGCGGCGCCGAACGCCAAGGTCAGGGGGTTCCGGTGGATCACGCCGGGCAGTGTCCTGGCGCTGGTGGTCTGGCTGGCCGCCTCGGCGGGATTCGCCCTGTACGTCGCCAACTTCGCCTCCTACAACAAGACCTACGGCACCATGGCCGGCCTTGTCGTCTTCCTGGTCTGGCTCTGGATCGGAAACCTCGCCGTCCTGTTCGGCCTGCAGTTCGACGCGGAGACGGCGAGGCAGCGGGCCATCGCCGGCGGACACCCGCCCGAGGCCGAGCCCTACACCAGGCCCCGCGACACCCGGACCTGGGACGAGAAGGACCTGCGCCGGCTGGACGAGGCGTGAACGCCGCCCCACGGGCGCGCGCAGCCGCCGGGTTCCGGCCCCGCGGCCGGCCCCCGGTCGCAGGCCGGTGCGCTGAACCGCTCCGTTCGGGGTACGCGTGGGCTCACGCATGGTCAGGGCGCCCCCTCGGCGTCCGGCTTCATCGAGGAGAGGACAGGAGGTGACCGCCGTGTCGGACACGCAGCCGTACTCCCCGCGCTCCGACCGTGATGTTCACGCATCCGGGGCGGAGCCGGTGGGCGAGCTGGTGCAGCGGGCCTCACAGCAGCTGACGGAGCTGGTGCGAGGCGAACTGCGGCTGGCACAGGCGGAAGTGAAGGAGAAGGGCAGGCACTACGGCAAGGGCGGCGGGCTGTTCGGAGGGGCCGGCGTCATCGGCTTCCTGATGCTGCAGACCCTCGTGGCCACCGCCGTGGCCGCCCTGGCGGTGCCCCTGCCGGTGTGGGCCGCAGCCCTGATCGTCACCGCCGCGCTCGGCGCGATCGCCGCGGTGATGGCCCTGGCGGGGAAGAAGGAGGTCGTCCGTGCGGCGCCTCCCGCGCCCGAGCAGGCGATCGAGAACGTGAAGGCCGACGTGGCCGAGATCAAGAGGAGTGCCCACCGATGACCAAGCCGTTCGACGACAAGCCGACCCCCTCCAGCCCGGAGGCACTCCGTGAGCAGGTCGAGGAGGCCCGAGACGAACTCGGACAGACGGTCGAGGCGCTGGCGGCCAAGGCCGACGTGAAGGCCCAGGCCAAGCAGAAGACGGCGGAGGTCAGGCAGAAGTCCGCCGAGGTCAAGGAGCAGGCCACGGCCAAGGCCGGGGAGCTCAAGGCCAAGGCGGCCGATGCCGCGCAGCGGGTGCAGGACACGGTGCCGGCGCCGGTCAAGGACAAGGCGGCCCAGGCTGCGGGCGAAGTCCGGGCCAAGGCCGCACAGGCCGGGAGCCTGTGGGAGGACAAGGCGCCGGAACCGGTGCGGCGGAAGGCGGCCGAGGGCGCCCTGGTGGCACGGGAGAACCGCACGGTGCTGCTGGTTGCCGCCGGAGCCGCGGTCCTCGCGTGGGCGATCTTCCGCCGCCGCAGGAGCTGAGCGGCGCCACCCGGACGGCTCGCGCGAACCCCGGACGGCTGTCCGGCGGCTCGCGCCATGGCCCCCGGGTGAGACGGGCGGGCCCGCGACGCGGGCTGAGGGGTGCCGGACCGGACGGATCCCGGCACCCCTCCGTCGTGTCCGCCCGCCCGCACCGCGATCCGGTGCGCCCCGGCGTCCGAAGTCTGCCAATGGCAGGGTCGTGGCACAGAGAACTGCTCCATGGATGGTCCAATGGCTCAGTCGGAACCCCACCGGTTGAGCCATCGGTCGTGAGCGTGGTCTCATGGACCCGTCGATGGCGCCGCGGATTCCGTGGCGCCCTTTTTCATGAGAAGGGGCGGGAAGTCTTGCTGAAGAAGGTGTTCGTGGCTCCGGACCCCGGGCGGCTGCGGCTGCGGCACGCGACCAGGGCCGTCCTCGGCATCGGGCTGGCGGTCGTCGTCTGCGGTGCTGCCGGGCACTCGCTCGTCGCCGCGATCACCGGCGGGCTCGCCGCACTGCTGGCCCTCTTCACGGTCACCGACACGACCGTGCGGGGACAGGCCGTGACCACCGCGCTGCTCCCGGTGGCCGGACTGCCGGTCCTCGCCCTCGCCGCCGTGCTTCACGACCACCCGGTGGCCCGTGACCTGGCCTTCCTCGCAGTGATGGGGGCGGGTGTCTACGCCCGGCGGTGGGGTCCTCGCGGCCACGCGCTCGGCGTCTTCGGCTTCATGTGCTTCTTCATCACCCAGTTCCTCCACACCCTCCCGGGGCAACTGCCCGAGCTCTTCTCCGCAGTCCTGCTCTCGTTGCTGGCGGCGTCGACAGTCCGCTTCGGCCTCTGGTGCTACGAGCGCCGGCTGCCGGCGGCCGTCCTCCCCGCCCCGGTGGCCGGCCGGGGGCTGGCCCGGGCGACGACCCGCCAGGCGGTCCAGGCGACCACGGGCGGAGCGCTCGCGCTCCTGGCCGGCCAGCTCCTCTCCGACGAGCGCTGGTACTGGGCCGTGGGGGCGACCTGGTGGGTGTTCGTCAACACGGCGTCGCGCGGTGAGACGCTGGTGCGCGGCTTCCGCCGGGTGCTGGGAACGCTGATCGGGATACCGGTCGGTCTGCTCGTCATCGCACCCCTGCACGGCGCGGCCGTGCCCACGGCGCTTCTGGTGGCGCTCGGTGTGTTCGGGATCTTCTACTCCGCCGCGGTCTCCTACACCTGGATGATGTTCTCGGTGACGGTCCTGGCCGGAGCGCTGTACGGGGCGCTCGGTGTGCTCGACCCCGCGTTGCTGGCACTGCGCCTCGTCGAGACCGGAGTCGGCGCGCTCGGGGCGATGCTGGCGGTGCTCGTCGTGCTGCCGGTCACGACCCACGCCACGACGGACGCCTGGATCCAGCGGGCCCTGCGCTGCGTGCACGCCTGCACCGCCGAGGCGACCGCACGGCTCGCCGGGTCGGCGACCGCCGATCCCGCTCCCCGGGTCGCCGAACTGGAAGCCCTCCTGGGCCGCGTACGGCTGTCGCTCGGTCCGCTCGTGCACCCCCTGAGCCCGCTGCGGGCCCGCAAGGCGCGTGCGGGGCGGGTGCTCGCCCTGCTCGACGACTGCGCACGTGAGGTCAGGGGACTCGCCTCCGTCGCGGCGGACCCCGAGGCTTCGCACGACGCACGGCTCGCCGCGGCGTGCTGGCGTGTGGAGGCTTCCGTGGAGGCGCTGACCGCCCCGGCCCGCAGGCACCGTGAGGTCCTGACCTCCGTCGGCGTACCGCAGCCCGTCGGTGCCGTCGAGCCTGCGCTCGCTCATCTGCACGGCCTGGAGAGGGCGCTCGCCGAGCTGGCGGCCCCCCTGCACAGCTCTCCGCGTGCCCCGCTCGTCGGGGCGTGACGACGGCCGGATCGCAGACCCGCGCGCCAGGGCGGCCCGGTCCTGACGCCCGCCCTGGCGCGCGGGCAGGCCTCTCGCGTGCGGGTCGGCGGGCCCGGTCCGCAGCCTCATCGAAGTGAACCAATTGGTCTGGACCACAAGGGGCTGCCTGCTACGGTCGGCGGTGAAGATCGCGACGCATGCGAAGAGGGGTAGCGCTATGGGCGCCAACACTGGCGTACGGGCATTCATAGGGTCGTTCACCTCGGCGGGGGGACTCGGTATCACCGTGGCCGACGTGGACGGGAACACCGGGGAGCTGTCCGTCCTCGCGTCCACGGACGTCCTGGCCGACCCCTCCTTCCTCGCGGTCGGCCGCGCACCGGGCGCGGGCGCCCCCGTGCTGTACGCGGTCAGCGAGGTCTCCGACGGCGCCGCCGCGGCCTTCGACATCGGCGGCGGGGGCGCGCCGGCACTCATCGGCGAGCCGCGGCCGGTGGAGGGCGACGGCCCCACGCACCTGGACGTCAGGGGCGGCCACCTGTTCACCGCCAACTACGGTTCGGGCAGTGTCACCACCCTTCCCCTGCGGCACGACGGCTCCCCGGGCCCGGCCGCGGGCGTCCTGCGGCACGCGGGCGGCGGGCCGGACCCGGCACGCCAGGCCACTCCTCATGCTCACCAGGTGCTCGCCGCCCCGTCGGGCGACTGGGTGCTGAGCGTGGACCTCGGGACGGACTCGGTGCGCGTCTGCGCACTCGACCCCGGCACGGGCTCCCTGCGCACGCACTCCGAGGCGGTGCTGCGTCCGGGGACCGGCCCGCGCCATCTCGCCTTTCATCCGGCCGGGGGACACCTCTACGTACTCAACGAGCTGGAGCCCACCGTCACCGTGTGCCGCTGGGACGCGGTCACCGGCCTGCTCGAACCGATGGGTGAGGCCCCCGTGCTGCCCCACGGAGCCGACGACGGCGGCGACCCGGTGCGTGCGTACCCCTCGGAGGTGGTGGTGTCGCACGACGGGCGGTTCCTGTGGACCGCCAACCGGGGCCACGACAGCATCTCCGTGCTCGCCCTGGACGAGACGGCCGAGAAGCCCGTCCTCGTCGCGGCCGTGGGCTGCGGAGGCCGCTGGCCCCGAGACCTCGCCCTGGACCCCACCGGACAGTGGCTGTACGCGGCCAACGAGCGTTCCGGGAACGTCAGCTGGTTCTCCCTCGACGCGGAGACGGGCATGCCGTCACCCGAGGGGTCCATCGACGTCCCGGCGGCCTCCTGCGTCGTCTTCGCCTGACACCGCGCTCCCCGTCCGCCCTCGGGCGGGCGGGGAGCTGCGCTGTCCGGACCGGCGCGCCCGTGGCGCGGACCGGAACGGCCGTACCACGGGGCACTGCGCGCCTCAGTGCGTCTGGGCTCCCTGCGGCGTCGCCGGGGTGATGCCCAGGGTCGTCGCGTAGAGGGAGAGCACCAGCTTGCCGATGGCCGGGTAGGCGCCGAGGGGCTCGGCGGTGGCGCAGCCGGCCTCCTTCGCAGCGGCTTCCAGCAGCGCGGCGTCGATCTCCGGCCCGACGAGGTAGGGCGCGAGCGCGAGCTGCACCGAGCCGGAACCCTGGAGCTGGGCGGCGATGGAGGCGACCGAGCCCTCCACATCCAGTGCCGCGGCCATCACCGGGACCGCCAGACGTGCGGCGAGCAGCATGCCGGTGATGCCGGCGGCCTGTACGGCCTCCTCGCCACCCACCGTGGCCAGCACGATGCCGTCGGCCGCGGTCGCCACGGTGAACAGCCTGGCGCGGTCGGCACGTGCCAGCCCCGCCTCCGAGAGGCGCACGTGCAGCGCCTCGGCGAGCAGCGGGTGCGGACCGAGCACGTCGGTCAGCTCCACCTGCGTACCGCTCTCCATCACGGCCTGCCGTATGCGCCGGATCAGGGCGCTGTCGGGGCCCGCGAGGAGCGGAACCACGACGGCGGACGGGCCGGTCGGCTCGGCGACCTCACGACCTGCCGCGGTGGCCTGCTCGAAGCGCGCGACGCGCTCGGCGGCGGCCTGGGTCAGGACGGAGGCGAGTGCGGGAAATTCGGTGTCGTCACCGTCGCCGTCGAGATAGCCGATCTGCGCGTTCAGACCGGGCAGCTCGGAACGGGCGATGCTGACGACCTCCTCGGCAAGGCTGCGCGATGCCGCGGAAGGGGTGCCGGGAACGGCGAGAACGAGCGCGGCAGCGCCCTCGGGTGCGACCACGGGCTCAGGGCGGCGGTGCCGTCCGGACTGGCGAGGTCGCGGCATTCGTACTGGCAGGCCGGAGGCGGGCCCAGTGGGGGTGCTCATGGCGCCGCATGCTACTGGTTTTGGGTACCGCTCTGTTCGGGGAGGGGGCGGCTGGGCGTTATCTGTCCGTATATGTCTGTAGAGCGGCATAGCGGGCAACTGACCTGCTCTGTCCGGGACCGCTGATCGTCCGACCTGCTCACGTTACTCCCGGTACGAACAACAGGGCCGGGTGGGGCGGCAGTCGCAGCCCCGGTCCCGCCAACGCCCGGGCGATCTCCAACGACCCGTGCAGCGGGTCGCCCGCCGCCGGCACCACCCGTGCCTGCGGCACCTGCTCCGCCAACTCCTCGCGCAGCGGTCCGAGAAGCGCTTCGCCCATGCGGAACAACCCGCCGGTCAGAGCGACTTCGTATGCCCCGGTCCGGTGTTCGGCGGGGGCCGGGCACACAGCGGCCGCGGCCTCCGCGATGTGGGCGGCCGCCCGCCGCAGGATCGCCGCCGCCGTCCCGTCCCTGCCGGCGCAGGCCGCGACCTCCGGCGCGAAGGAGGCCAGCAGCGCCGGGCGGTCCGTGCGGGGATAGAGCAGGCCGGGCAGACCGGCCGCGGGGCCGAAGACCGTCTCGGCCCGCGCCAACAGGGCCGGGGAACCACCGCGCCGGCCGTCGTGGGCCCGCATCGCCGCGTCGAGTCCTTCCCTGCCGATCCAGGCCCCGCCGCCGCTGTCCCCCAGCAGATGCCCCCAGCCGTCCGCCCTGCGCCACGTCGAGAGGTCGGTGCCGAGCGCGATCATCCCGGTGCCCCCGGCGACCACCGCGCCGGGCCGCTGGCCGAGCGCGCCGGTGTACGCGGTCACCGCGTCGGCGGCGAGGGCGACCCGCCGCACCCCCAGTGCGGACTCGAGCGCGGCGGGCAGCTCCGCGCGCAACTGGCCGCCGAGGGTAGCCATCCCGGCCGCGCCGATCGCCGCCGCGGTCACGGCCGCCCCGGGTCCCGCCGCCTCCAGCAGCGCGTGCACCTCGGGCAGCAACTGCTCCAGCAGGTGAGCGGCGTCGATCCCGGCGGGGCCGGTCCTCACCGGCTCGGCGCACACGGCGGTGCGGACCGCATGCAGGGGGTCCACGGTTCCCAGCGCGAGCCTCAGCCCCGAACCGCCGGAGTCCACCCCGAGGACCAGTCCGGCCGTCGAGGCGCTCACCGCGGCCACGATTCGGACGGCGGCCGCCCGGCCCGCGCGATCACCCCGGGCGCGGGGCACCGCCCATCCTCGATGAACGCCTGCGTGACCATGTGGACCGACTCCGGGGGCTGGAGGACCGAGGACGACGCGCAGCCTATCCCCAGGACGGCGGCCGCGGAGGACCGAATGATCACGGTGTCGGTGTGGGCCGGTAGGGTGACGCACGTGGCAGCGCGACCGTTGAGTGAACTTGTGGAGCCCGGCTGGGCTCAGGCGTTGGAACCCGTGGCCGGCCGGATCGCGGAGATGGGCAATTTCCTCCGCGCCGAGATCGGCGCCGGGCGGACGTACCTGCCGTCCGGGCAGAACGTCCTGCGGGCCTTCCATCAGCCCTTCGACGACGTACGCGTCCTGATAGTCGGTCAGGACCCTTACCCGACACCGGGAATGGCCATCGGTCTGAGTTTCGCCGTGGCCCCTGACGTACGCCGTCTTCCCGGCAGCCTGGAGAACATCTTCCGTGAGCTGCACACCGACCTCGGTCTTCCCAGGCCGTCCAACGGGGACCTGACGCCGTGGACGCGGCAGGGAGTGCTCCTGCTGAACCGGGCGCTGACGACGGCGCCGGGCAAGCCCGCCGCCCACCGGGGCAAGGGCTGGGAGGAAGTGACCGAGCAGGCGATCCGGGCACTGGCCGCGCGGGGCAAACCGATGGTGTCGGTGCTGTGGGGCCGGGACGCGCGCAACGTACGCCCGCTCCTCGGGGACCTGCCCGCGGTCGAGTCCGCACACCCGTCGCCGATGTCGGCCGACCGGGGTTTCTTCGGTTCGCGGCCGTTCAGCCGCACGAACGACTACCTGAGTGGCCTGGGCGAGCAGCCCGTGGACTGGCGTCTGCCCTGACCAGGGAAGTGCGGGACACGAGGTCCCGCGGCGTTCAGGCGTGCTGCCCGAGTAGGTGACGCCCGGTGATTCACAGCGTTGAGGGGCGCGGTCCGCGGCGTCTTTCCGGATCCTCTGCGCCGGTTCCGCATGAGACCTCGATTACGGGGCACGAGCCCCTGTGACCCGAGCTCAGGTCGGTGCTTCCCCCCAAGCACTGTGTGAGCCTCCGGCCCCACCGTCATCCCCCCGTCGGTGGGGCCGGACTTTCTTCCCGGTTGCGATCTCGCTGCGGCACAGGCTGGACGCGCGGACCTGATGTCGCGACAGGCCACGTCTGCCGGGTCGTCGGGATGCCCATGAAGTCGTTTGCAGGGCGCCCGACGCTGCACGACCATCGTCGGATGAGTGCGAATGAGGGGCGGGCGCTGACCTGGGTCGCCCAGACGTGTTCCGCGTATCCGTCTCAGTGGGATGCCTGGACGGCGGACGGCCAGTACCTGTATCTCCGGTACCGGCACGGTGAGGGCCGCGTCGAGTGGCATCCCGGTCCCGACGATGACGCCGAGACGTCGGAGTCCTGGAACGAGGGCCGCTCCGGGCTCCTGACCGAATGGGACGACGGCACCGGTGGCGGTGTCACCGGCCTTGAGGACTTCCTCGCGGCAGCGGGCCTGGTCCTTGCGCCGGGTGCCTCGGTGAGGGGCGGCCACGGCGCGTGGTCGGGCGCGGAGCCGGATGACGCGCCGCCGCAGATGCCGCCGGCAAGGACCGTACGCGCCCGTCGGAGTGGGAGCAGGCGGCCCGGATAGCCCGGACGCGGGACACCGTCCGGACGGTTGCCCCGTGGCAGGGCGGCCCGGCTGCTAGCGTCCCCGGACGACCGGACCGGCCGGCCCGGCTGCAGCCGTTCGCAGCGCCGGAACGGCAGAGGAGAGGTTTCCCATGCGTGTCCTCCTGGTCGGGGCGGGAGGCGTGGGTACGGCGATCACGCGTATCGCGGCCCGGCGATCCTTCTTCGAGCACATGACGGTGGCGGACTACGACCTCGGGCGGGCCGAGACCGCCGTCGCCGCACTGGGGGACAGCGGTGCCCGGTTCGGTGCCGCCCGGCTGGACGCCTCCGACCCCGCCGCCGTGCGCGCCGCGCTCACGGAACACCGGTGCGACGTTCTGCTCAACGCGACCGACCCGCGGTTCGTCATGCCGCTGTTCGAGGCGGCCCTCGCCCACGGCGCGCACTACCTCGACATGGCCATGTCCCTGTCCCGGCCTCATCCGTCACGCCCTTACGAGGAGTGCGGCGTCAAGCTGGGGGACGCGCAGTTCGAACGTGCGGCCGATTGGGAGGCGGCCGGGAGGCTCGCACTGGTGGGGATCGGCGTGGAGCCCGGACTCTCGGACGTGTTCGCCCGTTACGCCTCGGACGAGCTCTTCGACGAGATCGACGAGATCGGGATCCGTGACGGCGCCGACCTGACGGTGGAGGGCTACGACTTCGCCCCGTCCTTCAGCATCTGGACGACCATCGAGGAGTGTCTGAACCCGCCGGTCGTCTACGAGGAGGACCGGGGCTGGTTCACCACGGAGCCCTTCAGCGAACCGGAGATGTTCGACTTCCCGGAGGGCATCGGCCCCGTCGAGTGCGTCAACGTCGAGCACGAGGAGGTCCTGCTCGTGCCGCGCTGGCTCAAGGCCCGGCGCGTCACCTTCAAGTACGGGCTGGGAGAGGAGTTCATCGGTGTCCTGCGCACGCTCCACAAGCTGGGCCTGGACCGCACGGATCCGGTTTCGGTGAAGAGCGGTGCGGGGGCCGCCGAGGTGTCCCCCCGCGACGTGGTGGCGGCGTGCCTGCCCGACCCGGCCGGGCTCGGGGAGCGGATGCACGGCAAGACCTGCGCCGGCACCTGGGTGAAGGGCACCAAGGACGGGCGGCCCCGGGAGGTCTACCTCTACCACGTGGTCGACAACCAGTGGTCGATGCGTGAATACGGCTCCCAGGCCGTCGTCTGGCAGACCGCCGTCAATCCGGTGGCCGCTCTCGAACTCCTGGCGGGCGGCATCTGGAGCGGGACCGGAGTACTCGGCCCCGAAGCCCTGCCGCCCAGGCCGTTCCTCGATCTGCTGAACGAGTACGGCGCCCCCTGGGGCATGCGCGAGCAGTGAGCGGTGCGAGGCGTACCCGCGTGCGCGGCGCGGGAACGCCTCACCGGACGTGCACGCGGGGGTGTACCTCCCTAGCATGTGGAAGGAAATATTCCGCCTTCTCTTCAGGCCTGTGACCGAGCGAGGGAGCATGGCAGAGGTCCGTGCCGGATCAGCACCGCCGGCAAGCTTGAAGCCGAACGCGATCGGCTTCGTCGACGCGCTGGTCATCGGGCTGAACGCCACGTCCCCGGCCTACTCGGTGGCCGCGGTCATCGGCCCGGTGGTGGCGCTCGTCGGCATCTACGCACCCGGGGTGCTCTTCGCCTCGTTCGTGCCGATGCTGCTCATCGCCTCGGCCTTCTACTACCTCAACAAGGCCGACCAGGACTGCGGGACGACCTTCTCCTGGGTGACCCGCGCCATGGGCCCCTGGGCCGGGTGGCTCGGAGGCTGGGCCATCGCCATGACCGGTGTGCTGGTCGTGGGGTCACTGGCCGACATCGCGGTCAGCTTCGGACTGCTCGCCGTGGGGCTCGACAGCTGGGCGGAGAACGACTTCGTCCGCCAACTGCTGACCGTCGTCCTGATCCTGGTGATGACCGGGCTGTGTGTCATCGGGACCGAGCTGTCGGCCAAGGTGCAGAACGCCCTGATCCTGGCTCAGGTGGCCTTCCTCCTGGTGTTCGTGATCGTCGCGCTCTACCGCGTCTACGCGGGCACGACGGACTTCGACTCGATCACACCCGCGGTCGACTGGCTCAACCCCTTCGGGGCGGGCGGCGCGGCGCTGACCGGTGGTCTGCTGCTGGGCGTGTTCATCTACTGGGGCTGGGAATCGGCCGTCAACCTCACCGAGGAGGTCGAGGACTCCGCGACCGCGCCGGGCAAGGCCGGCGTGTGGTCGACCGTCATCCTGCTGGTGACCTACCTCTCCGTCGGCTTCGCGGTCGTCGCCTTCGCCGGAACGGAGTATCTGGTGGAGAACGCCGGGGAGGAGGAGTTCGTCTTCGCCCTGCTGGCCGGTGAGGTCATGGGCGACTGGGACTGGATCGTGCTCCTCGCGGTCGCGACCTCCGCGCTCGCCTCCACTCAGACGACCATCATCCCGGCCTCGCGCACCGCCCTGTCGATGGCCCGGCGCCACGCGCTGCCCAAGCACTTCGCCCGCATCAGCCCGAGGTTCCGGACCCCCGACGTGAGCACGTGGTGGGTGGCCGGCATCGCCATCGCCTGGTACCTGATCGTCGGCCAGATCAGTGAGAACGCCCTCTTCGACTCGCTGACCGCGCTCTCCCTCCTCATCGCCTTCTACTACGCGCTCACCGGCGTGGCCTGCGCGATCTACTACCGCCGCCATCTGACCGAGAGCCTGCGCAACTTCCTCCTCATCGGCCTCGGTCCCCTGGTCGGGGCCGGGCTGCTCACGTGGCTGCTGGTCCGGTCCGTCATGGACATGTCTGATCCGGCGAACTCCTACAGCGGAACCTCGTGGTTCGGACTCGGCCCGCCGCTCGTCATCGGCATCGCCATCATCCTCATCGGCGTGGTGATCATGGTGGTCCTGCGGTTCCGGTCGCCGGCCTTCTGGGCCGAGCGGCGAGGTGTGGTCGACCCGGGTCTCGTGCACGGCAAGGAGTCCTGAGATGTCGGTGGTGCTCGGGTACGACGAGTCGCCCGGCTCCGTGCGTGCCCTGCGGGTGGCGATCGAGGTGGCCGCCACGTTCGGCGAGAAGCTCGTCCTCGTCTACGGAGCCGCTCCGCCCGGCCCCACCGGTGAGGAGTACCGCGCCCACTACGAGGCCATCCGGCAGGCCGGACGCACGGGGCTGGAACGCGCGGTCGCCTCGGCGGAGGCGGCCGAGGTGCCGACCACGGTCGAAGTCATCGACCTGAGCCCGGCGCAGGCGCTGATCGAGGCTGCCTCCCGCCACGATGCGCGGGTCATCGTCGTGGGCAGTTGGGGCGAGAGCCCGATGCGAGGGGCTCTGCTCGGCTCCACCCCGCACAAGCTCCTGCACCTGTCGACCGTGCCCGTGCTGTGCGTGCCGACGGAGATCTGACCCGGCCCGAAGCGGCCCGGAGCGACCCGACGGGGCCGATGGGCACACCGGCCGCCCCCGGCGTCCGTCGGCCGCCCGTGCCGGTCACGTCCGCCGGCCGCGCGCTTCGGCCCGCCGCGTCGCGGAACCGCCCCCTACGGCTGCCGTGTCGCGGAGCGGCCCCCGGTCAGCCGAGCGCCGCCGCACGCACGCACAGCACGTCCGGCAGATGGGAGACCAGCTGCTGCCAGCTGTCACCGTCGTCGGCGCTCGCGTACACTTCGCCGTTGCGATTGCCGAAGTAGATGCCGGCCGGGTCCGCGTCGTCCGTGCAGAGGCCGTCGCGCAGCACCGTGCCGTAGTGGTCGCCGTCGGGGAGCCCTTGCGTCAGCGGCTCCCAGGTGTCACCCGCGTCCCGGGTGCGGAAGACCCGGCAGCGGTGACCGGCCGGCACCCGGTCGGCGTCGGCGTTGATCGGGAACACGTAGAACGTGTCCGCGCGGTGCGGGTGAGCGGCGGCGGCGAAGCCGAAGTCCGAGGGCAGGCCCGCGCCGATGTCCTTCCAGCGCTTCCCGCCGTCGTCGCTGCGGAACACACCCCAGTGGTTCTGGAGATAGAGCCGGTCGGGATCGGCGGCGTCACGGGTGACCTTGTGCACGCACTGGCCGAACTCGGGATCGGGATCCGGGAGGAACACGGCCGAGACGCCCTTGTTCGAGGGCGTCCAGCGCTCGCCGCCGTCCTCGGTCCGGAACACGCCCGCGGTCGAGACGGCGACGGTCACGGCTGCGGCGTCCCTGGGGTCGGTCAGGATGGTGTGCAGCCCCTCGCCGCCCCCGCCCGGCACCCACCGCGATCGCGTCGGATGCTCCCAGAGCGGGCGGACCAGCTCGAAGGATTCCCCCCGGTCGTCCGAACGGAACAGGGCGGCCGGCTCCGTTCCCGCGTAGACGACGTCGGGCGCCTCGGGCCCGGCGGGGTGCAGCTGCCAGACCCGCTCCAGCGAGGCGTCGGTGAACCGGGGGAACTTCACGGCGGGTTGCTTCGGCTCCACCCACGTCGACCCCAGGTCGTCGGAGTGGAAGACCGACGGGCCCCAGTGCGCGCTGTCTCCGCCCACCAGCAGCCGCGGTGCGCTTCCCCGCGTGTCGATCGCGATCGAGTAGATCGCCTGCGCGTTGAAGTGCGGATCGCCGAACTCCCATGTCCCGCCGCGCCTGCGGCCGATGAAGAGTCCCTTGCGGGTGCCGACGGTGAGCAGTACATCGGTCATGACAGGACCTCCCGAAACGCCTTTGTGCCGGATACGGGTCAGTCTGCACCCCGGCACTGACAACGGGCCGTAGCGACGACGCGCGCAGGGGGCTCCCGTCCGGACCGGCGCCGCGCCGGGTACCCGCCGTGCCGCCTCAGCGTGACGGCGGGGCCGTGCTGCTGCGGACCACCAGGCTCGTCGCCAGGTCGACCCGCGTGGTCGCCGGTTTCCCGCCCCGCCCGAGATCAAGGACGAGCCGGGCAGCGGTCTCGGCCATCTCTATGAGGGGCTGCCGCACGGTGGTGAGGGGCGGCCCGATCCAGCGGGTGAGCGGCAGATCGTCGAAGCCGACGACGCTGAGGTCCTCCGGGATGCGCAGTCCCAGCTCGCGCGCCGCCTCGTACACGCCGAGGGCCTGCAGGTCGTTCCCGGCGAAGATGGCGGTGGGGGGTTCGGGCAGTCGCAGGAGGTCCAGCGCCGCCGTGTATCCGTCCTCGTGGTTGAACGCGCCCTCGCGGACGAGACCGGGGTCCATGCTCACGCCGGACGTCTCCAGGGCGGCGCGGTAGCCGTCCAGCCGCGCGCGGCTGCACATCATGCGGGACGGCCCGCCGATGACGCCGATCCGCCGGTGGCCCAGGCCGGTCAGATGGCGGGTGGCGGCGATGCCGCCCTGCCAGTTGGCCGCCCCGACCGACGGGATGTCGTCCCCGGGGTCGCCGGCCGGATCGACCACGACGAACGGGATGGACCGGCTGGTCAGCTGGGCGCGCTGTGCCGCGTCGAGGTCCGAGAGCACCAGGATGACCCCGGCGGGGCGGCGCGCCAGGACGCCGTCCACCCACGTCTGGCCCGGGGTGAGCCGGCCCGCGCTCTCGGAGAGGACCAGGCTCAGCCCCTCCTCCCGGGCGACGTTCTCGACGCCGCGGACGACCTCCATCGCCCAGGCACTGTCCAGTTCGTGGAAGACGAGGTCGATCAGCCGGGACTGCTGGGTGGTCCCGCGCCGCCGGCGGTAGCCGTGCAGGAGCAACAGCTCCTCCACCCGGGTGCGCGTGCCGGCGGCGACGTCGGCACGGCCGTTCAGCACCTTCGAAACTGTCGGAGCCGAGACTCCGGCCGCTCGGGCGATCTCCGCCAGCGTGGCGGTGCCCTCCGTCGGCTCGCCGGAAGACGCCTTCTCCTTTTGGTGCTGGACCTTTGCAGGGCTCATGCACGAATCGTAGCTTCCCCGGCCGGGCGGACGGAGGTCCGGGCGGGGTCCGTGAATCCTTGCTCCCGCCCTCTTGACGAGCCCGAAACGCGACCGTACGGTTCCGGCAACATTCGAACGGCACGCCGAAACATTCGACAGAGGTGCGGTCATGCGGTCGGGGACATTCGCTCAGGGCACGCGTACGACGAGATGGGCCGCCGCAGCTGCGGCGATGGTGATGACAGGGCTGCTGGCGGGCTGCGGCTCCGGGACCGGCGGGGACGGCGGCGGCACCATCACCGCCTACGTCTACGGCGACGACGCGGTCAAGGTCCAGCAGGCCGCGGTCGACGCCTTCAACAAGACCTCCGAGGTCAAGGTCAAGCTGGTGTCGGTCCCGGGCACCGACTACGTGAACAAGCTGCGCAGCGCCATGGGTTCACCCGGCGCTCCGGACGTCTTCTTCAACTGGGGCGGCGGGTCCATCAAGCCGTACGTCGACTCCGACAACCTCGTCGACCTGACCTCCACGGTCGAGAACGACGCTGTGCTCAAGGACGGCTTCCTGCCGTCCGTCATGACCGCCGGCAGCCTCGACGGGAAGATCTACGGGGTCCCGATGCGCGGAATGCAGCCCGTGATGCTCTTCTACAACAAGGCCCTGTTCAAGGAGCACGGCCTCCAGGCGCCCAGGACCTGGGAGGACCTCCAGAAGGCCGTCACCACCTTCAAGGGCGCCGGTGTCACACCGTTCGCCCTCGGCGGCGCGGACAAGTGGCCGGAGCTGATGTGGATGGAGTACCTGCTGGACCGGATCGGCGGGCCCGAGGTCTTCCGGAGGATCCAGAACGGCGACACCGGCGGCTGGGGCGACCCGGCGGTGCTGGAGACGGCCAGGACCGTCGAGAAACTCATCGACGACGGAGCCTTCGGCAAGAACTTCAACTCGGTCGACTACGGCAACGGCGGCGCTCCGACCCTGCTCAACAAGGGCAAGGCGGCCATGCACCTGATGGGCTCGTGGGAGTACTCGACCCAGCTGGGAAAGGCCCCCGAGTTCGCGAAGAAGGACCTCGGCTGGACCGCGTTCCCGACCGTCGCCGGGGGAGCGGGCGACGCGGCGAACGTCGTGGGCAACCCGACCAACTACTGGTCGGTCAACGCCCGTACCAAGCACAAGGACACCGCGGTCGCGTTCCTCAAGACCATGGCGTCCACGACCTACGCCCAGGCCCTCGTCGACAACGGTGACGTGCCCACCACCTCCAACGCCGCCTCGATGCTGAGCGGTTCGCCCAACCCGCAGTTCGCCGCGGATCAGTACGCCATGGTCCAGAAGGCCCCGAGCTTCACCCTCTCGTGGGACCAGGCGCTCGAAGCCCGGTACGCCACACCGCTTCTGACGGAGATCAGCAAGCTGTTCGCCGGCAAGAGCACGCCCGAGCAGTTCGTCGCAGCGATGAAGGCCGCCGAGTAACGATGCACTCTCACATCCCGGCCGCGAGGAGGCACGGGGACCGGGGCACGGCCGTCGGCAACGCCGGCCGTCCCCCGGTCGTCTGGGCGGTCCCCGGCCTCCTCTTCTTCGCCGTCTTCGCGATCGTGCCCCTGGCGATCGCCGTCTACCTCTCGTTCTGCCGGTGGGACGGGCTCGGCTCCCCGACCCCGACGGGCCTGGACAACTGGACCCGGCTGTTCCAGGACGCGGAGTTCGGCCGGGCCGCCTGGCTGAGCCTGCTGCTCACCACGGTCAGCTGGGCCTTCCAGACTCCGGTGGCCCTGCTCCTGGGCGTCTGGGCGGCGGGCCGCCAGCGCAGCCGCGCCTTCCTGTCGGCGGTCTTCTTCGTCCCGCTGCTGCTCTCCACCACCGCGATCGCGATGCTCTTCCATGCCCTGCTGGACCCCAACTTCGGTGTGATCAAGACGATCGGACCCTGGCTCGGCATCGATCCCGGCGTCATGGGGTCCTCCACCGGCGCCCTGCTCGTGGTGGCGTTCGTCGGCGGATGGCAGTTCATGCCGTTCCACACGCTGATCTACCAGGGCGGGGCCCGGCAGATCCCCGAAGTCCTCCACCAGGCCGCCGCCATCGACGGCGCGGGCATGGTGCGGCAGTTCTTCCACATCACCCTGCCGCAGCTGCGCCACACGATCACGACCTCGTCGGTGCTGATGATCGTGGGGTCGCTGACGTACTTCGACACCGTCCTCATCATGACCAAGGGCGGCCCCGGCACGGACACGACGATCCTGCCCTACCTGATGTACCGGACCGGCTTCCAGACGTACGACCTCGGCTACGCCGCGGCCATCGCCACCGCACTCGTCGTGGTGGCGACCGGCATCTCGCTGATCATGGTCCGCTTCAGCGGGTTCGGGACCATGCGGTCCACCCGGGAAGGTATGTGACGCCATGTCGACCGACACCCGTACCGCACCACCCCGGCACCGGCCGGTGCCCGCCGCTCCCAGCGGTGCGCGCACGGTCCGGCGCCGGAGGCGCCTCGGCAACCCGGTGGCCGGCCTCGGCTCGCTGATCTGGCTCGTCGTCGTCCTGGTGCCGCTGTACACGCTGGTCTCCGCGTCGCTGATGCGCCAGGACCAGGCGCTGAACGGGGACCCGCTGGCCGTCCCCGCCGACCCGACGTTCGAGAACTACGAAACCGTGCTGGACAGCGGCTTCGCCGCACTGCTCGGCAACACCGCGATCGTCGCCTTCGCCACGGTCGCGATCGTCCTGGTCCTCTCCGTCCCGGTGGCCTACGTGGCGGTGCGCACCCGCAGCCGCCTCTCCTCGCTCGCCTTCCGGATGTTCCTGCTGGGTGTCGCCATCCCGGCCCAGGCGGTGATCGTGCCGCTGTACCTGATGATCGGCAGGCTGGGCCTGTACGACACCCTCTGGGCGATCATCCTGCCCACCGCCGCCTTCGCGATGCCGGTCGCGGTCCTGGTCCTCAGCGGCACCATGCGCGACGTATCCGAGGAGATGTACGAGGCGATGGCCCTCGACGGCGCGTCACCCGTCCGGATGCTCTGGCAGCTCGCGGTCCCGCTGTCCAGGGCAGGGATCAGCACGGTGGCGATCTTCTCCGCCCTGCAGGCGTGGAACGGCTTCCTCTTCCCGCTGATCCTGACCCAGTCGGAGGAGAACCGCGTCCTGACGCTCGGGCTGTTCAACTTCATGACCCAGTTCGGAGTGAACATCCCCGCGGTCCTGGCAGCGATCGTCCTCTCCGTCGTCCCCATCTTCGCCGTGTACCTCGTGGCCCGGCGGGCGCTCATCGACGGACTGATGGGGGTGGGCGGCAAGTAGAGCCCCCACGCCGCCCCGGACCACCGCACTCATGAGAGGAACCCCTGCCGCCATGGCAATCCACCCCGCACCGCAGGCCCGTCCGGCCGACCCGCCCCCGGCCGCGGACGGCCCGTGGCGCGATCCCGCGCTCAGCCCCGAGGAGAGGGTGGCCGATCTGGCGTCCCGGATGACGCTGGAGGAGAAGGCCGCCCAGCTGTACGGAATCTGGGTGGGTGCCGACGCCGAGGGCGACGGAGTCGCGCCGCACCAGAACGACATGGTCGACCCCGTCGACTTCGAGGACCTCACCACCCGCGGACTGGGCCAGCTCACCCGGCCGTTCGGCACCGCTCCGGTGGACCCGGGCGTCGGAGCCGTCGCGCTGGCCACCGCCCAGGCCAGGATCGTCGCGGCCGGCAGATTCGGTATCCCGGCACTCGCCCACGAGGAGTGCCTGGCCGGCTTCACCGCCTGGGGCGCTACCGCCTATCCGGTCCCGCTCGCCTGGGGTGCGGCCTGGGATCCCGGGCTCGTCACCGAGATGGCCCGGCGGATCGGCGAGGACATGCGGTCGGTCGGCGTCCACCAGGGACTGGCGCCGGTCCTGGACGTGGTGCGGGACCTGCGCTGGGGCCGCGTCGAGGAGACCGTCGGTGAGGACCCCTACCTGGTCGCGACCATCGGCACGGCCTACGTCCGCGGTCTGGAGTCCGCCGGGATCGTCGCGACCCTCAAGCACTTCGCGGGGTACTCCGCGTCGGCGGGGGCACGCAATCTGTCCCCCGTCAGGGCCGGCGCCCGGGAGATGGCGGACGTGATCCTTCCGCCGTTCGAGATGGCGGTCGGGGAGGGCGGGGCGCGCTCCGTGATGCACTCCTACGCGGAGATCGACGGCGTCCCCGCCGCCGCCGACCCCTCCCTGCTCACCGGACTCCTCCGGGACACCTGGGGATTCACCGGCACGGTCGTCGCCGACTACTTCGGCATCGGTTTCCTGGAGACCCTGCACAAGGTGGCGGGGGACCGTGGGGACGCCGCCCGCCTCGCCCTGACCGCGGGAGTCGACGTCGAACTGCCCACCGTGCGCAGTTACGGCGACGAACTGGTCGCCGCCGTGCGGGACGGCCGTATCGCGGAGGAGCTCCTGGACCGCGCCCTGCACCGCGTCCTCCTGCAGAAGTGCGCGCTCGGACTGCTCGACCCGGGGCAGTCGGCCCTGCCCGCGGCGCTCGACGGTGTGGAGCCGGGCCGCGCACGCGGCACGGTGGACCTGGACCCGCCACGGAACAGGGCCCTGGCCCGGCTGCTCGCGGAGCGTTCCTGCGTGCTGCTGGCCAACCCCGAGGGCGTGCTGCCGCTGAGCGGCACCGGCCGGATCGCGGTCGTCGGACCGCGCGCCGACGACCCCCTGGCCATGCTCGGTTGCTACTCGTTCCCCAGCCACGTCGGGGTCCAGCACCCCGGCTCTCCCATGGGCATCGAGGTTCCGACGCTGCTGGAGTCCCTGCGCGAGGAGTTCCCGGGCGCCGGCGTCGACCACGCCCAGGGCTGTGAGGTGGACGGTACGGACACCTCCGGCATCGCGGCCGCAGCCGCGCTGGCCGCCGGGGCCGATGTCTGCGTCGCCGTACTCGGGGACCGGGCCGGGCTGTTCGGGCGGGGCACGTCCGGAGAGGGCTGTGACGCGGCGGACCTCGCCCTGCCGGGGCGGCAGGGCGAACTCCTGGACGCACTCCTGGCCACCGGCACCCCGGTCGTCCTGGTCCTGCTGACGGGACGTACGTACGCGCTCGGCCGGTGGGCCGGCAGGACGGCGGGCTGTGTGCAGGCGTTCTTCCCCGGCGAGGAGGGCGGTCCGGCGCTCGCCGGTGTGCTCTCGGGACGGGTGAATCCCTCCGGACGTCTGCCGCTGGGGGTCCCCGAAGGTCCCGGGGGACAGCCGTGGACGTATCTCCAGCCCCCGCTGGGCCGTGCCAACGGGGTGAGCAACCTCGACCCGAGCCCGCTCTACCCGTTCGGGCACGGGCTGTCCTACACCTCGTTCGACTGGGAGCCCGGCCCGGATGTGCCGGCCGAGCTCCCCACCGACGGAGAGACGGACCTCGCGATCACGGTCCGCAACACCGGCGACCGCGACGGGGCCGAGATCGTCCAGCTCTACGCCCACGACCCGGTCGCCCAGACCACGCGCCCCGAGGCCCGGCTGATCGCCTACGCCCGGGTGCCGCTCGCCGCGGGGGAGTCGCGCAGGGTCGGGTTCCGCTTCCACGCGGACCTGGTCTCCTTCACCGGGACCGCGGGGCGCCGGATCGTGGAGCCGGGTGACCTCGAACTCCGCTTCGCCACGTCCAGCGACCCGGCGGACGTCAAGCACACCGTGCGGCTGCGTCTCACCGGACCCGAGCGCACCGTCGATCACCGGCGGCGCATGGTGTGCGCCACGTCGCTCGAACCGCCGCTCGCCCGGGAGTGAGGAGCGGAGCCCCGCACCCGCTCCGAGGGGGTGCGGGGCTCCGTCGAAACTTTCGGGCGGCCCGGGTCCCGGGCCCTCGGATTCCGCCCGGCCGGCCCCGTCGTGGTACTCCATGAGGGCCGGTGGTCCGAGTTCCGCCGGCCGGAGCGGGACGAGGAGGAGACACGGATGAGCGTCGAGGTCCAGGACACCGAGGGCCGAGAGGCGGTGCTCGGCATCGGGCCCGGCCCGGAGGACGGACCCGCGCGGGTCGGCATCCGGGTCGAGGGACCCGCGCTTCGCGCCTCCTGGACCTGTTCCCCCGCTGCGGCCAGGGAGCTGGCCTCGGCGCTCGTCGCCGCGGCGGCCGAGGCGGAGAACGCCGGGTCGGAGCCCGTCACGGTCAAGGCCGGTGAACTGCTGCGCGGCGACGTGCGCGACGGGAACCGGAGCATGACGGTCGAGTCGGTCAGGCCGGACGGGGCGAACGTCCTGGTGACGTGGACATCGGGAGCCGGACGCAGCTGGAGCCAGGTCTACTCGGCCGAGACCGACATCGGGCTGAGGCGCCGGCTGCGCCCGGGGAGCTGACGGGGCGGCCGTCGCGCGACTTCATAATTCGACGCTCGTCGTAGTACGGTAATTCTCGTAGTACGGTGATTCTCGTACGAAGTGGTGACCGGGTGCGTCCCGGCCGGCCGCCCCCCGTCGCGTCCCGATGAATCGGAGCCCCCCGTGAGTGCACTCTTCGAGCCCTACACCCTGAGGTCGCTGACCGTCCCCAACCGTGTCTGGATGGCTCCGATGTGCCAGTACAGCGCGGAGGCCTCCGGGCCCGACGCGGGCACGGTCAACGACTGGCACTTCGCCCACTACGCGGCGCGCGCGGTGGGCGGCACGGGACTCGTCCTGACGGAGGCCACCGCCATCAGCCCCGAGGGGCGGATCAGCCCCTCGGACCTCGGCATCTGGAACGACCGGCAGGTGGAGGCGTTCCGGCGCGTCACCGACTTCCTCCGGAGCCAGGGAACGGTCCCCGGCATCCAGCTCGCGCACGCCGGGCGGAAGGCCTCGACGGATCTGCCCTGGCGCGGCGGTACTCCCCTCGGGGCCGGCGAGCCCGGAGGCTGGCAGACGGTCGCCCCGAGTCCCCTCGGGTACGACGAGAGTGACCCCGCACCCGCCGAGCTGACCGTCGACGACATCAAGAAGATCGTCGACGACTTCGCGGCGGCCGCCCGCCGCGCGCTCGCCGCGGGCTTCCAGGTCGCCGAGGTCCACGGTGCGCACGGCTACCTCATCGGCCAGTTCCTGTCCCCGCACAGCAACCACCGCACCGACTCCTACGGCGGCTCCTTCGAGAACCGCACGCGTCTCGCCCTGGAGGTCGTCGACGCGGTGCGCGCGGTGTGGCCGGAGGAACTCCCGGTGTTCTTCCGCGTCTCCGCGACCGACTGGCTGACCGAGAACGCGGACGACGCACGCGAGGGCTGGACCGCCGACGAGACGGTCCGCCTGGCCCGTCTGCTGCTCGCGCACGGAGTCGACCTCCTGGACGTCTCGACCGGCGGACTGGCGCCGAACACGCGGATCCCCGTGGAGCCCGGCTACCAGGTGCCGTTCGCCGAACGCGTACGCACCGAGACCGGCCTCCCGGTCGCGGCCGTCGGACTGATCACCGACGCGGTCCAGGCCGAGAAGATCATCACCGACGGAGGTGCGGACGCGGTCCTGCTCGGCCGTGCACTGCTGCGCGACCCCTACTTCGCCCGCAGGGCGTCGAGGGAGCTCGGCGGCGAGGTCCGGACGCCGAATCAGTACGGCCGAGCGGTGTGACGCCACTCCTGTCGGTACGCTGACCGCGATGTCCACTCCGCAGGGCCCCACGCTTCGCGAACTGGCCGTACAGGCGCTCTCCTCGACGATGCGCGGATACGACCTGCTCGCCCCGAAGTTCGACCTGACGCCGTACCGCACCCCGGACCGGGTCCTCGACGCCGTCACCGACGCGGTGCGGCCCCTCGGGCCCTTCGGCAGCGGCCTCGACGTCTGCTGCGGCACCGGTGCCGGGGTGGGAGTGCTGCGCGGTCTGTGCACGGAGCGCGTCACCGGCGTCGACTTCAGCGCGGGCATGCTCGCCGTGGCCGGGCGCTCGCACCCGGCCGACGGCGACCGCCCGGACGCGGGCTGGGTGCGGGCGGACGCCCGGGCCCTGCCGTTCCGGCCGGTCTTCGACCTGGCTCTGAGTCTCGGGGCGTTCGGGCACTTCCTGCCGTCGGAGCGCCCCGGGCTGTTCGCCCAGGTGCGCGCGTCCCTGAGGCCGGGCGGACTGTTCGTCTTCCCGGTGGGCGCGCCGCCCCCGGTCGGCTCCCGGGCCTACTGGTCGCTGCTCGGTTTCGATGCCGCCATGAGGGTGCGCAACGCCCTCCTGCGCCCGCGATTCATCATGTACTACCGCACGTTCCCGCTGACCGGGGTCCTGGCCGATCTCGGCCGCGCGGGCTTCGGTACCCGGCTCCTGCCGCTGGAGAGCCTCGGCCGGAGGCAGGACGGAAGCCCGCGGGCCCGCCTCGTGGTGGCAGCGGTGCCGGAATGAAATTCGATGACTCTCGTACAATGGAGTCCCCGTACGAAGTGGAGCCGTCGTGACGCCGAACGCCGCCCGCGTGCTCGTCCACCCCTCGCGCGAGGAGATCCGTGTCGAGGGAGTGCTCCACGCGCTCTCCGACCCGGTCAGGCTCAGGATCGTGCGCCAGCTTGCGGGGGCGGCCGACGAACTGGCCTGCTCACGCTTCGACCTCCCGGTGTCCAAGTCCACCTCGACGCACCACTTCAGGGTGCTCCGCGAGAGCGGCGTCATCAGCCAGTTCTACCGCGGCACGGCGAAGCTGAACTGTGTACGGGCGGAGGACCTGGACGCGCTGTTCCCCGGACTGCTGGACAGCGTCCTCGGTGCGGCCGCCCTCCAGGCGGAGCGCCACGGCGAGAGCTGAGCGGCCGGCCCGGGGTCCCCGCACGGCTCAGGTCATGAGCGCCCGCATGCGCTCCACCTCGACGGTCTGCTGCGCCACGACATCGTTGGCCATCTCCTCGACCAGCACGTTGTTGCCGTCCGCGAGGGCCTCCGTGGCCATCGTGACCGCACCCTGATGGTGAGTGATCATCAGCTTCAGGAAGAGCGCGTCGAATGCCTTCCCCCGCGCCGCACGCAGCTCTGCGATCTGCGCCTCGGTCGCCATCCCCGGCATCGAGGCATGCTCGTGGGTCTCCTCGCGGCCCTCCACGCCGTTGTTCTTCAGCCACCCCTCCATGGCGGCGATCTCCGGCTTCTGGGCGGCGGAGATGCGCTGCGCGAGCCGCTCGACCGAAGCCGACCGGGCCCGGTCCGGGACGAGGGCGGTGAGGACCAGTGCCTGGCGGTGATGCTCGATCATCATCCGGGCGTACCGGATGTCGGCGGAGTTGGGGGTGTCGTCCCCGGCGGCCGCGACCGCCTCGCCGGGCGACAGCGTCCGCGCGGGCTCACCCGGCTTTCCGGGTGCGATGACCGAAGGGCCCCTGTCCGCGGCGGACTTCGTCGCGCCGTCACCGCCGTCCTCGTCACAGCCGCTCGCGAACAGGGCGGCCGAGAGGGCGGCCACCAGGACGACGGTGCGCAGGCGTGACGTCCGACGGCGTATCAGCACGGTGACCTCCATGGGCACTTGAGTGTGTTGCAGACCGTCCTAACACCTTCCACCGGGTGATGATCAAAAACTTTCATTACATCTGTGTTGCCATCTGTTGGTGTGTACATGGGAGGGACGATACTGCCGGGGTCCATGAACCGTTCCTCGACGAACGGATACAAGGGAGGACGCAGTGACCTCGTTGCACACCACAAGCGTGCGGCGCAGACGTCTGGGTGTGGCGGCAGCCGCGGCCGGGCTCTTCGCCACTCTGCTGACAGCCGGGCCCGCCGCGGCCACGCCGGACCCGGGCGACGCCGCCACCACCCGCGGCGGCGTCTCCGCGAGTGAGCAGGCCGAAGCCAGGGCCGCCATCAAGAGCGGTGAGATACCCGGCGTGGACGAGATAGTCCACAGCGACAACATCGAGCACCTCACCAACATCCCCAAGGACGCGCTCCAGGGGCTCAACACCGACCTGGCGTTCCAGGGCAAGTACGCCTACGCCGGGAACTACGACGGCTTCCGCATCTTCGACATCAGCAACCCGAAGAAGCCGAGGACCGTCGCACAGGTCCTCTGCCCCGGCTCGCAGAACGACATCTCGGTCTCGGGCAACCTGCTGTTCCTGTCCACCGACTCCTCGCGCAGCGACAACTCGTGTGCCAGCACCACACAGCCCGCCACGGAGAAGTCGTCCTGGGAGGGCATGAAGGTCTTCGACATCAGCGACAAGCGCAACCCGAAGTACGTCGCCGCGGTCGAGACGGCGTGCGGTTCGCACACCCACACGATCATTCCGGAGCGCAAGGACGTCTACGTCTACGTCTCCTCCTACTCGCCGAACGCGACGTTCCCGGACTGCCAGCCGCCGCACGACGGTATCTCCGTCATCAAGGTGCCGCGCAAGGCTCCCGAGAGCGCCCGCATCGTCTCCTTCCCCGTCCTCTTCCCGGACGGCGGGAACCCGGGCGCGCCCGACAACCCGGGCGTGTCCAAGACCACCGGCTGCCACGACATCACCGTCCTGCCGTCCAAGGACCTCGCCGCGGGCGCCTGCATGGGTGACGGCCTGCTGTTCTCCATCAAGGACCCGGAGAACCCGAAGATCATCGACCGGGTCCAGGACAACGTGAACTTCGCGTTCTGGCACTCCGCCAGCTTCAACCAGGACGCCGACAAGGTCGTGTTCACGGACGAGCTCGGCGGGGGCGGCGCCGCCACCTGCAACGACGAGATCGGCCCCAACCGGGGTGCGGACGGGATCTACGACATCACCGGCAAGGGCGACAAGCGCAAGCTGGTCTTCCGCAGCTACTTCAAGATCGACCGCCCCCAGGCCGACACGGAGGTCTGCGTCGCCCACAACGGCTCGCTCATCCCCGTCAAGGGCCGTGACCTGATGGTCCAGGCCTGGTACCAGGGCGGGGTCTCCGTGTGGGACTTCACCGACTCCTCGAAGCCCAAGGAGATCGCGTACTTCGAGCGCGGCCCCGTCTCCACGGACGCCGTCACCACCGCGGGCCCCTGGTCCGCGTACTACTACAACGGCTACATCTACTCCAACGACATCGCCAAGGGCTTCGACGTCCTGAAGCTCGACGACCGGCGGACGGACCCGGCCAAGCGTGTGCGCCTGCCCGAGCTCAACGTGCAGACGCAGCCGGAGTACTTCCGCCACTGACCGACCGCTCCACCGCAGGTGAGAACGAGTGCCCCGCCGGACGGTCCCCGTCCGGCGGGGCGCGTCCGTCTCATTGACCGGTGGACCGCGCGGGGCCATGCTGTACCCCTGATTCCGGCGATGCGGGGGATCGCCGGAATCAGCCGCGGGCGGGACCGGCCCGCCGGGACGTCAGGCCGCCGGCCGCACGCTCGTACCCGCGGCGGCGGCCCACTCCACGAGAAGGCGCTGGTACTCGGTCTCGTCGTCCGGAGACAGCAGTCCCCCCGAGCGCTGCCACAGGTCACGGATCGCTTCGTTGACCACAGAGGCGGGGCGCACGCGGGCGGACGTGTTCGGATACGGGGACATGCCCACCAGGTTAGGCCCCGTCAGAGCCGCGGACCCCCCTCGCGGACAGGGATATCCCTCACACCTCCTCCCGGAATCCTTCACGAACCGCGGGTGACGCGGCCCTCGTCCGTGAGGTCCGCCAGGCCGAGTGCCCGGAGGCCGTCGGGCCGCTCCGCCACGGGGAGGTGGTCGACGAAGCGCACCTCGCAGCCGATGGCCGCCGCTCCTCCGTCCGCGTGGCGGTCGTCACCGACCATGACCACGTCCGCCGGATCCCGGCCCAGCAGCGCGCACGCCGTGCGGAACAGCCCGGGATCGGGCTTCTGGACGCCGTGTTCGTAGGACAGCACGTAGGCGTCGACCAGGCCGTCCAGGCCGTGCGCCCGGAAGACGGGGCGAAGGTCCCAGCCGATGTTGCTCACGACACCGACCGCGACCCCGTCGTCGCGCAGTCCGCGCAGTACCGCCTCCGCGTCGGGATACGGCTGCCAGGCCGCGGGATCCATGTGGCGTTCGTACAGCGCGTCACAGAGGCGGGGATCCGGCAGGCCGGCCTGCCGGGCCAGGCCCGTGTACGCCTCCCTGTGGAGCCGCGCGCTGCTGTCGCGAACGGCATAGGCGGAGGCCAGTTCGGACGGGATCCGCTCGGGGGGCGGGCCTCCGGGCAGTGCCCCGGCGGCCGTCAGGCGCTGTGCGTACCTCTCGACATCGGCCTCGTCCAGGACCGTGCCCGTGCGGTCCATGGCCGCGCGCAGCCACGAGATGACGGGCTCGATCCTGAAGAGGGTTCCGGAGAAGTCGAAGAGTGCGCCTTTGATCTGCATGGCCCGATCATCGCCGCCCCGTGACCTGCCTACAAGGGCGGCTGCGCGTCGACGGCGCCCCGCCGGTGCGGCGCGTGTACGCGGCGACGGAGAGCGCGCACACGGCCCCGCCCAGGAGCGCTCCGCCCAGCACGTCGCTCGGCCAGTGCACACCCAGGTAGAGGCGCGTCAGCGCCACGCCGGCCACCGACACCACGGCGAGGGCGAGTGAGCCCCACCACAGCGGGGCCTGCGCGCCGTGGAGGCGGAGCAGCCACAGGAGGAGCCCGCACGTCACCGCCGCGGTCATCACGTGCCCCGAGGGGAAGGCCGCGTAGTTCGCCGAGTCCACCGGATCGGGCCACCGGGGGCGTTCCCGCCCCACGAGGGCCTTGAGCCCCTGCTGCACGAGTGTCGTGACGACGCTCGTCACGGCCACCCACACCGCGAGCAACCGCGCTCCACGCCACCACAGGACGACCACGGCCACGGCCGTCAGCGCCCGCATCGTCCAGGGGTCCCACACCCAGTCCGTCAGCACGCGGTTGACGTGGACCAGAACCGGTTCTCCCACCGCGCTGCGGTGCAACGCCTCCGCCACCGAGCCGTCCGCGGAGATCAGCGGCGGCCAGCGCACCGCGACCAGCGACAGCAGGACGGCGGAGAGGACGGCGCAGGCGAGGCCCGCGACGAGGAGGAGAGGGCGGCCGGAATGCGTGTCGCGTGAGGGGGAATGCATGGGGACGATCCTCGCGGACGGGGGGAGCGTCCGGCTATCCCAGTGCGCTGAGTCCCGGCACGAAGGCCACCAGCAGCGGCACGACCGGCACCAGTGCGGCCGCCGCCGTCAGCCGCAGCCGGCGTCCCGCGGACAGCCGTTGCGTCGGCGCGAGCAAGCGGTCGACCCGGAGCGGCACATGGGTGCCGGACCCCGGGCCCGGTCCGAACACCCCACGGCCCTCGTTGAGTTCGACCAGGGCGAGCGCGATGGTCAGCCGTCCGAAGCGTCGTGACGCCACGTCGTCCGCGGCCAGCTCGACGAGCCGGTGCATCTCGTCCCGGAACGCCGCGAAGACGGGGATCTGCGGAAATCCGTTCGCCAGGGCGCCCGAGCAGTGCAGCAGCCAGTCGTGCCGGGCCCGGGCGTGTCCCTGCTCGTGAGCCAGCAGGGCGTCCAGCTGACGGCCTTTCAGTCGGTCGAGTGCCGCCGTGGTGACCACCAGTTGAGGAGCCGAACCGGGCAGCCACCAGGCGTCCGGGCGTTCCCCCTCCAGGACCACGATGCGTCCGCCGCCGGGCTCCTCGCCCGGCATCAGCGGGGAGCGCGCCAGCAGTTCGGAACGCCGCTGCCGCCGCCGGCGGCCGGCCCGGTGGATCTCCCGCACGAGCATCGCGCCGCTCCACAGGCCGCCGAGGGCCAGCAGCACCGCGATGACCGCCGACCACGGCCCGTACGCGCCGAGGGCGTACGCCTCGACCACGCCGTGCGGGGCGGGTGCGAAGACGTGGCCCCGGACCGCCTGCCAGGCGGCTGCCGCGCTGAAGGTCATGGAGAGGGCGAACGACAGCAGGACGCCCGCCACGACGCACTGCCAGACCCACAGGGCGACGACGGGTTCACGGTCCGGCCACCGGGCCTTCGCCATCAGGCCCGGGGCCGCGACGGCGGCCAGGACACCGAGCAGCAGCAGGGCCAGGGAGACCAACATGGGCGTCACCCTATGAGCGCCGCCGTATCCCGGGGTACGGCCGTGCGCGTCAAGTGACGTACGCCACGGTGTGGGACGGCCGCTGTCTCACAGTGTGAGAAGCATGGCGAACATGGCCATCGCCATGGTCAGCCGGCAGGCGAGTGCCAGTTCCGGCCGCGCACCCCAGCCGACGCCCACCGTCCCGCCGTCCGCCACGGCCACGGGCGGGGAGGCCGGAATGAGCCGTCCCGCCGAGCGCAGGACGTAGGCCGCGTAGTAGACGAGCAGCACTCCCGTCAGTACGGGAACGCCTCCCGCGGCACCGGCACCGTGCCCCGAGTGACCGTCGGCCGTGAGCCCCGACGCCGGAATCATCGCGACCGACATGTAGACCATGGCCAGCGACCCCACCAGATGGTGCAAGTGATGCCCTCCGGCCCGGGCGTACGCGAGGGCGCGCAGGGCCGACGCGCCGAACGTCACGGCGTACACGGCCCACATCCAGTTCGGGAGGGTGAGCAGGGCCGCGGGCACGGCCATCGCCGCCATGCCGAAACCCATCAGCGCCTCGGCGCGCGCCATGCCGCGCTCCCGCTCCGTGCCGTCCCGGGTACGCAGCAGGCAGTAGGTCCCCGTGAGCCCGCACAGCACCATGAGCAGCCAGCCGGACAGTGCCGGACCGTGCACAGCACACCTCCCCCTACGCCGGACGACGCCGGTGTCGTCCCATCGATGCCCCGTCCGGACCGCTCCTACCGGGGCGCATTGGAGTACTGGGGGAGCGCGCCCGGGCCTGCGGGGGGCGGTCGGGGGGCGGGTTAGTCTCGGGAAGGCACAGTCGGCAGCGCCTCACCGGAGAAGAGCCCCATGGACATCGCACCCGCCACGGCACGGGCAGAACTGACCTTCCGCGACGCGACCGAGGACGATGTCCCGGCCCTCGTGCGACTCGTCGAGTCCGCCTACCGGGGGGACGCGAGCCGGGCGGGATGGACCACGGAGGCGGACATACTCAAGGGCAGGCGCACCGATGCCGACGGGGTGCGCGGGATCATCGTCGATCCCTCGGGGCGGGTCCTGATCGCCGAGCAGGAGGGCGAGACCGTCGCCTGCTGCCAGCTCGAACACCGCGGCCGAGCCGCCTACTTCGGCATGTTCGCCGTCAGGCCCGGGCTGCAGGGCGCGGGACTCGGCAAGGTGATCATCGCCGAGGCGGAGCGCACGGCCCGCTCCGACTGGGGGGTGGACGAGATGCACATGACGGTGATCTCGGTCCGCGAGGAGCTGATCGCCTGGTACGAGCGCCGGGGCTACCGCCGTACGGGAGAGCTGACACCCTTCCCGTACGGCGACGAGCGCTTCGGGGTCCCGCAGCGTGACGACCTCGCGTTCGAACTGCTGGTGAAGCGCCTCTGACGGCGGCCCGCGCGCCGGACCCCGGGGGGTCTCACGCGGTGAAGCGGCCCGCGCGCCGGATCTCCGGGTAGTCGGTCGTCGCGCCGTCCAGGCCCAGCGCGCGCACCAGCCGCAGGTGGTCCTGGGTGTTCACGACCCAGCCGATCACCTTCAGGCCTTCCGCGTGCGCCTGCTCGACCACCTCCAGGGTGAGGCGGCGGATGTTGAGAGCCAGCGTGGCGGCGCCGACCGCCTTCGCGCGGTCCACCACGTCGCCCTGCCAGCGGCTGGCGATGAGGACGGTCCTGACCCCCGGAACCAGCTGCGCGATCTCGGCGACGGCCTCGTCGTGGAACGAGGACACCTCCACGCGGCCGGCCAGGTCGCGTCGCAGCATCACGTCCGCCAGCGCCCGAGCCGCCGCCACGTCCTTGATCTCCGCCTGGAGCGGCGACCGGACCGCGTCGAGGACCTCCTCGAACACGGGCACCCGCTCGCCCTGCCCGGCGTCGAGCTCGCGGAGCTCCCCGAGCGTCTTCTCGGCGATCAGCCCCTGTCCGTCCGTGGTCCGGTCCACGGACGCGTCGTGCATCACGGCGAGTGCGCCGTCCTTGCTCAGATGGAGATCCAGTTCGACGGCGTCCATGCCGGCCCGCTCCGCGTGCGTGAACGAGCGCAGCGTGTTCTCCGGTTCGACACCCATGACTCCGCGATGACCGATGGTGAGAAAAGTCAAGACACTCCCGCTTCCGTCCGTCGTCCTTGCCCTGTGTGCGACTCCTGCCCCCCAGAGAACCAGTTCGTGCGCGCCGGGCCTCGACTGCCCGGCCAGTCGTGAGGAAGAAGTTGTCCTGCGGATGTGTGGCAGGAAAAATCGCGGTGAGCATGGGGGATGGCAGGATAATTTTCTGCTCTCCACTTGTCCGAAGGAACCGCACATGGATACGGTTACTTGACGCGAGGTTCTCCCGTGAAGGAAGTGTCATGACGGAAATTCTTGAGCAGACCGCCACCGCCGGTGCGACGGCTGCCGCCCAGCGGGTCGTGGAGCACCCGGCCTGGCCCGCGCTCAAGAGTGCCGTGGAGGAGCTCCGCCCCTGGCAGTCCAAGGACGGCTCCATAGACCTTGACGCCGAGAACGCCCCCTCCGCCGAGGCCGCCGCCTCCGTCGTCGAGCGGGTGACCACCGCCGTCGAGGAGCTCTCGCCGCTGCTCCCGCACGACGCCGCCTACCACCGCGCGCTCGTCGCGGACCTGCGACGCTGGGTCGCGGACGGCTTCGGTGTCCCGGACTTCCTCGACTCCCTGCTGGCCTTCCAGCCCGCGAAGAACCGCGCCGACGGCCTTCAGCACCTGGTCGTGTTCGCGATGTACACGCAGAACGGCAACCCCGACCGCAATCTCGAAGCCGTCGTGCTGCGGATGGTCTGGCCGGAGTGGCTGGCCGACCTCGAGGCCACGCGTTATGACAACCCTCTGTTCTGCGGCATCACCTTCGAGGACTTCACCGCGGGATACGACACCAACTCCGCCGTGCTGTTCCCCGAGACCATCGCCGTGCGCGAGGCGCCGGAGCGCTTCAGCTGGGGCGGCATCTTCTGCGACCGCGAGGCCGCCCGCTTCCGCCGGGTCACCGAGGCCTCGGTCGACCTGCTCGGCCTCGAACTGCCCGACGACATCAAGGACATGCTCGGCGACCAGAAGCGCTGCGAGCAGGCGTTCGTGCTCTGGGACATGGTCCACGACCGCACCCACAGCCACGGTGACCTGCCCTTCGACCCCTTCATGATCAAGCAGCGGCAGCCGTTCTGGATGTACGGGCTGGAGGAGCTGCGCTGCGACCTCACCGCCTTCAGGGAGGCTGTGAAGCTGGAGTCCGACGGCTTCGGCCAGGGCCGTGACGTGCAGTTCGCCGTCCTCTTCGACCGGATGTTCCGCTTCCCCGTCACCGGCGAGCGCGTGCGCAACTACGACGGTCTCGGCGGCCAGCTCCTCTTCGCGTACCTCCACAAGCACGACGTGGTCCGCTGGACCGACAACACGCTCAAGATCGACTGGGCCCGCGCCCCGCAGGTCACCAACCAGCTCTGCGGAGAGATCGAGACGCTCTACCGCGAAGGCATCGACCGCCCGAAGCTGGTGCACTGGTTCGCGGCGTACGACCTGGTCGCGACCTATCTTTCTCCCCACCCGGGCTCCCGCTGGGCCAAGGGCCCGGAGGCCTTGGACCTCGCACAACCGCCCCGTAAGCTCGTCGACGACGTGCTTCCGGACGAGTTTCCCCTGAGCATGTTCTATGAGGCGCTCTCCAAGAAGTTGAAGCATGTGATCGCCTCCACCAAGGGGATCACTGCGGCGGATGCCGGGCGGGCAGCCGCGTGAGGGCGCGGTCTGAGGAGGCGGTGGCGATGAACGCAACAGGCAGGGCCGACAGCGGTGCGCTCGAGGGGGCCGTCGTCGCGGTGGCCGGAGCGGCGGGACCGGCAGGGCGGGCGACCCTGCTCAGGCTCGCCGAGGCGGGCGCGACCGTGGTCGCGTCCGACGCGAACCCCGAGCGGCTGGCCGAAGCGGTCGACGCCGCGCGGTACGCGCACGGCGGCGCGACGGTCACCGGTGACACCGTCGATCTGCTCGATCCGGAAGCCGCCCGCGACTGGGCCTTCAAGACGGAGAAGGAATTCGGCCGTGTCGACGGCCTGGTCCACCTCGTCGGGGGCTGGCGCGGCAGCGCGGGCTTCGCGGAGACCAGTCTGGCGGACTGGGACTTCCTGGAGAAGCTCCTGATCCGGACCGTCCAGTCCACCTCGCTGGCCTTCCAGGACGTGCTGGGACGCAGCGACCGGGGACGTTACGTGCTGATCAGCGCGGCGGGTGCCAGCAGTCCCACCGCGGGCAACGCGGCCTACTCCGCGTCCAAGGCGGCGGCGGAGGCATGGACGCTCGCACTCGCCGACTCCTTCCGCAAGGCGGGGGGCGACCAGGGCCCGACGGCGGCCGCTGCGATCCTGGTGGTCAAGGCACTGGTGCACGACGCGATGCGCGCCGAGCGCCCCCAAGCGAAGTTCGCGGGCTTCACGGACGTCCAGGAGCTGGCCGAGGCCATCGCCGGCGTCTGGGACAAGCCCGCCGGAGAATTGAACGGAAAGCGTCTGTGGCTGACCCCGCAACCGTAAGGACCGACGCGCGACGTCATCACGATCCGCAGGTACGCGGTTTCGCCAGTGACAACTACGCCGGTGTGCACCCCGAGATACTCGCGGCCCTCGCTCTCGCCAACGGCGGCCACCAGGTCGCCTACGGGGAGGACGACTACACGGATCACCTGCAGCGGGTCATGCACAGCCACTTCGGCCCCACTGCCGAGGCGTTCCCGGTGTTCAACGGCACCGGGGCCAACGTCACCGCGCTCCAGGCGCTGACCGACCGGTGGGGCGCGGTGATCTGCGCCGGATCCGCGCACATCAACGTGGACGAGGGCGGCGCGCCGGAGCGCATGGGCGGGCTCAAACTGCTCACCGTGCCCACCCCGGACGGAAAGCTGACCCCCGAGCTCATCGACCGCGAGGCCTACGGCTGGGACGACGAGCACCGGGCGATGCCGCAGGTCGTGTCGATCACCCAGAACACCGAGCTCGGGACCGTCTACACGCCCGGCGAGATCCGGGCCGTCTGCGAGCACGCCCACGAGCGCGGCATGAAGGTGCATCTCGACGGCGCCCGGATAGCGAACGCCGCCGCGTCGCTGGACGTGCCGATGCGCACCTTCACCAATGCGGTCGGCGTCGACGTGCTGTCCTTCGGCGGCACCAAGAACGGCGCGCTCTTCGGTGAGGCCGTCGTCGTGCTCAACCCGGACTCCGTGCGTGCCATGAAGCATCTGCGCAAGCTGTCGATGCAGCTGGCTTCCAAGATGCGCTTCGTCTCGGTCCAGCTCGAGGCGCTGCTGGCGGGGGACCTGTGGCTGCGCAACGCCCGCCACGCCAACGACATGGCCCAGCGGCTCGCCGACGGGGTCCGCACGGTCGACGGGGTGGAGATCCTCTATCCGGTGCAGGCCAACGCCGTCTTCGCGCGGCTGCCGCACGAGGTGAGCGAGCGGCTGCAGAAGCGCTTCCGGTTCTACTTCTGGGACGAGAAGGCGGGAGACGTCCGCTGGATGTGTGCCTTCGACACCCGCGAGGAGGACGTGGACGCCTTCGTGCAGGCCCTCAAGGAGGAGATGGCCCGCTAGGCCCCCGCAGTGGACGCGCGGCCGGACGGAGTGGTTTCCGTCCGGCCGCGCCGTCATGCCCGGCCCACGGGCGGGCGGGAAGCGCCGGGGCGCCCCTCAGCGACGCACGTGCCGTGGTGTGACGTTTCGCCGGGGCAGGCGGCCGCGGGCCGGCGTCAGCCGCGCTCGCGCACCTCGGCGGGGGTCGGAGCCGTACCGCCGAGGTGCGCCGGCACCCACCAGGTGTCGGCCGCGTCCTTGGGGCGCACGGGATAGGCCCGCTGCGCGGCTTCCAGGAGCTCCTGGACGCGCTCGCGCAGCCGGCGGGTGATCGCACCCGCGTACTGGTCGGCGGGCGCCTCCATGGCCTCGCCGAGGCGGATGGTGATCGGGGTGTGGTTGCGCTTGAAGTTGCGCGGGCGCCCCTTGGTCCAGATGCGCTGGGTACCCCACAGCGCCATCGGGATCAGCGGCACCCCGGCCTCCTGGGCCAGCCGCGCCGCGCCCGACTTGAAGCTCTTGAGCGTGAACGACTCCGAGATGGTCGCCTCGGGGAACACGCCGACGATCTCGCCAGAGCGCAGGGACGCGAGCGCGTGCGCGTAGGCGTCCTCGCCCTGCGCGCGGTCCACGGGGATGTGCTTCATGCCGCGCATCAGGGGACCGGAGACCTTGTGGCGGAACACCGACTCCTTCGCCATGAAGCGGACGAGCCGCTTCTGCGGCAGGGCGCCGAGTCCGGTGAAGATGAAGTCCAGATAGCTGATGTGGTTACTGACCAGAACCGCGCCACCGGTCTTCGGGATGTGCTCCGAACCCTGGGTGTCGATCTTCAGGTCAAGCGCCTTGAACAGGGTGCGAGCGGCGCCGATGACCGGTCGATAGACGAGCTCTGCCATCTGGATGAAGACCCTTCGTCAATGCCTGGGGAGGGTTCTCCCCGCGGAAGTTACGCAGCCGTAGGTTTTCGGCATTGTGGCGATGGTGCCCCATGTGCGACGCCGTGGCCAGCCCCAAAGGCTCCCTGGTGAGAGATTCTCGTCACGTGAAACCTCCGGGAATGTAATGCGCACGCCGGGTGCTGACCCTTTGCGCGGAGCTCTGGGAAGGGAGCCGGAATGGACGGGCGGAAGACCGGCGGCACACTGGACGCCGCCCGGCTGGGCGCTGAACTCGGGGACAGGGCCACCCTCGTGCAGTTCTCGAGCGCGTTCTGCCAGCCCTGCCGTGCGACCCGGCGCGTACTCGCCGAAGTCGCCGGGATGGTCGAGGGAGTGGCCCACGTCGAGGTCGACGCCGAGGCCCGCCTGGAGCTGGTCCGCAGCCTCGGCATCACCAGGACGCCCACCGTCCTGGTGCTCGACGCGGCCGGCCGCGTGGTCCGGCGGGCGACCGGTCAGCCGCGCACCGCGGATGTCGTCGCCGCGCTGGGGCAGGCGATGTGACGGGCCGTGACGCATCTCCCACATGACGGGACGCACTTGACTGTGTACGCACCGCATCGTCAGTCTGACGACATGCCGCCGGAACTCCTTCTCTTCTGCCGGGTGCACGTCGACCTCGTGCGCCACGCGAGTGCGCGCTGTCCGGGTGCCTGATCCCCCAACGGCCCCGTACGCCCTCTCCCAGAAGGACTTCTCCATGACGGCCTCGCCCGGTCTTCGCACTCCCAGGACGGCTGCACCCGAGCTCCTGCGATCCGTGTTCCGGCAGCACGCCGCCGGTGTGGCCGTGATCACGGCCGCCGGTGACGGGCCCGTGGGCTTCACCGCCACGTCGCTCAACTCCGTCGCCGCCGAACCGCCGCTCATCTCCTTCGGGGTGGGCACGGCGTCCTCCAGCTGGCCCGTCGTCGCGGAGGCCCGGCACATAGGCGTCCACCTCCTCGGCGAGGAGCAGCGGGAACTCGCCGCGACCTTCGCGCGCAGCGGCGCCGACCGGTTCGGCCCGTCCACCGGCTGGCGTGCGGGACCGGAGGGCGTACCCCTGCTCGACGGGGTGGTGGCCTGGCTGGTCTGCCGTGTGGTGGCCAGGATTCCCGCGGGCGACCACCGCATCGTGATCGCCGAGGTGGAGTCGGGGGACCCGTCCGGGGGCGGCCGGCCGCTGGTCTACCACCAAGGTCGTTTCACGGCTCTGCGAGACTGAGGCCGAGCAGGGCGGAGCAGGGGGCGGGTCTGGTTGGCTACGTCACAGTTCCAAGCGCTTGCTTACGGGTAACGTACTGGGTGTACTGGCGAGTAATATTCGGCTGGGGGCCCGGTCTCCCGACCGGAAACCGCCCGATGAGGCGCCTATGCTGCGTGCAACAAGGCAGCCCAGAAATGACGATGCAGTAGGAGAGCCGGCGTGAGCTTGAGGATCGTTGTCTGTGTGAAGTACGTGCCCGACGCCACCGGCGACCGGCACTTCGCCGATGACCTGACCCTGGACCGTGACGACGTCGACGGTCTGCTGTCGGAGCTCGACGAGTACGCCGTCGAGCAGGCGCTGCAGATCGCCGACGAGGCCGACGACGCGGAGATCACCGTGCTCACGGTGGGCCCCGAGGACGCCAAGGACGCGCTGCGCAAGGCGCTGTCGATGGGCGCCGACAAGGCCGTCCACGTCGAGGACGACGACCTGCACGGCACCGACGTCATCGGCACCTCGCTGGTGCTGGCCAAGGCCGTCGAGAAGACCGGCTACGACCTGGTCATCTGCGGCATGGCGTCGACGGACGGCACCATGGGCGTCCTCCCGGCGCTGCTCGCGGAGCGCCTCGGCGTCCCGCAGGTCACGCTGCTCTCCGAGGTCTCCGTCGACGGCGGCACGGTCAAGGGCCGTCGTGACGGCGACTCCGCGAGCGAGCAGCTCGAGGCGTCCCTCCCCGCCGTGGTCTCCGTGACCGACCAGTCGGGCGAGGCCCGCTACCCGTCGTTCAAGGGCATCATGGCGGCCAAGAAGAAGCCGGTCGAGTCCCTGGACCTCGATGACCTCGGGATCGATGCGGACGAGGTCGGCCTGGGCGGTTCGTGGACCGCGGTGGACTCCGCCGCCGAGCGTCCGGCCCGTACGGCGGGCACGATCGTCAAGGACGAGGGTGAGGGCGGCAAGCAGCTGGCCGAGTTCCTCGCGGGCCAGAAGTTCATCTAGCCCCGGCCGTCCCCTCCACCGCCCCGCACTCCCTCGCACGCAGGAGATTGAAGTCCCATGGCTGAAGTACTCGTCTATGTCGACCACGTGGACGGTGCCGTCCGCAAGCCCACCCTGGAGCTGCTGACGCTCGCCCGCCGCATCGGCGAGCCGGTCGCCGTCGCGCTCGGCAACGGAGCGGCCGACACCGCCGCCGCGCTCGCCGAGCACGGCGCGGTCAAGGTGCTCACCGCCGACGCCCCGGAGTTCTCCGACTACCTCGTCGTACCCAAGGTGGACGCCCTCCAGGCCGCCTACGACGCGGTGTCCCCGGCCGCCGTGCTCCTCCCCTCCTCCGCGGAGGCCAAGGAGATCGCCGCGCGCCTGGCGCTGCGCATCGGCGCCGGCATCATCACCGACGCCGTCGACCTGGAGGCCGGTGACGGGGGCCCGGTCGCGACGCAGTCCGCGTTCGCCGCCTCCTACACCACCAAGTCCCGTGTCTCCAAGGGCGTTCCGGTCATCACGGTCAAGCCGAACTCGGCCGCCGTCGAGGCCGCCCCGGCCGCGGGTGCCGTCGAGGCCCTCGCGGTCTCCTTCTCCGCCACGGCCACCGGCACCAAGGTCCTCTCGCGCACGCCGCGCGAGTCGACCGGGCGCCCGGAGCTGACCGAGGCCGCGATCGTCGTCTCCGGCGGCCGCGGCGTCAACGGCGCCGAGAACTTCGGGATCATCGAGGCGCTCGCCGACTCGCTCGGTGCGGCTGTCGGTGCCTCGCGCGCCGCGGTCGACGCCGGCTGGTACCCGCACACCAACCAGGTGGGCCAGACCGGCAAGTCGGTCTCCCCGCAGCTGTACATCGCCTCGGGCATCTCCGGCGCGATCCAGCACCGCGCCGGCATGCAGACCTCGAAGACCATCGTCGCGGTCAACAAGGACGCCGAGGCGCCGATCTTCGACCTCGTCGACTACGGCGTCGTCGGCGACCTGTTCGCCGTCGTCCCGCAGCTCACCGAAGAGGTCAAGTCCCGCAAGGGCTGATCCGGCGACGTCCTGCCCGTACGACGGCCTGGGGCCGCGTGGTGTTCTCCACCGCGCGGCCCCAGGCCGTTTCCGATCACCATTGACGCAGAACCGGGGGGCTTATAACTTCGCTATGCGGATGAAGGATTCCAGGAAGCGGAAATAGTCACACTGGAGGGTACGGCCATGGGTCAGCAGGAGAAGGTGGCGACGAGCCTCGCCGGCGCGGTCGGTGAGGAGATCAGCGCCTCCCTCACGGGGGTGGACGCCGAGCTCGCCCGCCGGTACCCGGGAGACCCGGGCACGCGCCAGCCGGTCCACACCGTCTACGTGCCCGCCGACACCTTCACCGCCACCACCGTCCGCAGCTGGGGCGACCGAGCCCTCACGGCGCTCGACGAACACGCCGCGGACGCCGACGCGTTCGCCGCGGTCCTCGGGATCCCGCCGGAGCTCGCCGCGCCCGTTTACGACCGCGTACGCGCCAAGCTGGAGCGCGAGCCCGTCGAGGACCTCCGCATCGATTTCGAGGACGGTTACGGGCCGCGCCCGGACGCCGAGGAGGACGAGGCCGCGGCCCGTGCGGCCCGGCTGGTCGCCGAGGCGTACGCCGACGGAACGGCCGCGCCGTACACGGGCATCCGCATGAAGTGCATGGAAGCCGCCGTGCGCGACCGCGGAATCCGGACCACGGACATCTTCCTGACCGGCCTCATGCGGGCCGGAGGCCTTCCCGACGGGCTCGTCCTGACGCTGCCGAAGGTGACCTACCCCGAGCAGGTCACCGCCTTCGTACGGCTCCTAGGGGCATTCGAACAGGCCCACGGTCTGCCGGCCGGCCGCCTCGGGTTCGAGATCCAGATCGAGACCAGCCAGTCGATCCTCGCCGCCGACGGCACCGCCGCCGTCGCGCGCATGATCGACGCCGCCCGCGGCCGGGCGACCGGCCTGCACTACGGCACCTTCGACTACAGCGCCTGCGTGGGCGTCAGCCCGGCCTACCAGGCGAGCGACCACCCCGCCGCCGACCACGCCAAGGCCGTCATGCAGGTCGCCGCGGCGGGCACCGGTGTACGCGTCTGCGACGGCTCCACCAACGTGCTCCCGGTCGGACCCACCGAGCAGGTCCACGAGGCATGGCGCCTCCACCACGGCCTCACCCGCCGCGCTCTGGCCCGCGCCTACTACCAGGGCTGGGACATGCACCCCGGCCACCTGCCCACGCGCTACGCGGCCGTCTACACCTTCTACCGCGAGGGTCTGGCCCAGGCGGCCTCCCGGCTCGCCGCCTACGTGGCCAGGGCCGGCGGGGACGTCATGGACGAGCCGGCCACCGCCAAGGCGCTCAGCGGCTATCTGCTGCGAGGCGTCGACTGCGGTGCCCTGGACACCGCGGAGGTCGAGGCCTCGACCGGTCTGACCCGGGAAGACCTCGACGCCTTCGCCTCGCCCCGCCGCGGCGCGCTCACCGTGACGGCGCCGTGAGCGGCCTCAGGCGGGCGGCAGTTCCCCCGAACCGCGGGGGATGAGCCGGGTCGGGAGCTCGACCCTGGCCGGCGGGTGGCCCGCGCCGTCCAGGCGGCGGAACAGGTGCTCCGCCGCGGTCCGGCCGACCGCGGCGGCGTCCTGCGAGATGACCGTGATGCCGAGCAGGTCGGCGAGTTCGATGTCGTCGAAGCCCACCAGCGCGATCCGGCGGTCGCACTCGGCGAGCACGCGCACGGCGGTGACGGTCACCCGGTTGTTGCCCGAGAAGAGCGCGGTCACCGGCTCGGGTCCGGACAGCATGGTCTCGACGGCCGTCCGCACCCGGTCGGGGTCGGTCGGCCCCAGGGACACCCAGGAGTCCTGGACCTCTATGCCGGCTTCCGTCAGAGCGGCGTGGTAGCCGCGCAGTCGCTCCGTCGCGGTGTGGATGCGCGGCTGGTCGCCGACGAAGCCGATCCTGCGGTGCCCGTGTGCGACGAGGTGCGCGACGCCCTCGCGGGCGCCCCCGAAGCTGTCCGAGAGGACCATGTCCGCGTCGACCCGGCCCGCCGGGCGGTCGACGAAGACGGTGGCGATGCCGGCCTTCATCTCGGGCTCCAGATAGCGGTGGTCGTCACCCGCCGGAATCACGATCAGTCCGTCGACCCGGCGCGCGCACAGGGCGAGGACGAGCTCCTGCTCGCGGTCGGGGTCCTCGGCGCTGGAGCCGTTGATCAGCAGGGCCCCGTGGGCACGGGCCACTTCCTCCACGGCGCGGCTCAGCGGCCCGTAGAAGGGGTCGGCGAGATCTTCGAGGACGAGTCCGATCGAGGCCGTGCGCCCCTTGCGCAGGACGCGGGCGCTGTCGTTCCTGCGGAAGCCGAGGGCGTCGATCGCCTCCTGTACGCGGCGTTCCGTGTCGGGTGTGACCCCGGGTTCGCTGTTCACCACCCGGGAGACCGTCTTGAGGCCCACTCCGGCTCGCGCCGCCACGTCCTTCATGGTCGGCCTGTTGCCGTAGCGGGACTCGGAATGACGGGTGGTCTCGGCCACGGTGCGCTGTCCTGTCGTCGGGAACGGGTGCTTCGGGCGCCTCTCGGCGGTGCCGGAAGAGCGTGCCGAAGCTGTGGCGTCGAGCATAGGCCCTGGACAACGTTGTCAACAGAATGGAGACTGGGGAGGACTGTCGACCGAAGTCGCAGGTCCTGCCCCTCACCCCTCCGGAGAGTCCACACCGATGCATACCGACCTCGTCGCCGCCCTCGACATCGGCGGCACCAAGATCGCCGGCGCGTTGGTGGACGGCAGCGGATCCCTGCTCGTACGGGCGCAGCGGCCCACGCCCGCGCGGGAGGGTGCCGAGTCGGTCATGGGCGCCGTGAGTGACGTCCTGGCGGAACTGACCGCCTCCGCCCTGTGGCCCCGGGTGGGTGCGGTCGGGATCGGCAGCGCGGGCCCCGTCGACGCCTCCGCCGGCACGGTCAGCCCGGTCAACGTCCCGGGCTGGCGCGGCTTCCCGCTCGTGGAGCGCGTCTCCGCCGCGACCGGCGGGATGCCCGTCTCGCTGGTCGGCGACGGGGTCGCGATGACCGCGGCCGAGCACTGGCTGGGTGCTGCCCGCGGTTTCGACAACGCGCTGTGCCTGGTCGTGTCCACCGGGGTCGGCGGCGGGCTCGTCCTCGGTGGAAAGCTGCACCCCGGCCCCTCGGGCAACGCCGGTCACATCGGTCACATCAGCGTCGACCTGGACGGTGACCTGTGCCCGTGCGGCGCGCGCGGCTGCGTCGAACGCATCGCCAGCGGGCCCAACATCGCCCGGCGAGCCCTGGAGAACGGCTGGCGTCCGGGGCCCGACGGCGACGAGACGGCGGCCGCGGTGGCCGCCGCGGCGCGGGCCGGTGACCCGGTCGCGGTCGCTTCCTTCGGAAGGGCCGCCCAGGCGCTGGCAGCCGGGATCGCCGCCACCGCCACCCTGACCGACATCGACATCGCGGTGATAGGCGGGGGAGTGGCCGGCGCCGGCGAGGTCCTGTTCGCGCCGCTGCGCGAGGCCCTGCGCGACTACGCCACGCTCTCCTTCGTCCAGGGCCTCACGGTGACCTCCGCGGTGATGGGCACGGACGCCGGTCTGGTGGGTGCGGCTGCCGCTGCCTCGGCTCTCCGGCCCGCCGGGGTCAACGGCGTACGGGCCGCGGCGGCGAAGTAGGCGGGGACGCCCGGGTCCGGGGCTCCGCAGCGGTCGTACGGCGCCGGATCAGCGAGCCCTCCGGCGCCGGTCCGCCGTCTGCTGGGGCACGACCACGAGGAACGCGTCCTGCTCCAGGTCCATCACGACCTCCGCTGCCAGGCCCTCGCCGCGTCGGGCCGCGGCGAACTCCTCCGCGGGCCGGCTGCCCCGCGGTCCTCCCGCGGGAAACTGCTCAAGTACCGTGCGGCGCACCGCGCACCCCCGTCGTCGTTCCTGTGGCTATCCGCTCCAACGACGCCCGCCGTCCCCCGTTACGGGCCGCCCGGCCCGTACGCGCTCGTACGGTGGGACGCTCCCGCCCTTCGCCCCGGCGCAACCGCACCGCCCCGACGGGGTTTCCGCAGCGGGGTGTTGCGGGCAAGCCACAGGGGGCTACGGAAGAGGGGGACCCGTGATCGTCTGGATCAACGGTGCGTTCAGCGCGGGCAAGACCAGCGCCGCTTGCGAACTGATCGATCTGATCCCGAACAGCACCCTGTACGACCCCGAGCTGATCGGCGGTGAACTGCGCCGGATGCTGCCCCAGAAGAAACTCGCGGAGGTCACCGACTTCCAGGACCTGCCGATCTGGCGGCGCCTGGTGGTCGACACGGCCGCCGCGCTGCTCGCCGAGCTGTCCGGGGTGCTGGTGGTGCCGATGACACTGCTGAGGCAGGACTACCGGGACGAGATATTCGGCGGGCTCGCCTCCCGGCGCATACCCGTCCGGCATGTGCTGCTGTCAGCAGAGGAAACGATCCTGCGGCAACGGATCGCCGCGCGCGAGGAATTCGCCGACGATCCGGGACACAGCGAGCGGATCAGGGAATGGGCCTACGACCACATCGAGCCCTACCGGGCCGCGCTCGGCTGGATCGAGGCCGACGCGCACACCATCGACACCAGCTCGCTGACCCCGCACGGGACGGCCGAACGCATCGCCGAGGCCCTGAGCAGCGGTGCGGCCAGGGAATGCGGCATCGTGCAGACTCCCGCACCGCGCGCGGAGACCGTCGCGTCCGGAGTTCTGCTCTTCGACGAACAGGACCGCGTCCTGCTCGTCGACCCCACCTACAAGCCGGGCTGGGAGTTCCCCGGCGGAGTGGTCGAGACCGGCGAGGCGCCCGCACAGGCCGGGGTGCGCGAGGTCGCCGAGGAACTCGGGCTGAGCCTCGGCAGGCCGCCGAGGCTCCTGGTCGTCGACTGGGAGGCGCCCAGACCGCCGGCGTACGGAGGACTGCGCTTCCTCTTCGACGGCGGCCGGCTGTGCGCGGAGGAGGCCGCACAGCTGCTCCTGCCGGGGGCCGAACTGCGGGGCTGGCGGTTCGTCACCGAGGAGGAGGCGGCGGGCCTGCTGCCTCCCACCCGCTTCGAGCGGCTGCGCTGGGCACTGCGCGCCCGCGAACGGTCCGCCGTGCTGAATCTGGAGGCGGGCGTCCCGGTGGGCGGATAGGCACCGGCGGGCCGCCGCGCACACGGCGACCCGCCGGGGGCGGGGTGTACCGGCGGACCGGCACACCCTGCGCCGAGGCAGGACGGCGCACGCGTACCCCCCCGCCGAGCGCGGCCCGGCCGGGGGTGTACCCGCGCACCGGCCGGGCGTCAGACCGCCTTGGACTCGGCGTACTTCCGCAGGAACAGGGCCTCGGCGACCGAGAGCCGTTCGAGTTCCTCGGGCGACACGCTCTCGTTCACCGCGTGGATCTGGGCCTCCGGCTCGCTCAGACCGATCAGGAGGATCTCCGCCTGCGGATACAGGGCGGCCAGGGTGTTGCAGAGCGGGATGGACCCGCCCATGCCGGAGACCTGCATCTCCTCACCCGGGTAGGCGAGCCGCATGGCCTCGGCCATCGACGTGTACGCGGGGCTGTCGGTGTCCGCACGGAACGGCTGCCCGTGACCGACCTGTTCGACGGTCACCCGCGCTCCCCAGGGAGCGTGCGACTCGAGGTGGGCGGTCAGCAGCTTCGTGGCCTCGACGGCGTCCTGGCCCGGCGGCACCCGCAGGCTGATCTGCGCCCGGGCGGAGGCCTGGAGCGACGGGGTGGCTCCGACGACCGGCGGGCAGTCGATGCCGACGACGGTGACCGCGGGCCTCGCCCAGATCCGGTCGGCGACCGTGCCCGTGCCGATCAGTTCCACACCGTCGATGACCTTGGCGTCCGCGCGGAACTCGTCCTCCGGATACTGCAGTCCGTCCCACCGCGCGTCCGCGGTGAGACCGTCCACCGTCGTCGTGCCGTCCTCGGCCCGCAGGGACGCCAGCAACTGGATCATCGCGGCCAGGGCGTCCGGGGCCGCGCCGCCGAACTGACCGGAGTGCAGGTTGCCCGCGAGGGTGTCCAACTGCACCCGGAGCATGGTCATACCGCGCAGCGTGGCGGTGACCGTGGGCAGGCCGACCCGGAAGTTGCCGGTGTCGCCGATGACGATCGTGTCGGCCGCCAGGAGCTCCGGGTGCGCCTCGGCGTACCGTTCGAGCCCGCCCGTGCCCTGCTCCTCCGAGCCCTCGGCGATCACCTTGACGGAGACCGGGACGCCGCCGTTCGCCCGCAGGGCGCGCAGGGCGAGCAGGTGCATGATGAATCCGCCCTTGCAGTCCGCGGCGCCCCGGCCGAACCAGCGGCCGTCGCGCTCGGTCAGCTCGAACGGCGGGGAGAGCCACGCCGCCTCGTCGAGCGGCGGCTGTACGTCGTAGTGGGCGTAGAGCAGCACCGTGGGCGCGCCGGCCGGGCCGGGCAGGTAGCCGTACACCGACTGGGTTCCGTCGGGGGTGTCGAGCAGTGCGACGTCCTGGAAACCGTCCCCCCGGAGCGTGTCGGCGACCCAGCCGGCCGCTGCCTCGCACTCGCTCCTGGGGAACTGAGCCGGGTCCGCCACCGACCGGAAGGCCACCAACTCGGTCAGCTCCGCCTTGGCACGGGGCATCAGCGAGGCAACGGTCTCGGAAATCGGACGGGCGGTCATGGGCACGCTCCTGGTGGGTGCGACGTTAGGACTATGGCGCGGTGTCGGCGCGACGGTGTGCGACGCCTAGGGTGCGACGTTGCGTGTACGACGAATTCATGGCTGATCCTCCCACAGAGGAGCTCGGCCGCGCCGCGCCGTAGGATGCCGTGAGCAGTTGGGTCACTGGTCGGATCGGGAGCAGAAGCACATCGTGAGCAGCGAGAACGCAGACGCCGGACGTGAGCCGGAAGAGTCGTCGTCGGTACCGCAGGAGTCCTCGGTGCCGCAGGAGTCTTCGGTATGGGACGTCGTCGTGGTCGGCGCGGGTCCGGCCGGAGCTTCCGCGGCGTACGCGGCAGCCGTCGCAGGGCGGCGGGTGCTGTTGCTGGAGAAGGCGGAGATCCCCAGATACAAGACGTGCGGCGGCGGGATCATCGGGTTCTCGCGGGATTCCCTGCCTCCGGGGTTCGAACTCCCGCTGAAGGACCGGATCCACGCGGTGACCTTCTCGCTCAACGGGAAGCTGTCCCGTACCCGCAGGTCCCGGCGCATGCTCTTCGGGCTCATCAACCGGCCGGAGTTCGACGCCGGTCTGGTGGAGGAGGCCCAGAAGGCGGGCGCCGAGCTGCGCACCGGCGCGACGGTGACGCGGGTGGAGCAGCACGGGCCCGCCGTGCCGGACCGGCGCACCGTTGCCGTGGTGCTGGCCGGCGGTGAGACGGTGCTCGCCCGTGCCGTCGTCGGCGCCGACGGCAGCGCGGGCCGCATAGGAGCCCATGTCGGAGTGAAGCTCGACCAGGTCGACCTCGGCCTCGAGGCGGAGATCCCGGTGCCCGAGACGGTCGCCGAGGACTGGGCCGGCCGGGTGCTCATCGACTGGGGGCCGATGCCCGGGAGTTACGGCTGGGTCTTCCCCAAGGGCGACACGCTGACCGTCGGCGTGATCTCGGCACGCGGCGACGGGGCGGGGACGAAGCGCTATCTGGAGGACTTCGTCGGCCGGCTGGGTCTGGCCGGTTTCGAGCCGACGGTCTCCTCCGGTCATCTGACCCGGTGCCGGAGCGACGACTCGCCCCTCTCGCGCGGCCGGGTGGTGGTCTGCGGCGACGCCGCCGGGCTGCTGGAACCCTGGACCAGGGAGGGAATCTCCTTCGCCCTGCGGTCCGGGCGGCTCGCCGGTGAATGGGCGGTGCGCATCGCGGAGGCGCACGACGCGGTGGACGCCCGACGGCAGGCGCTCAACTACGCGTTCGCCATCAAGGCCGGCCTCGGTGTGGAGATGAGTGTCGGACGCCGGATGCTCCGGCTGTTCGAGCGGCGTCCGGGTCTCCTGCACGCGGTGCTCACGAGCTTCCGCCCCGCCTGGAACGCCTTCGCCGGGATCACCCGCGGCACGACCTCGCTGGCGGAGCTGGTCCGTTCGCATCCGCTTGCCCAGCGCGCCCTGCACCTGATGGACCGACGGGGAGCGGACGAGGTCAGCTCGCGACCGTGATCCGGAAGACCGGGTGGTCCGGGCAGGCGGCCAGGAGTTCGGCGTCCGTCGACTTCGCCGTGACGCCCTGGAAGTACCGGTCGACCTCCCAGCCCCAGCGTCGCAGATAGGCGCGGACGATCCGCGCCTTCTGCTCGTCGTCCGCGATCTCGACGGCGGTGAACACGCGGACCTTCCGGCCCACCTTGAGCTCGCCGCCGCCGGCCACGCGCATGTTGCGCACCCACTGCGAGTGGCCGCGGGCGGAGACCAGGTACTGGACGCCCTCGTGGACGTGGGGGTTGACGGGGATGCGCTGCATCCGTCCGCTCGTGCGGCCGCGTACGGACATCTCGGCGGATCCGAGGAGGCTCACGCCGTGGCGGGCGAGCCAGCCGACGACGTTGTTCATTCGCTGGGCGAAGGCGTCGGCCTGAAGGTAGTACGGCTGCTGCGACATCGGTGGGCTCCTGGCTGGTCGGAGAGACGATCGAGGAAGCGGTGCTCCACTCGGAGAGCGCTGCTCTGCTCTTTCGAGAGCACTGCTCTCGCTTGAGATCAGTGTGCACCGGTTCGGCGCGCTGGAGCAAGAGCACTGCTCTCTTTATTGTCTGGTGCTCTGCTTTCGTGGCAGGCTGACTCCATGAGCGCCATCCGAGGAGCCAGAGAACGTGCCCGTATCGAAGTCACCGCGGCGATCAAGGACGAGGCGCGGAGACAGCTCGCCGCGGAGGGTGCCGCGAAGCTCTCCCTGCGCGCGGTCGCCCGCGAGCTCGGCATGGTCTCCTCCGCCCTCTACCGCTACTTCCCCAGCCGTGACGACCTGCTGACCGCACTGATCATCGATGCCTACGACGCGCTGGGTGAAACGGCGGAGGCCGCGTGGCAGGCGGCCCGTGACGCGTCGGCCGGCCACCCCGCCCGGTGGACCGCCGTCGCCTGTGCCGTGCGCGACTGGGCCCTCGCGCATCCGCACGAGTACGCGCTGATCTACGGCTCGCCCGTCCCCGGTTACATCGCGCCCCAGGCCACGGTCGGTCCCGCGTCCCGTGTCGGACTGGTCCTCATCGGGGTGGTGCGCGAGGCCCACGGCACCGACGGACTCGCGACGCCCCCGCTCGCCGCAGATCTGCGCCCCGAGGCCGAGCGCATGGCGTCCGATCTGGCCGCAGACCTCCCTCCCGCCGTGCTGACGGCCCTCGTCGCCTCATGGGCCCAGCTCTTCGGCCTGATCTCCTTCGAGCTGTTCGGCCAGTTCCAACGGGTGGTGGAGGATCGTGAGCCGTTCTTCCGGCGGGCCGCCGAGGAGCTCGGACACGCGGTCGGACTCCTGCGCGGAAGGGGCGCGGGGACCGGCGGCGCACGAGTCTGACGCGGCAGGGGTACGCGAGCGAGGGGCGCGGCCGGGCGGCTTCCGCCGGCGCCGCCGCACACGGCAGGCCGGCCTACCGGCAACCGGGTCCGCCGCCGCACGGGACCCGTGCCGCACCGGAAGGATGTGCCGCACGGGTCGCCGTGCCACACAGGCTCACGTGCCGCACGGATCGGCGGCGCGGCGTGGATGTTCCGTACCACCGCACATGCCGCGCCCGGACGTACCGCACGCGCCCGGACGTACCGCAGTCGCCGGACGTACCGCATGCACCGCACGTACCGCACGCGGCGTGCTCCCGGCCGCTACTCCGCGGGGAGTACGCGCGTCCACCACGTCCGGCCGACGCGCGCCGGGCGTCCGCGCGTCTAGCGTTGCGGGTATGCACGATCAACGAGCCCACCCGGGCTCCGTCCCTCACCCGGAGAGACCCCGGCGCGCGGCGGGCCAGGGTCCGCCGTGGCTCCGGAGCATGGGCGGCCGGGGGTCACGAGGTCGCCTGCCCTGGCTCTCGACCGCCGTGCTCGCCGTGATCGTGCTGCTGGGGACGAACGTCGCGGCCCACGGACAGGGCAGGGAGCAGCTCGGCGTCGTCGGCCGGCTGCTGCTGGTCGCCGCGGTGGCCGTCCTGCTCGTACGCCACCGCCACCCCGTGCTCGCCGTCAGCGGCACGTGTGCCGTGACGCTCGCCTACCTCTGCCTGGGCTATCCGTACGGCCCGGTCTTCGTCGCGGTCGCCGTCGGATGCTTCAGCGCCATCGTCTCGGGGCACCGCAGGGCGGCCTGGTGGTCGCTCGGCCTCTTGTGGGCCGGCCATCTGCTCGCGGCCCACTGGCTCTACCGGTGGCTGCCGCCGGACGGCGACGGCCCGGCGCCGTGGGCCCAGGAGGCCTTCGTCTCCGCGTGGGTCGTGGCGATCATCGCGGCGGCGGAACTGCTGAGGGTACGCCGCGAGCAGTGGGCGGCCGCCCGGGCGGAGCGCGAGGCCGCGGAGCAGAGGCGGGCCGACGAGGAACGGCTGCGCATGGCCCGCGAACTCCATGACGTCCTCGCCCACAGTATCTCCGTCATCAACGTCCAGGCGGGAGTGGGCCTTGCCCTGCTCGACTCCGATCCCGAACAGGCCCGCACCGCACTCACCACGATCAAATCGGCCAGCAAGGAGGCGCTCGGCGAAGTACGCCAGGTGCTGCAGAGCCTGCGTACCCCCGGCGAGGCACCCCTTGCCCCCGCCCCCGGGCTCGGCCGCCTGCCCGAGCTGGTCGAGCAGGCGGCCGCGGCCGGTCTCGCCGTGACCGTCCGGACGACAGGCGCGCGGGAACAGGTCCCGCCTGGGGCCGACCTCGCGGCCTTCCGCATCGTGCAGGAGGCCCTGACCAACGTGGTGCGGCACTCCGGTTCGCGCACCGCGGACGTCAGGGTGGTGCGCGGGGGAGCACGTCTCCGCCTCCTGGTGGACGACGAGGGGCCCGCGACCGCGGGTGATGCCGGCGGCAGCGGCAACGGGCTCGCCGGGATGCGGGAGCGGGCGGCTGCCCTCGGGGGGACCCTCGACGCGGGACCGCGTGCGGGCGGCGGCTTCCGGGTCGCGGCGGAGATCCCGCTGTCCCCCGGCCGGGAAGCCGCCGCCCCTCCGGCCGGCGCCGCCAGGGAGGGTACGACGTGATCCGTGTGCTGCTCGCCGACGATCAGTCGCTGGTCCGCGCCGGGTTCCGGGCGCTGCTGGACGCCCAGCCGGACATCGAGGTGGCCGGTGAGGCCGCCGACGGTGTGGAGGCCGTGCGGCTGGTGCGCGAACTGCGGCCGGACGTCGTGCTCATGGACATCCGGATGCCGAACGCGGACGGCTTGGCCGCCACCCGGACGATCACCGGGGACGGGACGCTGCGCGGCGTGAGGGTGGTGATGCTGACCACCTTCGAGCTGGACGAGTACGTGTTCGAGGCCATCCGCTCGGGCGCCTCCGGCTTCCTGGTCAAGGACACCGAGCCGGAGGAGTTGCTGAGAGCCGTGCGTGCCGTGGTGGGCGGGGACGCGCTCCTGTCGCCGGGAGTCACCCGCCGCCTGATCGCCGAGTTCGCCGCCCGTTCCAAGCGGCCCGCGTCGGCCACGGTCCTCGACGAACTGACCGATCGTGAACGGGAGGTCATGGCTCTGGTCGGCATCGGGCTCTCCAATGCGGAGATCGCACGCCGGCTCGTCGTCAGCCCACTCACCGCCAAGACGCACGTCAGCCGGGCCATGGTCAAGCTGGGCGTGCGGGACCGCGCCCAACTGGTCGTGCTCGCCTACGAGTCGGGACTCGTGCGTCCCGGCTGGCTCGACTGAACCGGCTGCTCGCCCCGGGGTCCCCGCCTCTGCTGGAACCGCCGGAGCACGTGCACCACGCGTACGACGAACGCCAGCGCGCCCAGTGCCGCTCCGCCGCCGAACAGCAGACGCTCGACCGTGTCCGGCAGTTCGAGGAGCAGAGCGGGAAGCGACACCCCGATGAAGGTGGCGACCGCCACGAAGGCTCCGCTCGCCAGTGCGTAGCCGGTCTCGATGGTCGCGGCGTCCCGATCTGCCTGAGTGCGACGTTGCATGACCGGAGTGTCACAGGCGCGGTGGCCTACGGCAAGGAGTCCTGCCGCTGCCGCCCGTCCGTCGTCGCGCGTCCGCCTCGTCCGGCCACCCGTACGCGTGCGGTGGCTTCCGGCCCGGCGGTATGGCCGCCGGGTCGTCGGACCCTCGCCGCAGGGCCGGTGCCCGGCCACTACCGGATCACCGCGGAGTTCTCCGCCCGGAGCGGGGCGACGCCCACGTCCCCGGTGGCCTCGACCGGCGACAGGGGCGCGCGGTACCGCAGGGCCGGGTACAGCGCCCCGGCCGTCCCGCTCAGGGTGCAGTCGGCCGGTTCCGCGGCGTCGCCGCCATGCTGCGTGCGGGGCGGGTCGGCGGAGAGCCGCACGGTCCAGGCCGTCTCCGTGTTCCCGGCGTTCCCGGCGTTCGCGGCGTTCCCGGTGTTCACGAGCAGTGTGCGCGGACTGCCGGAGCGGACCCGGCTGTTGGCGCGCGCGTGGAAACCGGCCGGTAGTTCGCCGATGCCGTCGACGGCGAGCGACGGGGCCACGGGCGTCGGCCCGGCCTGCCCGGCGGCCACGGCGAGCGCATGGCCGTCCGCCGAAAGGCACGCCGGCCGGTCCGATATCTCCACGGTGGTGACTGTGCCAGAGCGTCAGGCGCCCTGCGGGTGTGCCGGGTGCCCTCCGCCGGCCCGGCGCACCAGGCGCGAGAACCAGCCCAGCGCGCAGGCCTGGACGAGCACGGACACGACCAGGGCGAGATAGACGAACCAGGCGGGGCCCGCTGTGCCGGCCCCTGCCATCGAGCTGCCGAGGAAGAAGGCGAAGACGGTCGGTGCGGCGAGGAGGAAGAGCCAGACGCCGGCGAACGAGGCGTCCTCGTGTGTCACGAACAGTGTGTCGACGGCGACGAACACCGTGACCGCGAGGACGAGACCCAGGTAGATCCGCGAGGCCGTGTTGCCGAAGGTCAGCCGCGCCAGTGTGCCGAGCCGCTGCTTGTCGATCATTCGGTGACTCATGTTCCGCTCCCCGTCGGTAGGTGGTTCCTCCATCGTCGGCCGGGGCGGGGGCGGATGCCTGAGTACGACTACTCAAATCGTTCAGGCGTTCCCGCGTTGCGGGCGGCGAATCCCAGAACCGCCGCGGTGGCGGCAAGGAGCGCCACCGTCGTGAGGGCGGCCGGCAGGGAGACCCAGTCGGCGAGGAATCCGATCACCGGCGGACCCAGGAGCATCCCGCCGTAGCCGAGGGTCGAGGCGGCGGCCACTCCGCCCGGGCCGGCGAGCGCCCCCGCCCGGCCGACCGCCACCGGGAAGATGTTCGCCAGGCCCAGACCCGCCACGGCGAAACCGAGGAGGGTGAGCCACACGGTCGGGGCGAGTGCGCCGAACATCATCCCGGCTGCGGCCGTCAGCCCTCCCGCCACGAGCGTCCGCGTCTGCCCGAACCGTTCGAGCAGCGTGGTGCCGGTGAGCCGGCCGATGGCCATCGTGAGCGCGAACACCGAGTAACCGGCCGCGGCGAGGCCGGGACCCGCCCGCAGGTCCTGACTGAGGTGCAGTGCGCCCCACTCGGCCAGCGCGCCCTCGCCGTACGCCGTGCAGAGGGCGATGACACCGAACAGGACCACGACCCGGCGGGTGTGCGGGCCCATCCTGTGCGGCTGTTCGTCCGGTTCGCCCGCCCCGCGGTCCCGCTCTTCCGTCGGCGCCGCGGCCGTCGTCCGGCCGCCGAGGAGCACCGGACCGGTGATCGCGGTGACGAGGAGCCCCACACCGGTGAGGGCCAGGAGGTGGCTCCCGGGTGACAGCCGGGAGGCGACCAGGCCGCCGAGCCCCGCGCCCGCCATGCCTCCGAAGCTGTACGCGGCGTGGAAGCTCGGCATGACCGGGCGGCGCATGGCGCGGACCAGGTCGACCGCCACGCTGTTCATCGCCACGTTCATGCCGCCGTACGCCGCCCCGAAGACCAGCAGGACGAGGCCGAGCGTGAGGGCCGAACCCGTCCGCGCGGGCAGGGCGATGCTCAGCGACAGCAGTAGGCCGCAGGCCACGGTGACGGCGTGGCCGCCGTAGCGCCGGCAGAGGACGCCCGTGAGCATCATGGTGATCACCGCGCCCGCGGAGACGCCGAGCAGGGCCAGTCCGAGCGTGGACGCCGTCGCCCCGGTCCGGTGCTTGACGGCGGGGATCCGGACCACCCATCCCGCGAACAGGAAGCCGTCGAGGGCGAAGAACACGGTCAGCGCGGTACGGAGGCGGGTGAAGGAAGGTGTGGCGGTGTTTCCGCCGGATCCCCCCGGCAGAGCCGTCCGCATTTTGTTTCGTTGCGGCACAAAATGAGCATAGAGGCCCGCCCGAGGCGCGTGCAAGACAGCCGTCACGGTGATCTGCCGGTGAACGCCGAGGGATGCCGCAGCGTCGGCGGCGGCTCGGGATCATGGGAGACTCGCCCCCATGAACGGCAAGTCGACCACCACGCGGACGAAGTTGGAGAGGGGCCGCAGCGCGCTCGGGCCCGCCCTGGAGCTGGTCCACACCGGGCGCGCCCCCACGCGTGCCGTGCTGACCTCGGAACTCGGCGTCACCCGTGCCACCGCCGGCGCGGTGGCCGCCGAGCTGGAGGCGCTCGGGCTCATCAAGGTCGACTCCAGCCCGGGCTCCGCGGCCGGATCGCAGGGGCGGCCCTCCCACCGGCTCTCCGTGCTGGACAGCGGCCCGGTTGCGCTCGCCGCCCAGGTGCACTCCGACGGTTTCCGGGCCGCGCTCGTGGGGCTCGGAGGCAGGATCGTGGCCACCGCCCCGGGCTGCGTCGCCGTCATGGCCGACCCCGCCCAGGTGCTCGGCGAGGTCGTCGAGGCCGGGGCCCGGCTGCTGCGCGAGAGCGGGCTGCGCTGCGTCGGAGCGGGGCTCGCCGTGCCCTCCGCGGTGGCCGAACCCGAGGGTACGGCGCTGAACCCGCTGCACCTCGCCTGGCCCGCGGGCGCTCCCGTCCGGGACATCTTCGCCGCGTGCGTGCGCGAGGCCGGCATCACCGAACCCGCCTTCACGGGGAACGACGTCAACCTCGCCGCCCTCGCCGAGCACCGGCACGGTGCGGGACTCGGGGCGCAGCACCTGCTGTGCGTTGCCACCGGCCACCGCGGTGTGGGCGGCGCGCTCGTCCTGGACGGCCGCCTGCACACCGGGAGTTCGGGGCTCGCCCTGGAGGTCGGGCACCTCACGGTGAACCCCGAGGGGCGCCCCTGCCACTGCGGCGGACGCGGCTGCCTCGACGTCGAGACGGACCCGCTGGCCTTCCTCACCGCCGCCCGCCGGGAACCGGGCCCCGAGGAGTCCCTGCTCAAGCAGTCCGGGGACCTCCTGCGCGCGGAGTACGACGACCCGGACGTGCGGGCTGCCTCCGAGGAGCTGATCGACCGCCTCGGCCTCGGACTCGCCGGCCTGGTCAACATCCTCAACCCCGACCGGATCATCCTGGGCGGGCTGCACCGCGACCTTCTGGAGGCCGACCCGGAGAGGCTGCGGGCCGTCGTCGCCGACCGCAGCCTCTGGGGCCGCAGCGGCAGTGTGCCGATCCTCGCGTGCACGCTCGACCACAACAGCCTGGTGGGCGCCGCCGAACTGGCCTGGCAGCCCGTGCTCGACGACCCGCTCGCCGCGCTGGCCTGACCGCCCGGCGCGGGTGCCCGGCGCGGTGGTGAGCCCGCACGACCCGCCCGCCGTGCTCGTCGATGCCGTACTCCTCCGACAAGGAGCGGCTTGGTGTGGTCCGGTCGCGACGGCGATCCTGGTGCCGGCCTCCCGGGACAGGGTCACCAGGTCCTCGGGCGGCCTCCCCCTCCCGTACGGACCCGGCTCACCATTGCCTGCCGCGGGCGAGCCGGTCGCGGTCGGGCGCCGACAGGTGCAGCACCTCGCAGCGGTCGCCGGGGAGCGGTCCGGGCGGCTCGTGCTCCCAGAGGGAGAAGTGCAGCAGCTCCCAGTGGCGCGGGTCGACGGCGACCGCGGTGGCGACGGCCCCCGGCCGTGCGGCCGTCCGCGCGCCCTCCTCGATCGCGGCCTGGACGGCCCGCGCCGGCGCGACCGTGCCGGGGACCGTCTCACGGTGGCGGACGGCGGTGCGGGGGAGCGCCGTCGGCGCGGAGCCCTCCTGGTAGGAGAGCCCCGTCCAGTGCTGCACCGAGGGACGGCCGAAGTCGTCGACGACGCCCTGGAATCCGGGACCCCAGAGGAACGCGTTCATGCCCTCCGGCGCCGACCACAGATACAGCGGAGCGTACTGGTTGACCGCGGAGTTCCGGCCGCGCTCGCGCATCAGGTAGGCCTTGAGGCCCAGCCCGGGGAAGTCGTCCAGGAGATGCCCCCTCGTCGCGACGCGTTCGCGGATGATCCCCATGTCGTAGTCGGCGGGCAGTGTGACCTCGTACTGCATGACGTGCACGGTGTGCTCCTCAGGCCGGGGGCGGGGTGAGCAGGGAGAGCAGACCCCGGACCGCGGCGTCGAAGGCGCCCGCCGAGCCCGAGGCCCGGGCCAGGACGTAGCCGCCCTGGACCGTGGCCACGATGGAGGCGGCGATGTCCTCGGGTGCGAGGCCCGCGGCGAACTCCCCGCTGTCCAGCCCCTCCTGGACGATCTCCGCCAGTCGCCCCCGCAGCCAGGCGATCGTCTCGTCCACAGGGGCGCGGAGTTCGTCGCTCGCCACCACGTCGGGATCCATCGTCAGCCGTCCCACCGGGCAGCCGCGCAACACCTCACGCTCGCGCAGGAGATAGGCCGAGATCCGCTCGCGGGCCGAACCGGGGCCGTCGAGGATGCGTCCGGCGCTCTCCCGCATCCGGGCCGAGGTGCGCAGCACGGCCGCCAGCGCCAGGTCGGGCTTGCCCGCGAAGTGGTGGTACATGCTGCCCTGACCGGCGCCCGCCCGCTGCTGGATCGCCTTGGGGCTCGTGCCGACGTAGCCCCGCTCCCACAAGAGTTCCTGGGTGGCCTCGATCAACCGGTCCGGAGTGCTCATGCGGCCACTGTACATACCAGTAGGTACAGAAGTGCGGACTTCGGTGGACCCGCGAGGAGCAGGCAGGGGCCGGCCGTCTGCTCCCGGAGGCGTACGCGCACTGCCGCCGCCCGTACGACGCCCCCGCGGCCGTCCGGCGACAGGCTCGTACGTGACGGGAAAACCCGACGATGTCGTCACCGAGGAGCTGACCGAGATGAACACCCTTGCGTACTCAGGAGGCCCCGGGCCCTGGATCCTCCTCTTCCCCGTCGTCTGGGCGGCCGTCGTCGTCGGCGTCGTCACGGTGCTGCGCCGCACCGTGTGGCGGGGTCGTCGCGGCCCATGGCGGACGCCTGCCGGACATCGGGCGACGCTCGGTGAGCGCGCGCCGGTCGCCCTCCTGGGGCGGCGCTTCGCCGCCGGTGAGATCGACGAGGAGGAGTACTGGCGCAGGCTCTCCGTGCTCGACGAGCCCTACGGCCGTTACGAGAGGGACGGCGCGGGGTGACCGGCTGGAGGGTGGGGGCGACGCGGGGGAGCGCGCCGGTCCGGGGACCGGCGCGCTCCCGTGCGCTCGTGGCGATGCGCTCCGTCGGGTGCCTGTGGAGCGTGCCGCGGGCTCGTCAGCCGACGACGGTCGACCGGGCCCGTTTTCGTGCCGTCGTCGGCTCCAGAAGGCCTGCGAGGTCCGAGGCGAAGGGGCCGTCGGTCGTCGACCCGTACACCGGGAGACTGGGCAGGGCGCTGGTGAAGGACGGGGCGGGCAGGGTGAACCAGATGACCTTCCCCGCCTCGGCGCTCGGGCGTATGCCCCAGCTCTCGCTGACCGCGGCGATCATCGCCAGCCCGCGCCCGGAGGTGGCGGACGAATCGGCGTCGCACACGGTCGGCAGCCGGGGGTCGTGGTCGTGGACGGAGACCGTCAGCCGGTCGAGCAGCAGCTCGATCTCGACGGTGCACGATTTGTCCGGCTGTGCATGCCGGTGGACGTTGGTCAGCAGTTCGGTGACACCCAGCGCGGCATGGTCGATCAGAGGATCGAGATGCCAGTAGCGCAGTTGCGCCGAAATGATTCTGCGGACCTGACCGATCCGCGACGGCAGGGCCTGGAGCTCCACCGCGCAGTGCCTGCTTGGCTCGCTGATCACGGCTGCGACTCCCCGAAATAGGTCCGGAAGAAGACGAAGAAGCGGATCCAGCAGATGGCTGACTGCTGTGTCTGGTCGTGCGTGGTCCGCCCTGAGCGGCTCCCGGCGGTGCGGCTTTGGCTGTCACCGCCGGTGCACCATCAGTGACGTGTGACCAGCGTGACTCAGGGGATTGGGCTCCGCAACTCGCGGTGCCCGCGGTGTGCCGCAGCGTCCGCTGCGGCCGGGCAACTCGCGGTCGCGGTACGGCACCGGGGCCGCACGCCGCACCGGCGCCGGCCCGCGGTGTTCACGCCGGGACGGCTCCCGGAGTCAGGACCGCCGTCCCGCGGCACTCCGCAGCGCCTCCAGGAACCTGCGGACCGGAAGGGCCCCGCCGGGCCTGCGGTTGCGCTGCCCCATCGTCAGCCGGTAGCGGACCCCGTTGAGCCGCGCGATCGCGGAGTCGGCCGACAGGAACCAGGCCTTCCCGGCGCTCACCGCCGAGAGCGGCGCACTGTCGATCTCCCGTCCGTTACTCGTGAGCAGCGCCAGCCGCCCGTCCTTGACGATCACTTGCCCCGCCCGGGTGAGCGACCGCGCCCACCGCTGGATCCTGACGTCGTTCGCGACGAACTCGGCTGTGCCGAACTCCGCCGCGCTGAATTCCGTTTCGGCCATGACGACTTCGCCCCCCTTGTACCGGCTTCTGTAAGTCTGCCCGGCCGGGCGCGTGCGCACCAGACCGCGACGAGGCCGTTCCGAGGACCGGACGGCGGCACTCCGGGGCGCGTGGGCCAAGGGAGGGCTATGGGCTGTCAAAGTAAACGTTTGTGCAGGTGGGGGGCATATCGTGGGAGCCCCGGAGCACCTCAGGTACTCGAAGGAGACCCCGCTGATGGACACCAGTGAGCCGAGAACGGACGGTGGCGTCATGGCGACCGTGGACACCGACCGCAGTGACCCCGACTACCGGGCCTGGCTCAAGGAAGCCGTACGCAAGGTCCAGGCCGACGCCAACCGTTCGGCGGACACCCACCTCCTGCGCTTCCCGTTGCCCGAGCACTGGAACATCGACCTCTACCTGAAGGACGAGTCGACGCACCCCACCGGCAGCCTCAAGCACCGGCTGGCCAGGTCGCTGTTCCTCTACGGACTCTGCAACGGCTGGATCCGCAGGGGGAAGCCGGTCATCGAGGCGTCCAGCGGCTCGACCGCCGTCTCGGAGGCGTACTTCGCCAAGCTGATCGGCGTGCCCTTCGTCGCGGTGATGCCGCGCACCACCAGCCCGGAGAAGTGCCGCCTCATCGAATTCCACGGCGGGCAGTGCCACTTCGTCGACGACGCCCGCCGGCTGTACGAGGAGTCGGCGGCCCTCGCCGCCGAGACCGGCGGGCACTACATGGACCAGTTCACCTACGCCGAGCGCGCCACCGACTGGCGGGGCAACAACAACATCGCCGAGTCCATCTACCAGCAGCTGCGGATGGAACGCTATCCGGAGCCCGCCTGGATCGTCGCCACCGCCGGGACCGGCGGCACGTCCGCGACCATCGGGCGCTACGTCCGTTACATGCAGCACGACACACGTATCTGCGTGCCCGATCCGGAGAACTCCTGTTTCTTCGACGGCTGGACCCGGCACGACCAGGCGGCGACGAGCGACCGGGGTTCGCGCATCGAGGGCATCGGCCGTCCCCGGATGGAACCGAGCTTCGTGCCCGGTGCCATCGACCGCATGATGAAGGTGCCCGACGCGGCGAGCGTCGCCGCCGTCCGGGTGCTGGAGCGCGCCATCGGACGCAAGGCCGGGGGCTCCACGGGAACCGGGTTGTGGAGCGCGTTCAGGCTGGTGGCCGAGATGGTCGAACGGGGTACCACCGGAAGCGTCGTCACCCTGTTCTGCGACCCGGGCGACCGCTACCTCGACAAGTACTACTCCGATGCGTGGCTCGACGACCAGGACATGGACATCCGCCCGTACACGGCGACGATCGAGCACTTCCTGGCCACCGGCAGCTGGCCCGCCTGATCCGGCGTGCGGGCCCCCCGCGCCAAGCCCGTCGCGGGGTTGCGGTCAGCCGGGGCCGGGGAGCCGCTGGACGGCGACGACGGCCGCGTCGTCGCCCAGGTGGCCGCCCGCATACCGCAGCAGATCCGCGTGGACCCGCTCCAGCAGGTGCCCGGGGCCGAGGCCGGTCCACGAGGCGGCGCGCTCGGCGAGCGGGTAGAAACGCCCCGAGGAGTCCCGCGCCTCGGTGACCCCGTCGGTGTACAGCAGGAGCGTGTCGCCGGGGCGGAACGCGAACACGTCCTCCGTGGGGCGGGCTCCCGCCAGGGGCCCGACTCCGAGCGGCGGCCCCGGCTCCGTCGCGTGCAGCGCACGCACCCGGCCCTGCCGCAGCAGCAGGGGCGGCGGGTGCCCGCAGCTGACGAGCCGCAGCCGGTGGTCCTCGTCGGATACGTCGAGCACCGCCGCCGTGACGAAGGACTCGGCGATGTCGTGCTTCTCGGACCCGTCGTCGCTCTCGTTCAGCGAGTCGATCCGGTGGGCCGCGACACCGGTCTCCAGGCGGGCGACGAGGTCGGCCAGGTGGTCCTCCTGGCGGGCCAGCGCCCGGAAGGCACCCAGCACCCCCGCGGCTCCGCTGATCGCGTCGAGGCCCTTGCCGCGGACGTCGCCGATGATCAGACGCGTCCCCCGCTCCGTCCGCGCGGCGGCGTAGAGATCGCCCCCGAGCTCGGCCCCCTCCTCGGCCGCCAGATAGAGGGAGGCGAGGCGCAACGGGCCGCTGTGCGAGGGAAGAGGCCGCAGCACACTGCGCTGAGCCGCCTCGGCCACGGTCCGCAGCCGCACCGTCTCCGCGGCGTCGCGGACCCGGAGATGCGCGAAGAAGGTGACGATCGCCGAGATCAGGAACAGGGCGACGATCTGGTACATGTGATTCAGGTCGGTGATGCTGGTGCGGCTGACGGCCACGACCGCCTGGGCCAGCACCGCGACCGCGCCGACGAAGGCCGTGAGCCGCGGGCCGGCGAACGACGCTGTGAGGGCCGGTGCCGCCACCAGGAACGGCCCGAGATGCACCTCCGGCGGAGCGTTGACGTCGACCACGGTCACCACGGCGATCAGGACGAACGGCATCGCGACGAGCGCCATGCCCGGCCGTTCGCCGTCCCGCAGGCCGTCGATCCACTGCCGCAAGTCCATGAGTCCGGGATACCTCACCGGCCGGTGCGCCGCCCCTTGTGGACGGGCGCCGAGGGGGCGCCGCACCCGCCTTCCCGCTCCCGCCGGCCCGGCAGGGGCGCCGGGTGAGCGGTCAGTCGTCGAGCAGCATGCGCAGGGCCCGCCCGAAGACCCGGCGGCCCGCTCCGGCCAGGACCGGGTCCGCCCAACGGGGCAGCAGCCGCACACGCAGTTCCTCGACCCAGATCACATGGGAGCCCGAGCCCGTCGGATAGACGTCGATCGAGGCCTGGCCGCGTACCAGGGAACCCCGCTTCTCCAGCCGGCACAGGCCCGCGCGCCCGGACGCCGGAGGGGTCCACCGGACCACTTCCATCGGATCGTCGAAACCCAGCGGCCCCAGTCCGGTGCGGGCGACGAAGACCGTACCGGCCCGTGTGTGCGGCCCCGTCGGGACGGTCACCGAGGTGAGCGGAACCGTGTCGCCGTGCCGCTCCCAGTCCGTCACCCGCCGCCACGCCTCGGCGGCGGAGAGGGGCGAGGAACGCTCGATGCGGAATACGGCCACGTCCCGATCCTAAGGGCTGTGCCGTCATCCCCGGTGGATCCAGGACGTCCGGCGCCCGGGAGGCGGCGAGCGGAGGATCCCGGCCCGTCGCGGCGGGACTACTCCCCGTCCGCCGGCTCGCCCGCCACCACGAGTCCCGGAAGGTGCTCCTCGATCTCCCGGCGGAGACCGTCCGGCAGGCCCGCGTCCGTGACGAACGCGTCCACCTCGTCGAGCGCCGCGAAGGAACTCAGCCCCACCGTCCCCCACTTGGTGTGGTCGGCCACGACCACGACCCGCCGGGCGGCGCGCACGAAACGCCGGTTCGTCTCGGCCTCGGCGAGGTTCGGCGTCGAGAGACCCGCCTCGACGGAGATCCCGTGCACGCCGAGGAACAGGACGTCGAAGTGCAGCGAGCCGATCGCCCGGTCGGCGACCGGCCCGACCAGCGAGTCCGAGGGCGTACGCACCCCGCCGGTCAGCACCACCGTGGCCGCACCGGCCCGCGCACCCCCCGCCGCGGTCGGCCGCTGCGCGCTGTGGAACACGTCGGCGACCCGGACCGAGTTCGTCACGACGGTCAGGCCCGGCACGTCCACGAGACGAGCGGCCAGCGCGAACGTGGTCGTACCGCCGGAGAGCGCGATCGCGCTGCCCGGCACGGCCATGGCCGCGGCCGCGCGGGCGATGTCCTCCTTGGCGCTGAGCTCCAGCGTCGACTTCGCCTCGAAACCCGGTTCGTGCGTGCTCGCCTCGACGACCGGCACGGCACCGCCGTGCACCTTCTCGATGACCCCCTGACGCGCCAGCGCGTCCAGGTCCCGGCGGATGGTCATGTCGGAGACACTCAGCTTGCGCGTCAGCTCGTTGACCCGGACCCCGCCGCGCTTGCGCACGTCGTCGAGGATGAGCGCACGCCGCTGCTCCGCGAGCAGGTTCTGATTCTCGCTCAACGCCGGGCCCGGTCCTTCCCTCTGTCCGCACGGTCCGGCAGCGGCCTGCGGGACGCACTCATCCTGCCACGCAGACGTGCGGGGCGGGGCACTGGGGAGATTCGGTGAGACCGGTGCGGCGGGCCCCGCGCATCCGGGATGGTGGTGACTGCGCATCAGGGCACAGCCGCCCTTTCCCTTCCCGCCGCCACGAGGCGTCCGGAGCCAGAGAGCGAGTCATCGAAATTGCCCCCTGTCCCCCAGACCGCCCCGAGCGGGGCCGCCGCACTGGAACTGCTCGTCCACGGCGTCGGCGGAGCCACCCCGCAGGAGATGCTCGGCGACCCGCGCACGACCCGGATCACCGGTGACGCCACGGCGGCGATCTACCGGCGCACCGAGGACGTCGCTGCCGAGCAGCACCCCGAGCGCCACCGGGAAGGACCCGTCGCCGAGGCCTACTGCTGGTCCAACCTCACGTCGGGCAACGGTTCCCGGGCCCTGTGGCTGCTGCTCCTCCCGTTCATGGTGGTCAACCTCGCCCACTGGATGCGTCCGTCCTCGCAGGGGAGCCCCCGGACGGTCCGGCTGTACGGGCTCGTCGTGCGCCTGGTGGCGCTCAGTCTCACCGTGCTGCTGACCGCCGCGGCCTGCGAGGTCGCCCTCGATCTGGTGGCGTGGCAGTGCGCGGGGACACCCGGATGCTCAGGGCAGCGCTCCTGGCTCGGCTTCCTGTCCACCCGGCGGGACGGCTGGTTCTCCCAGCCCGGCCGCAGGCTCGCCGTCGCCGCGGCCGTGCCCGCGGCCCTGGTCGGCCTGCTCTGGTACCTGTCCAACCGCACCTGGAGCGCCTACGAATCACAGCGCCCGATCCTCCAGGACGCGTCCGGCCGCACCGAGGCGTCCTCCGGCGCGTCCTTCGGCGCGTCCTCCGACGTTGACGTTGACGTGGACGAGGGCGTGGACGAGCACGGGACCGAGGACGCCGTGGAGGTCCCCGGCCCCGGCGTCGCCCTGGTGCGCCCGGCTCTCGGCAGGCCCGGCTTCTGGTACGGCCGCCGCCTCGTGGCCCGGCTCCGCGCAGCCCACACCGCGGCCGGGTTCCTCACGGTCGCGGCGACCGTCGGCACGGCCGCCGCCCGCTACGACCGTGACCCGGGCAGCCCCGTGCCCGAGGTGATCGGGGCGCTGTTCCGGACCGGTCTCGTCCTGTGCGGGCTCACCGTGATCGCGGTGGTCTGCCACCGGGGGCGCAGCGAGAGGCGCCTCGACAACCGGCTGGACCGGGCGCTCACCACCTTCCTGCCCGGCGCCGCGCTGGCCCTGCTGGCGGCCTCGGTGGTCTACGCCGGCTGGTCGCGCCCCGACTGGGTGTCCTCCGGCACGCTTCCCGGGGAGTGGGCCTTCCGCGCCCTCACCCTCGGCCAGGGGCTTCTCGTCGTCGTACTCGCGGCGGTGGCCCTGCGGCTCCACCGGCGCAGGCCCGAGCCGAGGACCACGCTGCGGGGCCTGGGCGGGCCGGCCGTCGCCATGCTGGCCTGCGCGCTGGGCGGGGTGATGACCGGCGGGGTCTCCCAGCGCGTCGCCGACTGGCTCGACGGCCCCGGTACTCCGGGGATGGGCGCGGGCTCGGCGATAGTGGGACCGCCCGTGCTCCTGAGCTGGCAGGCGTCGGTCATCCCGGTCCTCCTGCTGCTCCTGCTCGTCCCCCTCACCTGGCTGGCCGTCCGCACCCTGCGGCACGCCCGCCGCATGGGACCCGAGATCGAGGCCGAGTACGGCGAGCCGTGCCCCGACCCGGGCAGGACCCGGCGGATCGCGCGGATCAGGGCCACGGCGGCCCTCACGGACTCCGCCCCCGGGATCCTGGGACTGCTCTCCGCGGCCACGCTGCTGCTGGGCGTCGGAGCGGTGGCCGGCTCGTGGCTCACCGGCCGGGTTCCCGGTCTGGCCATGGACGACGCGGGTCCCTTCCTCGAATCCCTGGCCGAGGCCGCCCAGGCCACCGGCTCCTGGCTGATCGGCTTCGGCGCCATACTGTTCGTCACCTGGGGCCGTCGCGCGTACCGCGACGTCGCGGCCCGGCGCACCATCGGCATCCTCTGGGACGTCGGCACCTTCTGGCCCCGCGCCGCGCACCCCTTCGCGCCGCCCTGCTACGCCGAGCGTGCCGTCCCGGACCTCTCGTCCCGGATGTGCGCGTGGACCGGCAGCACCCGGGGCAGGCTCGTCATCTCGGGCCACTCGCAGGGCAGTGTGCTGGCCGCGGCGGCGGTGTGGCAGCTTCCCGACACGGCCCGCCACCGGGTGGCGCTGCTGACCTACGGCTCACCGATCGAGCGCCTGTACGGGCGCTGGTTCCCGGCCTACTTCGGGCGCGTGCCCCTGGAAGGGCTGCGCGGCTCCGTGCACTGCTGGCGCAACCTCTGGCGCGCCACGGACCCGATCGGCGGCCCGGTCCGCGTCGACGAGGGGCAGGGCGGCCACGAGGTGGACCTCGGCCCGCTGCGAGACCCGCTGGTCCACGGCCGTACGCCCGAACACCCGCTTCCCGAACCGGTCCTGGGGCACTCGGACTACCAGGCCGACCCGGTGTTCGCCGTCGAGCGCGCCGCACTCCTGGAACGCCTGGGGCCCGTGGTACCGCACCAGACGGGCGCCCGGGACGCCGGCGCGGACGTTCAGGGCAGCTCGGGCAGGTCCTCGGGGTAGAGCATGGTCAGGTCGTCGGTGCTGGGCTCCGAGAGCTGGGCCACCCGGCCCGCGTGCCGCTCGACCATCGACTCGAAGGTCTGACGGGCCGTGCGCCCGTTGCCGAACGCCGGCCCCTTGGGAAGCGCTGTGAAGTACTTCAGCAGCGCCTCCCCCGTACCGTCCGCCAAGCTGTACTCGTGCTCCTCGGCCTGCTGTCCGACGATCCGCAGCAGTTCCTCCGGCACGTAGTCGCTGAAGGTGATGGTCCGTGAGAAACGGGACGCCACACCGGGGTTGACGGTGAGGAAACGCTCCATCTCGTGGGTGTAGCCGGCCACGATCACCACCACGGCGTCGCGGTGGTCCTCCATCAGCTTCACCAGGGTGTCGATGGCCTCCCGCCCGAAGTCGCGGCCCGAGTCCTCGGGCGACAGCGCGTACGCCTCGTCCACGAACAGGACCCCGCCGCGCGCCCGGTCGAACGCCTCCTGCGTGCGGATGGCCGTGGAGCCGATGTGCTCCCCGACCAGGTCGACGCGCGACACCTCCACCAGATGACCGTGCTCCAGGACGCCGAGCGAGGCCAGGATCTCGCCGTAGAGCCGGGCCACCGTGGTCTTGCCCGTACCCGGGGAGCCGGTGAATACCAGGTGCCGGCGCACCGAGGCCGCCTTCAGGCCGGCCAGCCGGCGGCGCCGGCCCACCTCGATCATGTCCGTCAGGGCCCGCACCTCCCGCTTCACACTGTCCAGGCCGACCAGCGCGTCGAGTTCGCCGAGGACCGCGCCGGAGTCGCGCACCGGTTCGGCGGGCGGGGCGGGGACGGGTTCGGGCTCGGTGCTCCGCTGCCCCGGCATCGCGTCGAGCAGCCCCGGTGTCGTACGGGTCGCCGTCAGGACGGCCGGGACCGGGGGAGCGGTGGCGGTGCGCACGCCGCTCTCGTCGCTGGTGCAGTCCTGAGCGACCGGGCCACCGTCCCCGTGGGCCGGGGTCTCGGGGAACTCGTAACCGCCCCGCGCACACCGTTCGGTGCGGCACCGTGTCAGGGTCGAGCGGCAGCCGTCCATCACGTGGAAGCCGTAGCCCTCGCTGCCCGTGACCCGGCAGCTGTCGAAGGTGCCCCGGCCCTCCGCGGACACGTAGAAGCCGGCCTCGACGGGTGAGGTGACCGTGCACCGCTCGATCGTGGGGTCGGCGCCCTTGGTGACGATGACACCGGTCTGGGCCGCGTCGATGGTGCAGTTGTTCAGGGTGCCGCCGCTGCCGTGATCCCGGAACCACGCTCCGGTGGACGCCTCGCGGATGCGGCAGTCGTCGAGTTGCGCGGTCGCTCCGTCGCTCACGGAGACGGCGGTGTTGCGGATCTGGGACAGATCGCTGTCCACGACGTCGGCGCGCGAGCCCCGGTCCAGGACGAAGAGGGCGTCGGGCACGTCGTGGACGCGGCACGAGTCGAGTATGACCGTCGCCCCGTCGCTCACCCAGACCGCCGGGTAGTCGCCCGTACTGTCGTGGATCTCGCACTGGTTGGCGTCGACACGGGTTCCCGGATCCCACACCGACAGACCGTTGCGGCCGAACCTGCGCACGGTGGAGCGGGTCAGGGTCAGGACCGAACGGGACCGCAGATCGACCGCGTTCTCCGGGATGTCGTGGATGTCGCAGTCGGCGAGCGTGAGGACCGCGTCGGTGTCCAGCGTGACGCCGTCGGCGGACGTGCGGTGCACCGTGCAGTCCGTGAGGTGCGCCGTCCCGCGCGAGGTGACCTGCACCCCGCTGCCCTTGATCTCGTAGACCTCGCAGCCCACCGCCTCCAGCGCGCTGCCCTCCCCGGTCACGCTCAGTCCCGCGCCGCTGGAGTGGTGCACGCGGCAGCGCTCGAACCGCGGATGGGCGCCGTCGCGCACCGAGACGCCCGACTGTCCCGCCGAGACGATCTCGCACTCCTCGAACACGCCCCCGGCGCCGTCGAGTACGGCGATGCCCACGCCGGCCGGGTTGTCGACCGTGCAACGCCGTACCGTGGGCCTGGCCGCCCCCCGCACCTCCAGGCCGGCGGCCGACCTGGTCACGATGCGCAGATCGGACAGTTCCGGCGTGCCTTCCTCCACGAGCAGCGCGGGGGCGGCCGAGTCCTGGCCCTCCACGTGCAGATCCTGGATGACGGCGGACGCGCGGACGGTCAGGGGGACGCCGTCCGCCGGGGCGATGCGCACGGAACCGACGGACCCCTCGGGGCCGCGCAGGGTCACCGCACGGGAGACGACGAGGTTCTCCCGGTAGGTTCCGGGGGCGACGGTGAGGACGTCACCGTCCGCTGCGGCCTCCAGGGCGGCGTTGAGGGAAGCGTATTCGCCCGTGCGGCGGCGCCATCGCGATGTGCCGGTGTGCGTCACCTGGACCGTGCCCTGTGCCATGGTGCTGCTGTGCCCCCACCTCGTGCCGTGTGCGCTGCCTCGTGCCGTCCGCCCGAGCCACCCGTGACGGAACCGGCTCTCCGGCCCGCCTGCCGAGGAGTCGGGCGGGCCGGTCCACCGTAGCGCGCGTGACGGGCGCGAGTTGACTGGTCGGCCGCCGAGGGGTCCTGTTCGAGCGTGTGCGGGGCGGCGTCCGCCCCGGGGATCAGCTGCCCGTGCCGGTCCTGCCCCAGTCGGGGCCGACTTCGGCCCAGGCGCGGTCCAGCCTGGTGTACCGCCGTTGCATCATGCGCCATACGACGAGCCGCCGGGCCGTTTCCGTGAGACCCGCGGCGACCAGCGCCGTCCCGACTCCGGCCAGCACGGCATGGGTGCGGGCCGTGGCGGAGTCCATGGGGCGCGTCGCGGGGAGCCCTCGCTCGTCCGTCCAGATCCGGATCCCGGTCCCGGGCGCGGTGACGGCGGACGTCGTCGACACCTTGCCCGTACGCGGGGTGCCGTCGGGGGCGCGCCAACCGGCCACCACGGACGTGCGGCCGGAGTCCTCCGTGACGGCGGCGGACTCGGGGTCCTGGGCGAACCGTGACCTGCCGGACGCCTTGCGGACCACGACGGCAGGCGTGAGATGGCGCTGCGCCTGCTGGATCCGCACCGACTGCTGGAGCGCGTCGTCGGTGAGCGAACCGCTCAGCCAGCCGAACACCGGAGCCCCCAGGGCCATCAGCAGCAGCGCGGCCAGTGCGACCCACGCCTCACGACGATCGGTGGGCCGGCACACCGGATTGCCCCGCCACCGCCGGATTCCCAGAAGCGCCTGCACCGCCATCACCCCCTTCCCGTCCGTGATAACCCCGCGGAGCCCCGGAAAAGTCCGCCGACGCCGAAGAGAGAGCAAGCTCACTACGCCAACACACCTCGTGTACCCGGGAGTTCCCGGGACATCGCGCGAGCTGCGCGTCAGCCGAGCACCCGCACCGGGTCGCCCACCCTGATGACGCCCGTGCCCTCGGGAACCAGGTTCTGGCCGAAGAGCAGATCCCTCCCGGACCGGCGATGGCGGGCGAGGGTCCGCAGCGGCTCCTTGCCGCGCTCCGCCGTCCGCTGGTCGGTGGTGGTCACGACACAGCGTCCGCACGGCTTCGCCACGCGGAAGACGACCTCCCCGACGGAGATCCTCCGCCAGCCGTCCTCGTCCCAGGGCTCCACGCCGTCCACCACGATGTTCGGCCGGAACCGGTTCATCGGCAGCGGGCCCTCGTGCGCGTGGTCCCCCTGGCCGATCAGGTCGTTCAGCGCGTCCAGCGAGGCACGGGACGTGAGCAGCAGGGGGAATCCGTCGGCGAGGGACACCGTTTCGCCCGGCCGGCCGAACTCCGGGTCCACGGGCCTGCGGTACGACGGCTCGTCGAGGTGCACGAGCCGGACCTCCGTACCGAGGCGCGCGCTGAACCAGTCATGTGCGGCGGCGCCGCCGTCCACCACTTCGATCTTGCTGCGGAACAGCTCCGCCACGACCGTGGGACCCGCTCCGGGCACCTCCACGTCCAGCGGCGCGCTCCCGGGCGCCGACAGGGACACGCCGCCCCCGGGCAGCGCCGTCGCGGACAGCTGTGCCAGACGGGGCTGCTGACGCTGGGTGACGACCTTGTCGTCGCCGTCGATCAGCATCCACCGGCGGTCACCGTCGAGTCCCCATGGCTCGACGACCGCCTCGTCGCTCGCCCGCGCGGCCAGCGACTTGACCGGATGAATGAATACAGCACCGAGTGAGGGAGAAGGCATGCCTCCATTTTGCCAGTCTCGACCCGCTATGCCCGGTCAGTACCCCCGGCCACCCTGGTACGGACGGTTGTACGGGTCCTCGTACGGAGACTGCGCGGGCGCCGGCCGCGGGGAGGCGGGGCGCATGGCCTCGTATCCCGTGCCGGGGCGCTGCGGCTGTTGCGGCTGCTGCTGGTAGCCGCGGGGCGCGGAAGGCTGCTGGGGGATGTACGGAGCGGGCGCGTGCTGCAGCTGCGCGGGCTGCATCATCGGCGCCTGCTGCATCCCGGCGTTCTGGTACTGCGGCTGCGAGGTCTGCTGCGGGTAGCCGTACGACCCGTTGTGCTGGGACGGGGCGGCGGGCAGCGCCGGGAGCGCCGACGGCAGGGCCGGCAGGTAGCTGTTCCCGGTGTCGTAGGCGGCGGGGACCCGGATCGGTGCGATCTGAGGGGTTCCCCGCTCTGCGACCAGGGAGTCGTAGATCGGGGTGTCGGGGAACGACGGCGCGGCGTAGTAGCCGCTGCCGTAGGTGGAGCGGGGGGAGGTCATGACACATAAGTTAAGCCCACGATGTGCCGGTTGGGGAGCCCCAATCTTGGGGTTATCCGTTTTACGCTGCTTTTGTCGGTCCGACCTGTCAGAGCATCGTTAAAGCCCCCGTAAACGGCCGGGCTTTTCCGTGGGAGCGCGGGCTAACAAATCGTGTCGGGCAGGCTACAAAGGGCGACATCCGGAAGTCGCCCGGCATCGGCCGGGCCGCGTTACCCGCCCCGGCCTCCCGTGGGAGATCGCCCGCGCCGTTCGTGCTGCCCGGCTTCTCCAAAAGCGGGCGGGCGGCGGTGAACAGCGGGGGCCGGGGTGCCCGGCCCCACCGGTGGTACGGGCGTCCGGCCCGCCCTTCCCGTGGTCACGAGGGGTGCCGCACGGGGGACGGCGTCCGCTCACCGAGCCCCGGGCATCGACGGTGCGCCCGGGAGACAGCGCCGCGGCGGGGTCCGCCCGGAGGCGGCCGTAACCCCGTCGTTCCCCTGCCCGCTCCCGCCGCACCGGCTGCCGTCACGCCGACTGACGACCGGTCATTCAAAGGCGCACACGCAGCCGATGGGATCAAGGCATGCGGAGAAGGCGGATCACCGCAATCGCAGCCCGTCCCCTCGGGTGTTACAGCCCGGTGAACCTTGTGTGAGCAGGCAACTTCCGGGAAACAGCGGGAAAGGCGAGCCCGTCGCCCGCCCGGATTCGGAGAACCATCGTGACGTATGACCAGGACGGCGTTCAGCGGCTTCGGGAGGAACTCGACGACGCGATAGGCCACTACATGGTGGCGGTGTCTGCCGTACTCCTCGACGAGGGGCTGCCGGTGGCCGGCGTCTCGGCCTTCGGCTCGTACGACGACCCGAGTCAGGCGGACTTCGACGGGGACGTCGAAGGCAGCGTGGAATTCACGCAGGCGTTCCAGCGACGGCTGTCCGCCGAGGAGGGCGGTGCGGGCCTCCTGTGGTGCGGCGTCTCGGGATGGTGCTTCTTCCGCACCCCTCACGGCTCCGGACGGGGGCTCATGCACTCGGCCCGCTGGATGGGTGCGGGCCTCCTGCCCGCTCCCGCGCGGGTCGCGGCGTTCCTGTCCGAGGTGCGGATGGACCCCTCGGCAGCGGGCAGCGCCGAGCGGCCGTTCTACCGCGCCCCACGCGCAGAACCGCGGGCACTGCTCGCGAGGCTCCGTGAGGTCGGGGGCGGAACGGCGGCGGAGGAGGGGTACTTCGACCAGAGGTTCGCGAGCGTGAGGACGGAGGCCTGCCAGGAGCGGGTCCTCGCGGCCCTCACCGAGCCGGAGCAGGACCTCGTCGAGGTCGTGCTGCACACCGGGGAGATCGAGTCCCTGGTGCGGTTCCTGGAGTTCGCCGAGGGCGCGGCGCCCCGGCCCGAGGCCCGGGAACTGGCGCGGAGACTCGGGTCGGACCTGGCGCTGAGGGCACGGGACGGCCGTGAGAGCCATCAGGAGCACCGGACGGCCTTCGCCTACGCGGTGGAGCGGGACTGAGGAGCCGTACCCCTGGCCGCGGAGAGGTCACGGGCGCCGCCGGGAGATTGCCGGCTGTCGTCGCGCCGTGAGTGTGGGCTGCCGGGGTGCCGGGGAATTAGGTTGGCGGAAACGCTCCGGGCAGCCGGACTCGTGATGGGGGCGAGCATGACCATGCAAAAGGGAACCAACGTCGTGGTGCCGGCGCGGGCCGTGCGGGTCGAACTGGGCTGGCGCACGTCTCCCGGGACACCCGACGTGGACGGTTCGGCACTCCTGACGGTGTCCGGGAAGGTGCGCGGCGACGCCGACTTCGTCTTCTACAACCAGCCGGTGCACGGATCGGGCGCGGTCCGCCACGAAGGCAAGCGCACGGCGGGGGACGTCGTCACCGACAGCCTCACGGTCGACTTCGGGCGGATGGAGCCGGCCATCGACCGCGTCGTCGTGGCCGCCTCGGCGGACGGCGGCACCTTCGGGCGGGTGGCCGGGCTCCACGTCAGGATCGTGGACCGGGCCGACGGCTCCGAGATCGCCCGCTTCGACACCGCGGACGCCACGGTGGAGACCGCCTTCATCCTCGGCGAGCTCTACCTGCGGCAGGGAGCCTGGAAGTTCAGGGCCGTGGGGCAGGGCTACGACACCGGGCTCGCGGGCCTCGCCACGGACTTCGGCATCTCGGTCGACGAGCCGCAGCGGCCCGCGACGGCCCCGCAGCCCCCGGCGCCTCCCGCCACCCACCGCCCCGCCCCCGTCCGGCCACCCGCGCCCCCCGCCGCACCGCCCGCCGCGCAGCCCGTCCGTCTGACCAAGGTCACCCTGACGAAGGAGGCGCCGACGGTCTCCCTCGCGAAGCAGGGCGGCACGTCCGGAGTGCTCCGCGTCAATCTCAACTGGGAGGTGCGCAAACAGTTCAAGGGCTGGGGGGCGAAACTGGGCAGGGCCGTGGCCAACCACGCCGACCTCGACCTCGACCTCTGCGCACTCTACGAACTCACCGACGGGAGCAAGGGCGTCGTGCAGGCGCTCGGCAACGCCTTCGGATCCCTCCGGCAGCCGCCGTACATCCACCTCGACGGCGACGACCGCACCGGCGCGGTCTCCACGGGTGAGAACCTCACGGTCAACCTCGACCACAAGGACCGGCTCCGCCGCGTCCTCATCTTCGTCACCATCTACGAGGGCGCCCGGAGCTTCGCCGATCTGCACGCCACGGTCACCCTCCAGCCGCAGAACGGCGCCGCGATCGACTTCTCCCTCGACGAGTGCACCGTGCCGTCCACCGTCTGCGCGCTCGCACTGATCACCGGCGGCGGGGGAGACCTCACGGTCCAGCGCGAGGCCCGCTATCTCGTCCCGCAGCGCGGGGTGAGTCCGCAGCGGACCATAGACGCCGCCTACGGCTGGGGCATGAACTGGACCCCTGGCCGCAAGTGACGCCACGGCAGGCGCCCCGGCGGCGGGGCGCCGCCCGCCGGGCTCAGGGTTCCGGCGCGGCCTCGGGACGGGCGTACGTCCGCCCCTTCCAGGCCGCACCGGCCCCCCGGTGGTGCCGCACCGCGGAATCGAGCGTCATCAGCAGGTACAGGACGGCGGTGAAGGGAAGCAGAGGCGCCAGCCAGAAGGACTGCCGGTAGTACCCGAGCATCGGCAGATACGTCCCGGCCATCACCGCCCAGGCGGTTCCCCCGGCCACCGCGGCCACCACGTCGCCCGCCGCCACGCCCGCGCACAGCGTGACCGGCGGCACGACGTAGACCAGGACGAGCCCGAGGACCGTGCCCGCCAGCAGGACCGGACTGTGGCGCAGCTGCGTGTACGCGCTGCGCGAGACCATCCGCCACAGGTCCGCCAGCTGCGGATACGGCCGCACACTGTCCACCCGCTCGGCGAGCCCCAGCCAGATCCTGCCGCCGGTCCGGCGCACCGCGCGCGCCAGCGACACGTCGTCGATCACCGCCTGGCGGATGGAGTCCGGGACACCGGCCCGCTCGACGGCGCCGGCCCGCAACAGGACGCATCCTCCCGCCGCGGCGGCGGTACGCCCGCCCTTCCGGTTCACCCGGCGGAAGGGATAGAGCTGCGCGAAGAAATAGACGAAGGCGGGCACCACCAGGCGCTCCCACACGCTCGTCACCCGCAGTCGTGCCATCTGCGAGACCAGGTCGAAGCCGTCCTCTCCCTCCGGCCCGGCCGCGGCGACGAGTTCACGGAGGCTGTCCGGCTCGTGGGCGATGTCGGCGTCCGTGAGGAGCAGGAACTCCGCTTTGCGCTGCCTGGCCATCGCCATCCCGTGCCGCAGGGCCCACAGCTTTCCGGTCCAGCCCCGCTCCGGTTCACCCGGTGTCACCACGGTGAGCGGCAGCCCTCCGCACCGGACGGACAGCGCACGCGCCAGTTCGCCGGTGCCGTCCTCGCTGCAGTCGTCGACCAGGAAGATCTCCGCTTCCCCCGGGTAGTCCTGGGCGAGCAGCGACGTCAGACTCACCGGCAGGACCTCCGCCTCGTCCCTCGCGGGCACGACCACGGCCACCGAAGGCCAGCGCGCGGGGTCCTTGCGGGCGGGGAGCCGCTGGTCGGTCCTCCAGAAGAAACCCTGGCCCAGCAGCAGCCAGACCCACACGGTCAGTGAACCCACGGCGATCCAGGCAACGGCGCTCATCCGCGAAGTGTGCCCCACTCCCGCGGTGCCGCAGGGGCTGTCGACTATGGTGACCGGGTGAAGATCGCACTCATGGACTCGGGAATCGGCCTGCTCGCGGCAGCGACCGCGGTACGCCGGCTACGGCCGGACGCCGATCTGGTGCTGTCCTCCGACCCCGGCTCCATGCCCTGGGGGCCCCGTACGCCGGAGGACGTGACCCAGCGCGCGCTCGCCGTCGCGCGAGCGGCCGCGGCCCACCGTCCGGACGCCCTGATCGTCGCCTGCAACACCGCCTCCGTCCACGCACTCCCGGCGCTCCGAGCCGAGCTGGAACCCGCACTCCCGGTCATCGGCACCGTGCCCGCGATCAAGCCCGCCGCCGCGGGCGGCGGCCCATTCGCCATCTGGGCCACCCCCGCCACCACCGGCAGCCCCTACCAGCGGGGTCTGATCAACGACTTCGCCCGGACGGCGGACGTGACCGAGGTGCCCTGCCCGGGTCTCGCCGACGCGGTGGAGCACGCCGACGATGAGTCCATCGACAGGGCGGTCGCGGCTGCCGCCGCACTCACCCCGGCCGACGTGACGGACGTCGTGCTCGGCTGCACCCACTACGAGCTGGTGGCCGACCGCATCCGTGCCGCCGTGGAGCGCAAGCGGCCCGGACGTCCGCCCCTCGTGCTGCACGGCTCCGCCGAGGCGGTGGCCGCACAGGCACTGCGACGGATCGGAGCGACGCCCGCTCCGTCGGCCGAACCGGCCGGAATCCTCACCGTGCTCCTCGCCGGACGCGCCGCGGCGCTGCCCGAACCCGCTCTGGCCTACGCCGAGGGCCTGCTGCTAAAGGCGGTCAGCCCCGCCGTGTGACCGATTCGTCGCTCCGGAGGGCTCGCGGGGCCTCTCCCCGGCGTGCGGATCGTGGGTACGCTGCTCGGCATGACGGACCACCCCGCCAACGCGAGGCACGGTTCCAGCCAGGCCCCGACCATGGTCTGGACGGGACGGGCCACCAACCGCTTCCAGTGGCTGCTCGCGGCCGTGGGCGCCGGTTTCCTGGCGCTCGGCGTCCAGCTCGCCGTCGGCTCGGCCTGGAGCGCCGGGATCGTCCCCCTGCTCATGTCCGTCATCGGATGCGTCCTCGCGGGGCTGCTGATCCTCTTCGGGACCCTCGCCTTCGTCCACGTTGCCGTCAAGGTCGACGGGGACGCGCTGGAAGTACGCTGCGGGCACGCCGGACTGCCCAGGCGCCGGATCCTGCTCACCCACGTGGTGGGTGCCGACTTCGCACCCAAGGTCACCCCGCGTCAGTGGGGCGGCTGGGGCTACCGCTGGCGACCCGAGAAGGGCACCGCCGTGGTCGTGCGCCGGGGCGAGGCACTGGTGCTCCGGCTGGGGGACGGCAGGACCTTCACCGTCACCGTGGACAACGCGGAGGCAGCCGTGTGCTTCATCCGCGACCGGCTGCACCTCGCGTCCGCCGGAAAGGTCACCGGCCGCTCGGGCTCCTGAGCCCGTCCCGGTCACCTCGCGCCGCCGGGTCGCGCCCGCTCCACCGGCCCCGGCACGCGTCCGTCGGGCCCCGGTCGCCGGCCCGCGTGACCCACTGCCGGAGCGGCTGCCGGTCGCACGGCCGTCCACCGTAGACTCCGCCGGGTGAGCGCCACCATCACCACCGCCGAACCGCCCGTCCCCGTGTCCCGCAGCAGGAAGCCGTGGCCGCGGCTCGTCCGGCCGGCCGCCGCCGTGCTGTCCGGTGCGCTGCTCTACGCGAGCTTCCCGCCCCGGCCCCTCTGGTGGCTGGTACTTCCCGGCTTCGCCCTGCTGGGATGGGTCCTGACCGCCCGCCGGCCGCGCGCCGCGTTCGGACTCGGTCTCCTCGCGGGACTGGGCTTCATGCTTCCCCTGCTGCACTGGACGGGTGAGGAGGTCGGCCCCGTCCCGTGGCTCGCCCTCGCGTTCGCCGAGGCGCTGTTCATCGCCGTCGGCTGCATGGGAATCGCCGCGGTCTCCCGGCTGCCGTACGCGCCCGTGTGGGGAGCGGCCGTCTGGACCCTGGACGAGGCGCTCCGGGCGCGGGTCCCGTTCGGGGGCTTCCCCTGGGGCAGGATCGCCTTCGGCCAGGCCGACGGCGCGTTCCTGCCGCTCGCCGCGCTGGGCGGCACCCCGCTGCTGTCCTTCGCGGTCGTGCTCTGCGGCTTCGGATTGCTCGACGCCGCCCGCCAGGTACGCCGGTACCGTGCCACCGGCACCGTGCCCCGCGCCGCGGTGGTGGCCGCGGCGGTCGCCGTCGCGACTCCCGTCGCCGCCGCGCTCGCCACCCTCCCGCTCGTCGACGACTCGCCCGAGGCCGGCACGGCCACGGTCGCCGCGATCCAGGGCAACGTGCCGCGACTGGGGCTCGACTTCAACGCGCAGCGCCGTGCGGTCCTCGACAACCACGCCGCCCGCACGGAGCAGCTCGCCCGAGACGTGAAGTCGGGCAAGGTGCCGCAGCCCGACTTCGTCCTCTGGCCCGAGAACTCCTCCGACCTCGACCCGTACCGCAACCCCGACGCCCGTCAGGTCATCGACGAGGCCGTGCGGGCCATCGGAGCCCCCACGGTCGTCGGTGCGGTCGTCGAGCCCGACACCGGTCCGCTCCGCAACACCCTGATCCAGTGGGACCCGAAGAGCGGACCCGTCGCCACCTACGACAAGCGGCACATCCAGCCGTTCGGTGAGTACATGCCGATGCGGTCCTTCGTACGCCTCTTCAGCAAGGACGTCGACCGGGTGCAGCGTGACTTCGGCCCCGGCACGAAGGTCGGGGTGTTCGATCTGGCGGGCACGCGGGTGGGGCTCGTGACCTGCTACGAGGCCGCGTTCGACGACGCCGTGCGGGACACCGTGAAGCACGGCGGCCGGCTCATCGCCGTACCGAGCAACAACGCGACGTTCGGACGCAGCGAGATGACCTACCAGCAGCTCGCGATGAGCCAGGTGCGGGCGGTCGAGCACGGCCGGTCCGTCGTCGTGCCGGTCACCAGCGGCGTCAGCGCGGTGATCCGGCCGGACGGCACCGTCGTGAAGAAGACGAAGATGTTCACCCCGGACGCCCTGGTCGACGAGGTGCCCCTGCGATCCTCGCTCACACCGGCCACGCGCATGGGGGCGCTCCCGGAGGGCATCCTCGCACTGCTCGCCGTCGCCGGCCTCGGCTGGGCCGCGGTCCGCTCCGCGCGCACGAGGGCGGCCCGGAAGGACGCCTCGGCCGGCCGGGAGACCGCGGGAGCCGCCACGTAGGCTCGCTCCATGGCTACTCCTGACTTCATCCGTGACATCCGTGCGACCGCAGGCCACCAACTGCTCCTGCTGCCCGGAGTCACCGCCGTCGTCTTCGACGACGAGGGCAGGCTGCTGCTCGGCCGACGGTCCGACACGGGTGACTGGTCGGTCGTCGGCGGCATCTGCGAGCCCGGCGAGGAGCCGGCGGCGACGGCGGAGCGCGAGGTGTACGAGGAGACGGCCGTGCGCTGCGTCGCGGAACGAGTGGTGCTCACCCAGGCCCTCAAGCCCGTGCAGTACGCCAACGGCGACCGCTGCCAGTACCTCGACATCACCTTCCGCTGCCGTGCCACCGGAGGGGAGGCACGCGTGAACGACGACGAGTCGCTCGAAGTCGCGTGGTTCGACGTGGACGCTCTGCCGCCGCTGAGCGAGTTCTCGCTGTTCCGTATCAAGCAGGCCCTCACGGACGGCCCCACCTGGTTCGAACCGACCCCCGGGGCCTGACCCGTCGCCGACGGAGCGGCACGCGGCATGCCGGTGACACGGGCGGCGGTGTCCCGGTGACCTCCCCAGGTCCATGGGACGACCGCTTTCCGTGGCGTCGGCAGGAGCTCACGCGCCGTGGTGCGACCGTAGATGCGTCTCACCCGGAATCCCGGAACCAAACCGGACCGGCAGCGGGAATGCCGACGGATCGCGACGGGAAGCCGGCGGACACGGGTTTCCGCGGGCCGGCTCCCCGTCCGTCGGGCACGGCGCGGTGACGGGCCGGAAGCACCCCGAGGCCCGCCCCGCACCGCAGGGCGGTGACGGGGACGGGTCTCGCGTCCCCCTCGGGGACCGGCGCTTCAGGCGGTACGCGCGTCTGCGGGAAGCTCCTCGGCGTCCGTGGCCTGCTGCCCGGCCCCCGGCTCGATGTCCGCGAGGTCCCTGCTCCTGGTCTCCTTGGCGCAGACGATGGCAAGCACGGTGATCAGAGCTGCCGCGATGACGTACAGGGAGATCGGGGTCGAGGTGCCGAAGTCGGCGAGCAGCGCCGTGGCGATGAGCGGGGCGGGGGCCCCCGCGGCGACCGACGAGAACTGGGCGCCGATCGACGCCCCCGAGTAGCGCATCCGGGTCGCGAACATCTCCGCGAAGAAGGCGGCCTGGGGCGCGTACATCGCACCGTGGAAGATCAGACCGACCGTGACGGCCAGCAGCAGGCTCCCGAAGCTCCGGCTGTCGATCAGCGCGAAGAACGGGAACATCCACAGTCCCACACCGATGGCACCGATCAGGTAGACCGGCCTGCGCCCGATCCGGTCGGACAGCGCGCCCCACAGGGGGATCACGGCGAAGTGCACGGCGGAGGCGACGAGTACGGCGTTGAGCGCCGTCTGCTTGCTCAGGTCCACGGCGGTCGTCGCGTACACGAGGATGAACGCGGTGATCACGTAGTAGCTGATGTTCTCGGCCATCCGCGCACCCATCGCGATGATCACGTCGCGCCAGTGGTGCCGGAGCACGGCGACGAGGGGCATCTTCTCCGCGGCCCCGGCGGCGGCCTTGCGCCGCTCGGCCTGGAGCAGCGCCTCCTTGAAGACCGGCGACTCGTCGACTGAGAGGCGGATCCACAGACCGAGGATCACGAGAACCCCCGAGAGCAGGAAGGGTATGCGCCAGCCCCAGGACTCGAACGCCGAATCCGACATGAGGGCCGTCAGGGCGGAGAGCACACCGGTGGCGAGCAACTGGCCCGCAGGCGCTCCCGTCTGGGGCCACGAGGCCCAGAAGCCCCGCCGCTTCGCGTCGCCGTGTTCCGAGACGAGCAGGACCGCGCCGCCCCACTCACCGCCGAGAGCGAAACCCTGCACGAGGCGCAGGACGGTCAGCAGGACCGGCGCGGCGGATCCGATCGTGGCGTGGGTCGGCAGGAGGCCGATGGCGAAGGTGGCGCCGCCCATCATCAGCAGGCTCAGGACCAGGAGCTTCTTGCGCCCCAGCCGGTCCCCGTAGTGCCCGAACACCAGGGCGCCGATCGGGCGGGCGGCGAAGCCCACCGCGTAGGTGAGGAAGGAGAGAAGGGTGCCGACGAGCGGGTCGGATTCGGGGAAGAACAGCTTGTTGAAGACCAGCGCTGCGGCCGATCCGTAGAGGAAGAAGTCGTACCACTCCACCGTCGTCCCGACGAGGCTCGCGGCGACGATGCGGCGGAGGTTGGACGGCGGCGGGGGAGCGGTTGCTGGGGCGGCCATGGATACCACTTCCGGACAGTTGGCGGGGACGTTTCCGTGTCGCCATACCGTAGGAAGGTGCAGATCAGGGGCGTATGTGGTGGGACACCACAGTTCCAGGTGCGGGAGTGCGCGCGCCCACCATGGAGCCGGCGCCGGGGTCTGCGGAGGAGCCTCGACGAGGCCAGGCCGGACGCTGTCCGAGTTGCGTTGTTCGGGCGTGATTCGAGGTTAGCGGTACCGTCATCATCCACATGGTGGGCCGAATACCAATGGCCGAGCCGGAAGGCCGCCCGGTGCAGGCTGCCGGCCCGCGACGAGTAGGCTGATCGTTTCATCGGACCGGGGAGGTCGGCGTGGACTATGGCGACAAGCTCTTCTGGCTCTCGGTCGTGATTCAACGCAAGTACGCGCAGATCTGCGCCGAGTTCGACCTGACCCCCTCGCAGGCCACGCTGCTCTGCGCAATCAGGAACGAGCCGCGGCGGATGGCTGACCTCGCGGCGTCGTTGGGCATGACCAAGAACGCATTGAGCCAGCTGGTCGATCGCACCGCGCGGCGCGAGCTGGTCGGCCGGGAGGGTTCGGAGCAGGACCGACGGGTCGTCATGCTCAGTGTGACGCCCACGGGGAAGGTGCTCGCCGAGGCCCTGTACGCCGAGGTCGCGAAGCGCCTGCCCGAGATCGCGAGGAACCTCGACGTCGACGACCAGAGCACCTTCGAGCGTGTGGCCACCGCCATCGTGGACACCTCGGACCTCTCTTCGCCCACCTCGGACTGACCCATCACGCCCTGAGGTCCCGCTACACCCATGCCTTGACGTAGTTCATGCCGTGAACTAGTTTTGTTCACGCCGTGAACTAGTGAAGGGTGGCAGTGATGAGCACACAGACGACCGGCACGATCGCGGTCTTCGGCGCGACGGGGCGACAGGGTGGGGCGGTGGTCGACGCGCTGCTGGACCACAAGGCGCGGGTGCGGGCCCTGGTCCGCGACCCGCAGTCCGACCGGGCTCAGGCGCTGGCCGCTCGCGGCGTCGAGCTGGCGGCCATCCGGGCCGACGACCCGGCGTCGCTGGCCGCCGCGCTGGCGACGGTCGAGGGGTTCTACTTCATGACCCCGGAGGCGAACAGCCTCGAAGAGGTCGAGGCGGAGATCCGCATCGGTACCGCGCTCGTCGACGCGGCGGTCGAGGCGGGCGTCCCACACGTCGTGTTCAACTCGGTCTTCGGGGCGGACCGGGAGTCGGGTGTGCCGCACCACGACTCGAAGCACTGGATCGAGGAGCACCTGAGGAAGTCCGGCCTCAGGGCCACGATGGTGCGCGCGACCGCCTTCATGGAGAACTTCGCGAGCGTGATGGCACCGAGCCTGGAGCATGGGGAGATCGTGCTGAGGCTGCCGCTGCCGGAGGACGTCGCCCTGAAGATGATCTCGGTCAGGGACATCGGCCGGGTCGCCGCCGCGCTCCTGCTCGACACCGCGGAGGCGCCCGGTGGAGTCGTCGAGCTCGTCGGCGACGAGCTGACGGGCCCCCGGATCGCCGCGGCGTTCGGCGCGCGCGCCGGGCTCCCGGCACGCTACGAGGTTCTCCCGTTGAGCGTGCTTCCCAACGACCTCGACCAGGCGATGTTCCGCGAGTTCGCGAAGGCGGCGGAAAACACTTCGGACCTCGCGGTGGCGCGCTCGATCGAGCCGGCCACCCTGGACCTGGTCGGGTGGATCCGAGCTACGGGCTGGACCGCGCCCACAGACGTGGCTGGTTCCTGAACCTCCGGCCGCTATCAACGCCCCGCGATCGTGTCCACGGGCTCGGTGCCTCGGGGCACGGCAGCGCATCCGCCGGCGGTTGAAGTGGTCACGAAGCTCCCGGGCGTGCCCGAGGCCGACATCGGCACACTGCTTGTCGAGAGGCCGCCGGCCGACGGCGAGGCGAAGATCCACCGACTTCATTCCTGGCCGCTCGGGGGCGACGAAGTGATCTGGCAGGTCCGTTCCCTGGTGGTGGTGCCGGGCTGGGATCCGGGCCAGGGTGCGGGTGTATCTGGCGTGCTCGTCAGCGGCTTCGGCCCGGACCGCAGTTCATGGTGTTCGCGGGGCGCCGCGGGCTGTCACGGCAGTCGCGGCACCCGTCCAACCCGCCCGATCGATTCCGACTATTGACGCGTACATGACCTCAAGCTAGCGTCGGAGAGCGCTCTCGTGCACTCTCGTGCAGCGGGCGGCGCATCCGGCACCGTGACCAGACGTTTCGGGAGTCTCCTCCGTGAAGCCACTGAGATCCTCATCCCTCACATTCCTCGCCATGATGACAACGTTGTCGACTTTGGTGGCGGGCGGGGCGTCGTCCCCCGCCGCCGCAGCGCCGGCGGTCGTGTGCAACGCGTACTGCGACGCCCGGGATCCGGGGCTGAGTCCCCAGGACCGCGTCCCCGTCACCGCCGCGGTCTCCTCGCGGTCGATAGCCCTGCACTTCGACGACGCCGACGCGATGGGCTGGGCGTCCATCGACAACGGTGGACCCGGCGACCGCGTCTGGCTGGACCGTTCCATGGACGGCGGCCGGACCTGGGACTCGGGCAGCCGGCTCGGCGACACCTCGGTGCCCTCCGGGGGCCGGGGGTGGCGCACCCAGATGTACAACGTCGACGACTGGAACGCCCGGGGCGTCGGCGCACTCCGGGCCTGCGGCCAGCCGGCCGGAGGCTCCATCGCGTGTACGTCCTGGGCGCGCACCACCTGGAACGCCGGCAGCAGGAGCACGGCCGCCGCCACGGCGCTGATGATGTCGTTCGACCGAGGCACCAAACTCTTCGGCGGCAACGGCTGGTGGACCGGCGCCAACGCGCTGACCGCCGTCATCGACAACATCCGGATCAGCGGCATGGGCAGCTACACCTATGCCATCGCCGAGACGTACGAGAAGAACCTCGGCGCGCAGGGAGGCCAGTTCCGCAACGAGTACCTCGACGACACCGGGTGGTGGGGCCTGGCCTGGATCGCCGCGTACGACCTGACCGGTGACCGCAGGTACCTCGACACCGCCCGGGCGGACGCGGACCACATGTACGCGAACTGGAACAGCACCTGCGGTGGCGGCGTCCGCTGGAGCACCAACGGCAACTACAAGAACGCCATCACCAACGAGCTCTTCCTCCAGCTCACTTCAGCCCTGCACAACCGCATTCCGGGTGACACCGTCTACCTGGACCGTGCGAAGAGCGAATGGCGCTGGTTCCAGGGCAGCGGCATGATCAACGGCGACCGCATGATCAACGACGGCCTCGACGACGCGTGCGTCAACAACGGTCAGACGGCATGGACCTACAACCAGGGTGTCATCCTGGGCGCGTTGACCGAGTTCCACAGGGCGACCGGAGACTCCGGGCTCCTGACGACCGCACGCGGCCTGGCCGACGCGTCCACCGTCCGGCTGCAGGTGGGCGGTGTCCTGCGCGAACCCGGCGAGGGCGACGGCTGCACGGGGGACGGCCCGAGCTTCAAGGGCGCCTACGTACGCGGGCTCGGCGCCCTCAACCGCCGGCTGTCCGACCACCCTTACGCACCGGCCCTGACCCGCTGGGCGAACAGTGCCTACGACCGCGACCGCAACGCGCTCGACCAGTACGGCCCGCACTGGAGCGGAGGCGGCGGCACGACCGGCTACGGCTGCCAGCAGAGCGTCCTGGACCTCCTCAACGCCGCCACGGGCTGAGTGCGTCCGACGCCTCGCCGTCCGAGGTCCGCGGGCGGCCTGGACCCCGGCCCGGTCACGCGGCCCCGCACCGCCGCCGTAACGGATCAGGCCGAACGGGGCGGCCCCCGGCCGGAGGCCGCGCACGGTGCGCTCCGGGCCCGCGGGTCACCGGCTCGTGAGCGGAACGCCCCCGGTACGACGGCCGTCCGTCGTACCGGGGGCGTTCACGCCGTGCTGCGGCAGCCGTGCGCCGGTCAGAACGAGAAGACCGCGCCCTCGGCCAGGCTCGCCCGCATCTCGCACTCGTTGGCGAAGGTGGCGGACCAGGAGACGTTGCGGCCCTGCCACACTCCGGTCGCGCCGAGCACGAGGGGGTCCCACTGGCGCGTGCAGTTGCCCTGCGACTGCGGCCCGGCCAGCTGCGCGAACTCGCCCTCGACGGCGCGCAGCTCCGAACAGGCGGCCGCCGGAGCGGGGTGCGTGCCGCCGGGGCGCGGTGCGCAGCTCAGCGTGACCGCCCGCTGGACGGTGACCGAGGGGGCGTCTCCCTTGCCGACCGAGAGGACGAGGGCCGACGGGGCGTAGAGGCCGGCGGACCGGACGGGCCCGGCCTCCGCCACGCTCATGGCCGCGGAGCCGCCCACGGCGAGTGCGGAAGCCGTGATGATGACGCCGATCCTGCCGAGGTTGTGACGCATTGGTGAAACTCCTTCACTTGGGGGCGTGATTGCGGTCGGGAGTCTTGCGCCTGCGGGCAGTGAGCGCACATCGATCAGTGTTTTCCGGCCCAGCCCCCGTGTGACGGGCCGACCGAATGGCCGTTCGGCCAGCTCGGACGCGGTGCGCCGACCGGGTGACACCTGTCCGGCATGTGGACGAATTGCAATAGTACAACCCAGAACTACCGTCTGACCTGCCGGGATGTCGAATTGGTTCCCGCAAGAGAATCATGTCTTCGGCCGGAAACCGGCGCCTCCGACCTCTCCGTCACCCGACCTCTCCACCGCCCGGCCTCTCCGCCACCGGGGCTCGCCGTCCCTGCCCGGAGGGAGCGGGTGATTCCGGAACGGCGGGTGCGTCGGGCGGACCTGTCGCTCGGCGCGCGGGGCCACCGCCGGGCGCTTACTTTGGGTGGCGGGCTCGGCACGTTCGGCTTCGGCCTCCACCCATCCGTGCGAGCCCGGACCGAGCCCGGAGGAATCCATGCCTGAGCTGTTCATCGGTGGCCGATGGAGCGCCGCCGTCGCGGGCGGGACGCGGGAGATCCGCTGCCCGGCCGACGGCGAACTGGTCGGCGCCGTCGACGAGGCGGGACCGCGGGACGCCGCCGCCGCGGTGGCCGCGGCGCGCGAGGCGTTCGACGGAGGGGACTGGCCGCGCACACCGGTCGCGGAGCGCGGCCGGCTGCTGCTGCGCGTCGCCGATCTGCTGGAACGGGACAAGGACGCGTTCGCCAGAGCCGAGACCCTGGACACGGGGAAGCGGCTCGTGGAGAGCGAGTACGACATGGACGACATCGCCAACTGCTTCCGGTACTTCGGGAATCTCGCCGCGGCCGGGGGCACCGACCGGGTCGTGGACACGGGTGACCCCGCCATCGACAGCCGGGTGGTGCACGAACCGGTGGGCGTGTGCTCACTGATCACACCGTGGAACTACCCGCTGCTGCAGACCGCCTGGAAGGTCGCCCCCGCGCTCGCAGCGGGCAACACCTTCGTCCTCAAGCCGAGCGAGCTGACCCCGCACACCGCCATCCTCCTGATGAAGACGCTCACCGAGGCCGGACTGCCGCCCGGGGCCGCGAATCTGGTGCTCGGGTCCGGAGCGGCCGTGGGGGAGCCCCTGACCTCGGACCCGCGGGTGGACATGGTCTCCTTCACCGGCGGCCTGGCCACCGGACGGCTCATCATGGCGGCCGCCGCACCCACCGTGAAGAAGATCGCACTGGAGCTGGGCGGCAAGAACCCCAACATCGTCTTCGCCGACGCCGAGTTCGACACCGCGGTCGACTACGCGCTGATGGCCGTCTTCCTGCACGCGGGACAGGTCTGCTCGGCCGGTGCCCGGCTCCTCGTCCAGGACGGGTTGCACGACGACTTCGTCGACGAGCTCGTACGCCGCGCCCGCGACATCCGGCTCGGCGGGCCCTTCGACGAGCAGTCGCGCAGCGGGCCGCTGATCTCGGCCGCCCACCGCGACAAGGTGGAGACCTACGTGGCCGCCGGCCTCGCGGAGGGCGCGGTGCTGCGCTGCGGCGGCGCCCGTCCGGACGATCCGGCGCTGCAGCGGGGCTTCTACTACCTGCCGACCGTCCTGGACGAGTGCACCCCGGACATGTCCGTCGTGAGGGACGAGTCCTTCGGGCCCGTCCTCACCGTCGAGCGGTTCAGGGAGGAGGCCGAGGCCGTCGCCCTGGCCAACGACACCGTCTACGGGCTGGCAGGGGCCGTCTGGACGCAGGACGGCGAGCGCGCCCACCGCGTGGCCTCGGGGCTGCGCGCGGGCACGGTGTGGATCAACGACTTCCACCCCTACGTGCCGCAGGCCGAATGGGGCGGCATGAAGCAGTCGGGCGTGGGACGTGAGCTGGGACCGGCCGGGCTCGCCGAGTACCAGGAGGCCAAGCACATCTGGCGCAACACCGCGGCCCGTCCCCAGAGGTGGTTCGAATGAGCGCGTCCGGCCCCACGAGCCCCGAACCGGCGGGCGCGCCTCCCCCCGGCACCCGGGCCGACGGCACGCACGACGACGACTCGCTCGCCGAACTCGGGTACAAGCCCGAACTCAAGCGGACCCTGGGAAACTTCCACACGTTCGCCGCGGGCATCAGCTACATCTCGATCCTGACGGGCACCTTCCAGCTGTTCTACTTCGGCGTGAGCTTCGGAGGACCGGCCTACTGGTGGTCCTGGCCCATGGTGTTCGTCGGCCAGCTGATGGTCGCCCTCTGCTTCTGCGAACTCGCGGCCCGCTACCCCGTGGCCGGCTCGGTCTACAACTGGGCCAAGACCATGGGCGGTCCGCACGTAGGCTGGCTCGGCGGCTGGATGATGATGACCGCCACCATGGTGTCGCTGTCCGCGGTGGCCCTCGCCTACCAGATCACGCTTCCGCAGATCGACGACTGGTTCCAGTTCGTCGGTGACGGCAGCGGCAAGAACGACGCGGCGAAGAACGCGGTGCTCCTGGGCACGGTACTGATCCTGTTCTCCACGCTCATCAACGCGTTCGGCGTCAAGCTGATGGCGCGGATCAACTCCGCGGGCGTGTTCATCGAGCTGATCGCCGCCGTCGCGCTGATCATCTTCCTGGCCGCGCACATCACCCGTGGCCCCAGCAGCGTCCTGACGGACACGTACGGACTCGGTGAGGGGCGCACCCTCGGCTACTTCGGCGCATTCCTCACCGCGTCACTCGCGTCCGCGTACGTGATGTACGGCTTCGACACGGCGTCGTCGCTCGGTGAGGAGTCGCACCACCCGAGCCGGAACGCACCGCGCGCGATCCTGCGGGCACTCATCGCCTCGTTCCTCATCGGCGGTCTGATCCTGCTCTTCGCGCTGCTGGCGGTCCCCGACCTGGCCGCGAAGGAACTGTCCACGGGCGGTCTGCAGTACGTCGTGCTGCAGACGCTCGGCTCGACCATCGGCGAGATCTTCCTGTGGTGCGTCGTCGTCGCGATCACGGTGTGCGTGCTCGCCGTGCAGGCCGCCGGGATCCGGCTGATGTTCGCCATGGCGCGGGACAACAACCTGCCCGCCGGCTCCGTCCTGGCCCGGGTCAGCCCCCGCTTCAAGACGCCCGTCGTCCCCGCCGTCCTGATCGGTGTGGTGGGCGTCGTCATCCTGGTGATCAACATCAACCAGCCGCAGATCTTCTCGGTGATCACCAGCATCGCCGTCATCATGATCTACGTGGCCTACCTGCTGGTCACGACACCCATGCTGGTCCGCCGGCTGAAGGGCGACTGGCGGTGCGCCGAGGGCAACTTCACCCTGGGGCGCTTCGGGCTGCCGGTCAACATCCTCGCCGTGCTGTGGGGCGCGGGGATGGCACTCAACCTCGCGTGGCCACGCGCCGAGGTCTACAACGCGACGGGGCCGCAGCACTGGTACCTGCGCTGGGGTGCCTTCGTCTTCGTCGGCATCGTCGGTCTCGGCGGGTTCACCTACTACTGGTTCGTCCAGCGGCACAGGACCGGGGTGCTGGAGAGCCACCGCTCCGAGGTGAAGGACCCGGCGGAGCCCGCACCGCCGTCCGCCTGACCCTGCCCGTACCCCCCTGATCCCTGGAGAGACACCGATGTCCGCTGAGAGCCCGCAGAGGGACGAATTCGACTACGTGGTGGTGGGCGGGGGCACGGCCGGCGCGGTCGTCGCCGCCCGGCTGTCCGAGGACCCCTCCGTCACCGTGTGCGTGCTGGAGGCCGGTCCCTCCGACGTCGGTGACGAGAACGTCCTGAGGCTCGACCGGTGGATGGGGCTCCTGGAGTCCGGCTACGACTGGGACTATCCGGTCGAGCCTCAGGACAACGGCAACAGCTTCATGCGGCACGCCCGGGCGAAGGTCCTCGGCGGCTGCTCGTCCCACAACTCCTGCATCGCCTTCTGGGCGCCCGCCGAGGACCTCGACGAATGGGGCGCCCTGGGGTGCGAGGGCTGGAGCGCCGCGGACTGCTTCCCCCTCTACAAGCGGCTGGAGACCAACGACGCGCCCGGCGACCACCACGGCCGCGGCGGTCCGGTGACGATCCGCACGATCCCGCCGAACGACCCGTGCGGCGCGGCCCTGCTGGAGGCCTGTGCGGACGCCGGAATCCCCACCACCCCCTTCAACACCGGCACGACGGTGACCCGCGGTGCGCACTGGTTCCAGATCAACGCCCGTGCCGACGGCACCCGTTCGTCCGCGTCCGTGTCGTACCTCCATCCGGTCATCGGGAAGCGGCCCAACCTGGAGGTGCGCACGGGGCTGCAGGCCAAACGCCTCGTCCTCGACGGCGGGCGGCGCTGCACCGGGGTCGAGTACCTGACGCCCGACCTCATCCACTCGCGCACCGTCGGTGCGCGCCGCGAGGTCGTGGTGGCCTGCGGTGCGATCGACGGGCCGAAGCTGCTCATGCTCTCGGGGATCGGCCCCGCGGAACACCTGCGCGAGACGGGGATCGAGGTCGAGGTCGACTCGCCGGCCGTCGGAGCCCATCTCCAGGACCACCCCGAGGGGGTGATCATGTGGGAGGCGCGGCAGCCCATGGTGACCACCTCCACCCAGTGGTGGGAGATCGGCATCTTCGCCGACACCGAAGGCGGCCTCGACCGCCCGGACCTCATGTTCCACTACGGGTCCGTGCCGTTCGACATGAACACCTACCGGCGTGGATACCCCACCTCCGAGAACGCCTTCTGCCTCACGCCCAACGTCACCCGCGCGCGTTCGACGGGCACCGTGCGGCTGCGTACCCGCGACTTCCGGGACAAGCCCCGGGTCGACCCGCGCTATTTCACCGACGAGCACGACGTACGGGTGATGACCTACGGCCTGCGGCTCGCCCGCGACATCGTCTCGCGGGCGCCGATGGCGTCCTGGGCGGGCCGTGAGCTGGCACCCGGGACCGGAGCGACCACCGACGAGGAGCTGCTCGACTACATCCGGAAGACCCACAACACGGTCTACCACCCCGCAGGCACCGTGCGGATGGGCGCCGTCGACGACCCCGAGGCCGTCCTCGATCCCCGGCTGCGGGTGAAAGGGGTGCGGGGTCTGCGGGTGGCCGACGCGTCCGTGATGCCCTTCCTCCCCGCCGTCAACCCCTGCATCACCACGATGATGATCGGCGAGAAGTGTGCCGACATGATCCGGGAGGACCGGGACTGACGGTACGGCGACGGGCCCCCGATCGGGGGAGACTCCGCATGGAGGCCGCGTCCCTGCCCGCGGTCCCGCCCGTCACGCCGTGGCCGCGCGGCCCTCGGTGCTCTCGCGCAGGACCAGGCGGTGCGCCACCACCCGGTCCTGCGGGGACAGGACGCCCGGGACCGCCGCACCGTCCGACGGTGAGCCCGACGCCTCGTCGATGCGGCGCTGGAGGAGCTGGACCGCCGTCCTGGCCACCGCCGCCTTGTCGGGCGCCACCGTGCTGAGGGTCGGCACGCTGAACCGTCCGCCCTCCACGTCGTCGAAGCCGATCACGGCGACCTCCTCGGGCACGCGCACGCCGTGTTCGTGCAGTGCGCGCAGAGCGCCCAGGGCCAGCTGGTCGTTGAAGCAGAGCAGCGCGTCGGGTCGCGCACCCCGCTCCAGCGCGTCGGTCACCGCCGCGGCGCCGTCGGACATGCGGAAGGACCCCACGGGCAGCAGCGCGGACGGGTCGTAGGCGATGCCCGCCTCGTCCAGGGCCGCCCGGTAGCCACGGGTGCGTGCCTCGGCGGTGCCGAGGCCGACGTCGTCCCGCCCGCCGACGGCCAGCACGGAACGCCGGCCCATGGCTATCAGATGGGCGGTGGCCTCGCGCGCCGCCAGTTCGTTGTCGATGGCGACGTGGTCCGCTCCCTCCTCCAGCAGTTCCCCGAGCAGGACGGTGGGCGGCGCGCCCGCACGCTCGCGAAGGTCGTCGGCGGTGAGGGCGAGGGGGCTGAGGATGATGCCGTCGACGAAGTCGGACCCGAACCCGGCGAGCGCGGCCAGCTCGTGCTCGCGGTCCGCGCCCGACTGGTGGATGAGCACGGTGAGGGAGCGCTGCCCGGCCTCGCGCACGACGTGGCGGGCGAGCTCCGCGAAGTACGGGACGTCCAACTCCGGTACGACCAGGGCGATGATGCCCGTACTGCCCTTGCGCAGGTGGCGGCCCGCCAGGTTCACCCGGTACCCGAGATGCGCGATGGACTCCTGGACCAGCCGCCGGGTGCGGTCGGAGACATGGGTGTAGTCGTTGATCACGTTGGACACCGTCTTCTCCGACACGCCTGCGTGCCGGGCGACGTCCTTGATCCTGGGCCGTGCCATCGCCATCTCCCCTGCTCCCGCGCGCCGCCGAGTCTATGCCCGGCCTTTCTGCCGTGCTCCTGAGGGTGCCGGGGGACCGGTGCGGCGGAGATCCGCGGAGCAGAGGTCTGCACCGAACCCTTTACAGCGAATGTACATCGATGTAAAAACATGCCACCGCATTGTTTCAGCCAGGTGCGGCAACCATCTGCCGTCTGCGGTGGGCCCCTTGAGCCGGGGGTCCACCGCCGGTCCGGCATGGACGTCCGGCCGTCGAAAGGTCCGCGATGAGTTCTTCGTTCCCCGCCCGCCCGGTGCGCCACGCGACCGCACCGGGCCCGGCGCACGGTGTCACCCGACGCGGGATCCTGCGTTCCGGACTCGCGGGCGCCGGCGCGTTGCTGGCGACGGGCCCGCTCGCGGGCTGCGCCTCGCCCGCCTCCGCGTCCGGTGCCTCCGACCTGAGCGTCTGGGACCTCTTCCAGGGCGGTGACGGCATGCTGATGGACGAGATGATCGAAGCCGTGTCCGCCGGTCCCGACGGCTTCTCGGTCGACCGGACCATCCTCGACTGGGGCCCGTCCTACTACACGAAGCTCGCCATGTCGGCGGCCGGAGGCAGGGCCTCGGACGTCGCCGTCCTGCACCTCTCCCGGCTGGCCGGCTACGCCCCCGGAGGACTGCTCGACCCCTTCGACCTCGACCAGCTCGCCGAGTTCGGCGTGGCGGAGAAGGACTTCACGCCCGCCGTGTGGTCCAGGACCCAGCACGCGGGGACGGTGTACGCGATACCGCTGGACGTGCACCCCTTCATCGTCTTCTACGACAGCGAGGCGGCGGACAAGGCCGGACTCCTCGACTCGGACGGTGCCCTCGCGCCCATGGGTTCGCCGCAGGCACTGCTGGACGCCGGCAAGGCGCTCGCCGAAGCCACGGGCGAAGCGGGCATCCTCTTCGGCCACGTCACCGACACGGCGCAGAACTGGCGGCAGTTCGCCGCTCTCTACGCGCAGACCGGGGCCGCCTTCACCCTGCCGGACGGCGGCCCGCCCCAGATCGACGTCGACGCGGCCGTGCGGGTCGTGGACTTCATGCAGCAGCTCTTCGACGGCAGGACGAATCCCAACAACCTCGACTACAACGGCGCGATCGCCAACTTCGCGGCCGGCCGCGGCGGCATGGTCATGCTCGGGGAATGGGAGCTGCCGACCCTGAAGAAGTCCGGTGTCCCGCTGGGCGCCGCGCCCTTCCCCCAGGTCTTCGAGCGTCCGGCCGTCTACACGGACTCGCACAGCTTCGTCCTCCCGCACCAGAAGGATCCCGATCCGGACCGGCGACGCGAAGCACACCGCTACATCGCGCAGATCGTCAAGCAGAGCCTGACCTGGGCGAGCGCCGGCCACATCCCCGCGTACCAGCCGGTGCTCGCCGAGCCGGAGTACGCCGCCCTGAAACCGCAGTCGTCGTACGCCGACGCCGGCGAGGTCGCCGTGCTCGACCCGCCGAACTGGTTCGTCGGCGCGGGATCGAACTTCCAGAACCGGATGTGCCAGCCGCTCCAGGCGGCCCTGCTGGGCAACACCACCGCCGAGAAGGCGGTGCGCCAGATGGTCCGTGAAGCGGACTCGCTGCTGCGGCAGCCCAACCCGGTGGCCTGACCGAGAGCCGAAGGAGTCATCCCGTGACCACCACCGCACCCATAGGTGCCGGCGTGCCCGCCGGCACGTCCTCCCCCGGGCCCGACGGCCCCGGGGCTCCGGGCGGCAGCCGGCCGGGCAACGGACTGCTCTTCGTCCTGCCCTTCCTGACCGTCTTCGCGCTCTTCCTCGTGTGGCCGGTCGTGCACGGCCTCTGGATGAGCTTCACCGACACCTCGCTCGCACTCCGTGACACGAGCTTCGTCGGGTTCGACAACTACACCGAGGCGTTCGGCGACCCCGACGTCTGGAGCAGTCTCGGCAACACGGCCCTCTTCACCGCCCTCTCGTCCGTGCCGCTCGTCCTGGTGGCCCTGGCCATGGCGCTCCTGGTGCACAGCGGCCTGGCGGGGCAGTGGGTCTGGCGGCTGGCCTTCTTCGCGCCGTACCTGCTTCCCGTCACCGTGGTGACCCTGATCTGGACCTGGCTCTACCAGCCGGACCTGGGGCTGGGGAACCAGCTGCTCGGCAGGCTCGGGATGGAGCCGGTCGGCTGGCTGTCCGACGAAGCCGTCGCCATGTGGTCCGTCGCCGCCGTCACCGTCTGGTGGACGGTGGGCTTCAACTTCCTGCTCTACCTCGCCGCACTGCAGTCCCTGCCGGAGACCTACGACGAGGCCGCGGCGCTCGACGGCGCCGGCGCCTGGCGCCGCCTGTGGTCGATCACCCTGCCCCAGCTGCGCCGGACCACCGTGCTGGTCGGCATGCTCCAGGTCCTCGCCTCGCTCAAGGTGTTCGACCAGATCTACATCCTCACCAAGGGCGGCCCCAACGGATCCACCAGGCCGGTCCTCGAATACGTCTACGACATCGGGTTCACGGGCTACCGGCTGGGCTACGCCTCGGCGGTCTCCTACCTCTTCTTCGCGCTCGTGATCATCGTCTCCATCGCGCAGCTCCGCTTCTTCCGCAAGGAGGGCTGACCATGTCCGTCGCCGCCACCGCACCCCGCCGGCGCCGTCGTCCACCGCGCGGAGCGACGGGTTCACCGCTGCTCCTGGGGCACGGACGCACCCCGCGCGTGCTGGCCGGGGCCGCGCTCGCCGTCCTCGCCGCCGTCTGGCTCGTGCCGTTCGTCTGGGCGGTCGCCACCTCGCTGCAGAGCGAACAGGACGTCTCCACCCCCGGCCTGTCACCGTTCAAGGGCGCACTCACCCTCGGGTCGTACGAACAGATCCTGGAGCGTGGCAACGTCGTGCTCTGGGCGTTCAACAGCTTCCTGATCGCGGGGCTCGTCACGCTCCTCACCGTGGGCGTTTCCACCCTGGCCGCCTACGGGCTGGCCCGTGGGACCTTCCGCGGCAGGAAGGTCCTCCTCGCGGTCACCGTCGCCGCGATCATGGTTCCGCCCCAGCTGCTCGTGGTGCCGCTCTTCAAGCAGATGCTCCTCTTCGACCTCGTGGACACCTACGCGGCCGTGATCCTGCCCCAGGTCGTCGCGCCGATGATGGTGTTCATCCTCAAGCGGTTCTTCGACGCCATCCCGCGCGAGCTGGAGGACGCGGCCCGCATCGACGGCGCGTCCGAACTCCGGGTCTTCACGTCGATCGTGCTGCCCCTGTCCCGGCCGATCGTGGCCGCCGTGGCGATCTTCGTCTTCATCGGGGCCTGGAACAACTTCATGTGGCCCTTCATCGTCACCAACGACCCCGACCTGATGACGCTGCCGGTCGGCCTGGCCACCGTCAAGGACGCCTTCGGCATCCAGTACGCGCAGGGCATGGCCTCCGCCCTGCTGGCCGCTCTGCCGCTGATCGCGGTCTTCCTCCTCTTCCAGCGGCGCATCGTCGACTCGGTCGCCACCACGGGTCTCGGCGGTTCCTGACCGCGCGACCCCGCCCCACCCCCTCCGTACCACCGGGAGCGGCTCCCCGCCGCCCCGCCGAACGACTGGAGCACGTGTGTCCACTCACCCCGCACCCCGCCCGGAGTACCCCCGTCCGCAGTTCGTCCGCAGCGACTGGCTGAACCTGAACGGTGTCTGGCAGTTCGAGACGGACCAGGGGGACAGCGGGCTGGAACGCGGCCTGCTGACGCGTGAGCTGGAGCGGGAGATCCTCGTCCCGTTCCCGCCGGAGTCCGAACTCTCCGGCATCGGGGAGACGGACTTCCTGGAGGCCGTGTGGTACCGGCGGACTCTCTCCCTGCCCCCGTCCTGGGCGGGCCGGCGCGTGCTCCTGCACTTCGGCGCCGTCGACTACGACACGACCGTGTGGGCCGACGGCACCGAGGTCGCGCGGCACCGGGGCGGCTTCACGCCGTTCACCGCGGACCTCGGGGACATCGCGGGCAGCGGCGAGGACGTGGTCGTCACCGTCAGGGCCCGAGACCCCCGCTCCGGCCCGCAGGCGCGCGGCAAGCAGGCCGTCCAGTACGCCAACCACGACTGCAACTACACGCGTGTGACCGGTATCTGGCAGACCGTCTGGGCCGAGCCGGTGTCCGAGACGCACCTCCGGCGCCCGCGGATCACCCCCGACCTCGCCGGCTCCGCGTTCCACGTCGAGCTGCCCCTCTCCGGCAACCGGCCGGGCCACCTCGTCCGTGCCGTCCTCACCGACGCCGACGGGGAGGTGGGACGCGCCGAGGTGCGGGCCGACCTCGATCTCGCCCCCCGCCTGCACCTCCCCGTGCCGGCCGCCCGGCGCCGCGAGTGGGGCCCGGAGGACCCCCACCTCTACGGACTGGTCCTCGAACTCGTCGACGCATCGGGCGAGGTGCTCGACCGGGTGGAGAGCTACGCGGGCCTGCGCGCGGTCGGCATGCGCGGCAAGGCCGTCACCCTCAACGGACGCCCGCTCTTCCAGCGGCTCGTGCTCGACCAGGGGTGGTACCCCGACGGGCTGATGACGGCCCCGACCGACGAGGCGCTGGTGCGTGACATCGAGCTGTCCATGGAGGCCGGCTTCAACGGGGCCCGGCTGCACCAGAAGGTCTTCGAGGAGCGCTTCCTCTACCACGCGGACCGGCTCGGCTACCTCGTGTGGGGCGAGTTCGGGGACTGGGGCTGCGAGACGGGGGGCTCGTCGGGCGACAACCAGCAGCCGGACGCCTCGTACGTCGGGCAGTGGCTCGAAGCCGTGGAGCGCGACTACTCGCACCCCTCGATCGTCGGCTGGTGCCCCCTCAACGAGACGTACCAGAAGCTGCACGACCGCATCACCCAGCTCGACGCCGTCACCCGGGCGATGTTCCTCGCCACCAAGGCGATGGACACCACCCGTCCGGTGATCGACGCGTCCGGCTACGCCCACCGGGTCGCCGAGACCGACGTCTACGACTCCCACAGCTACGAGCAGGACCCCGCCGCCTTCGGGAAGCTCATGGCGGGGCTGGCCGAGGACCGGCCCTTCGTCAACGCCTACGAGAACGGCAACGCCTACTCGCAGCCGTACCGCGGACAGCCCTACTTCGTCAGCGAGTTCGGCGGGATCTGGTGGGACCCCGAGGCGGCCGCGGCCCAGTCCGGCGAGGACCGCACCGCCTCCTGGGGCTACGGGGAACGCGTCCGCGACGAGGATGAGTTCCACGCCCGCTTCAGCGGGCTCACCGGTGTGCTGCTCGGCGATCCCGCGATGTTCGGCTACTGCTACACCCAGCTGACGGACGTCTTCCAGGAGCAGAACGGCATCTACCGCTTCGACCGCGGCACCAAGCTGGACGTCGGCCGCGTCCGCGCGGCCCAGCTGCGCCCGGCGGCCATCGAGGAGGCGGACGGCGCCCGCACGGACGCGGGGTGAGTGCCGGACGCCTCCCCGGCGGGACTCCGCCGGGGAGGCGTCCGCGCTTCGCGGTGCGGGCCGTGCGTGCTCGCCCGCCCGTCCGTCAGATCGTGGCGGTGTCGATCACGAACCGGTACCGCACATCACTGTTCAGCACACGCTCGTACGCCTCGTTGATCTCCGAGGCGGCGATCAGCTCGATCTCCGCGCCGAATCCGTGCTCGGCGCAGAAGTCCAGCATCTCCTGCGTCTCCCGGATGCCGCCGATGCCCGAGCCCGAGAAGGACTTGCGGCCCCCGAGCAGCGAGAACACGTTGAGGGAGACCGGCTCCTCCGGAGCGCCGACGTTCACCAGCGCGCCGTCCGTCCGCAGGAGGGAGAGGTAGGCGTCGATGTTCAGCGGCGCCGACACCGTGTTCAGGATGACGTCGAACGTGCCGGCCAGGTCCTCGAAGGTCTTCGGGTCGCCGGTCGCGTAGTAGTGGTCCGCGCCCAGCTTCAGACCGTCGTCCCGCTTCTTCAGGGTCTGTGAGAGCACGGTGACCTCGGCGCCGAGCGCGTGCGCGATCTTGACACCCACGTGCCCGAGGCCGCCCATGCCCACGACGGCGACCTTCTTGCCCGGGCCCGCCTTCCAGTGCTTCAGCGGGGAGTAGGTGGTGATGCCCGCGCACAGCAGCGGCGCGGCCTCGTCCAGGGCCAGGCCCTCGGGGATGCGGACGGTGTAGTTCTCGTCGACGACGATGTGGGTGGAGTAGCCCCCGTAGGTGGGGTCACCGTTCTTGTCCAGGGCGTTGTAGGTGCCCGTGTTGCCTTCGAGGCAGTACTGCTCCAGGCCGGCCTTGCAGTTGTCGCATTCGCGGCAGGAGTCGACCATGCAGCCGACGCCGACGCGGTCGCCCACGGCGAACTTCGTGACGCCGGGTCCGGTCTCGGTGACGATGCCGGCGATCTCGTGGCCCGGCACCATCGGGAAGATGCCCTCGTGCCAGCCGTCGCGGGCCTGGTGGATGTCCGAGTGGCAGATGCCGGCGAACTTGATGTCGATCAGGACGTCGAACTCGCCGACCGCGCGACGCTCGATGGTGGTGCGCTCCAGCGGAGCCTTCGCGGAGGGGGCGGCGTACGCAGGGACAGTGGTCATGCCGGAGTTCTCCTAGGGAGTGGTCCTGTGCCCGGCGGCCTTCGGGTCCGGGCACGGGTCAAGCCTGCCCCGGCTCGCGCACTTCACCCAGCCCACGGTTCTGCGTACGACCAGTGGTCCTACTACTGGCGGGGTCAGGATGACGGTCGTACGTCCGTGGATACTGGGACGCATGGACGACCAGCCCGAATCCGACCTGCGGCCCCAGGGCGGCGCTCCCGGTGAAGGGGCGGGGCCCGCCCTCGACCGGCGCGCCGAGCTCAGCGAATTCCTCCGCAGCCGCCGCGCCCGGCTGAAGCCGGACGACGTGGGGCTCCCCGACTTCGGGCGGCACCGCAGGGTTCCCGGGCTGCGCCGAGAGGAACTGGCCCAGCTGGCCGGTGTCTCCGTGGCGTACTACACGCGGCTCGAACAGGGCAACGGACAGAACGTCTCCGCGGAGATCCTGGACGCGATCGCGTCCGCCCTGAGGCTGACGGACGCCGAGAGCGCGCACCTGTCGCACCTCGCGGAGCCGAGGAGGCACAGGAAGAAGCCCTCGGCGCGGCAGCAGCAGCGTGCGCGCGGCGCCCTGTGCCGGCTGCTCGACAGCATGGAGGGTGTGCCGGCGTACGTCGTCGGGCGCCGTGCGGAGATCCTCGCCTGGAACCGGATGGCCGCCGCCGTCTTCGGCGACTGGTCGGAACTGCCCGCGCAGGAGCGCAACTGGGCGCGTCTGGTGTTCCTGAAGCCCGACTACCGCGACCTCTTCGTGGAATGGGACCAGAAGGCGTCGGACATCGTCGCCTATCTGCGCATGGACGCGGGCTGCCGGCCCGACGACGCCCGGCTCTCCGCCCTGGTCGGTGAACTGTCCGTGAAGAGCCAGGACTTCCGGCGGCTGTGGGCCCGGCACGACGTCAAGGAGAAGAGCCACGGCGTGAAGCGGCTGTGCCATCCGCTGGTGGGCGACCTGTCACTCTCGTTCGAGACGTTCATGCTGCCCGACGACGCCGAACAGTCGATGGTCACCTATCACGCCGAGCCGGAGTCGGACTCGGCGGAGGCCTTGCGCCTGCTGGCCAGCTGGGGCGCGGACGCGACGCGGGCCGGAACGGCCGTGCCCGGCGGTCAGTAGCGGGAGGCACGGGAGCCCGTGCGAGGGCGGGCGTCCGACGCGGGTCGAGAATGAGCCAACCGTGCGGGGGGCGGTCCGGCGCGGTGCGGGGCCCGTATCCCGCCCCCGAGGGCGAGAGGGCGGTTGCCCCTCCGCCCTCCACGACGGCGAGGCGCGGCCGACCGGTGCCCCGGCCCTTTCAGCCACCGGCCCCGACTCCACGAGGTGCACCCTTCTCCGGTCTATACCAAAGCCTTGACAGGGGCAGCGTTCATTTCTTAAATCACGATGTGAACTAAGTGCTTCCCCGCACCCTCCCCCCGTCCAGGCGGGAGGGCCGCACCCTCCCGCCCGCCCGGAACTGACATGTTCGTGTCAGTACGTCACCTCCCCCGAAGGGAGAGGCATGAGATCCCCACGCTTGCCTCGGCACCTGATCCTGTCCCTCGTCATGACGCTCGGCCTCGCCACCCTGTCCACCGGACTGGCGCAGAGCGCGCCCGCCCCTGCGACCAGCTCCGCCGTGCAGACCGCCGACACCGCCGCCGCCGCCGCGGCCGCCGTCACGTTCTCCGACGACTTCGACGGGCCCGCCGGATCGGCCGTCGACGGCGGCAAGTGGCAGGTCGAGACCGGCGACAACGTCAACAACCACGAGCGGCAGTACTACACCGCCGGGAACCGCAACGCCACGCTCGACGGCCAGGGCAATCTCGTCATCACCGCACGCAAGGAGAACCCCGGCAACTACCAGTGCTGGTACGGGCGGTGCGAGTACACCTCGGCCCGACTGAACACGTCCGGCAAGTTCACCACCACCTACGGCCGCGTCGAGGCCAGGATGAAGATCCCGCGCGGGCAGGGCATCTGGCCCGCCTTCTGGATGCTGGGCAGCGACATCGGCGACGTGGGCTGGCCCAACAGCGGTGAGATCGACATCATGGAGAACGTCGGCTACGAACCCGGCACGGTCCACGGCACCCTGCACGGCCCCGGCTACTCCGGAAGCGCGGGCATCGGCGCCGGGTACTCCCTGCCGGGCGGGCAGGCCTTCGCCGACGCGTTCCACACCTTCGCGGTCGACTGGAGCCCGAACGCGATCACCTGGTCCGTCGACGGCACCGTCTACCAGCGGCGCACCCCCGCCGACCTGGGCGGGAAGCAGTGGGTCTTCAACAAGCCGTTCTTCGTCATCCTGAACCTCGCCGTCGGCGGCTACTGGCCGGGCGACCCCGACGGAAGCACCGTCTTCCCGCAGCAGCTCCTCGTCGACTACGTCCGCGTGACCTCCGACGGCGGACAGCCGGGCGGTGGCGGCCCCATCACCGGTCTGGCGGGCAAGTGTGTGGATGTGGCGGCCGGTTCGGCGGTGAACGGTACCGCGGTGCAGTTGTACGACTGCAACGGTTCGGCGGCGCAGCAGTGGACGGTGGGTGCCGACGGGACGATCCGTGCGCTGGGCAAGTGTCTGGATGTGGCGTCGGCGGGCACCGCGGACGGTACGAAGGTGCAGTTGTGGGACTGCAATGGTTCGGCGGCGCAGCAGTGGGCGACGCCGGCGGCCCGGGACATCGTGAACCCGCAGGCGAACAAGTGTCTGGACGTGACGGGCGGAAGCAGCGCCAACGGCACGCGGCTGCAGATCTGGACCTGCACCGGCTCCGCCAACCAGAAGTGGACGGTGACCCGATGACCACGACACCCTTCGCGAGACCGCTGGTGCGGGGCCTGCTGAGCACGGTGGCCGCGACTGCGGCGATCCTGACCGGTCTGACCGCCACACCCGCGAGCGGGGCCGCCGCGGCCACCGGACAGATCACCGGTCTGGCGGGCAAGTGTGTGGATGTGGCGGCCGGTTCGGCGGTGAACGGTACCGCGGTGCAGTTGTACGACTGCAACGGTTCGGCGGCGCAGCAGTGGACGGTGGGTGCCGACGGGACGATCCGTGCGCTGGGCAAGTGTCTGGATGTGGCGTCGGCGGGCACCGCGGACGGTACGAAGGTGCAGTTGTGGGACTGCAATGGTTCGGCGGCGCAGCAGTGGGCGACGCCGGCGGCCCGGGACATCGTGAACCCGCAGGCGAACAAGTGTCTGGACGTGACGGGCGGAAGCAGCGCCAACGGCACGCGGCTGCAGATCTGGACCTGCACCGGCTCCGCCAACCAGAAGTGGACGGCGCCCGCCGCCGGCGGCGGCGAGACCCCGGGGCCCGGAGCCATGGCGGTGGCACCGTACCTCTACAACGGCTGGGGCAGCCCGCCCAGCCCCACCACCGTCATGAACGCGACCGGCGTCAAGTGGTTCACCCTCGCCTTCGTCCTCAGCAACGGCTACTGCAACCCCCAGTGGGACGGGGGACGGCCGCTGACCGGCGGCGTCGACCAGCAGACGGTGAACACCGTGCGCGCCGCGGGCGGTGACGTCATCCCGTCCTTCGGGGGCTGGAGCGGCAACAAGCTGGAGAGCTCGTGCTCCAGCGCCGGTGAACTGGCCTCGGCGTACCAGAAGGTCATCAACGCCTACGGTCTCAAGGCGATCGACATCGACATCGAGGCGGCGGCGTACGACAGTCCGGTCGTCCAGCAGCGCACGGTGGACGCGCTGAAGACCGTCCGGGCCAACAACCCCGGAATCAAGCTGTACGTGACCTTCGGCACGGGCCAGAACGGCCCGGACAACAGTCTCATCAGCAAGGCCGCGGCCTCCGGGCTCACCGTGGACAGCTGGACCATCATGCCGTTCAACTTCGGCGGCGCCGGCCAGAACATGGGCACCCTCACCGTCCGTGCCGCCGAAGGCCTGAAGACCGCGGTCAAGAACGCCTACGGGTACTCGGACGACCAGGCCTACCGGCACACCGGGATCTCCTCGATGAACGGCATCACGGACAACGGGGAGACGGTCACCGTGGCCGACTTCCGCACCATCCTCGCCTACGCCCAGCAGCGCCACATCGCTCGGCTGACGTTCTGGTCCGTCAACCGGGACCGGCCCTGCACCGGCGGCGGGGCCGACACCTGCTCGGGTGTCTCCCAGCAGCCGTGGGACTTCACCCGGGTTCTCGCCGCGTACGCGGGCTGAGAACCGCCGCGGGCCCCGGGGGGGGGGGGGGGGCCGGCGGCGGGGGGGGCGGGGGGGGGGGGGGGCGGCGGGGGGGGGGGGGGGCGCGGGGCGGCGGGGGGGGCGGCGCCCCCCGCCGGGGCGCTCGACCCCCGGTGGCCCCGGCCCCCCGCGGCGCGGGCCCCCCCCCCCCCCGGGGGCCCCCCCCCCCCCGGGCCCCCCCCCCCCCCGGGGCCGTCTCCGCGCGCCGGTCCGGGGCGTGACACGCTCCGGACGGTGGACCGCGGCCGTTCGTTCAGGGGCGGCCGGTCAGGTAGCCGCCCATGGAGGTGAAGTACTCCGTGGCGCCCAGTTCCCGGCCGTCCTCGGTGCGCACCCGCGTGATGGCCAGGCCGTGGTTGCGTCCGGTGCGGGCGTCCGCTCCCGCGACGATCGCCACACCCTCACCCTCGCGGTAGAAGATGCGCCCGGGCGTGCCGCCGTAGCGCCCCTCGGACACCACGGCGGCGAGCACCTCGAGCCGCTTGCCGCGGTGGAAGGTGAAAGCGCTCGGGTACGGCTCGGACTGCGCGCGGATCAGGCGTTCGAGGTCCTCGGCCGGCCAGTTCCAGTCGATGCGGATGTCCTCGTCGGACCGCTTGTGGAAGAAGCTCGCCCGGGAGCGGTCCTGCTTGGTGAAGTCGGTCCGTCCCGAGGCGATCAGGTCGAGTGCGCCGGTGGTGACGGGACCGATCAGGTCGACCGTCTTGTGGAACAGGTCGGTGGTCGTGTCCTTCGGACCGACCCGCACCGCCTCCTGCCGGACGATGTCGCCGGCGTCGAGCTCGTCGTTCATCATGTGCGCGGTCACGCCCACCTCGGGCTCGCCGTTGATCAGGGCCCAGATCAGCGGCGAGAAACCGGCGTACTTCGGGAGCAGCGAGTCGTGGATGTTCAGCGTGCCGTGGCGCGGGAGGGCGAAGATGCGCGGCGGGATCCAGGTGCGCCAGTTGTTGGCCACGATGATGTCCGGGTCCGCCTCCTGGAGGCGCTCGAACAACTCCTCGTCGTCGGGGCGGTTGCGGATCAGTACCGGGACGCCGTGCTCCTCGGCGAGGTCGGCGACGGAGTCGCTCCAGATCTTCTCGTACGCGTGCTCGCTCTTGGGATGCGTCACGACCATCACCACGTCGTGCTCGGAGTCCAGGAGGGCTTGCAGGGTGCGGTGGCCCCAGGTCTGGTATCCGAACATGACGACCCGCATGGGGTTCCTCCTCAGAGCAGGGGCTGATCAGTGCCCAGTAAAGCGAGCCTTGCCTAACTTTGCAACGGGGTCGCGATGTCGCCCAGTTGAGCGGCGCCCGCTTTCGGCCGCCCTATCGACAGCTCCGCAAGATTAGCTTAGGCTCACCTAAGTTTCAGCGGGCCGCTCCATCGGCGCGCCCAGGTCTTGCTCGATCCCCCACGCCTGACAGGCGCCTGCCCCGCACGAATGGGAGTGACATGTCACAGGTTCAGCCCGGCGACATCCGACCGGTCCACGACCTCATCGGCATCGGTTTCGGGCCGTCCAATGTGGCCATGGCCATCGCGCTCAACGAGCACAACGCGCGCACCGGCCCGCACGAGACGGTCACCGCCCACTTCTTCGAACAGCAGCCCCGCTTCGGCTGGCACCGCGGCATGCTGATCGACGACGCGACGATGCAGGTGTCCTTCCTCAAGGACCTGGTCACACTCAGGAACCCGACCAGCGAGTTCAGCTTCCTCTCGTACCTGAAGAGCAAGGACCGGCTGGTCGACTTCATCAACCACAAGAACCTCTTCCCCCTGCGGGTGGAGTTCCACGACTACCTCGAATGGGCCGCGGCCAAGGTCGACGACATGGTCTCCTACGGCCACGAGGTCGTCGGCGTCACGCCGTTCGTCCGGGACGGGGCCGTGGAGTACCTGGACGTGACCGTCCGCTCGGCGGAGGGGCTCGCCGTCCACCGGGCCCGCAACCTCGTCATCGGCACCGGACTGCGCCCGCTCGTGCCCGGGGGCATCGAGCGCGGCGACCGGGTGTGGCACAACTCCGAGCTCCTGACGCGGGTCGGCGAGCTGGAGGGGGCCTCACCGTCCCGGTTCGTCGTCGTGGGCGCGGGGCAGAGCGCCGCCGAGAACGTCGCGTACCTGCACCGCCGCTTCCCCGACGCCGAGGTCTGCGCGGTCTTCAGCCGGTACGGCTACAGCCCCGCCGACGACAGCAGCTTCGCCAACCGGATCTTCGACCCGGGGGCCGTCGACGAGTTCTACGAGGCCCCCCAGGACGTCAAGCGCAGACTGATGGACTACCACGGCAACACCAACTACTCCGTGGTCGACATCGATCTCATCGATGACCTCTACCGGCAGATGTACCAGGAGAAGGTCCTCGGCACCGAGCGGCTGCGCTTCCTCAACGTGTCCCGGCTCGTCGCCGTCGAGGAGACGCCGGAGAAGGCCCGGGCCACCGTGAAGTCCCTCGTCACGGGCGAGGAGACCGTCCTGGACGCCGACGTGGTGGTGTTCGCCACCGGCTACAGCCCCGTCGACCCGGTCGCCCTCCTCGGCGACGTGGCGGACCGCTGCCTCCGCGACGACGAGGGCCGGGTCCGTGTCGAGCGCGACTACCGCATCGCGACGGACCCCGAACTGCGCTGCGGCATATACCTCCAGGGCGGCACGGAGCACACGCACGGCATCACCTCCGCCCTGCTGTCCAACATCGCGATCCGGGTCGGGGAGATCCTGGACTCGCTGCTCGACCGGGGCGTCAAGGCGGCCTCCGACGAGGCGCGTCCGGTCCCCGGTACGAGCGCCCGCTAGCGGGCACGGGTCCGCCACCGGCCGCCCCGCCGGCGGCGGACCTCCGCCCGGACCGCGTGGGCGCCGGGCGCGTGCGTCCACCGATGGATCAAAGGGATAACGTACGTCGACATGAGCACGACTGCAGTGGAGCGAGCCGCGCCGAAGGGTGCAACAGGGGCCCAGCGGCGCCGGGTTGGGGGCGCCGTCGTCCTGGCGGCGGTTCTCGTCGCCACCTGCGCGGTGTCGCTGGCCGTCGGGGCGCGGGCGCTCAGCCCCGCCGAGGTCTGGCACGGCCTGTTCGCGGCACCGGACCCCGACCGCGGACTCACCGAGATCCGGCTCATCGTGCAGACCGTGCGGGTGCCGCGGACGGTCCTCGCGATCGTCGCGGGCATCGCGCTGGGGGTCTCGGGGGCCCTGATCCAGGGGTACACACGCAATCCGATCGCCGACACCGGGCTGCTCGGGGTGAACACCGGGGCGTCCTTCGCCGTGGTGTCGGTGATCGCGCTCTTCGGCTTCTCCGACCCCTTCCAGTACGTCTGGTTCGCCTTCCTGGGAGCCGGCGCCGCGGGCGTCGTCGTGTTCGGCCTGGCGAGCATCGGCAGAGGCGCCGGCAACCCCCTGACGCTCGCGCTCGCCGGGCAGGGCGTCACGGTGTTCCTCGCGGCCATGACCATGGCGGTCGCACTCTCCGACCTGAAGTCCCTGAACGTCCTGAGGTTCTGGAACTCGGGCTCGGTGGCCGGAGTCGGATTCGACGTCATCTGGCCGGTCACGGGGTTCGTCGCGGCGGGCCTCGTGACGGCTCTCGCCACCCTCCCCTCGCTCAACCTGCTGAACCTCGGCGCCGACGTGGCACGCGGACTCGGCGTGAACATCGCACTGAGCAGGACCGCCGGCATCGTCGCCGTCACGCTGCTGGCGGGCGCGGCGACGGCGGCCTGCGGCCCCATCGCGTTCCTCGGGCTCATGGTGGCCCACGTGGCCCGGTACCTGACGGGTCCGGACTACCGGTGGCTGGTGCCGTACGCCGGTCTGCTCGGCGCGGTGATCCTGCTCGTCTGTGACATCGTGGGCCGACTGGTCGTGCGCCCCGGCGAGTTGGACGCGGGTGTCGTCGTGTCCCTCCTCGGAGCCCCCTTCTTCGCCGTCCTGGTGTGGCGGGGAAAGTTCAGGAACGCGTGAACGGGACAGCGGTGAAGCCGGCGGTGACGCCGGGCGTGCGGCTCGGCGGCCTGTCGTTCGTATGGCGCCCCTGGATGGTCGGCGTCACGCTGCTCCTGGCGGTGGCGACCTTCCTGGTGTTCTGCCTGTCCATCAGCGTGGGCGACTTCCCCCTCGGGCTCGACCGGGTGATCGCGACGATCGCCGGCCGGGGCGAGCAGGTCGACGAGTTCGTCATCATGGACCTGCGGATGCCGCGCGCGCTGGCCGGTCTCGTCGTCGGGACCGCGCTCGGGGTGTCCGGGGCCATCACGCAGTCCATCGCCCGCAATCCGCTGGCCAGTCCCGACATCCTGGGCATCACCGGCGGGGCCGGGGCGGTCGCGGTGTTCCTGGTGACGGTGTCGGGCGGTACGGCGGCCGCGGTCGTGGGTTCCGTGGGCGTGTCCGCCGCGGCGCTCGCCGGGGGCCTGGGCGCGGGGCTGCTGGTGTACTTCCTGGCGTGGCGTCGGGGGATCGACGGCTTCCGGCTCGTCCTCATCGGCATCTCGGTGAGCGCGGTGACGGAGGCGGTCACGACCTGGCTGCTGTCCACCGCCGACATCCGGGACGTGGCGCGGGCCCAGGCGTGGCTGGTCGGCTCCCTGGACAACCGGTCGTGGGGCGAGGTCGGGGTGGCGCTCTGGTCGACGCTCGCCCTCATGGCCATCGTGGCGTGCGCCGCCTTCCAGTTCAAGCCCCTGCACCTCGGCGACGACGTGGCCGCGGGCCTCGGCGTCCGGTACTCCCGGGTGCGGGCCGTCCTGCTTCTGTGCGCGGTGCTCCTGGCAGCCGTGGCGGTGAGCGCGGCCGGCCCGGTGCCCTTCGTCGCACTGGTGGCGCCCCAGGTGGCGATGCGCCTGGTGCGGCACCCGACGCCGCCGATGATCGCCTCGGGGCTGGTCGGCGCGCTGCTGCTGACCGGCGCGGACCTGACGGCGCGTACGGCGCTGCCGATGGCCCTCCCCGTGGGCGTGGTCACCGCCGCGATCGGCGGCCCCTTCCTCGTCTTCCTGCTCGTGCGGGCCAACCTCAGATAGCTCACGGAAGGGTCAAGCATGCGAGACGGAGGGACACGGGTGGCCGCTGAGAGGATCACCGGTGAGGGGGCGGGCGCCGACGGCACGGCACGGCTGGCCGCCAGGGGCATCACGGTCGGATACGGCGCGCGGACGGTGATGGACGGGCTGGACGTGGCCATCCCGCCGGGCGTGGTCACCACGATCATCGGACCCAACGGCTGCGGCAAGTCGACCCTGTTGCGCACCCTGACGCGGCTGCTCAAGCCGGCCAGGGGGGCGGTCGTGCTGGACGGCGAGGACATCGCCGGACTGAGGACCAGGGACGTGGCGAAGAAGCTCGGACTGCTTCCACAGGCACCCGTCGCGCCCGAGGGCCTGACGGTCGCCGACCTCGTCGCGCGGGGACGGCATCCGCACCAGAGCTGGTTGCGCCAGTGGTCGTCGGACGACGCCGACGTCGTCGAGCGCGCGCTGGCCATGACGGGCGTGTCCGACCTGGCCGACCGGCCGGTGGACTCGCTGTCCGGAGGCCAGCGCCAGCGGGTGTGGATCTCCATGACGCTCGCCCAGGGGACCGACCTGCTGCTGCTGGACGAGCCGACGACGTATCTGGACCTGGCGCACGCCATGGACGTGCTGGATCTGGTCGACGATCTGCACGAGTCGGGGTGCACCGTGGTCATGGTGCTGCACGACCTCAATCTGGCCACGCGCTACAGCGACAACCTCGTGGTGATGCGGGAGGGCGAGATCCTCGCGCAGGGTCATCCGCGCGACGTGATCACGGCGGAGCTGCTGTACGAGGCGTTCGGGCTGCGGGCCATGGTGATCGACGATCCGGTGGGGGACCGCCCGCTCATCGTGCCGATCGGCCGCGCCCACGTCCACGTGCAGCTCAACTAGGGGGCGCGTGACGGTTCATGGCAAGGTTAGGCTAGGCTTACCTTCCTGCTTCAAGGTAAGGTTTGGCTGCCCTCACACGGGGGGCGGTCGGCGGCGTGAAAGCAAAGGGATCCGGGATGCTTCTCCACAGAACGACTCTTACGAAGCCAGGACGTCGGCCGGCGGCCGTACTGCTGGCGGCGGTTCTCGGCGCCGCTCTCCTCACGGGATGCGGCTCCGACTCCGAGGACACGAAGAGCGACAGCGCCCCGTCCGCCGCCACCGGCGCGTTCCCGGTCACCGTGGAGCACGCGTTCGGATCGACGAAGGTCACCAAGGCCCCCAAGCGGGTCGTGTCCGTCGGCTACACCGACGACCAGGCGATCCTCGCCCTCGGCATCAAGCCGGTCGGCATGGTCGACCAGTACCCGAACCCGGCGGGCAAGTCGCCCGACATCAACACCCAGTGGCCCTGGGTGAAGGACAAGTGGGGCGACACCCGCCCGGAGGTCGTCATGAGCAACGGCGACACGGGCCCCAACTACGAGAAGATCGCGGCCCTTCGGCCGGACCTGATCATCGCGGTCTACTCCGAGGTCGACCAGGCGGCATACGACAAGCTCTCCAGGATCGCCCCCACCGTGGGACGCACGAAGGCCGAGAAGGAGCCCTTCAGCGCACCCTGGCAGGACAACGCGGTCCACATCGCCAAGGCGCTCGGCAAGGAGGCCGAGGGCGCCGAGCTGGTCAAGGGCATCCAGGGCAAGCTCGACGCCGCCAAGGCGGCGCACCCGGAGTTCGCGGACCAGACCGCGGTCGCCCTGTCCTGGTACGAGGACTCCGTCGCACCCTTCACCACGACCGACGTACGCGGCCGGCTCGTGACGGGCATCGGATTCAAGGGCGCCACGAAGATCGACGAGGTCGCCGGCGGGAAGTTCTACACACAGCTCTCGCCCGAGCGCATCGACCTCGTCGACGTCGACCGCATCTTCGTCATCAACGACAAGGCGGACACGGAGGCCCTGAAGAAGTTCAGGCTCTTCGCCAACCTCGACGCGGCGAAGAACGGCAAGGTCTCCTACCTCCTGGACAGCGAGGGCCCCGCGGTCGGCGCCGCCATGTCCCAGGGCACGCTGCTCTCGCTGCCGTACGCGATCGACGAGCTCGTCAAGTCGGTCGACCAGTGACGGCCACCGCCCCGGCCACGGCCCCGCTCCTTCCGGCCGGCGCGTGAGCACCACGGACACGCGCCCCGCTCCGGAGGCCCTGCGCACCGCGTCCGGGAGAGAGGCCGCAGGATGGGTCGCGGCGCACTGCCGTGAGATCCCCTGGCTGACCGCGGCCACCGTGCTGACGACGGTGGCCGGGGCGGCACTCCAGGTGCTTCCCGTCCTGCTGCTCGGACAGGTCGTCGACGGAGTGGTCGACGGTGCGTCGGGCTCCGCCCTCGTCACGGTCGGCGTCCTCCTGGGTGCCGCCGCGCTGTTCGGCGCGGCGGCGACGGCCCTGTCGACGTACCTGATCGGACGGCTGGGTGCGGATCTGCTCGCACGGCTGCGCGAGAACGCGGTGCGCGCCGTACTGGGCATGCCGAGCGCCCGGATCGAGCAGGTCGGCAGAGGGGACGTGCTGTCCCGGGTCGGCGACGACGTGGCCGTGCTGTCCCGGGGCATCCGCAGCGCGATCCCCACGGTGTTCACCGCCGGGGTCCTCGTCGCCATCGCCACCGTCGGCATGTTCGGGCTGGACTGGCGGCTCGGCCTGGCCGGCGCCGGTGCGCTGCCCGCCTACGCCCTCGCCCTCCGCTGGTACCTGCCCAGGTCCGCCCCGCTCTACCGCGAGCAGCGGGTGGCCCAGGCCGACCGTGCGCAGGCACTGATCAGCGGACTGAACGGCATCGACACCGTCCGGGCCTACCGCCTGGAGGGCGCCGTCCGCGAGAAGGTCACCGCGGAGTCCTGGCGGGTGCGGGACCTCGGCGTCGAGGTCTTCCGCTTCTTCGGCCGCTTCGTGGGCCGGGAGAACCGCGCCGAGTTCATCGGCCTGGTCCTCATCCTCGTGGTGGGATACGCCCTCCTGGAGGGCGACGCCGCCACCCTGGGCGAGGTGTCGGCCGCCCCGCTCATGTTCCACCGGCTGTTCACACCGCTGGGCGCCATCATGTTCACATTCGACGAGGCGCAGAAGTCGGGCGCGAGCCTGACCCGTCTGGTCGGAGTGCTGGGGGAGACCGCGGAGTCCCGGCTGGTCGGCGACGACTCCGTGACGAAGGCGCGGGCCACGCCGTACCCGGTCACCGTCCGGGGGCTGACCTACCGTTACCCGGACACCGAGAGCCCGGTGCTCCTGGACGTCGACCTGACGATCCCGTCCGGCGGCTCGCTGGCCCTGGTGGGCGCGACGGGCGCCGGCAAGTCGACGCTGGCGGCGCTGATCGCCGGCATCGGCACCCCGGAGTCCGGATCGGTGCGCATCGGCTCGCAGGACCTCGCCGGTCTCGACGAGGCCGGGGCGCGGGCACTGGTCAGCATCCTGACGCAGGAGACGCACGTCTTCTCCGGATCGCTCGCCGACGACCTGCGGCTCGCCGCGCCCGGGGCCGACGACACAGAACTCGCCGACGCGCTGCGGACGGTCGGCGCCCACGAGTGGGTCGAGAACCTGCCCGACGGGCTCGCCACCCAGGTCGGGGAGGGCGGGGAGCGGCTGGACGGCACCAAGGTCGCCCAGATCGCCCTGGCCCGGCTCGTGCTGGGACGGGCCCCCGTGGTGGTGCTCGACGAGTCGACCGCGGAAGCGGGCAGCGAGGGCGCCGCCGAGCTGGAGCGCGCCGTGACGGCCGCCTGCGCGGGCAGGACCACGCTCTTCGTGGCGCACCGCCTGACACAGGCGATGGCGGCCGACCGGATCGCCGTGCTGGACGCCGGCCGCGTGGTGGAGCAGGGAACCCACGACGAACTCGTCGCCCTGGGCGGCGGTTACGCCCGGCTGTGGCAGGCCTGGCGCGAGGGCAGCTAGACACACCTGAGCAGGTCAGGTCAGTAAATTCTCTTACTTCGGAAGGGCGATGAGTCTTCGATGCTGGAACCGAGCGGTCGTTTCGTGCGGCTTTCTCCCACGAACCTGACCGACCTGCGCCGGCGGACCGGTGACTACTCCGACAGGACGCTCGCCGAGGCCTGTGCCATCGCCCTGGCCCACTGGTCGGCCGGACGGAGTCCCGAGGGCCTCGACCTCACCCCCGGTACGCTCTTCGCCGACGTGCTCGGATGGGCCGACAACGGCGGGGCGGGGAGCGCCGGGTGGGAGGCGGGTGCGGACGGCCGCAGCATCACCGTCCCCGCCGGCGTCGTGACGGCGGAAGCGCAGGCCGCACTCGACGACCTCGCCGACTTCCCCGACCGGCCGCTCGGGACGATGAGCGCGACCGGCGCCGCGGCGAGGGCCGCGGCCCTCGCCGTGTGGAACGACACGGACGCCGACCGCGTCCGCCCCACCCTGGTGGAGATGTTCCGCGAGCAGGCGCGGACCCGGCCCGACGCCGTCGCCGTCGTCGACGAGCACCGTTCGCTCACCTACCGCGAGGCGGCCGAGCTGTCCGCGCGCCTGGCCCACCACCTGATCGGACTCGGCCTCACCGCCGAGCAGGTCGTGGGCATCTCGCTCAGCCGGTCCGCCGACATGGTGGTCGGGCTGCTCGGCGTGCTCCAGGCCGGCTGCGCCTTCGTACCGCTCGACCCGCAGTGGCCCGCCGCGCGCCGGGCCGTCGTCATCGAGGACGCCCAAGTCGTCCTCCAGCTCAACGAGACGGGCGAGCACGACGCGGCGGAGCCGCCCGCGGTCGCCCTGGACCTCCGGGACCGGGCGTTCGACGCCTACCCCGCCGAGGCACCCGACGTCACGGTGCACGGCACGGCCCTCGCCTACGTGATCTTCACCTCCGGCTCCACCGGCCGCCCCAAGGGCGCCATGATCCGGCACGAGGCGATCAGCGAACGCCTCCTGTGGCAGTCGCGCGAGATCCTGGGCTTCGGCCATGACGACGCGTCACTCTTCAAGGCGCCGCTCTCCTTCGACATCTCCATCAACGAGATATTCCTCCCGCTCGTCACCGGCGGACGGCTCGTCGTCCTGCGGCCCGGCGGCGAACGCGATCCGCACCACCTGCTGCGCGTGATCGCCGAGCAGCGCGTCACCTTCACCTACCTCGTGTCGTCCATGCTGGACGTGCTCCTGGAGATGGCGGGGGACTCGGACCGGCTGGACAGCCTGCGGCACGTCTGGTGCGGCGGGGAGGTGCTGACCCCCGAGCTGTACGAACGCTTCCGCACACGGCTCGACATCCCGATGTACCACGGCTACGGCCCGGCCGAGACGACGATCGGCGTCTCGCACGTGATCTACCGCGGCGAGGCCGAACGCCTGTCGACGTCCATCGGCAGGGCCAACCCCAACACCCAGCTGTACGTCCTGGACGAGGAGCTGCGCCAGGTCCCCGTCGGGGTCGGCGGCGAGCTGTACGTGGGCGGCTTCCTCCTCGGACGCGGCTACGTCGGCGCGCCGGGTCTCACGGCGTCCCGCTTCGTGGCCAACCCCTTCGCCGCCGACGGCTCGCGCCTGTACCGGACGGGCGACCTCGCGCGGTTCGCCCCCGACGGCTCACTGGACTTCCTCGGCCGGGCCGACAACCAGATCAAGATCCGCGGGATGCGCCTGGAGATCGAGGACGTGGAGGCGGGACTCGCGGAACACCCCGCGGTCCGGCACACCTGCGTCGTCGCGAAGAAGAACACGGCGGGCGGCACCTACCTCGTGGGGTACGTCATCCCGTCCGCCGGGTACGAGGACCTGCGGGCGGACGACGTCGGGGCGTGGGCCGCCGCGCACATGGTGGAGTACATGGTGCCCGCCCGGCTCGTCGTGATGAAGGAGTTCCCGCTCACCGCGAACGGGAAGATCGACCGGGGCGCGCTGCCCGAGCCCGTGAACGACACCGGCTCGATCGTCCAGCCCTCCACCGACGACGAGCGCCTGGTGTGCGCGACCGTCGCCTCCCTGCTGCGACTGGACGAAGTCGGCGTCGACCAAGACTTCTTCCGGCTCGGCGGCGACAGCATCCTGGCCATATCGCTGCTGGGCGCCCTGCGGGACGCGGGCCTCTACGTCACCGCGCGGCAGATCTTCACCCACAGCGTCGTCGGCGCCCTGGCCGCGGTGGCGAGCCGTGAGGACGTCACCCCGGCCGGACACGGCGACGTGGCCACCGGACCCGTGGTGGGATCGCCGGTCGTCCAGTGGCTCGGTGAGACCACGGACGCGGTCGACGGCTTCGTGCAGTCGGTGGTGCTGAACACCCCGGCGGAACTGACCGGGACGGGGCTCGACGCGATCCTCGCCGCCCTTCTCGAACGGCACGACATGCTGCGCGCGAGGCTCGTGCGCGGCGAGCGGTGGAGCTTCGACATCCCGGCGGCCGGCGGGAGCGCGGCCCGTTGGCAGGAGAGCGACGCGTCCCTGGACGCGTGTGTCGCGCTCGCCACCGGGGCACTCGACCCGGACGCCGGCGTGATGCTGAGCGCCGTTCGCCGGCCAGCGGCACGGCAGTTGGTCCTCGTCGTCCACCACGTCGTGGTCGACGGGGTGTCCTGGCGGATCCTGATGGAGGACCTTGCCACGGCGTGGCGGCAGTTCGCCTCCGGTGAGCCCGTCGACCTGCCCCCCGTGGGCACCTCGTTCCGCCACTGGACGCAGCTGCTGGCCGGTTCGGCCTTCGACGCAGACCGCGCCTACTTCCGGCGCCCGCTGCCGGGCCCGGACGGGCCGCTCGGCAGACGTCCGGCGTCGCCGGACGACGTCGTCGCCCGCGAGCGGACCCGCACCCTGCGGGTCGGTCCCGGGACCACGTCCGCGCTGCTGGGCGAGGTCCCCGCCAGGTTCCACGCCGGCGTCAACGACGTACTGCTGACCGCGCTCGCCGTCGCCCTCGCCGGATGGCGGCGCGACCTCGGGCAGGACCAGACCTTCGCCCACATCGAGCTGGAGGGCCACGGCCGCGAGGCGCGCTTCGTGGCGGGCCCCGCCGGCTCCGAGCCGGAACTGTCGCGGACCGTGGGCTGGTTCACCACCCTCTTCCCGGTGACCGTGGACCCCGGTCCGACCGACGATCCCACCGCCCCCGGCTATCTGGCCGCCGCGCTGAAGGCCGTCAAGGACGACCTCGCACGTGTGCCGAGCAACGGCCTGTCCTACGGGGCCCTGCGGTATCTGAACGGCGTCGGCTTCGAGGCGCCCGCACCCCAGGTGCTGTTCAACTACCTGGGCCGCTTCGAGTCGGGTGCGTCCGGGGACTGGCAGGTCGGCGGCACCACCGGACACCTGGGGGAGAAGCGCGACCCGAGGATGCGCCTGCCGCGCGCCCTGGAGTTCAACGCGATCGCCGAACCCACGGCGAACGGCGCGTACGAGCTGGTCACCACCGTCTCCTGGCCCGAGGGCATGTTCACCGACGGGGACGTGGCCACCATCGGCGCGTACTTCGAGGCGGCGCTCACCGGGCTCGCCTCGCTCGACGAGGGCGGGCACTCCCCGAGCGACTTCGGCCTCGTGCCGCTCACGCAGGCCGACGTCGACGACCTGGACGGCCCCGCCCTCCGTGACGTGCTGCCGCTCACCCCGCTGCAGGAGGGCCTGTACTTCCACTCGGTCTTCGACGACGACTCGGCCGGCAGCTACGTCGAGCAGCAACTGCTCACCCTGGAGGGCGAGGTGGACGCCGACAGGCTCGCGACGGCGGCCACCCGGCTGCTCGCGCTCTACCCCAACCTGGCCGCCCGGTTCGTCGCCCTGGCCGACGGCCGCGTGGTCTCGGTACTGGAGAGCGGGGTGAGGGCGCCGTTCACCGTGCTCGACCGCCCCGGCGTCACCGAGGCGGAGATCCGCGACCTGGCCGAACGCGACCGGCGCGCAGGATTCGACCTGGCCACCGGCCCGCTGATGCGCTTCACGCTCGTCCGTACCGGCCCGCGCCGCTCCGTCCTCGTGCAGACCGTGCATCACATCGTCGCCGACGGCTGGTCCGTGCCGCCGATGCTGCGCACCCTGCTGGCCGAGTACCGCGCACCCGGCACCGTCCATCCGGTCGGCGGCTTCCCCGACTACGTCCGCTGGCTCGCCGGACGTGACGACGAGGAGAGCGACCGGGTGTGGGCCGACGAGCTCGCCGGTCTCCCCGGCCCCTCGCTCGTCGCCGGGGGGCACAGTCCGTCGGACCGGTTCGCCGACACGGCCGTGGACCCGGTGGACGACATCGACGCGGGAGCCCGCACCGCCGGAGTGCCGTTGAGCGTGGCCGTGCACGGCGCCTGGGCGCTGACGCTGGGCGGCCTCCTGCACGGCGGCGACGTGGTGTTCGGCTCCACCGTGTCCGGGCGCGACGCCGACGTGCCCGGCATCGGGGACATGGTCGGCCTCTTCATCAACACGGTCCCGGTGCGCGCCCGCTGGGCACCCACGACCACCGCGCGCGAACTGCTGGCCTCGGTCCGGGAGCACCAGAGCGCCGTACTGCCGCATCAGCACGTCTCCCTCGCGCGGATCGGCCGCAGGAGCGGCGCGGGCGCACTGTTCGACACCCTCGTGGTGTTCGACGTCGCGACCGACGTGGCCGCACTGAGCAGGCCCGGCGACGAGCCGGCCGTGACCGGCATCGCCAACGAGGGCGCTCCGCACTACCCGCTGACCCTCGTCGTGGAGCGGACCCCGGACGGCCGCCCGCGCTTCAACCTGATCTACGACGCCGAACTCCTCGGCGAGCCGGCGGCCCAGGCGATCCTCGACACCTTCACCCGGGCCCTCACCGGCCTGCTCACCCGGCCGGACGCCCTCGCCGGCGAACTCGCCGCCGAGGAGGCCCAGCTCCCGGCCGCCGTCACCCCGGCGACCCTGGACGGGCTGTTCGACGCCGCCGCGGAGCGCGACCCGGCCGCCACGGCGGTGACCCTGTGCGCCCTGGACGGCTCCACCACGTCCCTGACGTACGGCGAACTGGCCGAGGCCAAGGACTCCCTGGCGGCCTCGCTGCGCGCGGCCGGAGTCGGGCCGGGCACACGTGTCGCGGTCGCCGTCCCGCGCTCGCTCGAACAGGTCGTCGCCCTGGTGGCGGTCGTCAGCGCCGGCGGGGCCTACGTACCGCTGGACCTGGCGTACCCGGACGAACGGCTGGGATACGTCCTCGCCGACGCCGCGCCGCAGGTCGTGCTCGTCGACCGTGAACAGCGCCCGCGTTTCGCCCGGCTGCTGTCCGACGCGCCTGACGGAGCCGCCGCCCGCCTGCTCGTGATGGGCGAGGAACAGCCGGCGGCCCCCGCCCGTGACGTACGCGGGGAACCCGACTGGCACGAACCCGCCTACGTGATCTACACGTCCGGCTCGACCGGCAGGCCCAAGGGTGTGGTCGTCCCGCACTCGGCCGTCGTCACACTGCTGGCCAACACCCGGCCCGCCATGGACTTCGGGCCCCGGGACGTCTGGGTGCAGTTCCACTCCTACTCCTTCGACTTCGCGGTCTGGGAGCTGTGGGGCGCGCTGGCCCACGGCGGTGAACTGCTCGTGCCGGACTACGCCCTGACCCGCTCCCCGGTGGACTTCCACCGGCTCGTCCGCGAGCGCGGCGTGACGGTGCTCAACCAGACCCCGTCGGCCTTCCACCAGTTCATCGAAGCCGACCGGCGGGCCGCCGAACCGGTCACCTCGCTGCGCCGGATCATCTTCGGGGGCGAGGCGCTGGACCCCGTGCGCCTGCGCCCCTGGGCCGAGCGGCACGGGACCGCCTCGCCCGAACTGGTCAACATGTACGGCATCACCGAGACCACCGTCCACGTCACGCACCGCGTGCTCACCGCCGCCGACCTCCTGGGCGAGGTCAGCCCCATCGGAGGTCCGGTCCCCGGTCTGGTCACCCATCTCCTCGACGACCGGCTCAGGCCCGTGCCTCCGGGCCGGGTGGGTGCCATCTACGTCGCCGGTGACCAGGTGTCGCTCGGTTACCTCGGCAGGCCGGGGCTCACCGCGGGACGTTTCGTCGCCGACCCGTTCGCGGGCGACGGCTCCCGGATGTACCACACGGGCGACCTCGCGCGCCGCACGCTCGACGGCGAGCTGGAGTTCGTGGGCCGCGCCGACGACCAGGTGCAGCTGAAGGGCTTCCGTGTCGAACTCGGCGAGGTCGAGGCCGCGGTCAGGGAGCTCGACGGCGTGGTCGACGTGGCGGTCACCGTCGCGGACACCGCCGACCACCTGGTCGCGCACGTCGTGGGCCGGGCCCCGGAGGACCTCGCCGCCCTCCTGTCCGCGAAGCTGCCCTCGCACATGGTGCCGGGGCGGGTGCTGCCCGCCGACGCCCTCCCGCTGACCGTCAACGGCAAGCTGGACCGCAAGGCCCTCATCCTGCGCGCCGCCGCCGACGACGCCCCGGCGGCGGTGACCGGATCCGCGCTCGCCGCGCTGGTCGGCGTCTTCGACGAGGCCCTGCCGGGCGACGTCGCCGTGGACGCCGACACCGACTTCTTCGCGGCCGGCGGCGACAGCATCGTCGCCATCACCGTCATCAACCGGGCCAGGGCGCTCGGCCTGCCGATCGCGCCCCGGGACGTGTTCCTGCTCAAGACACCGCGGGCGCTCGCCGCCCACCTGGAGACCAGCGCACCGCGCACCGTGGCACCCGTACCGGCCCGCCGCGAGGACGGCCCGCTGCCCGCCACGCCGATCATCCTCCGCCAGCGCGAACTCGGAGGCACGCTCCACCGGTTCGCCCAGGCCAGGGCGCTGGTCGCACCCGAGGGCACCGGATTCGCCGACGCCGAGCGCGCCGCGAACGAGGTCGTGGCCGCGCACCCGGTCCTCCGGCTGCGCCTGCGCGCCGAGCACGGGGTGTGGGCGCTGCGCACCGAGCCCCCGAGCGCCGTCACCGTGGTCCGCGCACAGGCCGCCGACCCGACGGCCGCGGCCGACGAGGCCGCCGGTCGGCTCGATCCCGAATCGGGTGAGGTCATCGCCTTCACCTGGCTGGAGGAGAGCCGGACGCTGGTGATCACCGTGCACCATCTCGCGGTGGACGCGGTGTCCTGGCTCGTCCTGACCGACGACCTGACAGCGGCCATGCGAGGGAACCCCCCGGGCGCGCCCACCACCCCCTACGCCGCGTACGCCGAGGCGCTCCAGTCCGGCTCCTCCCAGCTCCTCGACGGCCTCGGACACTGGCTGGACACCCTCGGAGCCCCCGCGCTGCTGCCGGCGGTCACGAACCACCGGGAGAGCACGCTCGTCCTCGGCCCCGCGCTCAGCGACCGGGTGACGCGTACCGCGCCCGGCGCCCTCGGTATCGGCCTCACCGAGCTGCTCTGCGGAGCGCTCCGGGTCGCGCTCACCCACGTCCAGGAGTCGCCCACCGACCTCGCGGTCGAGCTGGAACGGCACGGACGCGTCCCGGCACTCGAACACCACGACTACACCCGCACGGTCGGCTGGTTCACCTCCGTCGCCCCCGTGCGCCTCACGGCCCACACCGACCCCCTCGCCGCGGCGCGCGAGATCGCCGAACGCCAGCCGGACGAGACCGGGCACGTCTCCTACGGGCAGCTCAGGTACCTGAACCCGCAGACCGCCCCCCTGCTGACCGCCCGGCCCCAGGTGCTCTTCAACTACCTCGGCCGGGGCAGCGAGTCCCAGGCGCTGCGCCTCACCACCGGCGATCAGGGCAGCCCCTACGCCGTCGAGGTCAACGCCTGGACCGACGACGCCACCGGAAGCCTGCACGCGGCCTTCACCCTCGCCGAGGGCATCCCCGACGAGGTCGCCGGCCACTGGCACCGGGCACTGGAACGTGTCGCGGACGCCGCCACGACGGCCGAGCGCACCGCACCGGTCACCCCGCTCCAGCGCGGCCTCTACTTCCAGGCCCAGATGGCGGGCCGGGCCGGACACTACGTCGCGCAGTCCTACTTCACCTTCGACCGGCGCCTGGACACCGAGGCCCTGGGCGAGGCGATGGCCCACGTCATCGCCCGGCACCCCGTCGCCGGCGCCGGCTTCACCACCGACGGCGACGGCAACCCGGTCCAGGTCCTGCGGGCGGGCCGCCGGGCCGAGGTCCACACCCTCGACCTGGCGACGGACGCCGAGGTCGACGCCCTGCGCGCCCGGGACCGCGAGACCGGATTCGACCTCGACGCGCCCCCGCTGATCCGGCTCACCGTAGTCCGCCTGCCCGGCGGCCACGACGGCCTGCTGCTCAGCTACCACCTGCTGCTGTGGGACGGCTGGTCGCGCGAGATCCTGCTGCGGGACCTCTTCGACGCCTACCGGTCGGTCGTCGCGGGCGAGCCGCTGGCCCCCGCCCCGGCGGGCCCGGGCTTCGAGGACTACGCCCGGATGCTCGACTCCAGGGACCACGCGGTCTCGGAACGCTTCTGGGCCGAGCAGCTGTCCGGCCTCCCCGGGCCGACTCTCCTCGCAGGACCTGAGCCGTCGTTCACGGACGACCTGCCGCGCGCGCTCGTCCACACGCTCTCAGACGACCGGTCCGAGGCCCTGCGGGAGGCGGCCAGGACGCACGGCGTCACCCTGAACTCGGTGCTGACCGGTGCCTTCGGCCTCCTGCTGGGCGCGCACACCGGCCGGAGCGACGCCGTCTTCGGCGTGACCGTGTCCGGGCGGGAGGGCGAGGGTCTGGCCGGCATCGTCGGTGTGCTCCTCAACACCGTCCCGATGTGGACGCGGGCACGGCCCGGCGACACCGTGGGGCAGTACCTGGCGGGTGTGCAGGCGGCCAGGGTCGAGGCGATGGAGCACGAGCACCTGGGGCTCGGTGAGATCCAGCGGGCCGGCGGCCACGACACCCTGTTCGACAACCTGTTCGTGCTCCAGAACTTCCTGGACATGGACGCGTTCGCCGAGATGAACGCCGAGCACGGCATCACCTCGGTGAAGGCGGACGACTCGACGCACTACCCGTACACCTGGGTCGTGACACCCGGCGACCGGCTCACGGTCAAGCTCGAACACCGCGGGGACGATCCCGCGCGTGCCCGCCGCCTCCTCGACGACTACCTGCGGGTGCTCGACGACCTCGTCCGGTCCACGGGTCCCGTCGGAGCCCTCCCCGGGCTGGGCGGCGATGCCGGACCCGCCGAGCGCACGGACATCGGCACGGACACGGTCGTCGACCGGTTCGACCGTGCGGCGGACCTCGACCCGCAGCGGACCGCCCTCGTCGCCCACGGCTCCACCCTGACGTTCGCCCAGCTCCGCGACCGCAGCCGCGCGGTCGCGGGAGTGCTCGCGGGGCGGGGCATCGGCCCGGAGACGACGGTGGGCCTCGCGATCCCCCGGTCCCTCGACTCGATCGTGGCCCTGTTCGCCGTGCTGCGCGTCGGCGCCGCCTACGTACCGCTGGAACTGGACCACCCGGACGAGCGGATCGCCGCGATCGTGGACGACGCCCGCCCCGAGGTGATCCTCACGGTGAGCGCCGTGTCACTGCGGCTCACGGGCGAACTGATCGAGCTGGACCGGCCGTTGCCCCCGGCCGAGCCCTTCGTGACGTATGCACCGGACGACCCGGACCGGCTGCGGCATCCCGCCTACACGATCTACACCTCCGGATCGACGGGCAGGCCCAAGGGCGTCGTGACCGAGTACGCCGGTCTCACCAACATGCTGATCAACCATCAGCGCCGCATCTTCGAACCGGTGCTGGCGCAGCACGGCCACCGCGTCTTCCGCATCGCGCACACCGTGTCCTTCGCCTTCGACATGTCCTGGGAGGAACTGCTCTGGCTGGCCGACGGCCACGAGGTGCACATCTGCGACGAGGAACTGCGCCGCGACGCACCCCGCCTGGTCGAGTACTGCGCGGAGCACGGGATCGACGTCGTCAACGTGACCCCGACGTACGCCCAGCAACTGGTCGCCGAGGGCCTGCTCGACGACCCCGACCGGCGGCCCGCCCTGGTGCTGCTGGGCGGTGAGGCCGTGACCCCGGCGCTGTGGCGGCGGCTCGCCGACACCGAGGGCACCGTCGGCTACAACCTGTACGGGCCCACCGAATACACCATCAACACCCTCGGCGTCGGCACCTTCGAGTGCCAGGACCCGGTGGTCGGCGTGGCGATCGACAACACCGACGTGTACGTCCTCGACCCCTGGCTGCGGCCCCTGCCCGACGGGGTCCCCGGTGAGCTGTACGTCGCCGGCATCGGCATCGCGCGCGGCTACCTCGGGCAGCCCGCGCAGAGTGCCCACCGCTTCGTGGCGTGTCCGTTCGGGGTGCCAGGGGAGCGCATGTACCGCACCGGCGACCTGGTGGTACGGCGCCCGGACGGGAACCTGATGTACCTGGGCCGCACCGACCAGCAGGTGAAGATCCGGGGCCACCGTGTCGAACTGGGCGAGGTGGAGGCCGCGTTCGCACGGCATCCCGCCGTCCGCTTCGCCGCGGCCGTCGCCCAGCCCGCCCCGCAGGTCGACGGCGCCTACCGGCTGGCCGCCTACCTGGTGCTGGAGGCCGGCTCCGACCTGGCCGAGGTCGCCGCGGAAGCGGGGGCGGGGCTGCCCGACTTCCTGCGCCCGACGCACTACGCCCAGGTCGACGCGATCCCGCTGACGGTGAACGGGAAGGCCGACACCAAGGCACTGCCGGAGGCCAAGCCCCTGGGTGTGCTGAGCACCGGGGGCGAGCGCGGCCCGCAGTCGGCGACGGAGACCCTGGTGTGCGAGTTCTTCGCCGAGGCACTCGACCTGGATGATGACGAGGTGAGCGCGGTGAGCGACTTCGTGTCGCTGGGCGGTCACTCCATGGTGGCGGTCCGGCTGGTCGGCCTGCTGCGGCGGGAGTTCGGCCCCGTCATCACCATCCGCGACCTGCTCACCCTGCGAACCCCGGAAGCGATTGCCCACCACCTCGATGACAACTGACACGCAGCGGCCCCACAAGGGGTCCGACATCCTCAGGACGGCCCTGCGCCGCAACCTGGGCGCCATGACCTCGGGCACGGTCCTCATGGGTCTGTACCAGGCCGGTGAGACCGCCTTCCCCATCGCCCTCGGCCTGATCGTCGAACACACCATGCGGAACCGGAGCCTCGGTTCGCTCGGTCTCTCGATCGCCGCACTCGCCGTGATCATCACGACGGTGTCGCTGTCGTGGCGCTTCGGGATGCGCGTCCTGCAGAAGGCCAACACGACCGAGGCGCACCGCTGGCGGGTGCGGGTCGCTGCCTGCGGCCTCCAGCCCGTGGCCCGGGACGTCGACCTGAAGTCCGGTGAGGTCCTGACCATCGCCACCGAGGACGCCGACCAGACCGCGGACATCATCGAGGTGGTCCCGCTGCTGATCAGTTCACTGGTCGCGGTGGTGGTCGCCGCGGTCGCACTCGGCCTGGCCGACCTGCGGCTCGGACTCCTGGTGATCGCGGGGACCGTGGCGATCCTGTCGGTCCTGAGCGTCATGTCCGGGCGGATCGGCTCCAGCACCCAGGAGCAGCAGGCCCGGGTGGCGCGGGCGGGCGCGAAGGTCGCCGACCTGATCACCGGCCTGCGCCCGCTGCACGGGTTCGGCGGCAACCACGCGGCGTTCCTCTCCTACCGCAGGGTCAGTTCCGAGGCGCGGCGCCAGGCGGTGACCGTCGCCCGGGTGAACGGCGTGTACGCGGGCACCGCCCTGGCCCTCAACGCGGTCCTCGCCGCCGCGGTCACCCTGACCGCCGGCTGGCTCGCCTTCGAGGGCCGCATCACCATCGGTGAACTCGTGATGGCCGTGGGACTGGCGCAGTTCATCATGGAACCGCTCAAGATGTTCTCGGAGATGCCCAAGTACGTCATGATGGCGCGCGCCTCGGCGGAGCGGATGGCTCTGGTCCTCACCGCACCTCCCGCGGCCGCCCCGGGGCCGGCACACCCCGCCACCGGGGGAGACCTCGAGATCGACGACGTCGGTCACGGATGCCTCGGCAAGCTGAGCTTCCGGGTGCGCTCGGGGGAGTTCGTGGCGGTCACCGCCTATCAGCCCCGCGCGGCCGCCGACCTCGCCTCCGTGCTGGCGATGAACACCCCGCCCCACGCGTACGAGGGAGTGGTGCGGCTCGGCGGGCGGGACCTCGCGGACATGTCGGTCGAGGCGGTCCGGGAGCACATGCTGGTGAATCCCTACGACGGTGAGATCTTCGCGGGCACCCTGCGCACGAACATCGACCCGTCCGGCACCAGCGCGACGGTCGCCGAGGCCGTCGAGGCGTCCATGCTGACCGATGTCGTCGCCCTGCACAGGGAGGGGCTGGACCACGGGGTGCGCGACCGGGGGGCCAACCTCTCCGGGGGGCAGCGACAGCGGCTGTCCCTGGCCCGGGCCCTGGCGGCGGACGCCGAGGTGCTGGTGCTCCACGACCCGACGACCGCGGTGGACGCGGTCACCGAACAGCTCATCTCCCGCAACATCGCGAAGCTGCGCCGGGGCCGGACCACCGTCGTGCTGACGAGCAGCCCGGCCCTCCTGGACGCGGCCGACCGCGTACTCGTCCTGGACGACGGCGTGATCACCGCCGAGGACACCCACCGCAACCTGCTGGCCACCGACGAGGCCTACTGCCTCGCCGTGGCGCGATGACCCAGGGGGCGGGCAGGGCCCCGGCAGGCCCCGGCCTGCCCCCGTCAGGGTGCGGCGGGCGGATCCTGCGGTGCCAGGTGCTGCCAGAGGAAGGTGTGCACCAGCGCGCGGTTGTGAGCGGCCTGCTCGTTGTCGGACGCGCCCGCGTGGCCGCCGCCGACGTTCTCGTGGAACAGGACCGGAAGGCCGAGTTCGCGCATCCGCGCGGCCGTCTTCCGGGCGTGGCCGGGGTGGACCCGGTCGTCGCGGGTGGACGTCATCAGCAGGACCGGCGGGCACGGCAGTCCGGCCGCCAGCCGGTGGTAGGGCGAGAGCTCCCGCAGGTGCACGCGATCGGTCTCGTCGTCCGGATCGCCGTACTCCGCGATCCAGGACGCGCCCGCCAGAAGCTTGTGGAAACGGAGCATGTCCAGCAGCGGGACGTCCGCGACGACGGCCCCGAACAGCTCCGGACAGCGCGTGATCATCGCCCCCATGAGCAGTCCGCCGTTGCTCCCGCCCTCGGCGCCCAGCATCGCGGGGGTGGTGATGCCCCGGGCGACGAGGTCGGCGGCGACGGCCGCGAAGTCCTCGAAGGCCCGGTGCCGGTCCGCGCCGAGCGCGGCCCGGTGCCACGTCGGGCCGTACTCGCCGCCGCCCCGGATGTTCGCGATCACGTACGTACCGCCGCGCTCCAGCCAGCCCCTGCCCGTCACCGCACCGTAGTAGGGCGTGAGGGAGACCTCGAACCCGCCGTAGCCGTACAGCAGGGTGGGACCGGGGCCGGTGCCCGCGGGGCCGATCACGAAGTACGGCACGCGCGTGCCGTCCTCGGAGACCGCGAAGTGCTGAGCCACCCGCAGGCCGGTCGCGTCGAAGCGTGCCGGGGCCTGCTTGAGGATCTCCATCCCGCGCCCGGCCTCACCGTGGTAGAGCGTGGAGGGCTGCAGGAATCCGGACACGTCGAGGAAGAACTCGTCCGACACGTCGGGGTCCGTGTCCACGACGGTGGCGTCGGACAGCGCGGGCACCTCGGCCAGCGGGCTGCGCGTCCAGGTGCCGCCGGAGGCCGGGGTGAGCACCTCGATGTGCGTGCTCACGTCGCGCATGGTCGTGAGGATCAGATGGTGGCGGGTCCACGCGTGGCCGGCCAGGGCCGTGCGCTCGTCCGGGGTGAACAGCACCTGCGCGCTGCGGTCGCCCTCCCGGAACGCGTCGAAGTCGAACGCCAGCAGCGAACCCGCCGGCCGGCCGAGCCACGCGGACTTCAGGGTGACGACGAGGTGTCCGCGATGGGCGTAGGCGACGGCGTCGTCGGGGACGTCGATCCGCTCCAGCGTGCCGTCGGCGCCCAGCAGATGAAGCTCGCTCCGGTGGAAGTCCAGCGTCCGGACGACGAAGTCCCGCTCGAAACCGGGGGTGCTGTCGTGCCAGCCACCGGCCGAGACGTCACCCCTGTCCGCCTCGAAGACCACGGGGGCCTCGGCCGGCGGTGTCCCGCGCCGCCACCTGCGCACCGTGCGCGGATATCCGGAGTCGGTCAGGGAACCCGGCCCGGTGTCCGTGCCGACGAAGACGGTGTCGGAGTCGATCCAGCCGATCCGCGTCTTCGCCTCCGCCACCCGGAAGCCGTCCTCGACGAACTCCATGCGGGCGAGGTCGAACTCGCGGACCACGACCGCGTCGCCGCCGTCACGCGACAGGCTCAGCAGGGCGCGGTCGTGGGCGGGTTCGCGGACGCGCGCGCCCGCCCACACCCACTTCTCGCCCTCCGCCGCCGCGAGCGCGTCGAGGTCGAGGAGGACCTCCCACTCGGGCGCGTCCTTGCGGTACTGCTCGAGCGTCGTACGCCGCCACACGCCCCGCACCTGCGTGGCGTCCCGCCAGAAGTTGTAGAGGTGCGCGCCCCGGCGGGTGGTGTACGGGATCCGGTCCGACGCGTCCAGCACGTCCCGCAGGCGGGTCCTCAGCGCGGCGAAGCCGCCCCCGCCGGTGTGCAGCGCCGCCGCGGTCTCTGCGTTCCGCCGGGCCACCCAGGCGAGAGAGGGCTCCCCCTCGACGTCTTCCAGCCACAGATACGGGTCCTGATCAGTCACACGCAGCATTGTGCAGGCCCGAGCGGCCCGGGACCACATCGCGTCCGGCTCCGTCCTCGTGCCCGGCCCCTGCTTGCCCTCCCGTCCCGGGGGTAGCAGCGAAGCACCGTCCAGAGGAGGAGCTTGTGGTGTCCGAGGCGCACGACGTGGTGGCCGAGATTCTCGCGGACCATCGCCGCATGGAGGAGTTGCTGCGGCGGATGAGGAGTGTGGAGGAGGACCGGCGGGCGGCTCTGAACGACTTCGCCGCGCTGCTGATCGCGCACGGCGAGGCGGAGGAAGCCGAGGTCTACCCCGCGCTCAAGAGGTTCCGTGACGTGGACGACGAGGAGATCGAGCACGGGGCGGAGGAGCACCACGAGGGGAACGAGGCGCTTCTCGCCCTGATGGAGGTGCGGGACGTCGGCTCCGACGAGTGGGACGAGAAGCTGGAGGGCCTGGCGAAAGCCATCACGCACCACCTCGACGAGGAGGAACGCACGATTCTCAACGGGGCCCGGGAGAACGTGCCGGGCGAGCGGCGCGCCGAACTCGGCGCCGTGTTCCTCCGCGACCGGGACAGGCGCCTGAAGGCCGGCTGCGGCAGCATCGACGGTGTCCGCGCGGTCGTACGGGCCCACTGAGGTCCAGGGCCGCGCGCTGCCCACTCCAGGCAGGCAGGCGGCGGGCGGGCGGGGGCGGGCGGGCGGTTGCGGCCCCGCCCCCGTCCCACGACCGTGCCTACCGGTCCGAGGCGCCTTCCGAACCGACGCCGGCCCGGACGCGACCACTCGGGGAACCGGTGTCCGGGAGGGGCGCGGAGTCACGGGCGACACGTGCTCCGGGGAGGGACACGGAGTCGGGCGCGACCGCCGTTCCGGCCGCCTTGCGCCGGTTCGAGGCCGCGTGCAGAGCGAGCACGACCACCGCGAGGCCGAGGAAGCCGAACCCGCCCCCGATCGCCCCCGACCAGCCGTAGGCGGCGAAGAGCGCTCCGGCGACCGCTGTCCCCGTGGCGCCACCGGCGAACACCGAGAACATGTAGAGGGTGTTGATCCGGGCGCGGACCTCGGGCCCGGCGGTGAAGACGCGGACCTGGTTGGCGATCTGGCCACTCGTCGTGCCGAAGCCCAGCAGGTTGCAGCCGATGAACAGGGCGACCAGGGAGTCGCCGGCGATCAGGAACAGCGCGAGGGCCAGCGCCACCGCGGTGAGCGAGGCGGCGTTGACGACCGTCGGACCCCACCGGTCGGCCATCCGGCCGGAATACCGGGCGGCCAGCGCACCGGGGACCGCGGCGATGCCGAAGAGTCCGACCGCGGCGGACCCGAGCCCGATCGGCTGCTCGGTGAGGTGGAAGGCCAGGACGGCCCAGAAGCCCGAGAAGGCGGCGAAGACGAGTGAGCCCAGTGCTGCCGAGATGCGCAGGGCGGGGTAGCGCGGGAAGAGGGCCGGCAGCGACCTGAGCAGCCTGCGGTAGCCCAGGGTCTCCCCGCTGCCCTGCGGGGCCTTGGCTGGCATGTAGCGGGGGAGGACGAGGAGCAGGGCCGCCGTGGCGACCGCCGAGAACAGGAATCCGGCGCGCCATGTTCCCGTGATCTCGGCGAGGACGCCGGAGACGCTCCGGGAGACCAGTGCCCCCAGCGTCAGTGCGGTTCCGATCGCTCCGAGGACCCGGCCCGCCTGCCCCTTCGCGGCCATGGCCACGGCGGTGGGCATGATCACCTGGGGGATCACGGTTGTCGCGGACAGGACGAGGGCCGCGAGGCTCAGCAGAGAGATGGAGGGCGCGAACGCTCCGGCGACGAGTGCCAGCGTCGTCACCGTGAGCAGCACGGCGGACAGCCGCCGCAGCTTGGCTCCGTCGGCCAGGGGGACGATCGCCACGATGCCCAGGGCGTATCCGATCTGGCCGGCGGTCGCGACGAGACCCGCGGCCGCCGCGGAGATGTGGAAGCTACGGGCGATCTGTTCCAGCAGGGGCTGTGTGAAGTAGATGTTCGACACGGTCACGGCGGTGGCGGCGGCGAAGACGGGAATGGTTCCGCGCTTCGCGTTCGGCATGGCGGCTGCTGCTGTGGTCACGATTTCCTCTCTGCGGGGATCGGCTGGAGTGGCGGGAACTGGAGTGGAGGGAAAACATGCCTCGGACCGCCTCGCCCCGGGCCGGGCGGTGTGCCCGCGGGACTCCGGACCGTGGGCGACGTGCGTCACCCAGGGCTCGGACTCATGAGCCTCGGCACGGAGGGGGTGGGACGGTGCCGAGGTTCGTCCATGGCATGTGGAGTACTTTCGTCATCCACATTGAGGATGATGCACCTCATCCAAAATGGCAAACGCGTCGCACGGAAATGGGTGTGATCTGCATGATTTCGATCGGATCCGGCCCGTCACGCCGTGCGGACCGGCTCGCAATGGCGCGTCCGCGAGTCATCCGGGCGCACGGAGACACCCCGCACACCTCGATGTCCGGCCCCCGCCCGGAGGGGCGGTTCGGGCGGGGAGGTGGTGCGGGGTGTCTCCGCGGGAAACGCGTGTCCACGCCGGTACGTCGCCCGGCGGCCGGGCGGAGGTCGTCCGGAGCGCGTGGATCCGGCGGCGGCCGGCCTCAGGGGCGCGCGAGCGCCGTGAATGGTCACTCGACATCACTCACGGTCGCCCAGGGTGACGCGGGGCTACGGGGTCAGCGCCCAGGCGACGTCCCTGAGCAGGGCGTGCCGCCAGCCCGCGCGGTCGTGTCCGGACGGTGAGCGGGAGACCCTGACGGCCGCCCCCGCGCGCCCGGTCAGGCTCTCGACCAGCTCGCAGTGGGGCAGCATCCGCGTCTCGTGTTCCCCCGCGTCGAACGCGACCCGGAGTCCGGTCAGGTCGGGGTCCTCCCGAAGCCGGGCCGCCACGGCCCCGCCGAGCGGCCCGGCGAAGGGGTCGGGGAGCTTCTCCGCCCCGGGGCCCCACCAGAAGGACCCCGACTGGCACGCGACCCGCGACACCAGGCCGGGGAACTCCAGCGCCGCGTACATCGCGCTCAGCCCGCCGAGGCTCTGCCCGGCGACCACCAGCGTCTCCGGGGCGGACGGTACGCCGCATCCCGCGACCAGCGGCAGCAGTTCGTCCCGGACGGCCCGCCACAGTTCGGGCCGGCCCGCGAACTCGGCCCACCTGTCCTTGGCCGGCAGGAAGACGAGCGTGACGGGGGGCATCGCGCCCTCGGCCACGGCCGACTCGAACGCGGTCGTCGCGGGGTGCAGATACAGCCAGTCGTCCCCGTCGAGCAGCAGAACGACCGGGCCCCCGCCGCCCACGGGGTGGACCCGGACCGTGCGCCGCCCCCCGCCCAAGCCCTCCGGGGCCCAGCGCAGCCGCGTCGGAGGGACGGGGGGGACGTCATCGGCGCCCACGGCGGGCCAGTGAGGCTGGGGCGCCGCGTCGGGGGTCGAGACGATGGAGCGGTCGCCGCCCGCGCCGGCCGGGTTGAAGGGGTCGGCGTACGCCCCGTCGTCCGTGAGGAACTGATACGTCACCCGGAGCCTGGCGGGCATGTGCACCTGCGCGTACCAGCAGTCCGTCTCCGCCCATCTGCGAAGCGGCACCGGGCCCGACCAGCTCTCGAAACCTATGCTCGCCGGAGACCCACGACGGAGGAACAGCGTCAGCCAGCCCCCGCCCTCCGCGGGCACGGAGGCGGGCGTCCTCACGCGGTCCCAGAAGGCCTCGCTGCCGGGATCGCCGGACAGGCCGAATGTCGCGAAGGTCTGATCCGCCCCGGCGGCGAAGGTGCTCATGACCGGGCCGCCCGGCGCCGGAAGGGCGTCCGGTCGTGCGCGGCGGCAGGCCCGTTGGCGTCGCGCCCGGCGGGCACCCGCTCCGTCACCATGCGCATGAACATCTCCTTGTGAGGGTGAAGTTGAAAGGATAGGCTCGGACTGATTAGGGGAGCCTAACCTAATCGCAACCCGTCCTTACGCGGCGGCCTCCCGGCCCCGTACACCGGAGCCGAGGAGGCAATCACCCATGAGCACCAACCCTTTTGACGACCCGGAAGGCCGTTTCCTGGTCCTGGTGAACGACGAGGGCCAGCACTCGCTCTGGCCGTCCTTCGCCGAGGTGCCGGGTGGCTGGACGACCGTCTTCGAGGAGAACACCCGAGAGGCGTGCCTGGACTTCGTCGAGGTCCACTGGACCGATCTGCGCCCCCGTTCGCTCGCGGCCGTCACGGACGCCTGACCGGACCGACGGAGAGTGGCACCACCGGGCCCGGCTGACGGAGCGGCACCGGCCGTGTCCGGGCCGGTGGACGGCCGTCCAACGGCCCGGGGAACGCGTTCGGGGGGTGGCGGCGCCACCCCCCGTCGCGTCGGAGCGGTCCTCAGGTCTGCGGACGCTTGCCGTGGTTCGCGCCGTTCTTGCGGCGGGCCTTCTTCTTGCGACGTCGCTTCGAGGACATCGAACCCTCCTCTTCCTGTTGTGTTTCATGAACTTTCCGCCGGATTGTCACCTCCGGCGATCAACGAGCCCCTTACCCGTCGAGGCGTCGGCAAACACCCGCGGTGCCCGCACATGGGTGGCGTAGGCCGTGCGCGCAGCGGCGGCTCGCCAGGCGGGAGGATCGCCGCGCATCGCCCAGGAGCCGGCGATGACCTCCATGGACAGCCGCCGACCTGCTGTGATGTGATCCGTGCGGCGAAAGGGCCCTGTCCGGCGCCGGTCACCGGGCGATCCCCAGGTGCATCGCGCGAGGACGGCCCGAGTCCCCTCGCCATGTCCTCCACCCTGCGCCGTGGGTCCGCGCATCGCCACGGCGAGCGCCGGGGTGCGTCCCCCCATGCTCCGAAAGTTCCGTACACATGCAGAAGACCAAAGCCGCTCTGTGGGAATTCCTCCAAGGGCTCGGCAAGACGTTCATGCTCCCGGTGGCCCTGCTCGCGTTCTGCGGCATCATCCTGGGCGTCGGTTCCTCGCTCTCCAGTGAGGCGGTCACCGACAACCTCCCCTTCCTGAAGGCCGAGGGCTTCCACCTCGTCTTCACCTGGATGGCCAACACGGGGCTGGTCGCGTTCTCCTTCCTGCCCGTCCTCTTCGCGATGGCGATCCCGCTCGGACTCGCGCGCGAGGACAAAGGGGTGGCGGCCTTCTCGGGTTTCGTCGGCTTCGCCGCCATGAACCTCGCGGTGAACTTCTACCTCACCGCGAAGGGCGTCGACTTCGAAGACGCCAAGGTGATCGAGCACTACGGCATAGCCGACGTGCTGGGTGTGCAGTCCATCGATACCGGACTCCTCGGAGCCGTGGCCGTTGGCATCGTTGTCAGCCTCCTCCACCAGCGCTTCCGTGCGCAGCGCATGCCTGACGCACTGGCCTTCTTCGGTGGTCTGCGCTTCGTGCCGATCGTCTCCGCCCTCGTCCTGAGCGCGCTCGGGCTGCTCATCCCCCTGGTGTGGCCGGCCTTCAACGGCTGGATCACCGCCGTGGGCCGCGGCATCGGGCACACGGGTGTCTTCGGGCCGTTCTTCTTCGGCATGGGGGAGGTGCTGCTGCGGCCGATCGGGCTGCACCACATCCTCGTGGCGATGTTCCGGTTCACGGACGTCGGCGGCTCCGGGACGGTGTGCGGGGACAGCGTCTCCGGCGCCCTGAACATGTTCTACGCGCACCTCGACTGCGCGGCCCCGCCGAACGCCGCCGTCACCGACGCGACGCACTTCCTCTCCCAGGGCAAGATGGCGTCCTATCTGGGTGGTTTGCCGGGCGCCGCGCTCGCCATCTACCACTGCGCCAGGAGGGAGATGCGCCCGGAGATCAAGGCGCTCCTCGTGTCCGGCGTGGTCGCCTGCGTGGTCGGAGGGATCACGGAGCCGCTGGAGTTCCTGTTCCTGTTCGTCGCGCCGTGGCTGTACGCGATCCACGCGGTCCTCGTGGGGCTCGGCTTCCTCACGGCCGCCCTGCTCGGCGTCTTCATCGGGAACACCGACGGCAACGTCATCGACTGGCTGGTCTTCGGCGTGCTCCAGGGCACGACGACCAAGTGGTACCTCGTGCCGGTGATCGCGGCGGTGTGGTTCGCCGTGTACTACTTCCTGTTCCGCTGGGCCATCACCCGCTTCGACCTCAAGACCCCCGGCCGGGAGGACGAGCCCGAGGAGGACGGCAAGGACGGCAAGGACGGCAAGGACGCAGAGAACGCAGAGAGCGCAGAGGACGGCGAGGACGAAGCGTCCGACGAACCCGCCGGGCGGCCCGAGCCCGCCCGGGAGCTGATCGCGGGCAAGTACGACGCCGTCGCCATCCTCGACGCGATCGGAGGGGCCGGCAACATCGAGTCCCTCGACAACTGCATCACCCGACTCCGTATGACGGTGGGCGATGCCGAACTGGTGGACGGGGCACGGCTGAAGAAGCTCGGCGCCGTGGGCGTCGTCAAGCTCGACGCCCGCAACGTGCAGGTCATCATCGGGCCGCAGGTCCAGTCCGTGAAGGACGCCATCGCCACGATGCTTCCCGTGGGCCGGTCATGACGTCCGCCCCTTCCCCAGCGGCCGGTGGTGCGGAGCGGGCCCCGTACGCGTTCGACACCGCCGTGGACCGGCACGGGACCTGGTGCACCCAGTGGGACTACGTCGAGGACCGCTTCGGTGTGCCGGGCCTGCTGCCGTTCACGATCTCCGACATGGACTTCGAGACGGCCCCGGAGATCCTGGCGGCGCTGCGGGGCCGCCTCGACCACGGGGTGCTCGGCTACTCGCGCTGGCGGCAGGAGGACTTCCTGTCCGCGATCGTGCACTGGTACGCCGCACGGCACTCGGCGTCCGTGGACCCGGAGTCGATCGTGTACGCCCCCTCCGTCATGTACCAGGTGTCCCAGCTGCTGCGCCTGTGGTCCCGCCCCGGCGACGGCGTGGTCGTCCACACGCCCATGTACGACGCCTTCCCCAGGACGGTGGCGGCGCACGACCGGGAGATCCGTGAGTGCCCGCTCGACGACTGGGCCGAGTTCGAACGTCTCCTCGCGCTCCCCGACACGGCGGTCCTGCTGCTCTGCTCACCGCACAACCCGACGGGCAGGGTGTGGACCGCGGGCGAACTGGACCGCATGGCGGGGCTCTGCGCGCGGTACGGCGTGGCGGTCGTCAGCGACGAGATCCACTCGGATCTGGCCCATGCCCCGCACGTCCACCGCACCTGGGCGCGGCACGGGGGCGACGGTCGCTGGGCCGTGGTCACCTCCGCATCCAAGTCGTTCAACATCCCGGCGCTGACCGGAAGTTACGGGATCATCCGCGACACCGCCTCGCGTGACGCCTACCTCAGGCAGCTCAAGGAGGCGGACGGCCTCTCCTCGCCGGCGGTGCTCTCACTGGTCGGCCACATCGCCGCCTACCGGGAGGGGGCGCCGTGGCTGGACGAACTGCGCGACTACCTCGCGGGCAGTCTCGCGATGGTCGCCGACCGCCTCCGCGAGGCCTTTCCGCAGCTCGGCTGGGAGCCTCCGCAGGCGGGGTATCTCGCCTGGATCGACCTGCGGCCGCTCGGCGTCGACGACGACGCGCTGCAGCGCGAACTCGTCGAGGTGGAGAAGGTGGCCATCATGCCGGGCACGGCCTACGGTTCCGCCGGCCGGGTCCGGCTGAACGTCGGATGCCCCCGCTCGAAGGCCGAGGCGGGGGTGGACGCCCTGGTGAGGGCGCTGCGACGGCTCACCGAGGTCGGAGAGGCGCCGCACCCGGCCTGAGGGCCCCCGAAGGCCTGACGGGGCCCGCGGACGGGTGACCGTGCGCGGGCCCCGTCCCGCCGTCAGGAGCCGGTCCGGGCGCGGGCCTCGCGCATCAGGCGGCGGGTCTGCGCGCGGCGTAGGCTCCGGCCCCGGCCGCCAGCAGGATCACGCAGCCCGTGAAGACCAGCCCGGCCTCACGGAGCCCGAGCCAGGTGGCGAGCGCGCCGACACCCACCACCGGCACGGAGATGCCGGTGTAGGCGACGACGAAGAAGGCCGAGATCGTCCCGCCGCGGTGCTCCGGCGGCGCCGCGCCGCTGACCAGGGTGAGTGCTGCGCGGAAGGCCAGCCCCTGGCCCGTACCGCCGCACAGGGCGCCGAGGACGAGCAGGATCAGGGACTCGGCGACGAGCGAGGACGCCACGAGCAGCAGGCCCACGATGAGGACGCCGCACCCGGTGGGGAGTGCGCGGCGGGCGCTGATCCACCGCGTCAGGGACTGCCCGAAGGTCGACGCGAGGAACACGGAGAACACCACGGCGCCGGACACGGCGAGGTTGTGCACGTCCAGCGTCTGCGCGGCGAAGGCCGGCGCGACCGCCGTGAACAGCCCGAGCAGCGCGAAGCCGGCGAACGCCGCCACCGACGCGGACGCGAACACCCGCTTCACCTCGGGGGGTACCGCCACCCCCTGAGGGGACAGCCGCGGCCACCGCTTCGGAGCCTCCACCGTCTCGGGCAGGAGCCAGGTGATGAGGCACGCGACGGCCACGAGTCCCAGATGGACCCAGAACGGCAGGGACAGCGGCCGGGAGCTGTACTGCGCGAGGACGCCGGAGAGCAGCGGGCCGCAGCCGAGGCCGCCCATGTTCGCCGCCGTCGCAGCGAACCCCGCCCGTTCCCGCTGCCCGGGGCGGGCCAGCTCGATGACGGCCGCGGTCGCCGCACCACTGAGCAGACCGGCCGCGCACCCGGACAGCACCCGGCCCGCGAAGAGCAGCGGCAGTCCCCTCTCCAGCAGGAAGCACCCGGCACTCGCCGCCGACAGGGCCATCGCGCACAGCAGCACCGGCTTCCGGCCCACCGCGTCCGAGTAGTTCCCCGCCACCAGGAGCACCGTGATGACCGCCAGCGCGTACACCGCGAAGACGATCGTCACCAGCAGCTCGGAGAATCCGATCTGCTCCTGGTACAGCCCGTACAGCGGTGTGGGCAGGGTGGTCCCGGCCATCCCGATGGCGAACACCACAGCCGCCGCCACGTAGCCCGGCCGTCGAGCACGGCCCGGCCTCGTTCCGTCCTCGCGCACGTTCACGCTGGTCACCCTACGAGCGGCGGCGCGCCGCGGCGGGCCCCCGCCCCGCTCGGCGCGCCGCCTCGCGCGGGCGTGTCCGGTCACCCCTCCGTGGGCTGTGCGGCGGGGCCGTCCGGACGCGGCACGGTGGCCCGGGGCTCCGGGGCGTACTGCGCGGCCTGCGTGGTGAACATGGAGCTGTAGCGCCCCCCGGCGGCCATGAGTTCGTGGTGGCTGCCGTGCTCGGTGAGCCGGCCCCGGTCGAGTACGTAGATGGTGTCCGCCTCCCGGACACCGGACATGCGATGGGTCACGAGGACGACCGCCCTGTCCGGTCCGGCCAGGCGGCGGACCGCTTCGAAGGCGGCGATCTCGGCCTCGGGGTCGAGGGCAGAGGTGGGTTCGTCGACGACGAGGACGCTGTCCGCACGGCCGGTCACCGTGCGCCAGTGGGTACGGGCCAGCCCCATCTTCTGCCATTCGCCACCCGAGAGTTCGGAGGCCCCGCGGAAGACGCGGGCCAGGAGGCTGTCCAGGCCGCGGGGGAGTTTCGCGAGCACCGGGGAGGCTCCCGCGTAGTCGACCGAGGGCTGCAGGTCCTGGTGTCCGGCGTGCCGGTGAGGGCGCCCGATGCGGATGTTGAGGCCCGCGGTCACCGGCCACCGCTGGAAGTCCTGGGTGAGCAGAGCCACCCGGTCGAACACCTGTGAGCGATCGAGGGAGGACAGCTCCGCCGAGCCCCAGCGCACCGTGCCGCTCTGCGGGAGCAGCAGCCCGGCGAGCACCTTCATCAGGGTGCTCTTGCCCGAGCCGTTCTCACCCACGACGGCCGTCACCGAGCCCATGGGAAGGGTCATCGACACTCCGTCCAGCGCCGGCTCGTCGCGCTCCGGATAGCGGTAGGTGACCTTGTCCAGCACGATCTGCCCCACCCGCTCCGGCAGGTCCGCCCCCTCAGCGGGGATCGACCGCCGAGCGGCCCCGGCCAGGAACCGGTCGTGGTCCCGCACGTAGAGGCTCTCCTCGTGCAGCTGGTTGACGTTCATGACCAGGGCGCCCAGACTCGCCGACCCCGACCGCACGGCGATCACCGCGGTTCCGGCGACGGCCAGACCCATGTGGCCGGTCATGATCAGCCAGAGCATCACGCCGTACGTGCAGGTCGTCGCCAGGCCGGACAGCGCGGCGGCGGCCAGTTCGGTGAGCGCCTTCCCGTTCGCCAGCCGTTTCTGCTCGGCCTCGGCGCTCAGGGCCATGACGCGGTACTTGTCGAGGAGGAAGGCGCCGACGCCGTGGATCCGGACCTCCTGGGCAGCGCTGCGCTCCGTCAGCAGACTCCCGATCAGACGGCCGGCGCGGATGTGCTCCACCCACGTCATCACGGACACGTACCGCTGCTGGGCCACTCTCATCGCGCCCCAGCCGCGCGGGGCGGCGATCAGCAGCAGCATCGGCAGCAGGGCCGGGTGCAGGACGGTCAGGATGCTCGCCGTCGCCACCAGGGAGATCGTGCCGTTCAGCGCGGCCACGCACGCCCCGATCATGCGGCGTGCCGACGCCGCACCGTACTGGGCCACGTCGATCAGCCGACGGAACTCCGGGTCCTCGATGGCCTCCAGCTCCACCGCCGTCGCCGCGGCCAGGTACTCGGTGGTCGCGATCCGTTCGACCAGCGGCTCCAGGCGGCCGGCCCGCGACGTGGAGAGCCCGGCGAGAGCGGCGTTGGCCACGGCGACGCAGGCGGCGACGATCAGGGCGGGCACCGCGGCGCGCAGCCGGTCGGCCGCGTCGCCGCCGCCGAGCAGGGCGTGCATCACGGAATTGACCGCCAGGAGGCCTACGGCCGCCGCCAGGCCCTGCCCCACTTCGCTGACGCCGACGACGAGAAGGGCGGGCCGGTCGGCCGCCCACGCCCGGCGCAGGGTGCTTGCCACCAGACGGGGCATCGCCCGGATCGCCGAGAGCATCGTGAGTTCCAGCCGGGCACTCTCGTGCTCGGAGAAGCCCATGTCGTAGCGCAACGGTCCGCCGAACAGCTCCTGTTCGGCTTCGGACACCGTCGGCTCGACCGCCCTGACCCGTTTGAACAGTTGCCTCAATTGCCGCCTCCTCGGGTGAGGTCCATCCAGTTCGGCACCGGGGACGAGGAGTTCGCCGGCGAGGCTGCGGACGACCGCGCCCCCTCCTCGGACGCACCCCGCGGACCGGTTCCCTCTGCCCCTAGACGATCCCCGCCGCGGGCCGCGGAGACCAGACGGCCGGCCCCGCCCGCCGAAGCGAAGTGGGCAACAGGGGGGCGCGCGGGGGCACAGGGTGCGGGGCGGACGCCGGGACGAGCGCCGCCGAGGCGGCCGGGGGGCGGCGGCCCCGTGGAGTGCGACCCGGCGTCCGCCCCGCGTCCACGGGACGTGAACGGACACCGGGCCCGGCCCACCCGGGGCTCAGGCGTCGCGCCATCCTCCGTCGACGCGCAGGGTCGTGCCGTTGATGTACCCGGCCCCGGCGCTCGCGACGAACGCCACCAGCCGGGCGTAGTCCCCGGGCCGGCCGATCCGCCCGGAGTCGTTCGGTGCCAGGTTGTCGACGACGTGCGGTTCGATCTCGTCCCAGGTGTCGCCCCAGCCCTTCTCCCTGCCGAGCCCGGTGAGCATCTCCTGCGTGGCGGGGACGAGGATGCCGCCCGCCGCCACCGCGTTCGACGTCACGCCCGTGCGGGCCAGCTCGCGGGCGAGCGAGGCGGCCAGGTTGTCCCTGGCGGCGTTGGACGCGGCGTAGTGGGGCTGACTGGCCTGGGGGAGGTGACCTGTGACGCTGCTGATCTGGATCACCCGCCCCCAGCGGCGCTCCCGCATGGCCGGCACGAGCCGCTGGATCATGCGTACACCGGCGATGACGTTGATGTTGTAGATGTCCGCCCACTCGGCGGACGACGTGCCGTCCCAGTCGGCGGCCGGATCGTAGACACCGGCGTTGTTGACCAGGATGTCCACCGGCCCGCCCGCGAGCGCCGCAGCCGCCACGGCGTCGGCCCCGGCGTCCGTCCCGATGTCTCCGATCGCCACGGTGGCGCTTCCACCGGCTCCACGGACGGCCTTCGCGACCGCTTCGGCCCGCGCCCGGTCCCGGCCGTGCACCACGACGGCCGCCCCCTCGGCCGCCAGCCGCTCCACGATCTCCGCGCCGAGGCCCGCGCTCGACCCCGTGACGAGCGCTCGCCTGCCTTCCAGTTCCAGGTTCATCGGACTGCTTCCCTTCTTACGGACGATTCACGACGGCTTCCCCTCCGGAATTCCGGAGCGAGGTGCGTCAACGCCCAAGGTGCGGGAAACCGAATGGACCGGCAAGTCCAGAACCTGGGTCCAGAAACGCGGTGCCCGCGTGCCTCCCCGCCCGCACCCGTGCCGGTCACACCGTGCGGTGGAGCAGGAAGCCGAGCAGTCCCTCCATCTCGCGCGCCGCCCCCGGGGCGAGCGGAACGCTCCGCAGGCAGGTCCGGGCGGCGTCGAGGTGGCGGCGGGCCTCAGCCACCGTGGCACTACGGCCCCCGCACGCCTCGACGAGTCCCGCGGCGCGCTTCGCGCGTTCGCCGTCGAGGGGACGCGAGGACGTCAGGAGCGCGAGGAGGTCCCCGGCGTGGACCGTGTCCGCGGCGAGCGCGGCCAGCACGGGGTAGGTCTTCTTGTGCTGCCGCAGGTCGCTGTACACGGGCTTCCCCGTCACCTCGGGGTCGCCCCAGATGCCGAGCAGATCGTCGACGGCCTGGAAGCCGACACCCAGATGACGCCCCGCCAGGTCGAGCGCGGTGACGGTCCGGGCGGGAGCCCCGCCCAGCAGTGCGCCGAGCGCCGCGGCGCAGCCCAGCAGGGTCCCCGTCTTGAGTTCCGCCATGGACCGGTACTCCTCCGGTCGGACCGCCTCGGCACCCGTCCAGGGGCGGGACTCGAAGAGCAGGTCCTCCGCCTGGCCGCGTACCAGCTCGCCGAGAGTCTCCGACAGGCGTCCGACGACCGCGCCGGTACGGGGCCCCGGCGCCTCGGCGAGGGTCTGCACGGCGAGGGCGAGGAGCGCGTCGCCCGCGAGCACGGCGGGACCGGTGCCGTACGCCTTCCACACCGCTGCCCGCCGCCGTCGCGTGCCGTCCCCGTCCATGATGTCGTCGTGCATCAGCGAGAAGGCGTGGACCAGCTCCACGGCGACGGCGCCGGCGACGGCACTCTCCCCGGGGGCGCCGACAGCCTCGGCGCACAGCACGGCGAGAGCCTGACGGACACCCTTGCCCTCGGAGGACGGGTCCCTCGGCGCGCCCCCGGCCTCGCACCAGCCGAACGAGAAGGCCGCCATCTCGCCGGTCCACGGGTGGAGTCGCCCTATCGCGGCGGACAGCGAAGGCCGTACCAGGGCGCGGCAACGGGCCAGCGTGCGCCCGGCGTCGGCCCCGGGCGTCCCGGGCGCGGTGTCCGAGGGTCCGCCGGCCGCCGGGGCGGACGAGTCGTCCGCCCGCGCGGTCGTCGGGGAGCTCATCGCGCCGCCGTTTCCTCGACGCGCCTGTCCTCGCCCGGGAGGGGCCCCACCCCCAGCTCGTCCGTCGCCTTGTCGACCATGTCCCGCGCGTGCCGCAGGCCGATCCTTTCCAGGGTCCGGCGCAGATCGGCCAGTTCGACGGCCGTCTCGGCCGGGTTCCGCCCGAGCCGGGCCAGCGACTTGGCCAGACCGAGCCTCGCGAGCGCGGTGCCACGCGGTTCGTCCATCTCCCGGAACTCCGCGAGGGCCTGCGCGTAGTCGTCGCGGGCCTGCGCGTAACACCCCGCCCGGTAAAGCACGTTGCCGCGCATTCTGTGATTGTACGCCAGCGCACTGGAAAGGTTCATCTCACGGCACACCGACTCCGCCTCGGCGAGCAGGGCCAGCGCGCGGTCCACGTCTCCGTCCCGCACGGACAGCACGTCGGCGATCCCCCGCAGTGCCCACGCCCGGCCCCGCCGGTCGTCGGCCCGGCCCGCCGTGTCGGCCGCCTCCTCGAAGAGGGCCAGGGCCCGGTCGTACGACCCGGTGTTGCGGTGCATCTGGGCTATGCCCTCCAGCGCCCACACCGTGTGCCGGGCCTCTCCGCGCTTCCGCGCCTCGGCGAGCAGCTGTTCGTGCAGCTCACCGACGGCCTGGTAGTCGCCCTGGATGCGCCCGGTCTCCGCGAGGCCGGCCAGCGAGTAGCCGCGCACCACCACGTCACCCCCGCGTTCCCCGAGTTCGGCCGCGAGCCCGAGCAGGCGGTAGGCCAGGGCGAGCGAACCCCTCTGCCGCGCGAGCGTGCCACCGCTCCACAGCGCCCACGCCATCGCCGCGGTGTCGGCGGCCGTGCGCGCCGCACGGTAACTCGCCTTCCAGGCACGGTCGGCGTCCGTCACGTGCCCCAGCCGCCGGTGCGCCTCCGCCACGGCCAGTCCACAGCGCGCCACGTCCCCCGGCTGCCCCGCCGCCTCGGCCGCCCGCAGCTCCTCGATGCCCTTCGCCAGTACGTCGGTGAGCGAGGAGTTCACCGACAACGAGCCCAGGGCTCCCTGGTATTCGGGGGCGAACGCCTTGTCCGTCGGTCGCTGCTGCTGAGTCACCCGTGTCACCTTTTCCACTCGCCCGTCCTCGCGATCCGTCGTCCCGGCGGTGGTCGGCCGCCGGGATGATCACGACGCTACGAAGCGGCGCGGGGTAGCCGAATCCCTCTCCGTGCGGGTCCTGCACGTGGTACTTGAGTGCCACCGCGAAGGGGCCGGTCTCGTCAGCACGACGGACGACGTGTCACCGCCGTCCGGTCCCTCCACGCGTCAAGTGACCGCGTCGCACCGGCTGATACGGTCGGGCCACCGGTGACGACGAACGGCGCGCGGGCGTCGGCTACCTGCCCGAGCCGACCGGCTCCACCGTGATGCGAGGCGTCGAGCCGGGACCCACGGGAACGCGGACGGAAAGTGACACGCGGTGGGAGTGCGTCTCGTTCGGCGGTGTCACGACCGCCGAGGTGAACGTGACGCCCGAGCCGCCGCTGTCGCCCGACGGGAAGTGGACCGGGAAGTCGGTGCCCTCCCCGGGTGACAGTGTGACCACCGGAACCGGCCTGTCCCCGCGCTCGGCGCTCACGGTGCCGTCCTTTCCGCTCAGATCCACGCCGGGAAACCCGTGCATCGTGCAGGTGGTGGAGCCGGCGTTCCTCAGGTTGATCAGTACCTCACCCTCTGCCATGCCGCCCGAGCTGCTGAACGTCAACTGCGAGGTCCGGCAGAAGCTGCCCTCGGCCGCCGACGAGCCGTCGGCGGAGGCGGACGCCTGCACGTCGCCCGCCTCTGGCTCCCGGCTCCCGGGGGCGGCGGCGCCCCCCGGACTCCTGGCGCCGCTCGGGCTTCCCGCGCCACCCGGGCTCCCGGACGCGCTCGGACTCGCCGGGGCGCCGGCTCCGGACGACGTCCTCGCCGACGCGCCCGCCGACGCGCCGGTGGGCGCGCCGCCGTCGGCTCCGCCACCGGTGCAGGCGGTGAGCGAAAGGGCCGCCGCGACCGCGGCGACGAGGAAGGCGGACGTCTTCTGAAGGTGCATGAGTTCCCCTCGGTGAGGCACCGGCTGCTCCGTACGAGCACGTGCGTGCCTGGTACACGCGATTGTGCAGCAGGTGGCGGCCCGCCCGGCGGGAGACCGCTCTGCGGAGAGAACCTCCGCCGGCCCGCCATCACGGGGGGCTCGTGCCCGCCTGACGCCCGGCCATGTGCCTCGAACGGCGGTTCGCCCGGATGCGGAGGGCCGTCCCGGCGGGCAACGTGGGGGAGTGCCGCACCCGCCGAGAACCCAGTGGATCCCCGTAGGCCTCATCGTGCTGGCCGTGGTGATCGACCTGGTCACCCCGCACGACGTCACGTCCGCGCCGCTCCTGATAGCGGCTCCGGTCGCGGCGGCGCCCCTCTTCGGGGTGCGCGGGATCATCGGGATCGGTGTGACGGCGATGATCGTCCACGCGTTCCTCGCACGCCTCGACGGCACCTTCGGCTGGCGGGCCGGTCTGGCCAACCAGATCACCCTGGCGGCGGTCACGGCCCTCGCCGTGCTGATCCACCGTACGCTGCGCAGTCAGGACGCCCGCGCGAGACGGGCGCAGCACGTCGCCGCCGTCGCCCAGCACGCCGTACTGCCCAGGCCGCCGTCACGCCTGGGCGACCTGCACATCGACGCTCGGTACGTCCCCGCCGAGAGCGAGGCCCTGATCGGAGGGGACCTGTACGTGGTGCAGAGCACCCCCTTCGGGATCCGCGTCATGGTCGGCGACGTACGGGGCAAGGGGCTCGGCGCGGTCAGTGCCGTCAGCGCGGACCTCGGCGCGTTCCGGTACGCGGCGGACGAGGCCGAGGACCTGCCGCAGCTGGTGACGAGGCTGGAACGGGCCCTCCTGCGTGAAGGCGGCCGCCGTGGCGGCCAGCAGCAGGCCGAGGGGTTCACCACGGCGCTCATCGTGGAGTTCTCCGTGGACCTGGAGACCGTACGCCTGGTGAACCGAGGCCATCCGCCGCCCGTGCTCCTGGACTCCAGGGGCCGGGCGACGCTGCTGGAGGCGTCCGAGGAGGCGCCGCCGCTCGGCATGGGCGACCTCGGCGTCTGGTCCGCCCCGGTGGACAGCCACGCCTTCCCGGCCGGTTCCACCCTGCTCTGCTACACCGACGGCATCACCGAGTCCCGGGACGCCGCCGGAAGCTTCTACGACCCCGTCGCCCGTCTGCCCCTCGCGCTCGGACGCCGGGCACGCTCCGGGGGCCACCTCGCGCCCGGGCAGATCCTGGACGCGCTGATCCAGGACGTCAGGCGGCACATCGGCGGCCGGCCCAAGGACGACCAGGCGCTCCTCGCCCTGCACCGCGCCCACGCCGGACGCGAACCCCCGCCGTACCGGCCGGCCCCGGCCGCCGCTCCGGGGTGAGCGTACGGCCGGGCGTACGAGCGATCCGACCCGTTTGTCCTGCCGCGGGACGGACATGATCCCGGTCGTGACGGAGAGTCCTGACGCATTGACATGGGCGCTGAAGAGTGAGCGCCCCGAATCCGCCGGCTACCTGACGGTGAGCTGCCGCACCTACGTCCAACCCGACGGCAAGGACTCCCGGTGGGACATCCTCCACGGTGCACCGACGGTCGCCCTGGTCGCGTTCACGGAGGACGGCCGGGGTGTTCTCGTACGCCAGTTCCGTCCCGGGCCCGGCAAGGTGCTGGCGGAGCTCCCGGGCGGCATGGTCGAGCCCGGTGAGGACGTGCTCGACGCGGCTGCGCGCGAACTGCTGGAGGAGAGCGGATACCGTGCGGGGACGCTGGAGGTCTTCATGAGGACGTACCTCGCGTCCTACGCGACCCACCTGCGGTACGGGGTGCTGGCGCGCGACTGCCGCAAGGTCGCCGAACCCACACCCGACGCCGAGGAGTTCGTCGAGCCGTTCACCCTGGAGCGGGACGCGTACGTCGCCCATCTGCTCGGCGGCGAGTACACCGACGCCGACATGGGCCACGCCGGACTCCTCGCGGCCGGGCTGCTCGTGCGGAAGGACTGAGCCACCGCCACCGCCATCACCTCCACCGCCACCACAGCCGTCGCGGGACCGGGCGGCCCGTCCTGATGTGCGCGCGGTCCGCGTCCGGCCCACACTCGGATCATGCGTAAGGACAGCGGCCCTCCGGCGCCCGGCCAGGACCCCGCGGGGCCACGGGCCGGACAGGGCGCGCCCCATCAGACCCTCGCCCTCGCCGCGATGCTGTTCGCGGTGTCGATGACGTTCATCGACCAGACGATCGTCTCCATCGCCGCGCCGAGCATCATCGACGAACTCGGTCTCTCCTCTTCCGGGATGCAATGGGTCGTCAACGCGTACCTGCTCTCCCTGGCGGCCTTCTTCGCGCTCGGCGGCCGGCTGGCCGACATCATGGGGCACCGCCGGGTGATGCTGACCGGCACGCTCGTCTTCGTGGTCTCCTCCGTGCTCTGCGGATGCGTGCCCACCGGTGCGTTCGCCCAGAGCTGGCTGATCGTCTTCCGTGCCACCCAGGGGCTCGGCGCGGCGCTGATGTTCCCGGCCGCGCTCGCCGTCGTCATCTCCGTCTTCCCGGTCGAGAGGCGCGGCCGGGCGCTGGCGCTGTTCTTCGGCCTGTCCGGCGCGCTCACCGCCGTCGGGCCGCTGCTCGGCGGCTGGCTGACGGCCTGGACGTGGCGCGCGATCTTCTGGGTGAACGTGCCGGTCGCCGCCGTCGCGCTGGTTCTCGCCGCGCTGGCCCACATCCCCGACGCACGCAGGCGCGAGAGGCTCGACGTACCCGGCGCGGTCCTCGTCGCCGTCGGGATGGGGCTGAGCGTGCTCGGCTTCCAGCAGGCGTCGGCGTGGGGCTGGAGCAGCGTCGCCACGTGGGCGTGCATCGTGGGCGGTCTCGCCGTCCTGGGGGTGTTCTGCCGATACGAACTCGGGGTGGCGGAGCCGCTCATCACCCTGCGGGTCTTCCGCGACCGGGCGTTCACCGTCGACTCCCTCGTGCTGTTCTTCGCGATGACGGCTTTCGTCCCCGTGTTCTTCTTCGCCTCCGTCTACGCACAGGTCTCCCTGAGCGCATCGCCGAACCAGGCCGCGCTGTACCTGCTGTACTTCTTCATCGGCTTCGGGATCGCGTCCCAGTGGGGCGGCCGGATCCTGGACCGGCGGGGAGCCCGGCCGGCGATGAAGCTGGGGACTGCCCTGGGTGCGGTCGGCTTCGCCCTGTGGGCGGGCAAGCTGACGGACCTCTCGATCCACGACCAGTGGCCGTACGCCGCGCTCGCCGGTGCGGGCATCGGCTTCCTCCTCGCTCCGGCGTCCACCGACGCGGTCAACCGGTCGATCGGCGCGTCGTACGGCGAGGTCACGGGCATCACCCAGACCGTGCGCAACTACGCGGCCAGCATCGGCATCGCCGTGTTCGGCACCGTCCTGACCCACGTGACCACCGACAAGGTCGTCGAGACCCTCACCGCGAAGGGCGTGCCGGCGGGCCCCGCCCGGGAAGCGGCCCGGTCGGTGGCCGAGGCGGTCACCGGGCACGCCGACGCGAAGGAGCCGGGCGGCGACGGGCGCATCGCCACCCTGATGCGGGACTCGATGGACGCCGTCAGGATGGACTTCGCCGAGGCGAACCAGTGGGTCTTCTACGGGATGGCCATCGCGCTCGGCGTCGCCTTCCTGTGCTCGCTGTGGCATCCGGGAACCCGGGTCACGGGGAACACCGACGCGGACGGGCCCGTCACCCCGGCCCCGGACGCGCCGCAGGAGCGGCACGGCGGCTGACGTCCCCGCACAGGCCCCGCTCCCGCCCGACGCGCCGGGGGTGTGCGCAGGCCGTCGCGGGGGAGGCGTACCGCATGCACTCATGGACCCTCGACGACATGCCCGACCTCTCCGGCACCACCGCGGTGGTCACCGGTGCCAACAGCGGGATCGGGGCGGTGACCGCGCTCGTCCTGGCACGGTCCGGCGCCAGGACGATTCTCGCCTGCCGGGATCCCGAGCGCGGGCGACGCGCACTGGAAGCCGTGCGCCGGGCCGCGCCGCGGTCGGACGCCCGGCTGGTCGCGCTCGATCTGGCGGACCTGTCGTCCGTCGCCGAAGCCGCGGACCGGATCGGCAAGGAGACCGACGGCAGGCTCGACCTCCTGGTGAACAACGCCGGAGTGATGGCCCTGCCCCTGCTGCGTACGGCCGACGGATTCGAGATGCAGTTCGGCGTCAACCACCTCGGCCACTTCGCTCTCACCCTGCACCTCATGCCGCTCCTCGGGGCCGGCGGTCCCTCCCGGGTCGTGACCCTCTCCTCGCTCGCCCACCGCATCGGCCGCATCGACTTCGACAACCTCAACGCCGAACTCGGGTACGACAAGTGGCGTGCCTACGCGCAGTCGAAGCTGGCGAACCTGCTCTTCACGGCGGAACTCCAGCGACGGGCGGACGCGGCGGACAAGCAGGTGCTCGCCCTGGCCGCCCACCCCGGTCTGTCCGCGACGGAACTGGGGCAGGCGGGCCCGCGTCTGGCCGGACGGACCTGGGCCGCGAGGGCCGAGCGCGCCACGCGGGTCTTCACACAGCCGGCATCCGCCGGGGCACTGCCCACCCTGTACGCGGCCACCCTGCCGGACGCACTCGGCGGGAGCTACTACGGCCCCCGTCTGCTCGGCGAGACCAGGGGCGGACCCGCACCCGCGCGCATGTCGGCCCGCGCCCAGGACATGAACACGGCTCTTGCGCTGTGGCAGGAGTCGGTCTGCCTGACCGGGATCGCGGGCGACGTCATCTGAGGAGACACATCGGGCTCATGACACATCGGACTCATGACACATCGGGCTCATGCCGAGTGAGGCGTGTCTCACCGGGCCGTCGCGGCTTGCTATGCAACAAGGTGCATAGAACGATCGGGGCATGGCGCTCGAACACGCGATCCTCGTCTCCCTGCTGGAGAAGCCGGGCTCCGGATACGAGCTGGCCCGCAGGTTCGAGCGGTCCATCGGCTACTTCTGGACCGCCACGCACCAGCAGATCTACCGCGTCCTCAAGCGCATGGAGAGCGACGGCCTGCTCGACGTCCGCGACATCCCGCAGGAGCGGCGCCCCGACAAACGCGAGTACTCGGTCGCGGGCCCGGGCCGCGTGGTCCTCTCCGCGTGGCTGCACGAGCCGATCGAACCCGAGAGCCTCCGTCACGACCTCGCCGTGAAGATCCGGGGGGCGGCCTTCGACGACCCGGCCGCCCTGCTCCGCGAGGTCGAGCGCCACCACGCGGTGCACAGCGACCGCCTCGCCCACTACCTCGCCGGGGAACTGCGCGACTTCACCGGTCCCGGGGCCCCCGAACCGCTCGACGCGGGCCAGGAACTGCAGCACGTGGTGCTGCGCGGAGGCATCGCGTACGAGCGCATGACCGTGGCCTGGCTCGACGACGTGCTCGCCACCCTCCGAAGGCTCGGCAGCACCCCGCCGCGTAACTGAACCGCCCCGCCCCGCCCCGCCCACTCCCGTCCCCGCCCACTCCCGTCCCCGATCCTCCGGAAGGCGTATCACCATGGCCGACCCGCTGCTGTTCAACCCCCGTGCCTACGACCCGGCGCACTTCGACCCCGAGACCCGCAGGCTGCTCCGCGCCACCGTCGACTGGTTCGAGGACCGCGGCAAGCGCCGGCTCATCGAGGACTACCGCTCGCGTGCCTGGCTGGGGGACTTCCTCGCGTTCGCCGCCAAGGAGGGCCTGTTCGCCACCTTCCTCACCCCCATGTCCGAAGCGAGCCGGGACGACCAGCGCTGGGACACCGCCCGGATCGCCGCGCTCAACGAGATCTTCGGGTTCTACGGGCTCGACTACTGGTACGTCTGGCAGGTGACCATCCTCGGCCTGGGCCCGGTCTGGCAGAGCGACAACGCCGCCGCCCGCAGCCGGGCCGCGGACCTTCTCGCCCAGGGGGAGGTGTTCGCCTTCGGCCTGTCCGAGAAGGCGCACGGCGCGGACATCTACTCCACCGACATGCTGCTGGAGCCCGACGGCGACGGCGGGTTCCTCGCCACCGGGTCGAAGTACTACATAGGCAACGGCAACGCCGCCGGGCTCGTCTCCGTCTTCGGCCGCCGCACCGACGTCGAGGGACCGGACGGCTACGTCTTCTTCGCCGCGGACAGCCGCCACCCCGCCTACCACCTGGTCAAGAACGTCGTCGACTCGTCCAAATACGTCAGCGAGTTCCGCCTCGACGCCTACCCGGTCACGCCCGACGACGTCCTGCACACGGGGCGGGCCGCCTTCGACGCCGCCCTCAACACGGTCAACGTGGGTAAGTTCAACCTCTGCACGGCCTCCATCGGCATCTGCGAGCACGCGATGTACGAGGCCGTCACCCACGCCCACACGCGCATCCTGTACGGCCGTCCCGTGACGGCCTTCCCGCACGTGCGCCGTGAGCTGGCCGACGCCTACGTGCGGCTCGTCGGCATGAAGCTGTTCAGCGACCGTGCCGTCGACTACTTCCGCTCGGCAGGACCGGACGACCGCAGGTACCTCCTGTTCAACCCGATGACCAAGATGAAGGTGACCACGGAGGGCGAGCGCGTCATCGACCTCATGTGGGACGTCATCGCCGCCAAGGGCTTCGAGAAGGACACCTACTTCGCCCAGGCGGCCGTGGAGATCCGCAGCCTGCCGAAGCTCGAGGGCACCGTCCACGTCAACCTCGCCCTCATCCTGAAGTTCATGCGCAACCACCTGCTGGATCCGGTCGCCCACGAGCCCGTGGAGACGCGCGCGGACGCGGCCGACGACGCGTTCCTCTTCCGGCAGGGGCCTGCCCGGGGGCTCGGCTCCGTGCGTTTCCACGACTGGCGGCCCGCCTTCGACGCCTACGCGGAGCTACCCAACGTCGCTCGCTTCAGGGAGCAGGCCGACGCCCTGTGCGACCTCGTCGCCCACCACGCGCCCGACGAGGAACAGAGCCGCGACCTGGACCTCCTGCTGTCCGTCGGGCAGCTCTTCGCCCTCGTGGTGCACGGGCAGCTGATCCTGGAACAGGCCCGCCTGACCGGCCTGGACGAGGACGTGCTCGACGAGTTGTTCTCCGTCCTCGTGCGTGACTTCTCCGCGAACGCCGTCGAACTGCACGGCAAGGACTCCGCCACCGGGGCACAGCAGGACTGGGCGCTCGCCGCCGTGCGGCGTCCCGTCATCGACGGCGCCCGCTCGGGCCGGATCTGGGAGCGCGTCGAAGCCCTCGCGGGCGCGTACGAGATGGCTCCGTAGGGGGTGACGCCGCCGTCCCCGGGGCGGCGGCATGTCCCGGGCGGCACGCCCGATTGGCCGACAACTCCTCCTCCCTCCGCGCATCGGGTGCGCTCGGCGGGGCATATGGAAGGTCCGGCGGCCGGAACGGTCGGCTGCCAGGAGGAGGCGACAATGAACACCGTCTGGGCATGTCCGGCCGAGCTGAACCGTTCCCTGGGCGACGACCTGGTCGAATACGGTGTGGAAGCGCCCGACGGGAGCGTCGGCACCGTGGTCAGGCTCTCGCCCGTCCCGGGTTACGACCACCTGGTCGTCGATGCCGGGGTCTGGAAGTTCGGGAGGAGTGTCGTCGTCCCGGCCGGCATGGTGACCGCCGTCGACGACGCCGAACGGGTGATCAGGGTCCGGTGCACCAAGGACCAGATCAAGGAAGCCCCGCGCTTCGAGCGGGATCAGGACACGGGTGACCTCTTCTACCTGCGGAAGCTGGGCGCGTACTACGAAAGCCTCGCCGCCGCCCCGGCGTGACGGCAGGCCGGCAGGAGGGGTGACGGCGCCGGCCCCTGCCCGGCCCTCGCCCGGCACCGGAACGTTCCGATGTGTCAGCCGGTCACCGGCGGTGGCGTGTCCGGGTATCTGCGGTTCAGGACGATCTTGGCCGGCGCGAGGACCAGCCAGGACCACAGGGCGACGGGGGTCGAGAATCCGTAGGCGAGCGGCACGCTGACGGCGAACACCGCGGCCGTGCACACCAGGTCCGCCGACACCGAGCGGGCCGTGTACTGCGTGGTCCGGCCGTGTGGTCCGGAGCCGCGCAGACTCGTTCTGAGCACCGCGAGTTCCAGCAGGTTGGTGACGCACACCGTGCCCGCGTACACCGAGACGGCCAGGGGCTGGTCGGCGTACTCGGACAGCAGTGACGTCGGGAAGGGGATGAGCGCGATGGCGCCGAGCCAGACGAGCGCGAACCTGAGCGGCAGCTTCTCCACGGGAGGCACCATCCGCACGATCCGCCGGTGGTCCCGCCAGAAGCCCGCGAGGATCCAGAAGCTCAGGGCGTAGGCGCCCAGGTCCGGAAGCACGTCGATGAAGGCTTCTCTGAAGCCGTCGGTGCTCAGCCCCGGCGGGATGCGGACGTCGAGCACCAGCAGCGTCATGGCGATCGCGAAGATGCCGTCGGACAGGGCCGTCAGGCGTTCCGCGTTCTTCTCCGCGCCGCTCCCGGCCAGGGTGTCGTCCACCCGTTCAGACTCCCCGGGCCGCCGCCACGACGGCCCGGATTACGCCGACGGCGGGCAAGCCGGAGCCCTCCGGGCCCGGCCACCCCGCCGTCCCTGCCGAAGTGCTGACGGCGGATCAGGCCGCTTGGAGACTGTCACCCTGCTGGCGGCCGTCCTGCGGACCGGTCGCGGGGGAGGCGGAGGTCCGCATGCCGAGCATGGTGTCGGCGATGTGGAGCGCCTGCGGAATGTCCCTGGTGCCGGTCATCACGCAGAGCGTGTAGGTCGCGTCCTCGACGGCGCGCGCGGTGGCTTCGGTGGGATGACGCGCGTCCTCGATGCGGGCGTCGGCGTAGCGCGCGAGGGCCACTCGCAGGTCCTGGGGACTGGGTGTCAGCACAGCAGGTCTCTCCTCTGGGTCGATCCAGGTCCGGTGCCGGACACGCGTCGTCGGGTGGGCCGGCATCACGCGCCTACCCCCTCGACGGCGGAATACGTCCGAGCGTGCGGACTCGTCGTGCGGAGAGGCGGGCGGGCCCTCGTCCGGGTACAGGGTGAACAACCGCCGGGCCGATCGGTGTTCCCGCCTGCGTGTGCACCCCGGCTCGCGGGCCCCGGCGTTCTACCGTTCTCCGATGCGTACTGTCCCCTGGTGGATCCTGCTCTCCTCGATGGCGGCCCCGGTCCTCCTGGTCGCAGGCTGGTCCGTGTCGGCCGAACTGCAAGGTCCCGGGTACGACCCCGCCACCTCGACGATCAGCATCCTCGCCGCCGACGGGGCCGACGGTTACTGGGTGATGACATCGGCTCTGGTCGCCCTGGGCTTCTGTCACGTCGTCACCGCGTGCGGGCTGCGCCCCGCCGCCCCCTTCGGCCGCGCGGCGCTGGCGGGCGGCGGACTCTCGGCGATCCTGCTGGCCTTCTTCCCGGCCCCGCTGAGTGGTGGTTCCTTCTCCCACGGTGTGGTCGTGGCGATCGGGTTCTCGCTGCTCGCGGTCTGGCCGGTCCTGGCCATGCGACGCCGTGCCGTGAGCAGGCGGGACGGGCCTGGAGCCGTGGCGGTGGCGGCGCCGGTTCGACGGGGGGCGGCACCGCTGCCCGCCGGGACCGCCCCGTGGGGTCTGCGCCCCTGGCCGTCCGTCGGCGCGTCCGTGTTCATGTGGCTCGGCGGAGGGTGGTTCCTGCTCGCCCTGTTCCTGCTCGACACCGCCGGGCTGGCCGAACGGGTCATCACGTTCGCCCAGTCCTTCTGGCCTCTCATCGTGGTCGTCACCTGCGCACGATGGGAAGGCGACGACGGGCAGACCGCCTGAACGGCGTGCTCACGGCCGGTCGTACGGCGGCGGACGGGACGGTGCCGCCGCCCGCCGCCCGCCGCCCGTACGGTCGATCCCTTACGACGTGCGGCCCACCGCCACGTATCCGGCGCTGATGACGTCGTCCTGGCCGGGGACCGGCTCTCCTAGCTCCGGGTGCCAGGCCTCCGCCGCCACGATGCCCGGCTCCACGATGTCGAGGCCGTCGAAGAAGCGGGCGAAGCGGTCGCGGCTCCGGGGCGCCAGCGTCAGCGTGTTGGCCTTGTACAGCTCGTCGACCTTGCCGGCCGCCGCGGGATGGAAGTCGGCGGTGAGGTGGGAGATCACCACGTGACTGCCCGGCGCGAGCACCCCGGTCAGCCGCTCCACCAGCTCGTACGCACCGTCCTCGTCGCTGACGAAGTGCAGCAGGGCGATCATCGACAGGGCGACCGGCCGGCTGAAGTCCAGGGTCTTCCCGGCCCGTTCGAGGATGGAGTCGACATCGCGGGCGTCGGCCTCGACGTAGTCGATCGCACCCTCCGGGGTGCCCTTCAGCAGGGCCTCGGCGTGCGCCAGCACGATCGGGTCGTTGTCGCAGTAGACGACGCGCGTGTCGGGTGCCGCCTGCTGGGCGACCTGGTGGAGGTTGGGCTCGGTGGGTATGCCGGTGCCGATGTCGAGGAACTGCCGGATGCCCTGGCTCGTCAGCCAGCGCGTCGCACGGTGCATGAAGGCGCGGTTCACCTTGGCCATGACCGGTACGCCGGGTTCGACGGCCAGCATCTGACGGCCCATCGCCTCGTCCACCGGGTAGTTGTCCTTGCCCCCGAGGAACCAGTCGTACATCCGGGCGGGATGCGGTCGGCTGGTGTCGATGCGCGGGGCGGGTGCATCGTCGTCGGGTCGGGGCACGGTGAACTCCTGTGTGGGCAGCAATGGTTGATCACTCGGCGACCAGAATAGGGAACTTGTGTGCCGAAGGTGTGAGGAGACGACAACTCGGCTGCCGTATTCGACCGCGAGCGCAGGGCGGCGGCAGATCCACGGAGGATCCGCCGCCGCCCTGCGCTCGCCGTGCTCCGGGGTTCAGCCCTTGCCCAGGTCCTTGAGCGCGCTGTTCAGCTCCAGGACGTTGACGCGGGGCTCACCCATGAAGCCGAGGGTGCGGCCCTCGGTGTGCGCGGCGACCAGCGCGGTCACCCGCTCCACCGTGAGGTGGTTGCGCTCGGCGACCCTGTGTATCTGGAGCTTCGCGTAGGCGGGGGAGATGTCGGGATCGAGCCCGGACCCGGAGGAGGTGACCGCGTCGGCGGGCACGTCCTGGGGCCGGACCTTGTAGGCCGCGGTGGAGTTGTCGGCCACGACCGCGGCTTTGGCGTCCTTGACCCAGCCGATCAGGTCCTCGTTGTCCGCGGCGCGGTTGGTGGCGCCGGAGAGGATCAGCGTGTACCGCTGGTTCACGCTGTTGGTGCCCAGGCCGTTGGACGGCCGGGGCTGGAACCACCTGAGATCGGGGGCCACGGCCTCGTCGGGATCGTCGGGGTTCTGCTTCGGCAGGTTGTAGGTCTGCCCGATCAGCGACGATCCGACGGTCCTGCCGCTCGCGTCACTGATCTCGGAACCGTCGGCCTTGTCGTTGAACAGCGACTGCGCGACACCCGTGACGGCGAGCGGGTAGAGGACGCCGCAGATGACGGTCAGGACGAGCAGGGCGCGCAGCCCCGCCCCGAGCAGCCGGGCGGTGTTCTTGAGAGAGGTGTTCATGGCTGATCAGCCGTTTCTGGCTCAGGAGAGCCCGGGGATGAGGGAGATGAGGAGATCGATGACCTTGATGCCGATGAACGGGGCGACCAGGCCGCCGAGTCCGTAGATCCCGAGGTTGCGCCGGAGCATCCTGTCCGCGCCGGTCGGCCGGTAGCGCACTCCCCTGAGGGCGAGCGGCACGAGGGCGACGATGATCAGCGCGTTGAAGATGACGGCCGACAGGATCGCGGACTCCGGCGACGCCAGACCCATCACGTTGAGCTTGTCGAGGCCCGGGTACACCACCGCGAACATGGCCGGGATGATCGCGAAGTACTTCGCGACGTCGTTGGCGATGGAGAACGTGGTCAGGGCTCCCCGGGTGATGAGGAGCTGCTTGCCGATCTCCACGATCTCGATGAGCTTGGTGGGGTCGGAGTCCAGGTCCACCATGTTCCCGGCCTCCTTGGCGGCCGAGGTGCCGGTGTTCATCGCCACGCCCACGTCGGCCTGCGCGAGCGCGGGCGCGTCGTTGGTCCCGTCACCCGTCATCGCGACGAGCTTGCCGCCGGCCTGCTCCCGCTTGATGAGGGCCATCTTGTCCTCGGGAGTGGCCTCGGCGAGGAAGTCGTCCACCCCGGCTTCCTCGGCGATGGCTTTCGCCGTCAGCGGGTTGTCGCCGGTGATCATGACGGTCTTGATGCCCATGCGGCGGAGTTCGTCGAACCTCTCCCGCATACCTGCCTTGACGACGTCCTTGAGGTGGACGACGCCCAGGATCCTGGCGCCGGCGCCGTCCTCGACCGCCACCAGCAGCGGCGTCCCGCCGGCCTCGGAGATCCGGTCGGCGAGGAGTGAGGCGTCGTCGGCGACATGGCCGCCGCGTTCCTGCACCCAGGCGATGACCGAACCGGCCGCGCCCTTGCGCGCCTTGCGGCCGTCCACGTCCACACCCGACATGCGGGTCTGGGCGGTGAAGGGGACCCAGGTGGCCTCGGCGAGCTCGCCCCTGCCGTGTTCGCGCAGCCCGTACCTCTCCTTCGCGAGCACCACGATCGACCTGCCCTCGGGAGTCTCGTCGGCCAGCGACGACAGCTGTGCGGCGTCGGCCAGTTCGGCCTCCGTCGTCCCACGGGTGGGCACGAACTCGGCGGCCTGCCGGTTTCCGAGCGTGATCGTGCCGGTCTTGTCGAGCAGGAGCGTCGAGACGTCGCCCGCCGCCTCGACCGCACGTCCGGACATGGCCAGGACGTTGCGCTGGACCAGGCGGTCCATCCCCGCGATGCCGATCGCGGAGAGGAGCGCGCCGATGGTGGTCGGGATCAGGCAGACGAGCAGGGCCGTCAGCACGATGAGTGACTGCCGGGCGCCGGCGTAGACCGCGAAGGGCTGCAGCGTCACGACGGCGAGCAGGAAGACGACGGTCAGCGACGCGAGCAGGATGTTGAGCGCGATCTCGTTGGGGGTCTTCTGACGGGCCGCGCCCTCGACCAGGGCGATCATCCGGTCGATGAAGGTCTCACCGGGCTTGGTGGTGATCCTGACGACGATCCGGTCGGACAGCACCTTCGTGCCCCCGGTCACGGCGCTGCGGTCGCCGCCCGACTCCCGGATGACCGGGGCGGACTCGCCGGTGATGGCGGACTCGTCGACGGACGCGACACCCTCGGCCACGTCGCCGTCGCCGGGTATGACGTCCCCCGCCTCGCAGACGACCAGGTCGCCTATCCGCAGGTCGGTGCCGGGGACCTCGACCTCGTCGTGTCCCTCGAGCCGTCGGGCGACCGTGCCGGTCCTCGCCTTGCGCAGGGTGTCGGCCTGGGCCTTGCCCCGGCCCTCCGCGACCGCCTCGGCGAGGTTCGCGAAGAGGGTGGTGAGCCACAGCCAGGCGGTGATCGCCCAGCCGAACCAGTCACCGGGGTCCTTGACCGCCAGCACGGTGGTGACCACCGAGCCGACGAGCACCACGAACATGACGGGTGACTTGATCATGACGCGGGGGTCGAGCTTCCTGACCGCGTCGGGGAGGGAGGCGAGCATCTGCTTCGGGTCGAAGAGGCCTCCGCCCACTCGGCCCGAGTCCGCCGTGCCGCCGCCGGAGAGGTCGTCGTGCGGCGCACGGGTGGGGGTGACGGTACTCATGAGGCGAGTCCTTCGGCGAGCGGTCCCAGCGCGAGGGCCGGGAAGTAGGTCAGTCCGGTGATGATGATGATCGTGCCGACGAGCAGCCCCGCGTAGAGAGGCTTGTCGGTGCGCAGCGTGCCCGCGGTGGCGGGTACCGGGCGTTGCTCGGCGAGCGAGCCGGCCAGGGCCAGGACGAACACGATGGGCAGGAAACGGCCCAGCAGCATCGCGATGCCGATGGTGCTGTTGAACCACTGCGTGTCGGCGTTGAGCCCGGCGAACGCCGAGCCGTTGTTGTTGGCGCCGGAGGTGTAGGCGTAGAGGATCTCGGAGAACCCGTGGGCCCCGCTGTTGGTCATGGAGTCGCCGGGGGTGGGCAGAGCCATCGCCACGGCGGTGAACCCGAGCACCAGCGCCGGGGTGATCAGGATGTAGCAGGCCGCGAGCTTGATCTCGCGGGTGCCGATCTTCTTGCCGAGGTACTCCGGTGTACGGCCGACCATGAGCCCCGCGATGAACACCGCGATGATCGCCATGATCAGGATGCCGTAGAGGCCGGAACCGACACCGCCGGGGGTGATCTCGCCCAACTGCATGCCCAGCAGGGTGATACCGCCGCCCAGCCCCGTGTACGAGGAGTGGAAGGAGTTCACCGCACCGGTCGACGTCAGGGTGGTCGCCACGGCGAAGATCGACGACCCGGCCACACCGAAGCGTGTCTCCTTGCCCTCCATCGCTCCGCCCGCGAGGTCGAGGGCCGGGCCGTGGTGGGAGAACTCGGTCCACATCATGAGGGCCGTGAATCCGACCCAGACGGTGACCATCGCGGCGAGGATCGCGTAACCCTGGCGCAGGTTGCCCACCATCTGCCCGAACGTCCGGGTCAGGGCGAACGGGATCACCAGGATGAGGAAGATCTCGAAGAGGTTGGTGAACGGGGAGGGGTTCTCGAAGGGGTGGGCGGAGTTGGCGTTGAAGTAGCCGCCGCCGTTCGTTCCGAGCTCCTTGATGACCTCCTGCGAGGCCACCGCGCCGCCGTTCCACTGCTGCGAGCCGCCGTTGAACTGCGCGACGTCGTGGATGCCGGCGAAGTTCTGGATCACGCCGCTCGCGACCAGCACGATCGCGCCGATCACCGAGATGGGCAGCAGGATGCGCAGGGTGCCGCGGACCAGGTCCGTCCAGAAGTTGCCGAGCTCGCCGGTGCGGTGGCGCGAGAAACCGCGCACGAGGGCGACGGCGACGGCCATTCCCACGGCCGCGGAGACGAAGTTCTGCACCGCCAGGCCGCCGGTCTGCACGACGTGGCCCATGGCCTGCTCGCCGTAGTACGACTGCCAGTTGGTGTTGGCGACGAAGGAGGCCGCCGTGTTGAACGCCTGGTCCGGGTCGATCGACACGAAGCCGAGCGAGCCGGGCAGGTGGCCCTGCAGGCGCTGGAGCGCGTACAGGAAGAGGACACTCACCACGGAGAAGGCGAGCACGCCCCGCAGGTAGGCGGGCCAGCGCATCGACGTCGACGGGTTGGCGCCGATGGCCTTGTAGATCCACTTCTCCGGCTTGTAATGCTTCTCGGAGGAGTAGACCCGGGCCATGTAGTCGCCGAGGGGACGGTATGCGAGCGCGAGCGCGCCGATCAGCGCGAGCAGCTGCAGCACACCTGCTGTCAGAGGGTTCATTTCGGTGCTCAGAACCTCTCCGGGTGTACGAGCGCGACGACGAGATAGACCAGCAGGGCGACGGCCACGACCAGGCCGGCGATGTTCTCGGCGGTCACAGCTTCGTCACTCCCCTCGCGACGAACGCCACCAGTGCGAATACCGCTGCCGTGGTGATGACGAAGGCCAGATCGGCCATCGTGGGCTCCTGTGTGAAGTGAATGAAATGGGATCGGCCGGTGTGGCCGATGGAAAGCAAACCCCAGGACCGGTGCTCCCCCGAGCGCCTTTGACGGGCTCCATACGGGAGCCGAGGCTTTCTTGATGCGGTCTCTACGCCGGCAGGGCCGGCCGGGGTCCGAGGCGGGGTTCCCGGGTCGCCGATACGCCGACGACCAGCAAGAACACCGCGCGAGGGGACTGAGAACCGGCGGGCGAAACCGTTCGGTTAACGGTCGCGATTTCCGCATCCCGAGGCTTTTCAGCGCATGGTCACACGCCGGGCCGCACATCCTCGGGCGCGGGGCGGTCGTCACTCGTCCCGCATTGCTGCACGGCCCGGGGGTATACCGGGACAGCCCCCCGAGCGCGAATTGCGGATTCCGGCCGCTCCTATTCCCCGACGTCCCTCGCGCGGAAGTCGTCGAGGGTTTCCCGCCGTACGAGCAGCCGCGCCGAACCCTCGCCGACCGCCACCACCGGAGGCCTGCCGACCATGTTGTATCCGGAGGCCATGGACAGGTGGTACGCGCCGGCCACCGGCACAGCGATCAGATCGCCCGGGCGTATGTCGCCGGGCAGTTCGACATCGGCGGCCAGGATGTCCCCCGCCTCGCAGTGCCTGCCCACCACGGTCGCCCGTACGGGGGCGGCCGAGGAGTCCCGGCCGACCATGCGCGGGACGTAGCGCGCCCCGTAGAGGGCGGGCCGGGGGTTGTCGCTCATGCCCCCGTCGACGGCCACGAAGACCTGGCCGCCGCCGTGCTTGACGGCCAGGACGCGGTAGAGCGCGACCCCGGCAGGGCCCGCGACGGCACGCCCCGGCTCGATCAGCAGACGCGGTACGTCCAGCCGTGCGGCGGCGCAGCTCGCCGCCAGTTCCGCGCGCAGGGCGCGGGCGAGGGCGGGGAGCGCCAGCGACGGCTCGCCGGGACTGTAGGCGACGCCGTGCCCGCCGCCCAGATCGAGTTCGGGGAGGACCACGCCGTGGACGTCGCGCACCCTGGCCATCAGGCCGACCATGCGGCGCAGGGAGGTGACATAGGGCTTGATGTCCGTGATCTGGGAGCCGATGTGGCAGTGCAGACCGGTCAGCCGCAACTGCGGCTGGCTCAGGACGCGGGCGATCGCGTGCTGTGCGGACCCGTCCGTCAGGGAGAGCCCGAACTTCTGGCCGTCGGTGCCCGTACGGATCTTCTCGTGCCCGCCGGCGGATATGCCCGGCGTGACCCGGATCATGACGCGCTGGGAACCGTGCGGCCCCACGGCGGCGGCCAGGCGCGCGATCTCCGACGGGCTGTCGATCACGATCCTTCCCACCCCGAGCCGCAGTGCGGTCTCCAGGTCGCGCGGGGACTTCGCGTTGCCGTGCAGGAGCATGCGCTCCGGCGGAAATCCGCCGGCGACCGCGAGTTCCAGCTCGCCCGCCGAGCACACGTCCATGCCGAGCCCTTCCTCCTCGACCCAGCGGGTGACGGCCCGGCAGAGCAACGCCTTGGCGGCGTACATCACTTCGGCCTCCGGGAAGGCGTCCCGGTAGGTTCTGCACCGGGCCCTCAGTTCGCCCTCGTCCAGTACGTAGACCGGTGTGTCGAAGCGCTGGGCGATCTCCGACAGCGGAACCCCGCCCACGGCGAGGTCCCCCCGGGGCAGACGTCCGGTCGAGGCGGGCCAGACGGACAGGTCGTCGGTGCCCGCGGTGTTCACGGACGGTGTGGTGACGGTCATGGAAACAGCTCCCGTTCAGGCGGTACGGACCGGAGTGCGGACCGGCCGGGGTGTGGAGGCGGTGACCACCGCGGGAGCGGACAGAGTCGGGTCGACCGTCACCAGGTGCGCCCCGAGCGGTTCGCACAGGGTGCGCAGCAGCGCCTCCGAGAGCCGGATGGACGCCTGGCCGCTGCCGAGCGTCGCCGCCAGGCGCGCCGCGCTCGTGAAACCGACGGCCGTGCGGGTGCCCAAGGGGGTGCGGAACAGCCGGACGGCGGCCGCCTCCGTACCTCTTCCCGGCCGGACGGGCACATGGAGGGGCCCGGCCGGGAGCGGTTCCTCGGGCTCGGGTTCACTTTCGTACGAGATCAGGCACATGGCTTCTCCAAGGGGTGCGTGACGGGTGGCGGAGCCCGGGAGCGAGAGGCGATCCGGGGCGCGCACCGAAGCTATCCCCGGCCTGCTGCTGTCCGGGACGGCCCCTGACACCTCCTTGACGCAGGGGGCCCATGTCCATACAGGTCGCTGACACGGACGGGCGGAGCGGTGATGCTGTGCCGAATAGGTATAGGTATTTGCCTAGGAGAGTTAGGCAGATGCATAATCGAAGTCGTCGATGAGGATGGTGCCCATGGTGCGTGCGGGACTGAACGCGGAACGACTGGCTCAGGCCGGGGCGGAACTGGCCGACGAGGCCGGCTTCGACAAGGTCACCGTCGCGGCCCTCGCCCGGCGGTTCGGTGTCAAGGACGCGAGCCTGTACTCGCACGTGAAGAACTCCCAGGACCTCAGGACCAGGATCGCCCTCCTCGCCCTGGCGGAACTCGCGGAACGCGTCGCCGCGGCGCTGGCCGGACGGGCGGGCAAGGACGCCCTGGAGGCGTTCGCGAACGCCTACCGCGACTACGCCCGGGAACATCCGGGCCGTTACGCCGCGGCACAGCTCCGGCTGTCCCCCGACGCGGCGGCCGCGAGCGCGGGAGTGAGGCACGCGCAGATGACGCGGGCGATCCTGCGCGGCTACGACCTGACGGAGCCGGACCAGACACACGCCGTCAGGCTGCTGGGCAGTGTGTTCCACGGCTACATCAGCCTGGAGAGCGGCGGCAGCTTCAGCCACAGCTCACCCGGCACGCAGGAGACCTGGGAGCGGGTCCTGGACGCACTGGACGCCCTGCTGCGGAACTGGCCCGCGACCCGCTGACACCAGCCGGCCCTCTCGAACCCCACCAGCCACGCGTGACCGGACAGGCGGCAGCGAATGAACACCCACCACGACAGCACGCACGGTGAGCTGACGGAGATTCCGCTCACCGGACACCTCCTGCGTGGCTTCCTCGAACTGGAACGCACCGAGCGCGGCCTGCTGCCGCACCGTCTTCCCGCCCGGGCGCGGGCCTGGAACACCGACGCACAGCTCGCCATGGCGGAGGCGCAGCCGTCCGGGGTGCGGCTCGCGCTGCGTACCCGTGCCACCGTCCTGGAGCTGGACACCCTGCCGACCAAGCGGACCTACGTGGGCGCACCGCCCCGGCCGGACGGTGTCTACGACCTGCTCGTCGACGGCAGTCTCGCCGACAGCACCACGGTGGCCGGCGGCGACACCCTGACCATCGACATGAGCACGGGATCCGCCGAGGTCCGGCCGGGGGACGTGGGCACCGCCCGTTTCGCCGGACTGGCTCCCGGCGTGAAGGACGTCGAGATCTGGCTCCCGCACAACGAGACGACACTGCTGGTCGCGCTGCGCGCGGACGCCCCCGTCGAGGCGATGCCTGCCGGGGGCCGCAAGGTGTGGCTGCACCACGGGAGTTCGATCAGTCAAGGGTCCGACGCCGCGAGTCCGACGGCCACCTGGCCCGCCCGCGCCGCCGCTCTCGGCGGTGTGGCGCTGATCAACCTCGGGCTCGGCGGCAGCGCCCTGCTCGACCCGTTCACCGCCCGGGCGCTCAGGGACACCCCGGCCGACCGGATCAGCATCAAGATCGGCATCAACCTCGTCAACACCGACCTGATGCGCCTCCGCGCCTTCACGCCCGCCGTCCACGGATTCCTCGACACCGTCCGCGAAGGGCACCCGACCACACCGCTGCTGGTCGTCTCACCCGTCCTGTGCCCCATCCACGAGGACACGCCCGGGCCGAGCGCCCCCGACCTCACCGCGCTCGGCGAAGGCCGGTTGCGGTTCCGCGCGGCGGGCGATCCGGCGGAGACCGCCGCCGGGAAACTCACCCTGACCGTCGTCAGGGACGAACTGGCGCGCATCGTCGAGCAGCGTGCGGCGGAGGACCCCCACCTGTACTACCTGGACGGCCGTGAGCTCTACGGTGAGGCGGACCACGCCGAACTCCCGCTGCCCGACGGCCTGCACCCCGACGCCGCCACCCACCTGCGCATGGGGGAACGGTTCGCTGGGCTGGCGTTCGCCGCGGACGGCCCACTCGCGGTGTCGGGCGACTGATCCGGCGGGGGCGGTCGGTGTCCTCGTCGGCTTCGCGCTGACACACGGCCCCCACATACGGCCCTCACACACGGCCCCCACGCACGGCCGTCGCTTCCCGGCGCCGAGTGCCGCCGCGGACTGCGCGTCACTGCGGCCGGCCGAGTGCCCAGCCCGACACATCGGCCAGCCGACCGCGCCACAGGGGAAGCCGCAGCGATCCCGTGCCGCCGAACAGCAGTGTCGCGTCCCGGAGATGAATCCAGCGGGGCAGCTGCGAGGGCCCGTCGCCGGCCCCCAGCTCCCTGATCCCCTGGTCGACGGTCTCCGGGAACTCCGCGATGAGGTTCGCTCCCTCGCCCTCGACCTGGCGCAGGCTCCTGGCCCAGTCCGCCTTCCACGCCTCGTGTCCGATCACGTCGCCGTGCAGGACACCCCCGGTGAGGGTGAGGGTGATCGGGAGGCTGGACCGCATCTCCCTGTCCAGCAACTGGATGAGCAGCTGTAGTTGCAGATCGGGCACGGGCTCCGTCGTCACCGCGGTCGCCCCCGGCTGTGCCTCGACAGACTCGATCATGACATCACTCCCTCTCGCCCGCCGAACAGCAGGTGAATGCCCGTATGCCCCGCGCGCGGTGCGCCACACCCCGATGGCCGGGGGACCGGGCGAACCCCGGCCGGCCCCGCCTCAGAGCCAGCGACGGATCGGCAGGATCGCGACCTCCCGCGCCCGCTGGCCGACGGAGCGCCGCTTCCAGCGGCCTTCCTCGATGAGCACGCTGCGCTGCACGTCCTCCTCGAAGTGTTCGTCCAGGGTCGCGGTGAAATCCGGGTCCAGGACCGTGAGCATCACTTCCTCGTCGTGGTCCAGGGAGCGGCGGTTGAAGTTCGTCGACCCGATGAGCGAGGCCACGCGGTCCACGGTGAGCGTCTTGGTGTGGAGCATGGTGGGCTGGTACTGGTAGATCTTCACGCCGCAGGCGGTGAGGTCCTCGTAGTGGTGCTGTCCCGCCAGCTGGCACACCCGCTTGTCGGTGTGCGG
>NZ_JBIATW010000017.1:0-168657 GCF_042892135.1 Streptomyces sp. NPDC001822
CCGGCTCACACCCGTCGAATACGAAACCGTCATGACCACACCGGCCCTCCAAGCCGCGTGACTGAACCTGTCACCTGAAGGTGCGGCAGACCCCATCGAGAGAAGTGTGCGCGTGCTTGGTCGGCAGTCGTTATGGCTGGAAGTCCTAGGGTTCGTGCTTACGGACCGCAGATAGGTTCGTGGTTCGTGGTTACCGAGTGCCGACTGCCGACAGGAGGCGCGCGTACTCGTCCGCCATGGTTTTCACGGTCCAGTGAGCGTTCAAGCCGCTGGGATTCGGGAGAGCCCACACACGAGCGCCGCCGACCGTGTGTTCCTGCGGACCGATCTGTGCGTGGCGGTCACCGAAGGCCGTTCTGTAGGCGGTGACTCCCACCACGGCCAGCCACGCCGGGCGAAGCTCTTCCACCTTGGCCGTCAGGGCTTTGCCGCCCTCGCGGAATTCCTCCGTGCTCAGTTCGTCGGCGCGCGCGGTGGGTCTTGCTACGACGTTGGTGATGCCCAAGCCGTAGTCCAGCAGTCTCTGCTGTTCGGACGGTTTCAGCTGCAGAGGGGTGAAGCCCGACAGATGTAGCACCGGCCAGAAACGATTGCCCGGATGGGCGAAGTGGTGTCCGGTAGCAGCCGTCATGATGCTGGGGTTGATGCCGCAGAACAACACGCGCAGGCCGCCCGCGACCACGTCGGGTACGACGCGATCGCGGGCGGCCTGAGACTCTTCCGGCGTCATTCGGTGCGATGCCGTCAGAGGATGGAACCGGGGGTGTAGCTCGCGGCCTCGGGGCGCTGCTTGGCGATCTCTTCGATCCGGGCCACGAGAGCGCTGACCTGGTCGCCAGCCGCCCCGGTGAAGGAGAGCTTGTCGGCCATCAGGGCATCGAGCTGCTCACGGGAGAGCGGGATGCGCTCGTCGGCCGCCAGCTTGTCCAGCAGTTCGTTGCGCTCCGCGCCCTGTTCGCGCATGGCGAGTGCCGAAGCGACCGCGTTCTCCTTGATGGCCTCATGGGCCACCTCACGTCCGACTCCGGCGCGCACCGCACCCATGAGCACCTTGGTGGTGGCGAGGAAGGGCAGGTAGCGGTCCAGCTCACGTGCGACGACCGCGGGGAAAGCGCCGAACTCGTCGAGCACGGTGAGGAAGGTTTCAAGCAGACCGTCGAACGCGAAGAAGGCGTCGGGGAGCGCGACCCGTCGGACCACGGAACAGGACACGTCGCCCTCGTTCCACTGGTCGCCCGCGAGCTCACCCGTCATGGACGCGTAGCCGCGCAGAATGACCATCAGGCCGTTGACACGCTCGCAGGAACGGGTGTTCATCTTGTGCGGCATCGCCGACGAACCGACTTGACCGGGCTTGAAGCCCTCGGTCACGAGCTCGTGTCCGGCCATCAACCGGATCGTCTTCGCGACCGACGACGGGGCGGCGGCCAGCTGCACCAGGGCCGTCACCACGTCGTAGTCGAGGGAGCGGGGATAGACCTGGCCGACGGAGGTGAATGCCTGGCCGAAACCGAGGTGCCCGGCGATGCGCTGTTCAAGATCGGCCAGCTTGTCCGCGTCACCACCGAGCAGGTCCAGCATGTCCTGCGCCGTGCCGACCGGCCCCTTGATGCCGCGCAGCGGGTAACGGCCCAGCAGATCCTCGAGCCGCCCGTACGCCACCAGCAGCTCGTCCGCGGCGGTCGCGAAGCGCTTGCCGAGCGTCGTCGCCTGGGCGGCGACATTGTGCGAGCGGCCAGCCATGACGAGCTCGCTGTACTCCCCGGCCAGCTTGCCGAGACGGGCCAGGACAGCCACCGTGCGGTCCCGCATCAGTTCCAGCGAGAGGCGGATCTGCAGCTGTTCCACATTCTCGGTGAGGTCCCGGGAGGTCATACCCTTGTGGACCTGCTCGTGGCCGGCGAGAGCGTTGAACTCTTCGATCCGGGCCTTCACGTCGTGCCGTGTGACCTTCTCGCGCTCGGCGATCGAGGCCAGGTCGACCTGGTCGAGCACACGCTCGTAGTCGGCCAGCGCCGCATCGGGAACCTCGATCCCGAGGTCCTTCTGAGCGCGCAGCACCGCCAGCCACAGCTGACGTTCCAGCTTCACCTTCTGCTCGGGGGACCAGAGGACGGCCAGCTCCGTGGAGGCATAGCGGCCGGCCAGGACATTGGGGATGCGAGGCTTCGCAGATACAGCAGTCACGTGTCCGGAGTTTACCTGGCGTGCGTGAGGGCTTTTCCCCGTTCATACCGTCCAGAAGTTCCAGGTGGGAGGGCTTCTGGACGGCATGGCGTGTGAGGCGTGTGAGAGATCCGTGAGACGCGGCCTCGCGCCTTCACGACTCCGCGGAGGCGTCTTCCTCGACGTTCGTGATGCGCCTGACCTGCTGTCGGGTGTACCCGGTTACCTCGCAGATGTCCTTTTGCAGGACCCCGTCTGTCTTGGCCTGCCGGATGGCTTCGGCCAGCTCCTGCCGCAGGATCTCTGTCCGGGTCTCCGACTCCCTGAATCGGCTGGCCAGGTGCTCTAGCGATCTCTTGTCCATGGCGCACAGTGTTCCACTGGAAGCGTTCATGGAACATGACGTTACGCGACGCGCGGCTGGATTCCTAGGTCAGAGACGTTGACAAGGGAACACGATGTTCCCTAAGGTTCAGGTGTTGGCAGAAACACCGCCAACGCAAACGGCCCCCGCCGGTGCTGATGACACCGAACGGAGGCCTCACGGAACACCTGCCTGAACAGGAGCCCGCTGTGAGCAATGCTCTCACGTCCCGTAAGCGTCGTATCGACGCAGCTGCGGCCGTCGACAAGGCCGTCCTCTACACCAGCATCTCGGCTGGCATGGTCCTCGCCCGCCGCTACCTCACCGGCCGCGGCATCGACCAGGGATTCGCCGACCAGTACGGCAGCCCCTTCGGCCGGACCGCCGCGAAGATCTACCGCAGCGAGACCGGCACGGAGCCCCGCAAGGCCTGGTCGAACGTCCACGGGAAGTGGCGCCGGGTCAACGGCTTCCTCCCCGCAGAGACGGACGTCCTCGACAAGGCGTTCCTGTCCTACAAGCGGACCGCCGAGTACGTCGCCCCCGCGCCGGCCGTCGAGCCCGGCCCGGCCGAGGTGTACGTGAAGGCCACCGCCGGATACGCCGCCCGCTTCGAGGGCCTGACCGGCGACATGCTGCGGGACCTGGAGACCGAGCACGGCACCGACGAGCCCGGCGACCGGGTCCGCCCGCTCCTCGACACGCTGGCCAACTGGAAGCGGCACCTGGACCGGTTCGAGGCCACGGTCACGGACGCCGACGAGAGGGCCGTTCAGGGCCTGACGGAGGACGACCCGCGCCGTGTGGCATGGCGGGCCGCCAGCACCGGTGTCGACGCGTTCCTGAAGGCGCAGGCAGCCGTCCACGGCGCCTACGTCGACTGGGCGTTCGACCTGACCGGCGACATCGAGATCGTCGACACCCCGCGCCCCGCGGCCCCGGTCGTTCCGGCCGGCTGCCGGATCCCCGGCTGTGACCAGCGCTGGCACTACGACGCGCTGTGTGTCGCGGAGCTCGGCGAGCTGCCGTTCGACGACGGATCGTCCCTGCCGGTGGAGCTGTCCGCTTCGGAGGGCAAGCCGACGAGCATCGTGGCGTTCGCGTTCGAGCCCCGGTCGATGAACCTGCGCCGTGAGATCACCACTCAGGCTGACGCCGCCGCGTTCGCCAAGGCGCTGCGGGACGCGGCTGACGCGGTCGACGACGCCGCGCAGTTCCTCGCGACCGCCTGACAGTCCCTGCTCCATCACCGTGTCCCGCGGTTTCGGGACTGCCCCGCCGGACGTGTCGCTGTCCGTCCGGCCGGGGCCCCTCACAGCCTTCGAGGAGCCCAGCATGCGTAACACCGCCCAGACCACCGTTCCCGCCACGTTCAAGCCGTCCGGTGGCATCGTCGCCCCGGCACCCGTCGAGCCCGTCGTCGAGGCCGCACCGGCCTCTCCCACCGCCACCGCTGACCTGTTCGCTGCCTGGCAGTCCATGACGGTCCGCGAGGCCGCCGAGACGCCCATCGACCAGCTGCTGATCCTGCTCGGGGTCACCGTGACCGAGGTCGAGCCGGACGCCCTGCAGGACGGGATCAACGCCCGGTTCTGCGGTCGGATCGGGTTCGCGGAGATCTGGCTGTCCCGGACCCTGCCGCAGGCGGATCGGGAGCCGGCCGTGCGGGACTTCCTCGCCACGATCAGCACCGACGACCGGATCCTCCTGCGGGGGGCCGCGGCGACACCGCACCTGGTGCGGCAGGTCACGGCCCGCCTGGACTGCTACGACTGGTGCGTCGAGGACCACGACCACTACACGGGCCACATCGAGGACATCAGCCACACCAGCTCGCAGGCGGCGCTGATGGTGGCGGAGCGGCACGGCGACGTGCCGTTGCTCCACGCGTACATCAACGTCGACCCGTTCGGAACTGCCCCAGAGTCCCGGGTGCCGCACCTGATCGTCAGCGACGAGACGGAGACGTGGCCGATGCCCCTGCTGGGGGCGATCGAGTTCGCCGCCCAGCTGACCGTGTTCGCCGACGAGGTCCGCGCGTTGGCGGTGAGGGCCGCCGGCCGTGCCGACGACACCGTCTCGAGCCCGGAGCCCGGCCACTTCCCGTGGTGCGACACCGGGGCCTGCACGACCAACGAGCACGTCGGGCCGGAGTTCAACATGCCGGTCCCGCCCGGCCTGCACGCGGAGCACGACGAGCTGCTGAACGCCAAGCTCGGAGCGCACGAGGAGTTCGGGGGCAAGCCCGAGATCAGTCTCAGCTCGAACGGTGAGGGCACTCTCCTCGACGTGGCCGCGGCCGACAAGGTCATTGCCGACCTGGAGGCCACCGTCGCCGCGATGCGTGCGATGCGCGCCCAGATGGTTCAGGGGCAGCAGGCATGAGCGACGACCGCCCGACCGTAGCCCCTCGCCCTCGCCGGAACGCGGACGGCACGACAACCGTGACCACCTTGGACGCGGGCGACGTGCGGGTCGTCTGCCCCACCTGGTGCACGGTCCAGCACGGCTACCGGCACCCGCCGGCGAAGGCGGAGATCACCCACCGCTCCGAGCCGGTGTGGGCCCTGGCCGACACCCCGGAGAGTGGGCCGACCAGCCTCGTCGAGGTCAGCCTGATCCAGTGGCCGTACAGCAACCAGCCGCAGGTCTCCCTCGGTGTCGACACCGACGACGGCTTCCTCGAGGTCGGCCCGACCGGAGGGCACCGGATCGCCGCCGCCCTCCGCGCCCAGGCCGACCACATCGACACCATGGTCGACCAGTTGGTTGCCCTGCGGGCCGGTGAGGGCCAGTGAGCAGCAAGTGGCCGATCCCCCGGCCCACCGAGAACCGGGCGCTCCGCTCCGTAGAGCGCGCACCGCGGGAGCTGCCCGACTACCCGGAGCTGTTCGCCAGCCTGATGGTCGCCAGCAGGAACACCGACCGGCACGGCTGCAACCTCCTCGGTCACCTCATCGCTCGTGTCGGCGGAGAGGTCGCCCGGTGAGCTTCCGAGACCGGGCCCGCAACGCCCTGTACGAGGCGATGACGAACGGGGACGGCTCGCCGGCATCAGCCCGGCGGGCCACCCAGGGGGCGTCGATGCTCGCCGACACCCTCGCCGACAACGGGCACCACACCGCAGCGGTCGCCGCCTCCCTCGCGGGGGCGGTGGCGGTCGCCGCGGAAGGCGCCCTCGCCGTCTACGTCTACCCGCCCGATACCTACGCCAAATTCCACTAGCAGAAAGAAGGCCTGCGATGAGCACCACGAAACCGCAGCCCAATCTCACCAAGGGACAGATCGCAGTCCTGGTGGGCGCCACCCTCCCGATGATCGCGGCCGGAGTGGCGGGCGGTTGGGGCACCTACACCAACATCGCCGCCGAGTTCCACAGGGCAGCCACCGCGCTCGGCGTGGTCTCCGCCGGCGAGGGCGTCACCCTTGTCCTCGCCCTGGTCATGGTCGGGCTCACGATGCTGGGCCAGGCCGCCCCCGCCCCGGTCCGCGTCGGCCTCTGGCTTGCACCCCTGGCCGCCGCCGTCACTGGCATCGTCGTCGCCGACGACATGACCGAGGGCGTCGTCTACGCCATCACCCCGATGGCCATGTCCGCCGCGGCCGAAGGGCTTGGCCTGCTGGCCCGCCGGATCGTCGTCTACCGCACCGGCATCGACATGGAGGTCCAGCGCCGCAACGCCGACACGATCCAGCGCCTCGCCTACCACCGCGCCCGGGCGGCCAACCACCCCGGGAAGTTCGCCAAGAAGTACTCCGCCCGCGCATCGTGGCGCCTGGCGAAGCAGGTGGGCGTCGGCGACACCGAGCTCGGCGGGAAGCTGGTCGACGTACAGCGCACCCGGATCGTCAACGGGGCGGATGCGGCACTGCTGGACATGCTCACCGTCGACACCCCGCAGCGGGTGACGGAGACCGTCGTGGAGCGGGTCGAGGTGCCCTCGGACACCCCGCAGGAAGTGCCCGACACCCAGCCCCCGGCGATCGAGCCGGCCAAGCCCAGCCCGACCGTAGAACCCCTGGTCATCTGTGGTGACCGCAAGGTGTGGCCCCTGGTGGCACCCGAGCCGGAACCGGACGACGAGGTGTCGGTCGACACCGACGACCGGTTGCCGACCGAAGCCGCCGCCAACGTCATTCGGGCGGGGTGGGTTCTGGGCACCTCGGCCACCGAAACCGCCCGCCAGGCAACCCGCAGCGCCACCTATGTGAAACGGGTCTTCGCCCGCCTCGACGAGGAACGAGACCGCCTCAACATCGAGAAAGACGCGCCCCGGATCGCCCTCGTGAAGGAGCAGGGCGCGTGACCGACTTCGACAAGGCCGCCCGTGACGCCGTCGAAGCCGCCGCGAACTCCGAGCAGCTGGCCCTCATCGCGGCGCTCCTGCAGGCGCAGCAGCTCACCCAGCAGCAGGAGCCCGTGCCGGCGCCCGCCCCCCGGCCGTCCGGTGGTGCGGCGAAGTGGATCGGTATCGGGGTCGGCGGGTCCGTGTTCCTGCTGACCGTGGCCGTGTCCGCGATGGCCGTCGCCATCTCCGCGGTCGCCCTGACGATCTGCGTCCTCGTCCTGCGCTCCGTGTGGCAGGACATCCGCAACAACACCTGACCAGCCCCCCACCCCTTGGAAGGACCCCACTATGAGCGCCCGTAACCGAGCCGCCCGCCAGCGGCAGACGTTCATCGCCCGCCTCGCCCGGACCATGCACCGCCAGCTGGGCCAGGTACACCCCGCCGAGGTCGCCCGGATCGCCGCCTGTGCCGGGCTGAAGACCAGCAACCACGAGGTCCGCTGCGTCCTGAACCGCATCCACCTGCACCGCTGACCCGCCACAACTCAAGGAGAGCCCTATGGACGCGAAGACCCCGCAGGAGATCGGCGCTTACGCCCTCTCCCAGGCCGTGCGCTACGCCGACCAGGCCGCCCACTACGTCACCAGCAGCCCGAGCGTCACGGAGGCCCACGCCCCGTTGATCGCCACCCTTGGTGGCCTGGCCGGCGCCTACGCCGACATCGCCAGGGCCGCCGCCGTCACCGCAGACAACGTCTGACCAGGAAGGACACACCATGGACAGCTACACCCGATCCGAAGCCCGCGAACGTCGCCGCCTGTTCTGGAAGGGCGCCCACCAGGCGCTCGGCGACAACCTCGACCCCGCGGTGACCCGCCGCATCCACGAGATCGACGCCAAGGCAGCCGAGCGCGGCGCCCGCGAACTGGCTGCCCTTCAGTCCAAGGCCGAGACCGACCGGCAGGCCGTCGCCAAGGCCAAGGCCGAGGTGAAGACCAGCAAGTGGGGGACCGACCGGAACGCCGCCCGCGACGCCCTGAAGGCCGCCGAGAAGCAGCTCAGGCGGTCCGAGAACGTCCTCCACCGCGCCGAACAGTCCTAGCTACGCCACGGGGCGGCCGTAAATCCGCCAAGACCACCGGCCGCCCCGTGCCACCCGCCACTCAGCAGAGAGCAGGAGACCCCATCATGACCGACGCCATCGTCCGCCCCCTGAACGGGCACACGATCGAGAAGCTGCACCCGATCCCCCCGGAAGCCCTCGACAAGCCTGAGCCCGCCCCGGCCGCGCCCGAGGAGACCACGGTCGTTGAGGCGGTCGACCGCCCTGACAACCCGCTGGCTGACTGGTTGACCGTGCCCGACGCCCCGGTCCTCCCGGCATGGGCACGTTCCGCTGCGTCGATCAAGGCGAACGTCGGTGCGTTCGTCCGCCTCACGTGGTGGCAGGCCCGCTATCACGGCATCCGCACCCCGAAGTACCTGGTCAAGACGCTGCTGCTGGCCGCCCGCGGCTTCTACCGGGCGACCGTGGGACTGTGGCCGACCCTGTCCGCGCAGGACCACAGCGCGACCGTGAAGGCTCTGCGCGCCCAGTCCAAGGCCAAGCCCGAAGACATCGAGTTGGCGCTGCGCCTGCAGCTGGCCCATGCCAAGCGCACCGAGACCCGCCGTTGGCGCTTTGGCGCCGCAGCTGTCGGCGTTGCCGCGGCCACCATCGGCATCATGCTTGCCGACCCGATGCTGCAGGTAGGCATGGCGGGGGCGATCGTCACCCCGCTCGCCTACCTCGGACGAGGGAAGAACACCCAGCTCCTTGACCAGGGCGCCCCGCCGCTGCGGGTCGACATGTCCGCGCAGCAGCTCAACGACGCGTTGAGGGCGGCCGGCCTCCTGAAAAGCGGCCGTGCCACCGACGACGAGAGGGACGCTCCGCGGGTCTCTTGCTCGATGGGTCCGGTCCGTGACGGCCGCGGCTGGGCTGTGATCTTCGACCTGCCCCGGGGTGGTGGGAAGACCGCCTCTGACGTGCTGGCGAAGCGGGAAGTCATCGCGCAGGAGCTGGGTGTCGACGAGATCCAGGTCATCATGTCCCGCGTCCGCGCGGCGAAGGGCGGCAACGCCGGCCGGGTGTCGATGTGGGTGGCTGACGACGACCCGTACCTCGGTACGCCGAACCCGTCACCCCTGGCCAAGGCGGAATCCTTCTCCATCTGGGACCCGATCCCGTTCGGCCAGGACGCCCGCGGCAACCGCATCGAGGTACCTGTCATGTGGCAGTCGATGTTCTTCGGCGGCCTGCCCCGACGCGGGAAGACGTTCACGCAGCGCCTGATGACCGCGGCCGGCCTGCTCGACGCCTACGTCAGGCACTACGTCGCAGACGGCAAGGGCGGCGCCGACTGGATGCCCATGCGGGCTGTGGCGCACCGCCTGGTCATGGGCGCCGAAGACGACGCGATCGAGGCGCTGAAGGCGATGCTGCGGGAACTCCTCGTCGAGATGGAACGCCGGTTCGCGATCCTGCGGGAGCTGCCGACCAGCATCTGCCCGGAGGGCAAGCTCACTCCGGAGCTGGTCAGGCTGAAGAACCTCCCGGTCATCTTCGTGACGATCGACGAGCTGCAGGAGTACTTCACCGCGATGGAGAAGGACGACCGCGACCAGGTCATCAACGACCTGTGCCGCATCGCCCGCCGCGGGCCGGCCGCCGGGTTCGTGTCCAACTTCGCTTCCCAGCGTCCCGACGCCGACAGCGTCCCGACGAAGCTGAGGGAGATCATCACCTTGCGGTACTCCACGCAGGTCGTCGACAAGGCCAGCTCCGACATGGTGCTCGGCAAGGGCAAGGCCGCCCAGGGCGCCGACGCTTCGGTCCTGTCCGAGGACCACGTCGGCACGGGTGTCCTGGTCACAGGGCCTGCGTCTTACGTCACCGTGCGGGCCGACTACCTCGACGGCACCGGCTTCGCTCTCCTCTGCGCGAAGGGCCGCTCGCTGCGGGAGGCTGCCGGGCAGCTCACTGGGGATGCGGTCGGCGACGTCACCGCGGCGGCCGACGCTGCCGGGATCAAGCTCGCGCCGATCCTCACCGACGTCATGGAGGTCATGCGGCACGCCCCGCGGATGTTCACCGACGAGCTCCTTGGCGGGCTCGTCAACATCGACGAGGACACCTACGGCGACTTCAACGCCGAGCGCCTTGCCGCCGAGCTTGAGGCGGCCGGCGTGAAGCGCATCAGCAAGCAAGTGAAGATCAATAACAAGGGTGGGGCCGGATACCAGCGGCGCGACATCGAGGCGGCCGTGCCCGTCGAGATCCTGCTCGACCCCAACGCGAAGTAGGGGGGTCCCCCTCTACTGGCCCCCTGTGAACGGCCCCCGCTACCGACTCCCTCCACACCCTTTGGAGGGCCCCGAAGGTAGCGGGGGCCCTCTACCAAGGTCATGGGGGAGGTAGAGGGCTGTGACCTGCAAGGTAAGGCCGGTAGAGGGGGGTTGGATCACCCCCGCCAAATCCACCAGGAGACACGTTGAAGACCACCGAGCCCGAATCCCTAGACGAGCACCTGACCAGGCTGCTCGCCCTCGAGGCCGAAGCCGACACGATCACCGGATGGCACCCGACGCTCATGCCCGGGATGCTGCAGAGCGCCGACTACGCGCGGGCCGCAATCACCGCGTCCGCACCCGCCCTTGCCCCCGAGGACGTCGACGAGCGGGCCAACGGCCGCACGGCCCGCATCGACGCTCTGGGACGCGCAGCGGGCCGTACAGCGCGCTTCGTGATTGGTGAGGACGTTCTCGCCCTGCCCGTCGGCGGGCCGGCCACCCTCGCCGCACAGCTCGACCACCTGCTGACGCTCGTTGCGCTGCGCCCGTCCCTCGAAGTGCGGGTCCTGCCCCGCGGTGACGCCCACCCCGGTCTCAACGGCGCGTTCACCATCTACCGGTCCCGCCCGGGCCGCAGCGTGTTCGTCGAGAACCTGGCCAGCACCACCGTGCTCAACCGGCCCGAACACCTGACGGCCTTCATCCACGCGGGAGATCATGTGGAGCAGCGGGCCGCCAGCCCGGCGGAGTCCCTTCAGATGATCAGAGCAGCGAGGACCCGAGTTGCATCTCACGCATGACGACAACCTCGACTGGCAGCTGTCGACCTACACGGACAGCGGGGCCTGCGTGGAAGTGGCCCGCCCGTCGGGTGCGGTCCTGGTCCGCGACTCGAAGCGGCGGACCGGACCGCGCATCAGCATGGAGCCGGCCGCGTTCGCCGCCCTCGTCGACTGGGCAAAGACGCACCAGGTGTAGCCCGACCTCGTGGATAACATCCAAGGCAGCGGGAAGCCCCTGCCGCAGGAGAGTTGCGGCGGGGGCTTCTGTGCTCACCGGCTGGCGGCTATTCCATCGCTTGCCGCAGGGACCTTGAGATAGATCTCGCGGATCCTCTCCGCGATCCTCCCTTGAGTCTCATCTAGCGCGAAGACCGCTCTGACGAGTGCATCCTCGGCCTGCTCTACTGGCGCACGATGCATGCCACTCGGCACGTTCAGGAGTGCCTGGGTCGCTTGCACTTGCTCCCTCAGGGAGTCGTCCAGCACCAAGCCCAGCAGCATGCGCACGTCCCGGTTCGCGGATCCCAAGCCGTCGCTGGCTTCCGCCCCCAACAGCGTTCCCGCATAGTGCCCCGTCTCTCGACTTGTCATGACGTCCGTGTGGTGGGCCCTGCCCACCGCTCGCCCCAAAACCTGCAGCGCTTCACCGAGTCGCTGCAGATGGTCCAACTCGAAGTCCGCGCGCCTCTGCCGAAACGCCGCTGCTGCATCCTCGGCCTTCTCTGCCTGCTGTCGCCGGTGATTCAGCAAGCCGGTTAGTTGGGTGGCCAAGCCGCCCAGGAAGAACGCTGCCACTGGCCACACGGCCATCCATCCACTGTCCATCGCGGCAGTGTACGAGCGCCCTTGTCCTCGCCATCACCGGCCAGGCAGGGGCGCTTTCGTGTGTCCGGGATCAGGTGACGCAGCCCACAAAAAGAGCCGTGCCCCATACCCTGACAGTGACGAGCTGTTCAGAGGAGGGGCACGGCCATGCCAGACGATGCTACCCCGGACCCGTATGCCGACCCGCTGAGATTCGGGCAACGGGTCAACATCCTGCGGACCCGCCGCGGCATGACCCGCGATCAGCTAGGCGGACTGATGGGCCACTCTGGAATCTGGGTGAAGGGAATCGAGACCGGACGGCGAGGAGTCCCGAAGCTCGACGTGATCCTGCGCCTGGCCGAAGTCCTCCGGGTACGGACCCTCACGGACCTGACTGGGCACCACAGCGCCTACCAGCAAGACCTGTTCGTCGGCCCCGGCCACCCCCGGCTCGGCGCCGTGCGGGCCGCTGTGGACGCGTTCCCGTTCGGAGCGGCCGACCAGGCGCCCACCGCTGAGCACCTGGCTGCGCGGCTGGCCCGGGCCTGGTCCGCCCGCCACACGTCACCGCACCACCGTGAGGTCGTCGGCGCGCTGCTCCCTGATCTCATCCGCGACGCACAGGCCACCGTCCGCCAGGCCGACACCGCTGCGGACCGCAGGGCGGCGCAGGCAGTCCTGTCCGAGGTCTACTCGCTGTCGCAGTTCTTCGTGGCGTACCAGCCCGACAGCGCCCTGCTGTGGCGGGTCGCGGAGCGGGGGATGGTCGCCGCGCAGGAATCCGAGGACCCGCACACCATCGGCGTCGCCGCGTGGCTGGCTGCGCAGGCGCACCGCGACTCGGGTCCCGGTCACTTCGACGCGGCCGACCAGGTCACCAACGACGCGCTGCGCTACCTGGCGCCGCTCCTCCCCGACGCCAGTCACGAAGTCCTCGCCATCGCGGGGGCGCTCACCCATGAGGCCGGGTACACCGCGGCCCGCAAGGGCGAGGCGGGCACAGCGTGGCGGCACTGGGACGCGGCACGGACCATGGCGCAGCGGCTGCCCGAGACGTACTTCCACCCGGTGACGAGCTTCAGCCGCGCCATCATGGGCGCGCACGCCGTGACGATCGCGGTAGAGCTGCACGCCGGCGGGGAGTCGGTCCGCCAGGCCGCAGCGGCGGACGCGTCCACCATTCCGTCCCGGCCACGCAGGGCCCGGCACCGCATCGAGGCGGCCCGCGGCTACCAGCTGGACGGGCAGCCGGACGTGGCGCTGGCGACGCTGGCACAAGCCCATGAGGCTGCGCCGGAGACGATCCGGTGGAACGGCTACGCAAAGCGCATCGTGCTCGAGGAGACCGAAGCGAAGTCGCCGGACCGCCGGCGCCGTGCCGCCGACCTCGCGGTCAAGCTCGGTCTGCTCGCCGCCTGACCGTAGGGGTGCAAAGTGCACCCCTGATCCCCTGACGCCGCCCCGACCCTGGTGTGACCAGACCACAGACCACACCAGGGGTGAGCGCATGAGGAGAGAGTGCACGTACTGCCCGGAGCCCGGGGCCGATGTGTGCGTGCGCGTACACGTCGTGTCCAGCGGGACCGGGACGACGATCCTCGCCCACGAAGCGTGCGCCAAGCGGAACAACGCCCCGGTGCTGTACCGGCTCCTCCCTGATGTGGCGGTGGCCCGATGACCGGCCGCGCCGCGTTCGCCGTGCCTGCCCGCGGTCAGGGCGCTTACGAGCGGCTCCTCGCCCACACCATCGCCTGTGAGGCTTGCTCGAAGCTGGACCGTGGGCGAGTGGCCACGTGCCCCGTCCGTGCCAGCCTGAAGCTTGCCCTGGAGAGGGAATCCCGGTGATCTGCGTGGACTGCGACCAGACCATCACCGGGCCTGCCGCGCTGGCTTCGCCTGGCGACTCGATGTCGGGCGCACGGCCACCCGCATATGCCCATCCGGCGCGCAGCCCGCACTGTCGACCGATGGAACCCAGTAAGCGGCTGCTGCGGCAAGCCATGGAGTCCAAGGCGAGCGAGCCACGGCTGAAGTACTGAACTCCTGCCCGCACTCAGGTCGAGGCCGGCCTAATGCGGGGTGTGGGCAGGGTCGTCTATGCCCGTAGTACCCCCTCGACGGGGAGCAGACGACAAGGAGCCCCGACGCTCGCGCGGTCGGGGCTCCTCTACGTGCTGCTGCCTACCGGGAGCGGCTCCTGTTCAGGTTGCGGAGCTCCTCGTTCATCTTCTCCGCCAGCTGCTCCGCCGCACGCTTCTGGTCGGCCGGCGAGGAGAAGTCGAAGGATCCAGCGACGGACACGTTCAGGTTGTGGATCGTCGTCGTCCCGCCGCCCGCGGCGCTGTCGAGGATGGCGTCGAGCCTGGCCGTGCGGGTCGCATCCAGGACGCGCTCAGGGCGCCCCGTCTCGTTGTCGACCACGGTCCGCCCCCTGCCGAGCAGCCCACCTCGGTCGTACTTGGTGGCCGGCTGGAAGCCGTACCGGTCGGTGAACAGGGGGCTGTTGTAGCCGCGGGCGCGGGAGCCGATGACGATGCCGTCGCCGCCTCTGGATTCGATGTTGACGCCGCCGATGGTCCCGGCGGTGTGGCCGACGCCGGCGTTCGTGATGCCGATCATGTAGGGGCTGTTGAGGTTGCGGACCCAGCCGCCGGGCGCGGTCGCCCCGGAGAAGGAGCCGGTGGCCCAGCGGCGGTGCGGGGACTGGCCGCGGATCACGGATTCGACGGCGGAGACCAGGCCGGAGCAGTCCCAGCTGGGGTTGCCGTTGCCGCCCCATTGGTATTTTTTGCCGCCCTGGGTGCGGGCCCAGGACAGGCCGCGCTGCACGGCGGGGCCGCCGACGGCCTTCTTGTCCTCGTTGCCGAGGAAGCCGAGCATCTTGTCGAGGATGTTGTTCGGGACGCCCTTGGCGAGCTTGCCGTACTGGCTGCCGCCGTCGGGGATCCGGTTGATGAGGGGGCGGACGAGGCTGCTGATGGCTTTCTGGGCGGCGGACTTGAGGCCGCCGATGACGAGGTCTTTCGCCCAGCCGATGCCGCCGCTGATGGCCCCACCGATGCCGGAGAGGGCGCCGACGATGCCGCCCTTGTCGAAGTGCTGCATGCCCTGGGCGGTGCGGTTGTCGGGGTTGCCGCCGGTGGGACCTTCGGAGCGGTCCTTGCCGAGCATCGCATCGATGCCCCGGTGGCCGCCGAGGCGGGCGACCTGGTCGAGGGAGAGGACGCGTTCGTTGGGGGTGAGCATGGCGGGCACGGTGTCGCCGGTTCCCTGGCCGGGGACGATGCCGCCCTTCGCGAACTTGAGGCCGATCGCCGGAAGTGTGATCTTTGAGCTGATCTTCCCGGCGATGGTGTTCCACATTTTGCGGATGCCGTCGTTGTACACATGACCGATGACCCATTTGATGGGGGTGGAGAGCTTCGACTGGATGCCGGTCCAGATCCTCCCGATGCCGTCGCGCAGTGTGGTGAACGCGGTCGTCATGCTGGCCTTGAAGTCACCGATCTTGGTACGGATCGTCGTCATGATCGACGTGACCTTGTCGCGGGCTCCGGTCCACAGGTTCGACCAAGTGGTCGTGATGGACGTCTTCAGCCCCGACACCGTGGTCGTGATCCACTTCCAGGCGTTGGCAAGACTGTTCCGGACCGTCGTCCAGGCGCTGTCCCATGCACCGCGGACCGCCTTCCACGTGGCGTTCCAGGCGTTGACGATGCCGTCCTTGACACCGTTGAAGATCCGCTTGGTGTTGTCCCACAGGTCCGTGAACCACTTGACGATGGCCTTGACGAGGTCCGGGATGATGCTGTGCCCGACGAGGACATCGAAGAGCCACTCGAACTTTTCGACGATCCACTCAACGCCGGTGATCATCATTTCGACGAACTTGGTGATCCAGCCGATCACCGTCGTCAGGACCGGCACCAGCACACCGATCCCGCCGGCCAGAGCACCGGCGAGCAGTCCGGCCAGCTGCACGATCAGCGGCAGCAAGGGCGTGATCACCGACATCGCCAGGCCCAGCAGCGACACGATCAGCTCACTGATCGGGGGCAGCAGCGGCAGGAGCGCGCCGATCAACATCGGGAAAATGGGGAGCAGCTGGTTGAGCGCGCCCATGATCGTGCCGATGACAGGGACGAGCGCCTTCAGGATCGGTTCCAACGCGGCTGCCAGCGCGTCGACCAGCAGTACGACGACCTTCATCGTCATATCGATCACCGGCTGAAGCGACGTCATGAACACCGTCGCCAACTCCATGACGACGTCGATGATCGGGGCCAGCGACTTCATCAGCTGCCCCAGGATCGGGGCCAGTGCAACCACCACGCCCAGGACCGGGTTGAACGCGAAGAGGAGAGCGCCGAGCACCGGCAGCAGGGAGTCCGAGCCGGTGAGCATCTGCGTGATGACGTCCGCGATCGGCGCGAGGGCCGGGATGAGCGCCTGCAGCGCAGTGCCGAGCGCGCCGGCCAGTACCCCGGCGATGGAGTTCACGGCCTTGAAGATGGACGTGAGCGCGGCCTGCATCTCCGGCATGGCCGTGATGCGCCGCAGCTCCTTGAAGATGGCGCCCAGGCCGCCGAGGGCGTCACCACCGGCTGCGCCCGCGGCCTTCATGACGTTGCTGACGGTGCCGAAGATGTCGCCGATCAAGTGGCCGAACTGCTTGGCAATGTCGATGGCGTTGTCGATGACCTTCTCAAGGTGACCGGACTCGAACGCCTTGGTGAGCTGGTCACTGAAGCGGGTCATGGCCCCGCCAGCAGCAGTCGTCAGCCTCTTGAGCGCAGGGGCTGCGGCAACACTGAGCTGCACAAAGGCTTGCCCGACCTGGCCGGGCACCTTCTCGAGGGGCTTCATGCCGTTGGTGAAGCCGTCGAACATGCGCTTCAGGACGCCCTGGTTGCCCAGGCGGGTGAAGGTGTCCATGAGGCCGATGCCCATGCGGTTGAGCACGCCACCCATACCGACGAGGCCGCCCCGTACAGCGGGCAGCGTCGCCGTCGACATGCGGGTGAGGGTGGCCCCGAAGTTCTTGAACAGGGCGTCCTGCACGTCCATGCGGACCGCGGACCAGGCCGGGGCGATGGACTTCACGGCCTCGACGAAGCTGCGCGCGTTCGGCGACAGCTTGCTCATCGCGTCGTTGAACTTCGTGGCCTCCGTCGACCCCTGCGCCATGGCGGCGGCAACCGCACGGTTCGCATCGGCCAACGCCTCCTGCGCCCCACGGACCTGCCGTGAAGCGGCGATCTGGGCATCCGCCACACCCTGCTGGGCTGCGGCCAGGGCCATCTGGGCGTCGTGAACCTGCCGGGCCCCGTCGGCTGCGGTCTTCGTCGCCTCTGCCTGCGCGTCACGGACACTGAGCGCCTTGTCGGCGACGGCCTGCTGGGAATCCTTCAGCCGGTCCTGAGCGGCGGTGACAGTGTCGGAGCCCTCGACGCCGGCCGCGTTCGCCTCAGCGGTCTGCTCCTGCAGCCGGACCGTCTCGATCTGCTGCTCCTTGAGCCGCTGCACCGCCCGGTCGTAGGCGATCTGGGCGTCTTCAAGGTCAGCGGCCGACGCGGCGGCACCCTTAGCCTTCACCGCGGCGAGGGACTTCTCGGCGTCCTCGACGTCACGCACGGCCTGGCGCTGGTCGATCTGCGCGCCGGCAAGCCGGTTGTTGATGTCCTCAAGCTGGTCGGCGGCTGTCTCGCGGGCTTCGTTGAGGTCTTCCTGGGCGCGCTGTGCGGCCTTCTGCGCGTCGGCCAGGTCCCGCTCTGCGTCAGCTACCCGGCGCAGCGCCGCTTGCCGGTCAGCGGCTGCCTGAACCTCTGCGTCACGGACGTCCCGGGCAGCCGATGCCACCCGCTTCTGCGCGTCCACGATCTGCCGGGCGGCATCCGCTTGGGCTTCACGGAGCGCCCGCGCGGACCGGGCTACGTTGATCTGTGCGGACTCCACCGCCCGGGCGGCGTTCACAGCAGCCGGGGCAGACGAGGCACCGGACTCGAACGCCGACTTGAAGGCGGCACCGACGCCCTTGAGTCCGACGCCGAGGGCGGCACCCATGGTGATGAGGGAGCCCAGAGCGGGCACAGCTACTGCGGCGGCCGGCCCCATCTGAACCAGGCTCGCGGAGAGGGACGAGACGGCAGGGAACGCGCCGAGGGCGGCAGAGGCCAGGGCGAGAAAGCGGCTGGAGAGCATGCCGGCCGACGACGAGGCGGAGCCGAGACTGCCGCCAAGGCTGCCCAGGCCGCCACCGGTCATGTTCGCCCGGATGTTGACCCGCCGGTCGCGAGTCAGGAAGCGCAGGGTGTTCGTTGCCGCGGCCGTGTCCGCGTCGGCCAGGACTCGCACGGTGCGGCGCCGGGTCAGGTTGTTGATCTCGTCAGCAGCAACACGGGTGTCGACGTCGATGCCCAGGCGCACCCGTTGGCGGCGGGTCAGGTTCCGCAGCTCATCGGCGGCTACCCGGGTGTCTGCTGTGGCCAGGATCCGCACGGTCCGGTCGGCGGTGAGCTTGTCGAGGGCGCGTTCCACGCGGCGCAGCGCGACGTCGTTCATGGTGGCGGCGATGTCGACGCGGCGTCCGGTGAGGCGGGTGAGTGCACGGTCGTCGAGGTCGATCGATGCCTTGATCGTGCGGTCGCGCAGGGCCCGTTGCAGGGACACGCTGAGCGCCCGGTCGTCGAGATCGACACCCGCTTTGATCCGTCGGTCCCGGGTGAGGCGGGCGATTCGCTCGTCGGCCTGCCGGGTGTCGAGATCGACCCGGGCCTTGACCTTGATCTCCTGCCGCTCCAGCTTCCGGATGTCCGCGTTGAGCTTGGTGCGGTCCATCCGCGCTTCGACGTAGGCGCCTGCCAGCCTGAACTCACCCATCAGGCAGCCGCCTTCCGGTCGTCGGCCAGCAGCGTCGACAGCGGCTTGCCCACCGCGTCAGCGAGGGCGTCAGCGACGGGGATGGGTGGCTGGGCTGTGCCGCGTTCGTAGGCGTACAGGGACCAGCAGGTGCGGCCGACGCGGGCGGCGACGTCGTGGATGCTCAGCCCGGCGGCGCGGCGGGCTGTGCGGAAGCGGTGACCGGAGAACGTGCGTGGCACGGGGGGATCCCTTGCGTGGGAGACGGCAGGGCAAGGGCGTGTCCGCGGGCCCGAGTCGGCCCGCTCCATTCGCCTGGCATCCGCATCACGCGATGGCACGCAGCCTGTGGCCCGGCTGCTCGTTCGCCTGCCTCGCCAGTTCCACCGGATCCGTGTGGGCATCGCGCCCTTGGCATCACGCCATTGGATCGTCGGAACCTGACAGCGCTCGGTTCGTCCTCATTGGAAGGATACTCCAATGAGCCTTAGATTCGAAGGTCTTATTGATCTAGGGCCATGGAATCGCAGGCGTGGGTATGGTGCTCTGCGGAAGCCGACGATGGCGAGCCTGAGTGGCCCCGCAAGTTGTCAGGGTGGATTTCATCCGAAGTGCCCCCCGGTGGGACGCAGATGCAAGATGCTGTGCCCTCACGAATCCGCTGGGGGCGATATGACCAACCCGTACATCACCACGCCGATCAGGGCCCGCATGTACGCGAACAACAAGCACAGGGCGATCTGGGTGACGGCTGTCGTGCTGTCCGCTGGCCTGGTTGCTCCGCCGCTGTTCTTCATCGCTGCGAAGAAGGGGGTGGTCAGCTTCGCGCCTGCCGCCATCTACGCGGCGATCATTGTTCTGTTCGGGCTGATCGGCCAGAGCGTCTTCGGTAACCCGGGCAACTGGATCGGCGGCGTTCTCGCCCTGACGATGATCACGGCCGCTGCCCACGCCGCCATCCTGGACGTCGACTGGAAACCTGGGCGGTAACGCGCCCACGACGAAGGGGCCCTCGCACTCGAGGGCCCCTTCGCCTTGCCGCTGGACCGAAGGTGGTCGACGTCAGCCCTGATGCCGGCGCCGGATCCGCCGGCGGACCAGCCTATCCAGTCGCCTTCCAGCGGTCCGACGCCACCTTGCGCTTCTGAAGGAATCCGCGCATCGCCCGCGACAGCGGCCCGCGGACCCGGAACGTGTCGCCGTAGACGGCCTCGAGGTCTGCCCACGCTGCGTCCATGAGCCCCGTGCCACGTTCGAACGGGTGCAGCCAGATCCAGTCCAGGACGCGAATCCCGCGGCTGACGCTCAAGCCGGCTGCGCCTGCAGCGATCGGGAAGGTGGCGGAGACTCGCTGTGCGTCGAAGAGAACGACGTCTGCCTCATTGGGTCTGCCGCGGAAGTCGGCGAGCTCGGCATCGAAGGGTGGGTGGTCGAAGCCCATCTCGCGGAAGAAGTACTTGCCGAGGGTCTCGACAGTTCGTCGTAGGCGCATGTCGTTCGTCGTAGGCGCATGTCGTTCGTCGCCGGGATCAGGGCGTGGCCAGCGGCCGGCTTGTCCGCGTGCAGCAGGGGGATCATCTCGATTGCGTACCGGCGCCCTGCCCCGTCAGTGCCCGGCCAGAAGTTGTCGCGTTCGCGCCTGCGGTCCGCCATGATCTCGCGCCGGATGCTGGGGGGAAGCTCGTTGAGGGGCACGAGGCCATTGTGCGAGATCTGGAGTCCCGCCGGAACCTGGTTCACAGGCCCATAACGGGGTTGTCCTCCCACGGGTCGCCCTCGTCAAAGTAGCGGGAGAGGGACGTCGAGTTGTCCGCCCACCCGCCCTGCCTGGCCACGCGGATCATGGGGGCCCCACCTTTCTGGGCTGCGGTGGCGAACCCGCGGCGCAGGGAGTGGCCCCGCCAACGCCCCTCGAACCCGGCGGCGCCGGCCACGCGCTCGACGACGTCGGACGCGGCATCGGCGGTGAGCCGGCCGGACGGGGCACCGATCGGCTTGCCGCGCCTCACCATCGGCGGCGCGATCCTGCCGTGCCGGTCGATGCGGACGAACAACGGCCCCTCGGTACGTCCCGCCTCACGCATGGCGACGATCAGAGCACGCAGGGCCCGCACGGGGCAGGTCGCCGGGTTCTTCCCGTAGGCGATGGCCGACTCGGTGAACTTCTTCATCTTCACCCGATAGATCGACACCAGGTACCCCTCGTCGCACTCCACGGGCTCGCCGATGTCGATGCCGACCAACTCCGAGGACCGGGTGGCCGCCGCGTAGCCGAGGAGCAGCATGGCCGCGTCCCGCTTACCGATGAGCGTGTCCCGGTCAAGGGTGGCGAGCATCTGCCGGAGCACGGGAGGGAGCGCGGCCTTCGCCTGCTGCTGCTTCCCGCCCGGCTTCTTGTCGACGGCCAACTGGTGCTTGTACCCGGCAATGACGGTGCGGGCGCCCTTCGTCTCGGGCCGCGGCAGGTTCAGTTCGGCATGCATCGTGCTGATCGCGGACAGCAGCCGCTCGAGGGAGCTCGGAGCCGAGGGCCTGCCCGTGCGCGGGCGCGGGGTGAGCGTCAGGTGGGTGACGTACTCGACGAGGAGATCCTGTGTCGCGGGCAACGGCTGCTCGCCGCGTTCGGTGCACCAGGCGAGAAAGGCCTCGCGATCCTCGCGGTACGCCTTCCGTGTGGAGTCGGCGCGGCCGGCGGCGAGCGCGGCTCGCGCTTCGGGCGACAGCTGGCGGACGGCAGGCGCGGACGGCGGCTCGCGCCACTCGATGCCAGTCATGAACTCCCCCTCAGATCGGACCCGTTCCAACTACAGAGAATAAAGATTATCTGGAGTCAGCCTGTTGTCCTAGGGCAACACCGACATTGACTGTCGGTGCCGCCTCTTACGCTCATCACATGACCGAAGAAGAAGAGGACCGCGCCCGCGACGAACTCACCCAGCAACTGATCGGCTTCCTCACCGGCGCCGGCGTCCTGGCCGACACCGACGAAGACGACGAACAGTTCCGAGAGGCGGTCGGCCAACTCGCCATAGCCCTCATGCCCAACTTCGAGATCCAAGGGCGAATGACAGAGGAGGAGCTGAGCGATCGGATCAGCTTCGCCATGGCTCAGCAGATGGTGCAGCTGCTCTCAGTGTTCGCGTTCCTCTTCGGTGAGCTGGCCAAGGTGAACGACAGCGACGTCACCATGTCGTCGGCTGAAGTCCTGCAGACCATCTCGGCCAACATCAACAACCTGCGCAACGACAGTTAACCGCCAGCCACACGCAAGGAGGGCCCATGCCGGAAATCACGGACCGAATCTGCAAAGGCTGCGGACGTCGGTGCCGCCGCGGATGGCTGCGCGTCCATGAGCAAGGCCAGGTGCAAGCCCCGGGAGCAAACAGCGGTGGACAGCCCGAGACGGTCTACTGCTCCGAGAAATGCCTGCGCACCCAGCTCTTCGACGCCGCTGGCAACATGCAGATGGTCGTCGAGCAGCAGAAGGAGATTGACCGGCTGAAGGACACGATCCGCAAGCGGCACGAAGACAGAGAGTGGGACGACGGGACTAGGCGCCACTTCGAATCCGTCCTCCGCTCGATCCTCGATCAGGCAACGACGATTGAGGACGTGGCCACCGCCAAGGACGTCCAGCCAGGTAGCGAGGACGGCGAGCGGTTCAGGATCGCTGCGCACAACATCCTGCAAATCCTCAAGCCCTACTTCCAGCAGCGTCGGCGAGGCTGAAGAATTCACCGCCTGCTGAATTTCGAACACGACTGCGCCCGGCCGTCCGAAGACTGGCCGGGCGCCGGTACGTCCAGGGTCAGGCGGCAGCAGGGGGCTCGCCGGCCTGGCGGGCCCTGAGCCGGTCGTAGTGCAGCTGCGCCGTCGTGCGGGCCTCCACCTCGATTTTGGCGTGCTCGTCCCGGCCGGCAAGGCGTGCGGCGTACCGCTCCGCCGTGGTCGGCTTCCTCGTCTTCGACTTCTCCGTCATGACGCCTCGCTCTCGTCGAGATGCTGCACAGCGGCCGTGATGATCGCCTGATTCCGCTGCTCCCTGGACAGGCCGGGTGCGAGCTTCACGCGCACAGGCTCCGCCGTCCCCATCAGCAGATCCCGCTGAGCTCGGATCCGGGACAGCAGGGCAGCCCGACTGCGGCCCGTGGCCGCCTCCAGCCGCAGGGCCGAACTCTCGGCTTCCGCCAGGCGCTCAAGCTGCACCCGCCGTGCATCCTCCATCGCGGTCACTGCTCCTCCTCCGATGCTTCTGCGGCCAGCAAGACGGACTCCTCGAGAGCCGCCTTCGCCTTTGCCGCGCGGATCATCTCCTGCAGCTCCATGTCCTGCTGAGTGACTTCAGTGACCCGCGCGTCGATGGCGACGGGCCGGTCCAGGCCGAGCATCCGCCGGCGCGACTCGGAAATGCGGACGGCGGTGTTGATGGCCCGGTCGTCACCATCCCTGATCTTCGGGGCGAGGCGAGCAAGGTACTGATCGAGGCGCTGCACCTCGATCTCCCGCAGCTCGTCGGCCAGCGGATTCACTTCGAGGCTGATCGCGTCCCGCACTCGCGTGAAGGCGGTCCCGAGGGACAGGCCGAGCTGGTCGGCGATGGCCCGGAACGAGTGGCCTTCGAGGCGGAGTTCCAGGCAGGCGGCCTGTTCGCGACCCACGATGGCGTCGTTGCTGTGCGCCTGCGGGATGTCCGTCATGGTCAGTTCAGCTCCTTGTGTTCAGGGCGAGGGCCGGGCCCGCGCTGGGCCCGGCCGGCGGGGTCAGGCGTCGATGGGCGGGACGGCGCTGAGGACCTCGAGTTCGTCCTGCAGGCACAGCAGCTTGGCGACGGCCTTGTTCTTGGTGCGCCGGTCGATGCCGATGCGGGCCGGGTCGTTCGCCGCGGTGTCGTACAGGTGGGCGTGGGTGCCGAGGAGCTGCACGGCGGCCTTGGCGTCCTCGAGGGCGCGCCCCAGCTTCCGGGCGGCGTAGGTGTACTGCTCGCGGTGGTGCTGCTGGTTCGCTTCGGCGGTGGCGAACGCGGTGTCGACGAGGTCGTTCCACGCGTCGGTGAGGGCCTGGCCGGTGTCTTCGATGGCGGCCCGGTTGTCGCCCTTCTTGGTGCGGGCCTTCTGGTGGGCGGCTTCGGCGGTCTCGGCCTGGTCGACGGCCTTGAGGATGCGGTCGGGCAGGGCGCTGCGGTCCCAGGGGAGTTCGATGCTGTGGGGGGGATGCTGGGGCGGGGTGATGTGGGTGCTGGTGCCGTTGAACGACATGGGGTTCTCCTTGCTAGGCCGCGGATGCGGCGGGGGTGTGGTTGTCGAGCTGGCCGGCGAAGTGCCGGAGTTTCTGGGCGTGCCGTGCGGCGAGACCGCGCTTACGGGCGGCGGCGAGTTCGGCGCGCACCCTCTGTCGCTCGGCTATCTGCCGGCGGGCGGCCTCGACCTTCGCTGCCACGACGTCGTCGATGTTCACGAGGGACTCCTTCGGTCAACGGATGGGGCGGCCGTCGCGCTGGTGCTGGACGACGTCGACGTAGGCGTGCAGCAGGTCGGTGAAGCTCTCGCGCTGCTGGTCGGGGTCGAGGAGTGCCCACGCCTTTACGCCGATGACGATGGGGAACTGGTCGGGGTCCTGTGCTTCGGCCTGGACGACAGCCCGGTACATGGGGGATGCGCCAGCGTCGAGGTCGACGATGTCCTCGAAGGTGGTGGCCGGGCGTTCCTGTCGCAGCTGGCCGGTCGCGGTGCCCTGGGTGAGGGCGGCGCCAAGGCTTTCGGCCTGGTCGACGGGGATCGCGGTGGAGCTGATCTCTTTGCCGTCGCGGTAGAGGCTGAGGAAGGCGCAGCCGTCGTCGTCGAAGAGGACGAGGTACTTGTCGGCGGTCTCGTAGGTGGTGCCCTCGAGCTCGATGCGGCCGTTCTCGAAGTGCGGGTCAATGCTCATGGATGTCTCCGTCTCAGGGGGGGGGACAGGGGGGACGCTCTTCGTCCCCCCCTCTCTCGCGCGCTACGCGAGTCCGTATGTTTTTGATCTCGATTTCTATATATGCAGGTCAGGCGCTTGGTTCGAAATTGAACCTTTAGCCTTGCGGATGACTCTGTGTGATTCCGGGAGAGGGAGGGGGGGACAGAAGCCGTCCCCGTCCCCCCTCTGTCCCCCCTAGCTGGGAGCGACCGGGCCGGGGGTGAACCGCCCGTCCGTCTCGATGACCCACTCGCGCAGCACCGCGTAGGAGTAGGCGTCGTTGAGGTGCTTCTTGTCCCTGCTCGCAAACCTGGTCCGCAGGGCGCTGCGCGTCATGGAGCCGCTCTCCTGGACAAGCAGCGCGATGCGCGTCGCAATCCGAAGCACGGCCTTATCGGCCCGCTGAGCCTCTGCCGTAACTTTGGCCTGGTCGACCCGAACCTCCTCGATGATTCGGGCTTCCGTGCGCTTCTCCGATTCCACGATGCGGCGCCGGGCGATCTCCCCGAGTAGCGCGTCGCGAGTGCCGCAGGAAGCCACCCAGACCATGTCGGCAAGCTGCCAGTCTTCGAGCGTCACGTGCCGCCGGCCGGTGAGGATGGCGAGGAGCGAGGCGACCTTGACCCGGACCAACGGGGCATGCGAGTCGAGCGGGTTCAGGTTCGCGACGGACACTTCACCGCGGGCCTTGGCTAGGTCGGCCCGCCGGAGCTCCGCTTTGATCTGCTCGTCGAAGGTGACGTGAGTTTCCTCGCTGGCATTGACTGCCTCGCGCCATTTCGTCAGCTCTCCCGGCCACGACGGACGCTCGTCGGGGATGGACGGGTCGATGACCTGAAGCCACAGGAAGCGCTGAGGCGTACCTTCGGCGACCTCGTCGAAGAGAGCTTCGGCTGTCTCGGGCTGGAAGCCGACCAGCATGCCCATGCTGTACGAGCCCTTGGGGATGTAGCGGGTGGTGTCCTTGCTGGCGTTGGTCTGGCCGAGAGTCTGGCCTACCGCTGCGCTGCGCAGGGTCTCGCCGAGGGTCGATCCGGACCGTTCCTTCATCAGCCGGGTGAGGGTGGCTCCCTCGTCGACGTAGAAGAACGCGTTGTGGCGGACTTGCTTGCGGACCCGCTGGGTGACGGGGGTCTCCGTGCCACCACGACCCTTGCGGACTTCACCAGTCGCCTCTTCGACGATGTCGATGAACACTTCAGCGATGCCCTCGCCGGATCCGACGGGCAGGTTGTCGCGGAAGTCGAGGCCCTCGGGGATGGGCAGGAGCCGTTGCGCCACGTCGACACCGGTCGACTTCCCTACACCGGACGGCCCGACGAGGGCACCGAACAGGTTCAGTGAGGCGTATCCGGCAACACCGGTGTCTGCCCGAATGTGGTGAGACACCATGGCGGAGAGCCTGGTGAGGGTCGCGAGGAAGGCGACATCGCCCGAGCGGGTCCAGTGGTGGCCGGCCTGACGAATGTGCCGGAGTTCCTCGCGGCCTGCGTAGAACTCCTCGGGCAGGAGGCCCCCGATGCCGCTGTCGGTCTCACCTGGGCTTTGGTCGGGCGGAGGCTCGGAGGGGCTGGTGAGGTCGGTCCAGTCGATGTCGTCCTTGGTCGGTTGGGGGACAACGGCCAAGACCCCGCAGCGCCGCCTGACTTCCTCGAGGACGCTTTCCGGTAGATGCCCGGCGGGGCCGTGCGTGGTGCGCCCTGCTGCCGCCCGGAGGATGTCCCGAGCGGCTTCAGCGGTGTCTCCTCCGTAGTTCAGGTGCGCGTAGAGGGTCGGGATGGTGAGCTTGCCGCCGGAGGGCTGGGCTCCCACTGGAAGGTCCGAGCGATCAGACCAGTTGACGGCCACGTGGTCGTCGCACAGCAGGCTGTACGCGCTGCTGGCTCGGTCCCCGCTTGCGGCGGGGCGCAGCCAACGTTGGCGGCCGTCGCTGTGTGTGCCCTCGTAGGTGAAGCCAGCGGGCTGGAGTAGGTCGCTGAAGTCGAAGGTGTCGGCGATGACGTCGAGTGGGCCGTCGCCGCTCAGTCCGACGAACTTCGTGGGCCGGGGGCGTGGCACCTGCTGTACGGGTTGGCCGAGGCGCGCCCGCTTGCGAGCCTGCTTCTCCGTGGCGGCCTGGGCCAGGATCTCCCGCGCTTGCGGCACAAGTGCGCTGATGGCTGCGGCTAGGGGGGCGAGCTCGTACATGACCCCGCTGCCGGGGCCGATGGATGCGGGCCGTTCGAGGTCTTCCTTTCGGTTGATGCTGCCCGGCAGCTTCATGAGCCGGTCGAGGTTGCCGACCTCGGTGTCCCATGACCAACCGCATTGGTACGCCTGCGCCGCCAGGATGGCCTGCACGCCTGTGGTGATGTCTTTGACGTGCCTGGGGTCGTTGATGATGTGCGGCTCGGCGAGCATCCACACCGGGTTGTAGCCGCCGCCCGAGTGGGTCCAGCCTGACGGCTCTGGCAGCCCTGATTCCGCCACCACCTTGGAGACGCCATCGGCGTCGGGCGGTGCCGGGAGGTCGTCCGGTCCGGGCTTGTGCCCGATCGTGCCGTAGTCCCCGTCAGCCCAGAGGTGGGTGAGGGCGTGGGCAAGATCTTCCCCGCCGCGCCCCGTGGCGGGGTCCTCGCGAAGGGTGGAGACCTGCGTGTAGATGCCCTTCGGCTTCCGCTTGTCGAGCTGCAGGGCATAGGTGACGGCAGCCTCGATGCCAGCCTCGTCGGTCGAGAACCGGCGGCCAGCCCACTTGTCGGCGTCCGAGCACACGCTGACGAGCCCGGGAGCTCCTGCATACAGGTGCGTGAACCAGGTGCGCATGACGTTTCCGTCTGCGGTCAGCGGCTCCGTCTCAGTGCTCACTCGTTGGTCTCCGTGCTGGTAGCGGCCGAGATGACGGTCTCGGCGAGGGCGGTGATGTCGCGGCACCAACTTCGTGCGCAGGCACGGACGGTGTTCGCTGACGGCTGCTCTTCCAGGTGGCTGCGTATCGAGCCGAGGGTGAGTTCCCGTCGTGCTCGTTCCTGCTGGAGCTGGGTGCGTAGGTCTTCTGTGATCGCCATGCCGGCGTCCTGTTCGCGAGGGCGAGGCGGTGCGGGTGCCTGTGAGGCCGTCTCGCGAAGCTGGTGGGGTGCCCGACCCCGAAGGGTCGGGCGGGCACGTCAGGGGCGGTCGTGCTGGGCGATGGCGAGCCGGTATCGCAGGAGTTCCAGCTCCTTGAGGACGCGTTCCAGCGAGCCGCCGAGGTAGCCGTCGATCACGGTGTCCTCGTCGATCGGTGCCGCGTTCATCAGTGCCTCGTGGATGAGCGGCAGGTCGTCGGGCTGGAGGTACGTTCCGCTGGTGCCGAGTGCGTCATGCTCGTGGGCGCGGCGGGCTTCGGACAGCTGCGTGTAGTAGGCGGTGCAGAGGTCGTCGAATGCCTGCCGGAGTGCCGCTTCGGGCAGTGTGTTCCAGGCGCCGCGGACGATGTCGTGGGCGAATCCGCTTTCGCGCTGGCGCCGGATCTTCGAGATGGACGCTTCGACGGCGCTACGCAGGGCTCCGGAGTTGGTGAAGCTGAAGCTGATTTCGTCGAAGGTGTCGGTGTTCTGTGTCATCCTGGTTCCTGTCTGGTGATGCGCCTGTCTGGTGGACGGTGGCGCAGTGGCGATGGCCCTGGGGTGGCGACCCCGGGGCCGCTGTCGTTTGCGAGCTCAGGCCGCTTCCAGCAGCCGGATCAAGTCGGCGGTCACGACCCTGTGGCGGGTGCCGAACGGCAGGATGCGGACGGGCGATTCGCCGCGCTTGATGAGCGCGTGCATGTGGCTCTTGCTGACACCGAGGGCCCTGGCAGCGTCGGGGACACCGATAGTGGCCGGCCAGGTGCGGATGTCTTCGAGCGTCGGGGCGTCGGTGGGGGCCATCAGCGGGCGCTCCCGTACTGGGCGCTCTGCAGCCAGGCGTCGATGTCCCTGCGGCGGTACCGAATGCGCCCACCCCGTCCCGGGGTCAGCTTGATGAAATCCGGTCCACAGCCCTGTGAGCGCTTGTCCCGCAGCGTGTAGACGGAGAGCTTGACGACGGCGCTGGCCTCTTGAGGGGTCAGCAGCTCGTCAGGATCGTGCGCAACCGATGCGGTTGTCGGCATGACTACCTCCAAGAATCGCAGCGATCACTGCGATGGCTTGAGAGTAGTGGAGTGTCGTTGGCGATGCAAGCAATGGCATGAGACGCTGCGATAATGACAGCGAAGATCGTGGATGCTGACTCAAAGCCCAGCGGATGGGGCCCCGTCAGTAAGCACCTAGAAGAAAACCTCCCCCGCCTCCGAAAGGCGCGCGGCCTCTCGACGACGGCGCTGGCCGAGAAGTTGAAGGATGTGGGCCAGCACATCCCGCCCACCGGCATCACGCGCATCGAGAAAGGTCAGCGCCGTGTAGACGCTGACGACCTGGTGGCCCTGGCCCTGGTTCTCAACGTCTCGCCTATCGCCCTCCTGCTACCTCCGACTTGGGGCGACGAGCAGGTTCGGCTGACGTCAGAGATCTCCCTGAACGCCCGTACCGCCTGGCTGTGGGCGGAAGGTCGCACGCCGGCGAACGATTGGGCCGCCGGGGCGGCAGGGGCCGAGCTGGACGACAAGGCTGAGCAGGAGTTCTTCAGCCAGCGGGAGAGCTACGAGGCGCTGACGCACCCTGAGGCGCGTAGGCGGGCAGCCCAGCACCCCGCTAATACGGCTGCGGAGACGGCGCGCGCAATGGTCGGTCGGCTGGTCCGTGCGGTTGAGAGCCGCAACAAGGGGGCGGTTGAACGGCAGGCGCGCGTCGCGAAGGCGCGGGTCGATCAACTGAAGACCGAGGTGGAGCAACTTGAGCTCGAGCTCGACGATTAGCCGCTGCGGGCGAGAAGGGGGTGCGGCATGGCTGAGCCGAAGCGGGTCGTCCTGCGGGACGGCAAAGTGCGATACCGGGTGGTCGTCGACGCGGGCCTGGACGAGAGCGGTAAGCGCGTCCAGCTGACGATCACGAGGGATACCAAGACGGCGGTGAAGGAGGAGCGGGATCGGATTCTTCACCAGCGGTCGGCGGGAACGTTCATCGCCCCCAACAAGATCACGTTGGGGGAGTGGCTGGAGACCTGGTTGGAGTACAAGCGGCGCGACGTCGAGGAGACGACGATCCGCACGTACCGCCTGGCCTTGGTCCACGTCGTCGACAAGCTGGGCCACGTGCGGCTGCAGGAGCTGACCGAGGACCACATCCAAGAGTTCGTGGACGAGGTGATCCTCAGCGGTCGCAGGCGCGGTGGCGAGCCCGGGACAAGGCTGGCGGTCTCGACGGTCGAGGGCATCCTGACCAGGCTGCGTGAAGCCCTCGGGCGGGCCGTCGTCCGGAAGCTGATCCCTTCAAGCCCAGCCCAGTACGTCCGGGTGGCGCTCGCCGACAAGAAGACCGACAAGCGGGAGCGCACCAAGGTCAAGCCGTGGACCGTGGCTGAAGTGCAGACGTTCGTCCGCGGCATGGAGGACGACCGGCTGTTCGCCCCGCTGCTCCTGTCCCTGATGGGTCTTCGGCCGGCAGAGGTGTGCGGGCAGCGGTGGACCGACGTGGACCTCGACGTCGGCATCCTTGAGATCGCGAACACCCGAACCATGATCGGCAATAACAAGGTTCTCGAGAAGGACACCAAGACGGCGTCCGGCGAACGAGCCCTGCCGTTGCCGCAAGGTCCGTGGGAGGCGCTGCGGCGCTTCCGCGCCCGGCAGGCCGCAGAGAGGGCCGTGGCGGGCGAGGGCTACGAGGACTCGGGGTTCATCGTCGTCGACGAGCTCGGCAGGCCGCTGAACACGCGACAGCTGCGGGAGTACGCCTACCGCCTGATGCGGGACCTTCGCCTGCGGCAGGTCCGCCTGTACGACGCCCGGCACTCCGTGCTGAAAGCCCTGGCCCTGAGTGGCGTCCCCGACGTCATCCTCGCGGCGTGGGCCGGCCACACGAACGCGAGCTTCACCAAGCGCAAGTACGTGTCCATTGAGGCCGAGGACATGCGGGACGCTGCCATCGCTCTCGACGTCTTTCACGGGGCGCCCAAGGAGCTCACGTGAGAAATTGTGAGATTCGATCATGTGGCGAGTGAGTCAGACTGGCTCTGACCTGCGAGGCAACACGATCACGTAGAACAGTGTCCGGATTCTACTGGCGGTTTCTGCAGGTCCGCGCCGCGGGCCGGTCTGTGGCTTCCTATGAAGACCGCCCATGCCGCAGGCGGCGGGCTGTCCCGGCGTCCGGAAGCCCGGTCGTGTGCCGCACCCTCCACCGCACGTGCCTGCGCGCAGGCACGTCGGGAAACGCCGCCAGCACTCCGGCCAAGGGCAGACCAGCGGGACGCGACCCAGACAAGCCGTCACCCAGGTCAGGACGTGACCCAGACAGGCCGTCACCCGAGCAGGCCGTCACCCAGGCACGAAGTGACCAGGCAGGCCGTGAACGAACGCCACACACCGCAGGCATGGGGCGTATCACCGAGGTCGCGGCACCAGCAGCCCCGACCCGCACCCGCGCCGCGTCCCCCGATGTCATGTGAACCGCAGGGTCAGCCGTCCAGCCGGCGCCAGCCCGTGACGGGACCGGGAGCCGACGCGTCCTCGGGGGTGATCCAGAAGGCCTGCCCGAGTGCCGCGTCGTACTGGGCGCCCGCCCGGCCGTCGCCCGACGAGCGCCCCGTGAGGCGCCGCCCGATCCACGGCATCAGGTGCTGTCTGGCGAACCGCGCGTCCTCGACCCGCCGCTGTGCCCAGCGCACGGGGGCCGTGGCGGCCAACGGCGTCTGCCAGTCGCTCTCCTCGGGCATGCCCAGCGTCTGCCAGACCGCTTCCGCGACCCTGCGATGCCCCTCGGCGGTCAGGTGCAGCCGGTCGACGTCCCACATCCGCGGATCGCCCAGCGACGGCGCGCCGTACAGGTCCGTCACCAGCGCACCGTGGCGGTCGGCTAGTTCCCCGACCAGGGAGAACAGCTCCTCCATGCGGGGACGGAACCGCTCCATCACCGGACCGTTCCGACCGGGGCTGCGCATCAGGACCAGGGTCTTGCACGCCGGAGCCAGCCGTTCCACCGCCTCCTCCAGCCGGCCGCGCACCATGCCCATGTCGCACTTCGGCCGCAGGGTGTCGTTGAGGCCGCCGACGAGTGTGATCACATCGGGCCGGAGCTCCGCGGCGACGGGAACCTGCTCGTCGACGATCTGCCCGATGAGCTTTCCGCGCACGGCGAGATTCGCGTACCGGAAGCCGGGGGACCGGGAGGCGAGACGAGTGGCGAGGACGTCGGCCCAACCGCGGTAGGAGCCGTCGGGCAGCAGATCCGACATGCCCTCGGTGAACGAGTCGCCGACCGCTACGAGACTGGTGTAGGAGGCATTCAATTCCATGGCGACGTCGATCGTACCGCGTGCGCACCGGGGGAGACGTGCTGACGGGGAGGTGCGGAACGGTGGCTCCGCGCCCTCCCCGTCGGCCGTACGGCGCCGGTGTCAGCGGGCCTGCGGCCTGCCCACCAGTTCGCGCAGCACGTCCTCCATCGTCACCATGCCGGACAGGCGGCCGTCCTCGTCCAGTACGGCCGCCAGGTGCGTGCGGCTGCGCCTCAGCGCGGTCAGCACATCGTCCAGCGGGGTCGCGGCGCGCACCCGGGCGATCGGCCTGAGGGCCGACACCGGGAAGGGGACATCGCGCGGCGTTGCGTCGAGGGCGTCCTTCACATGCAGGTAACCGATGATGCGCTGTGCACTGTCCATCACCGGGAACCGTGAGAAGCCGGACTCGTGCGAGAGCCGCTCCAGTTCCTCCGGGGTCGTGCCGACCCTCGTGTACAGGACACGGTCTACCGGCATGATCACGTCCCGGACAGGGCGGCGGCCCAGTTCCAGGGCATGCCTCAGCCGGTCCGCCGAACGGTCGTCGACGAGTCCGGAGTCCTCCGCGTCCTTGACGAGGCGCGCGAGTTCGTCGTCGGAGAAGGTCGCGGAGACCTCGTCCTTCGTCTCCACCCGAAGGATCTTCAGCAGGGCGTTCGCGAAGGCGTTGATCGCGAAGATCACCGGCTTCAGCGCCCTGGCCAGGGTCACCAGGGGCGGCCCGAGCAGCAGCGCGGTCCTCGCCGGTTCGGCCAGCGCGATGTTCTTCGGCACCATCTCGCCCAGCAGCATGTGGAGGTACGTCGCCACGGACAGTGCGATGACGAAGGAGATCGGGTGCACCAGACCGTGGGGCACTCCCACCGCGTCGAAGACGGGCTCCAGGAGGTGGGCGATGGCCGGCTCGGCGACGATACCCAGCACCAGGGTGCAGAGCGTGATGCCGAGCTGAGCCGCCGCGAGGAGCGCCGACACGTGTTCGAGGCCCCAGATGACGCTGCGCGCGCGGCGGTTTCCCGCCTCGGCCTCGGGCTCGATCTGGCTGCGGCGCACGGAGATCAGCGCGAACTCCGCGCCGACGAAGAACGCGTTGACGACCAGGGTGAGCAGGCCGATGAACAGCTGAACGGCGGTCATCGCGCATCCTCCGCCGGATCGTCGTCACCGAGCAGCGGTGCGTGGAGCAGGGCGCGAGCCGCACGGTGTCCGGACGCGTCCACGACGTCGATACGCCAGCCCGTGAGCTCGACGGTGTCGCCGACCACCGGAATGCGGCCGACCTCCGTCGCGATCAGACCGGCCAGAGTCTCGTACGGCCCGTCGGGGACACGCAGCCCGATCGTGCGGAGCTGATCCGTGCGGGCCGCTCCGTCCGCCGACCAGAGCGTGCGGCCGTCGGCGTCCTCGCCTGCCGAAGCCAGGTCGGGTGTCTCGTGGGGATCGTGTTCGTCCCGTACCTCGCCGACGACTTCCTCCACGATGTCCTCCAGCGTCACGACTCCCGCCGTGCCGCCGTACTCGTCGATGACGACCGCCATGGCCGGTTTTCCGGAGAGCCGGTCCAGCAGACGGTCCACGGTGAGGGTCTCGGGCACGAGCAGCGGTTCGCGCAGCATGTCCGACACCCGCTTGCGGGGCCGCTGGTCGGCCGGGATGGCGAGGACGTCCTTGATGTGCGCGATGCCGACGACCGTGTCCAGGCCGCCCCGGTAGACCGGGAAGCGGGAGAGGCCGGTCGCCCGCGTGGCGTTCGCGACGTCCTCGGCGGTCGCCTGGACCTCGAGGGCGGTGACCTGCACGCGGGGGGTCATCACGTTCTCCGCGGTCAGCTCGGACAGGTTGAGGGTGCGTACGAAGAGTTCGGCGGTGTCCGCCTCCAGCGCGCCCTCCTTCGCGGAGTGGCGGGCCAGGGCCACCAGTTCCTCCGGTGTACGTGCCGAGGCCAGCTCCTCGGCCGGCTCCAGACCGAAGCGGCGCACGATCCGGTTGGCGGTGTTGTTGAGGTGGCTGATGAAGGGGCGGAAGACCGCGGTGAACATGCGCTGTGGTGCGGCGACCCTCCGGGCGACGGCCAGCGGCGACGAGATCGCCCAGTTCTTCGGGACGAGCTCGCCGACGACCATCAGGACCACGGTGGACAGCGCCGTGCCGATCACGAGCGCCAGCGAGGAGGACACGCCCGGCGACAGCCCGGTGGCCTCCACCGGCCCCCGGATCAGTGCGGCGATGGACGGCTCGGAGAGCATGCCGACCACCAGATTGGTGACGGTGATGCCGAGCTGCGCGCCCGAGAGCTGATAGGTGAGGCTGCGTACGGCCTTGAGGGCTCCAGCAGCACCCCGCTCTCCCTGCTCGACCGCTCGTTCCAGCTGGCCGCGCTCCACGGTGGTCAGGGAGAACTCGGCCGCCACGAACACACCGCAGGCGAGGGAGAGCAGCAAGGCCATGAGGAGCAGTAGCACTTCGGTCATCGGTTCACCTCCGTCCCATGATCGGGCAGGGGCTGGAGGATCGCGCGATGTCGGCGGAATGGACTACTGGGGGGCTCGCCCATGGGCGGACGCTCACACCTTTCGAGTGGGTCGGACGGTCGAACGTCCATAGTAAAGGATCGGCAAAGAGCCGATCATGCCGGACGGACGGCCGGAGTGCCCCCTGTCGGACGGACGGCCGGGGGTGCCCCCTCAACCTACTCATACGCGGAAACGGGCGGCCCCTCCCTGTCTCCCTCCCTCGCTCAATCTCCCCCTTCGCCTTCCCCTTGCCGGTGCTAGCGGTCACGCGCTAGCGTGATGACGTGCCCAAGACTCAGCTGAACGTCCGCGTGGACGAGGCCACCGCCGAGGCGGCGCGACAGCGCGCCCTCCAGCAGGGGGTGAGCGTGAACCGCTACATAGAGGAACTCGTCAAGCGGGATGCCGGCGAGGTCGGACACACGTTCGTCGAGGCCGCGGCCGACTTCATGAAGCAGTACGAGTCGGTGTTCGCCGAAGAGTTCGGCCCGGAGCGCGAAGGCACCCGTTGAACCTCCAGATCGACCTTTCCTGGCTGCTCATGGTCGCCGAGCACAAGACGCCCGGTGATCCCCAGGTCGTCGACTGGGGAGCGCTCGTCGCGGCCGTCAGCCGGCACGAGGCGGAGATCTTCGGCAGCCCCGTCTACAGCGACCCGCACGCGCGGGCGGCCGCCATGCTGCAGCTCCTGCTGCATGTCCCGGCGCTGGAGCACTCCAACGCGATGTTCGCCTCCGCCGTGGCCTACGGCTATCTCATCGCCTCCGGGATGAAGGTCATCACGTCGCCCGAACAGGTCCGCGACCTCGCCCGACTGGTCAAGGAGGGCAAGGCGGACGTCCGGGCCATCGCCGACGAACTGCGCCGCTGGAGCCTCTGACCCCGCCCCTCAGCCCGCCTCCGCGGTCCGGTCGACCACGGCTGACCTGCGGGCGACCCCGATCACGCACGGCGTGGTCGGCAGCTGCACACCCTTCTCCGGGATGCGGAACCTGCGGTACCTCCCCATCCTGAAGCCGGCCTCCTCGATCGCCGCGACGGTGTCGCGCGCCGTGTGGCAACCACCGAACAGGAGGGGCCACACCGTCCGGTCCGCCACCCGCTGCGCCGTCGCCAGCGCCCGGCCGGAGGCCAGGGTGTGCTCGAAGAACCGCAGCTCACCGCCCGGCCGCAGCACACGCTTCATCTCCGCCAGTGCCCGCGGAAGGTCGCGCACGGTGCACAGGACCAGCGACGCCACGGCCGCGTCGAAGGCCTCGCTCTTGACCGGCAGGGCCTCCGCGGTGCCCGGCACCACGTCGACCGGAACCTCCGCCCGCAGTGCGGCGGCGGCCGCCAGCCGCCGCAGACTCCGCTCGGGCTCGATCGCCACCACCTCCGAGACGGCGCCCGGGTAGTGCGCGAAGTTCAGGCCGTTGCCCGCACCGATCTCGATGACCCGGCCGGACAGCCCGGCCAGGAGTTCCTCGCGGTGGGCGCCGACGCCCGCCTTCAGGTCCGCGGTCACGCTCATCCGCGCGTAGAAACGGGCGAAGACGGGGTGGTGCACGGCGTCCTTGGGGACGTTCGTGCTGCGCCGGCGCATTGCAGGCCTCCTCGGAGGACGCGAAGATGCGGCTCTCCTACGATTCTCCCCCGTACGGGCGTGCTCAGCCCCCTCAGCCGGACCGGCGATTCCCTCCGAGCTCCGGCGCGAGCCAACTCCCGGCGCGTGCGCGGAAGTCGGACGGGGCCAGGGCGCCCGCCCCGGCCGGTACCACGCCGAGCAGCGGAGCCCCCGCCGAAACCGGGAGGTCCTCCACATTGCACCGGGACGCCAGGTCCGGGACGGCCGGCATGCTGCCCACGACCACGCCGAGGCACGTCAGCCCTCTGGTCCGCAGGGCCTCCGTCGTCAGCGCGGTGGCGTTCAGTGTGCCCAGGCCCGCCGGCGCCACGACCAGCGCGGGCGCGGCCATCAGCCGCGCGGCGTCCGCGAGCGTGGCCCCCCGCTCGTCGTAGCGCACGAGCAGCCCGCCCGCGCCCTCCACGAGTACCAGGTCGTGTTCCGTCGCCAGCTTCTGCGCCGCCTCCGCGATCTCGAAGGGGCGTACGGGGGTCATCCCGGCCCGGCGCGCCGCCGTCTCCGGGGCCAGGGGCTCCGGGAAGCGTGCCAGTTCCACGGCGGTCACATGGGCGCCGGCCAGTCGTACGACCTCCGCCGCATCACCCGGCTCACCCGGCGCCAGGCCGGTCTGGGCCGGCTTGAGGACCGCCACCCGCCTCTCCGCGCAGGCGGCGGCCACCGCCGCCGTCACGATCGTCTTGCCGATCTCGGTGCCCGTCCCGGTCACCACCAGGATCGTCATCTCATCCCTCCCTCGCCGCCGCGCACACGGCCCGGCCGATCCTCGCCACGTCGTCGTCGCCGGTCACGTAGGGCGGCATCGTGTACACGAGGTCGCGGAACGGCCGCAGCCACACGCCCTCGCGGACCGCGGCCCGTGTCGCGGCCGCCATGTCGACCTCGTGGTCGAGCTGTACGACGCCGATGGCTCCCAGTACCCGGACGTCACGCACCCCCGGCACCTCCGCGGCTTCCGCGAGACCGTTCCGGAGCCCCGCACCGATCCGCTTCACCTCGACCTGCCAGTCCTGGCCCAGCAGGAGGTCCACGGAGGCGCACGCCACGGCCGCGGCGAGCGGGTTGCCCATGAACGTGGGCCCGTGGGCCAGGACGGGCACCTCCCCGCGGGAGATCCCCTCCGCCACGCGTGCGGTGCACAGGGTCGCCGCCAGCGTCAGATAGCCCCCGGTGAGCGCCTTGCCGACGCACATGACGTCCGGTGACACCCCCGCGTGTCCGGCCGCGAAGAGTTCTCCCGTCCGTCCGAAACCGGTCGCGATCTCGTCGAACACCAGAAGTACGTCGTTGGCGTCGCACGCCTCGCGCAGCACCCGGAGATAGGCCGGCGAGTGGAAGCGCATTCCGCCCGCTCCCTGGACCACGGGCTCCACGATCACCGCGGCCAGTTCGTCGCGGTGGGCGGCTATCAGGTCCTTCAGGTGCCGTACGTACGCCTCGTCCGGCTCCGCGTCGAAGCCGTCGGGTGGCGCGTCCGCGAAGACCTGCCGGGGGAGTGCGCCCGACCAGAGGTCGTGCATCCCGCCCTCGGGATCGCACACCGACATCGGCTGCCAGGTGTCCCCGTGGTACCCACCGCGCCAGGTCAGCAGCCTGTGCTTCGCCGGCCGCCCTGCCGAGCGCCAGTACTGCAGGCACATCTTCACCGCGACCTCGACCGAGACCGACCCGGAGTCGGCGAGGAAGACGTGCCGCAGCGGCTCCGGGGTGATCTCCACCAGCCGGGCCGCCAGCCGGACGGCGGGCTCGTGCGTGAGCCCGCCGAACATCACATGACTCATCCGGTCCAGCTGACCCCGGGCCGCGTCGTTGAGCACCGGATGGTTGTAGCCGTGCACCGCCGACCACCACGAGGACATGCCGTCCACCAACTCGTCCCGGCCGTGCACGGGTTCGGCGAGTCGCAGCCGTACCCCGGACGCGGACTCCACGATCAGGGGCTCCTGGCGGCCGGGCATCGGTCCGTAGGGGTGCCAGACGTGTGCCCGGTCCAGGGCGCGGATCTCGGCGGGGGTGAACCGGTCAGGCATTGGGCGCGAGATCCGTCCCGGCACCGCGGCGGCGCACCGCCACCAGATCCGTGCGCGCGACCTGCGCCTCGGACTGCTCCGGAACCGCCCCCGGGGCGTCGCCGCACGGAGCGCAGCCGCCCTCGTGCGAACCGCAGCCTCCGGAAGGTGCCGCCCGGTGCTCGGGGAGCGTCTTCGTCTCCGCCCCCTCCACCTCGAAACCGGCGTCCGCGATCATGTCCAGGTCGGTCTGGCCCGCCTGGCCCTCGCTGGTCAGATAGTCGCCCAGGAAGATGGAGTTGACCAGGTTCAGGGCGAGCGGCTGCATCGAGCGCAGATGGACCTCGCGGCCGCCCGCGAGCCGCACCTCGACGTCCGGGCACACGAACCTGACCATCGCGAGGATGCGCAGGCACCGCTGGGGAGTGAGGTGCCAGTCCTTCGCGAGCGGGGTTCCCTCCATGGGGATCAGGAAGTTGACCGGCACGGAGTCCGGATCCAGCTCACGGAGTGAGAAGACGACGTCGACGAGATCGGCGTCGCTCTCGCCCATGCCCGCGATCAGCCCGGAGCACGCCGAGAGTCCTGCGGCCTGGGCCTGCTGCACGGTGTCCACGCGGTCGGCGTACGTGTGGGTGGTCGTGATGTCCCCGTACGTGGCCTCGGACGTGTTGAGGTTGTGGTTGTACGCGTCCGCGCCGGCGGACCTGAGGCGCTCGGCCTGCCCCTCCGACAGGAGACCGAGGCAGGCGCACACCTCCACGTCCTCGTGCTGACCCTTGATCGCCTCGATGGTCCTGGACACCCGGTCGACGTCCCGGTCGGTCGGCCCCCGGCCGCTCGCCACGAGACACACGCGCTTGGCGCCGCCCGCCACGCCCGCGGCGGCGGCCCTCTCCGCCTCGTCCGGCTTGATCCAGGTGTACTTGAGGATCTCGGCCTTGGAACCGAGACGCTGCGAGCAGTAGGAACAGTCCTCGGGGCAGAGCCCCGACTTCAGGTTGACCAGGTAGTTGAGCTTGACGCGCCTGCCGAACCACTGGCGGCGCACCTTCCCGGCCGCGGCCACCACATCGAGCAGTTCGTCGTCGGAGGTCGCCAGTACGGCGAGCGCTTCGTCACGGGTCGGCAGTTCGCGCCGCAGCCCCTTGTCCACCAGCGTGTTCAGCAGGTCCATGGCGTCGATCCTGGCGTACGACACCGCCTCCGGCCAAGGAGGAACCGGACAGGACCCGCGGACGATGCTGTGTGTATTGCCACACCCTGGCCTGTTGCGCACCGGGCTAGGGTCTGTGAACTGCCTACAAAGGGACCCGCTCATGTCCTACGCCCCGTTCGACTGGATCGACGACGAGGCCCGCCGCCGTACCGACGCCGGACTCGTCCGGACGCTCCGTCCCCGCGCCTCGCGGACGGATCTGCTGGACCTCGCGAGCAACGACTACCTGGGCCTGACCAGGCATCCCGAGGTCACGTCGGCCGCTGCCGAGGCCGCGCGCGAATGGGGCGCGGGGGCCACCGGTTCGCGGCTGGTCACCGGAACCACCACGCTGCACGCCCGGCTCGAACGCGAACTCGCCGAGTTCTGCGGATTCGAGGCGGCCCTGGTCTTCTCCTCCGGCTACGCGGCCAACCTCGCCGCCCTGACCGCACTCACCGGGCACGATGCACTGATCGTGTCCGACGCGGGCAACCACGCTTCGATCGTGGACGGCTGCCGGCTCTCCCGGGCGGCAACCGCGGTCGTGCCGCACGCGGACCCCGAGGCCGTGCGCAAGGCGCTCCTGGCACACACCGGACGGGCTGTCGCGGTGACCGATTCCGTCTTCTCGGTGGACGGCGACGCGGCCCCGCTGGCTCTGCTGGCCGATGTCTGCGAGGACGCGGGCGCAGCCCTCCTGGTGGACGACGCACACGGCCTCGGCGTGCTGGGGGACGGTGGGCGCGGCGCCCTCGCCGCCGCCGGACTCGCGGGCGGCCCGGGGATCGTCGCCACGCTCACCCTCTCGAAGTCACTGGGGAGCCAGGGTGGAGCCGTGCTCGGGCCGGCCGGGGTCATCGCCCATCTGGTCAACTCGGCGCGGACGTTCATCTTCGACACGGGCCTCGCCCCGGCGGCGGTCGGCGCGGCCTCCTGCGCCCTGACGCTGCTGCGCCGGGAGCCGGAGCGCGCAGGAAGGGCGAGGGCGGTGGCCGCCGAACTGCACGGCCGGCTCACCGCCGCCGGTCTCACCGCCGTGCGCCCGGACGCCGCCGTCGTCTCGGTCCGCGCGCCGTCGGCGGAGTCGGCGGTTCGCTGGGCCGCTGAATGCCGTGCCGCGGGGCTCGCGGTGGGGTGCTTCCGGCCTCCTTCGGTGCCGGACGGGGTCTCCCGGCTCCGGCTGACGGCCCGTGCCGACCTGACGGCGGCGCAGATCGAGTTCGCGGTGGCCACGATCGTCGGATCGGCGCCCCGCGGGTCAGTCGAGGCCGCCGACGCGGCCGCCGGGTCCCCGGCGGCCGCGCAGTGAGGTGACGAAGGACGTCCACGCCGCGCTCGACAGGCTCAGGTGCGGGAGCTCCGTGTCCTTGGAGTCCCGGACGGCGAGCCTGCCGGGGGCGATCAGCGCGGTCTCCACGCAGTTGTTCATTCCGGTGCTGCGGCTGCTGCGCCGCCATTCGGTCGTGGGCTGTGGGAGCTGTGCGGGACGGTCGGACATCGTGCCCCCCTCGGGCAGTCTGAAGGTTCCGCCTGACCGCCGCTGCTCAGCGCGGCGATGAGGTCCAGCGAACGCTCGGGCGACAGCGCGTGGGCCTGCATCGTGCGGAAGGCCGAGCTGTACGCCTCGATGTCTTCTCTCCGCTCCAGATAGAGGCTACTCGTCAAATGGTCAAGAACGACCACATCCAGATCAGAAGTGCTCGGAAAGGAGAAGATAACGAAGGGGCCGGTGAGGCCGACGTACCCTCCCGCCGCGAACGGCAGCAACTGAAGTGTCACGTGTGGAAGTTGGGCCGCCCACAGCAAGTGGCGCAGTTGTTCCGCCATCACCCCCGCGCCCCCGACCTGGCGTCTGAGAACCGCCTCGTCGAGCACCACGCTGAGCCGCAGCGGTCCGGTCGTGTGCAGGACGCTCTGCCGGGCGAGTCTGACCTCCACCAGGGAGTCGAGGGCCGCGGGGGGCAGGCCGTCCAGGGTGGAGCGGGTCACGGCCCGCGCGTAGTCGGCGGTCTGCAGGAGCCCCGGCACCACCGATGTCTCGAGCGTGCGCGCGGCATCGGCCTGTGACTCGAGACTGATGAAGTCGCGGTACTGCGGCGGGATGAGGCCACGGTAGGCGTGCCACCAGCCGTTCCCGCCGCCGCCGGCCGATCCGGCGAGCGTCTGGAGCAGGGAGCGCAACTGCCCGTCGTCCACGCCGTAGACGTCCAGTAACCGCGTCACGTCGTCGGGGGACACCCCGCTCGCGCCCGTCTCGATCCGGCTCACCTTCGACTGGTGCCAGCCCAGCATTCCCGCGGCTTCCCGGCTCGTGAGTCCGGATGTGTGACGCAGACCGCGCAGTTCTTCGCCGAGTTTGCGACGGCGTACGACCGGGCCGTTGCGCACGACGGCCTCCCTCCGTTGTACGGAGAGCCGGCCCCCGTTCGGGGGCGGCTCGGAAAGTGGCCAGTGTGGCGCCCGGTCACTGCTCGCGGGGCATGGTTCACCGGAATGGGCGACAGATATATGCATATCTTGGTGGATCGCAGTTACGGACGGCCTCGGGAGTGGCAGTCTGGCGCGAACCACAATCCGGACCGGTCGCGGACCGGTCGGGACGGGAAGGGACGGCGACGCCATGGCAGACCATCAGGAAGCAACCGTCACCTTGCCGAGCGACCCGGTCTCGGTGTCCGCGGCCCGGGCCCACGTCGCGCGGGTGCTCAGCGAGTGGGGCCTGGCCGAGGACAGTGACCTGGCCGACGCGGTCCGGCTGATCGTCTCGGAACTGACCACCAACGCCGTCCAGCACACGTTCGGTCTGTCACCCACGTTCACCGTCGCCCTACGGCTCGACCGGGACGAGGAGCTGTACCTGGGCGTGACGGACAGCCACCCCCGCTGGCCGCAGAAGCTGCCCGCGGCGGTCCGTCAGGACAACGGCCGGGGCATGGTGATCATCAGGTCCCTCGCCAAGGAATGCGGTGGGAGACTCAGCGTCAGCCCCACGCCCGACGGGGGGAAGACCGTGTCGATCGCCCTTCCCTGGGCCGTTCCGGCGCAGGCCTGACGCCGGGTCATGGTGGGCCGGGGCGGCCGAAACCGCTCCGCAGCAGTGCCGGCAGCGTGGCGGCGGTCGCCGTGTTCTCCGTGACTCGCGCCTGCCGCCACGGCGGCCGCACCCGTGGGCGGTTCGCAGTCCGTGACCGCCGGCTCCACGTCCGGGTGGGCGCGCCGGAACGCGGTCGGGGCTGCTCGTGCGCACCGCCCTGGCGGTGGCCGGGCTCGCCGCCGTGCTCGTGGCGATGCCCGTCCTCCTCCGCGCCGTCCAGCTGCTGGGCGGGGCGTACGTGCTTACCGCCCGCGCCATCGAGGGCGGCAGCGGCACGGCGCTCACCGCGCTGGGACTCGTGCTGGTGACCGGGCCCCTGCTGCACGGAACGAGGTGGGGAGCGGTGCCGGCGCGGAAGGCCGGCACCGGGCGGACGCAGGTGTCAGCGGACCCTCCCGTACCAGACGCTGTTCGACCAGATCTTCTCCAGCCGCACCACCGCCCCGGTCTTCGGCGAGTGCCAGATCCGGCCGCTGCCGGCGTAGATCCCCACGTGGTAGACGCTGCGTCCCGCGTGAAAGAAGACCAGGTCGCCGCGTTTCCGCTGCGACCTGGAGATATGGCGGGTCTTGTTGTACTGCTGCTGCGCCGTGCGGGGGAGCTTCTTGCCCGCTTTCCGATACGAGTAGAGCGTCAGCCCGGAACAGTCGAACCGGTGCGGGCCAGTGGCGCCGTATCTGTAGGGCGCGCCCTTCTTGGAGGCCGCGATGTCGAGAGCCCTCGTCGAACGGCTCGCGGCCTCGGCGTCGTCGACGACGCCCGGGGCCAGCATCGTGGTGCCTACAGCGAGAGTGAGAACCGAGGCCGTACCGACCCGGGCGAACAGAGACGGGACATGAACCTGCGCAGTCATGCGCAACCCTTCGTCAGCCGCCTGTGAAGGATGACCTGTCGGGTTCGGGCTGGCGAAGTTGCCCGGCCGCGCAAGGCGGCTTCACCCCGAGGACCGTCCGGATGTCCGGGCGGCCCGTTGTGCTCGGGTCCTCCACTCCTGCCGATCCACTTCTGTCGACCAGGCATCCGGACAGCGGCAGGACTCGGCGTCCGCCCGGACCGCCCCGCCGCGGCGGCGGGGGCTTGTCGTCCCAGGGATCTTTACGCACGCGCTGCCGGATTTCCTCGCTGAAGCTGCGATATGTGAGAGTCGTCACCACTGATCCGTTCGGGTGGACGGGGCGGATCCGGTGACCTCGCGGCCGTGCCGGACCAGCCCCGTACCAGCGATGGAACGACCGATTTCGTTCACTGTCCGCGCTGGGTGCGCAAGTTGGGCTGTCCCTCGGGAGGGGGACCTTCTACGCCGAACGAGCGAGGAAAACTCATCGGCTCGTCGGGCGTGTCGGGAAGGTCGCCGCAATGGAGTCCTCTGCGTGGGCGTCGGGCGCCCCGGTGTTCAGTGCGACGACGCCGGCGGTACGGCGACCCGTCCGGCCCGCCGCTCCCCGTCCAGCAGCCGTAACGCCCTGGCCAGCGTCTCCGCGTGGATCCGGGACTCGCCCCGCTCGTGCATCAGCGTGAGCGCGTCGCGCAGGGCGGCCGCCCGGGAGGCGAGCGCCTGCGCTGCCCGCAACGCTCCGTAGGTGTCGCCGCCGCGGGCGGGATTGATCCGGCCGAGCTGGTCGAGCGCTTCGAGGTAGCAGTCGATGAACTCCGCCTCGGCGCGGGTGAGTGCGGGCAGTGGCGGGAACTGGGGTGTGAGCATCGCTTGTTCACCTCGCGGGGTGCGGCGGCTGGGACGGAGTGCGGTTCTCCACGACGTGGTCCACCAGCCCGAACGCCAGGGCGGCCGGGGCGTCGAGAATGGTGTCCCGCTCGATGGCGGCGCTGATCTCCTGTGCGGATCGCCCTGTGTGGCGGGCCAGCATCGCCGTGAGCAGCTCGCGCTCGCGGGACGACTCGCGCGCCTGGATCTCCAGATCCGAGGGCTGTCCCCGCACCGGCTCCTCCAGAGCGGGTTGCTGAATGACTACCCGGGCCCCGGGCAGCGCATGTCGGTGGCCGGGGGAGCCGGCCGCCAGCAGCACCGCGGCACCGGCACCCGCTTGGCCGATGCAGAAGGTCTCCACCTCGCAGGCGAGGTAGCGCATGGTGTCGTAGACCGCCGTCATGGCGTGGAAGGTGCCGCCGGGCGAGTTGATGTAGAGCGAGACCGGCCGGTCCGGGTCCGCGTGCTCCAGGTACATGAACTGGGCGATCAGGTCGCTCGCCGCGGTGTCGTCGACCGGTGTGCCGAGGAAGACGATCCGCTCCGAGAGCAGCTTGGAGTACGGGTCCATGGGCCGGGATCCGTATGCGGTGCGCTCGGTGAACTCGGGGAGGACGTGACGGGCGGCGGGACGAATCATGACGTGGCCTCTCCTCGGAACCCCCGGGCCCGGGGGCGTACGTAAAAAATGTACAGGACGTACAGAAGTTACGATGTGGGTTATGGCCTACGAGATTCCGGTGACGCAAGCCCGCGCAGAGCTCGCCGAACTGATCAACCGCGTCGTCTACGGCGGTGAACGAGTGGTCGTCACGCGGCACGGCAAGCCGCTCGTCGCGCTGGTGTCCGCGGCTGATCTGCAACGGCTCGAGAGCGAGGAGCAGACGGCGGAGGAGCAGGTGATCAGCTCGGTGTCGTCGATCAGGTCCTCGGCGCCGTCCGAGGGCGGACGCCGCCGCTTCGGTATCGCCGCCGAGCACCGAGGCCACGACCGGGACGAGTGACCGGGGCGCCCGCGCGGCCGGAACGGGAAAGCCGCGCCCTCCACCGCTCGGCGGGGAGGGCGCGGCTCGGCGCGGCGGGCGGGTTGTTCAGCTGAGCGAGGGCTCCGGCGTGCGGTCGGTGGCCATGGTGCGGGGTGCCGGGTCGTCGCGGTGCCGGCGCCCGCCCACCAGTACGGCGGTCAGGCCGAGGACGGCCCACAGGGCGAGGGTGAGCGCCGGTCCGCCGGCCGCGTGACCGTCGAAGAAGGCGACCGACCGCAGCAGTGTGCCGCCCGCGCCGGGCGGCAGCCACTGCCCGAGCATGCCGACGGGGGCGGGGAGCAGTTCGGGGGCGCTGGTCACGCCGGAGAACGGATTGCCCAGCAGCACCATCAGCAGCGCGCCCAGCCCGATTCCGGGAGTGCCGAGCAGGGCGGCGAACCCTGCCACCGTCGAGCCGATCGCTGCCACGGTGAGTCCGATGACGCCCGCCTCGGCCCACCAGTCGCCGGTGATCACGCCGAGCCAGCTGCCGGCCAGGGCGGTCGCCACGAGGCCGACCAGGGCCGCGGCGACGATCAGGGTCGCGGCCGCCCTGGCCCCGCGGAGCTTGAGCAGGGTCACGATCGCTCCGGCGGCGACTCCGGCGAGGGCGAGCGGGAGGATGCTCGCGCCGAGCGCGCTGCCGCGGGGGTCGGCTTCCGGCGCGGCGACGACATCGCTGACGGGTATGCCGCCCCCGCCGGGCGCGGCCGCGGCCACCGCCCCCGTCAGCAGCTGCGAGACGACCGGGCTCGCGGCCGAGGCGGTGAGCAGCCGCGGACCCTGGGCGGTGACCACGACCGCCCCGTATACGACCCGGTCCTCGATCGCGGCGCGGGCCGCGGCCTCGTCCGTGTACCGGTGGATCTCGAAGGCTCCCTCCTCCCGCTCGAACCGCTTCTGCAGCTGATCGGCGGCCGGTGCCGCTCCGGCGATGCCCACGGGCAGGTCGCGAGGCGCGATGCGGGCGGCGGGCCAGGCGAAGGCCCAGAGGGCGAGCGTCACGACCAGGGGGACGAGGAGGACGGCGGCCGCCGCCCGGCGGTTCGGTGCAGCGGGCATGGAGGATGCCTCGTTTCAAAGAGAAGGATCGTTCGTTTTTCCTTCCTCACTGTGACCGCGCGCCGGGAAGCTTGTCAAGAATGAATGTTCGTTCTACGATTTCCGGATGGCACGCGTATCCCAGGAGCACCTCGACGCCCGCCGCCGGCAGATCCTCGCCGGTGCCGCCCGCTGCTTCGCCCGGAACGGCTTCCACGGGACGTCGATGCAGGATGTGCTGAAGGAGGTCGGACTGTCCGCGGGGGCCGTCTACCGCTACTTCGCGGGGAAGGACGACCTCATCGCGGCCATCGCCGACGACGCGTTCGGCGGTATCCGGCACGCCTTCGAGGACGCCGCCGAGATCACCCCGCCGCCCACTCCGGACGTGCTCCTCGGCAGGGTGCTGCGCACCTTCCTGGCGGGGCAGTTGTACGGCATGGAGCGGCGCACCTGCGCGGCGCTCATCGTCCAGGTCTGGGCCGAGGCACTGCGCAGCGACCGCCTGTCCAAGGCCTTCGGTGACGGTTACGCCGGCATGCGCGTGGGCTGGGCGAAGCTCGTGGAGGCCTACCGCGCGGCCGGGCTCATGCACGCCGACGTGTCCGCCGACGACGTCGCCCGCACGATGATCGCCACCGCCCAGGGGTTCATGGTGCAGGAGGCGCTGTTCGGCGGCGTCGAACCCGAGGTCCTGGAGAACGGCCTGCGGGGCCTGATGTCCATGGGTCCGCAAAAGATCAGTTAACGCGCCGGAAAAACTTCCGCCCTAACGTGCAATACCTGGCCGCGGAATCCTCTTCATCGTTCAACAGAGTGTTGAAGGAGGGGTAGGGTCCCGCTGCGCCCGGGGCCGGTACCGGGCGGATGACGAAGAGGGTGGAAGCGTGCAACTGACTCCGCACGAACAGGAACGCCTGCTCATCCATGTGGCGGCCGACGTCGCCGAGAAGCGCAGGGCGCGCGGCTTGCGGCTCAATCACCCCGAGGCGATCGCGCTGATCACCTCGCACCTCCTGGAAGGCGCCCGCGACGGACGGACGGTGGCCGAACTCATGGCGTCCGGCAGAAAGGTGCTCACCCGCGACGACGTCATGGACGGCATCCCGGAGATGATCCACGACGTCCAGGTCGAGGCCACCTTCCCCGACGGCACCAAGCTCGTCACCGTCCACGAGCCGATCGTCTGACGGGGGAGCAGGCGATGATCCCCGGAGAGTTCCTGTACGCGGAAGGCACGGTGCCGCTCAACGAGGGGCGTCCCGTCACCCGCCTCACCGTCCTCAACGCGGCTGACCGGCCCGTCCAGGTCGGCTCGCACTACCACTTCGCCGAGGCCAACAGCGGTCTGGAGTTCGACCGTCCCGCAGCCCACGGACTCCGGCTGAACATCGCGGCCGGAACCGCCGTGCGCTTCGAGCCCGGCATCCCCGTCGACGTCGAACTCGTCCCGCTCGCGGGCCTGCGCATCGTCCCCGGACTGCGTGGCGCAACCGGAGGTCCCCTCGATGCCTGAGCTCAGCCGCCCCCTGTACGCCGACCTGTTCGGCCCCACCACCGGCGACCGCATCCGGCTCGCCGACACCGATCTCGTGGTCCGCATCGACGAGGACAGGTCCGGCGGCCCCGGGCGGGCCGGGGACGAAGCCGTCTTCGGCGGCGGGAAGGTGATCCGCGAATCGATGGGCCAGGCGCGTACCACCCGTGCCGAAGGCGCGCCGGACACCGTCATCACCGGTGCGGTCGTCCTCGACCACTGGGGCGTCGTCAAGGCCGACATCGGCATCCGCGAGGGCCGGATCACCGGTATCGGGAAGGCCGGTAACCCCGACACGATGGACGGTGTCCACCCGGACCTCGTCATCGGGCCCGAGACCGAGATCATCGCGGGCAACGGCAAGATCCTCACCGCGGGTGCCATCGACGCGCACGTGCACTTCATCTCGCCGACCCTGGTCGACCAGGCCCTCTCCTCCGGAATCACCACACTCGTCGGCGGCGGCACCGGCCCCGCCGAGGGCACCAAGGCCACGACGATCACCCCCGGCCCCTGGCATCTTGCCCGTATGTTCGAGGCGCTCGACGGATACCCCGTCAACATCGGACTGCTCGGCAAGGGCAACACGATGTCCCGGGACGCCATGCACTCCCAGCTGCGCGCCGGTGCGCTCGGATTCAAGATCCACGAGGACTGGGGCGCGACTCCCGCCGTCATCGACGCGTGCCTGGGCGTCTGCGAGGAGACGGGGGCGCAGCTCGCCATCCACACGGACACACTCAACGAGGCCGGCTTCGTCGCCGACACGCTGGCGGCCATCGCGGGGCGGTCCATCCACGCGTACCACACCGAGGGTGCCGGCGGCGGGCACGCGCCCGACATCATCAGTGTGGTCTCGGAGCCCTACGTACTGCCCAGTTCCACCAACCCGACCCGGCCCCACACGGTCAACACCATCGAGGAACACCTCGACATGCTGATGGTGTGCCACCACCTCAATCCCACCGTGCCGGAGGACCTGGCCTTCGCCGAGTCCCGCATCCGGCCCTCCACCATCGCCGCGGAGGACGTCCTCCACGACCTCGGCGCCATCTCGATCATCTCCTCCGACTCCCAGGCGATGGGCCGGATCGGTGAAGTGATCCTGCGGACCTGGCAGACCGCCCATGTCATGAAGCGGCGGAGGGGAGCGCTGCCCGGCGACGGCGCCGCCGACAACAACCGGGCCCGTCGCTATGTCGCCAAATACACCATCAACCCCGCCGTCGCCCAGGGGCTGGACCGTGAGATCGGCTCCGTCGAGTCGGGGAAGCTCGCCGATCTGGTCCTCTGGGACCCGGCCTTCTTCGGGGTGAAACCGCAGCTCGTCATCAAGGGCGGTCAGATCGCGTACGCACAGATGGGTGACGCCAACGCGTCGATCCCCACGCCGCAGCCGGTCATGCCGCGGCCGATGTTCGGTGCCGTGGGGAGGGCCCCCGCCGCCAACTCCTTCAACTTCGTCTCCGCCGCGGCCGTCGAGGACGGACTCCCCGAGCGGCTGGGGCTGGGCAAGAGGTTCGTGCCGATCACCAGCACCCGAGGCGTCACCAAGGCGGACATGCGGGAGAACGACGCGCTGCCACAGGTCCGGGTCGACTCCGACAGTTTCGCCGTCACCATCGACGGTGAATCCGTCGAGCCCGCTCCCGCAGTGGAACTCCCCATGGCCCAGCGGTACTTCCTCTTCTGACAGCAGGCGGCACCTCATGACGACGCGCGCAGCACTGCTCGTCCTCGCCGACGGCCGGTTCCCCGCCGGTGGCCACGCCCACTCCGGTGGCGCCGAACCGGCCGTCAAGGCGGGGCACATCCGTGACGCCCGGGACCTGGCGGGCTTCTGCCTGGGCAGGCTCCACACCGCCGGCCTCACCTCCGCCGCACTCGCCGCCGCCGCGGCCCACGGCCTCGATCCGCTCGCGCTCGACGAGGCCGCCGACGCCCGGACCCCCTCGCCCGCTCTCCGCGCGGTCGCACGCAAGCTCGGCCGCCAGCTGATGCGGGCCGCCCGCGCCACCTGGCCCAGCCCCGAACTGTCGGCACTCGCCGCGGCCCTGCCCCGCGGGGCCCACCAGCCTGTCGTCCTCGGCCTCACGGCCCGGGCGGCGGGACTCGGCCCCGAGGACGCGGCCCACTGCGTCGCCTACGAGACGGTCAGCGGCCCGGCCACGGCGGTGGTCCGGCTGCTGTCCCTCGACCCCTTCGAGGCCGCCGCGGTCCTCGCCCGCCTCGCACCCGAACTCGACCGCGTCGCGGAGCAGGCTGCAGAGGCGGCACGCAAGGGCATCGACGCTCTGCCCGCCGCCTCGGCCCCGATGCTCGACATCTCCGCGGAGGCCCACGCGGCCTGGCCGGTCCGCCTGTTCGCCTCCTGAACCGCTGCTCGCTCCCCGCACCCCCGATGCCCACCGCCAAGCCACCACCAGGAGCCGCACCCATGCACCTCGACCACGCCCATCACGGTCCCGCGGCCGTCAGCGCCGACGCCGCACGCCCCGACGGCACGCGCCGGGCCCTGCGCATCGGCCTCGGCGGGCCGGTGGGCTCCGGGAAGACCGCGACCGTCGCGGCACTCTGCCGCGCACTGCGCGACAGGCTCTCCATCGCCGTCGTCACCAACGACATCTACACCCGCGAGGACGCAGCCTTCCTCCTGCGGAACGCCGTGCTCCCGCCCGAGCGCATCCAGGCCGTGGAGACGGGAGCCTGTCCGCACACCGCGATCCGCGACGACATCTCGGCGAACCTCGAAGCGGTCGAGGAACTGGAGGACTCCGTCGGCCCGCTCGATCTGATCCTGGTGGAATCCGGCGGCGACAATCTGACCGCCACCTTCTCCAAGGGCCTCGTCGACGCGCAGGTGTTCGTGATCGACGTCGCCGGCGGCGACGACATCCCGCGCAAGGGGGGCCCGGGGGTCACCACCGCCGACCTGCTCGTCATCAACAAGACGGACCTCGCCCCCTACGTGGGTTCCGACCTGGGCCGGATGGCGAGCGACGCCGCGGAACAACGCGGCGACCTGCCCGTGGTGTTCACCTCCCTGAAGGCCGAGGACGGCGTCGCCCCCGTCGCCGACTGGGTACGGGCCCGGCTCGCGGCCTGGGTCGCATGAGCGTCACGGCCACCGCCCGGATCACCGCGGTCGCCGACGGCCGCGGTGGCACGGCACTCCCCGTGCTCCAGAGCGAGGGTCCCCTCGCCCTCCGCCGGACGAGATCGCCGGACGCCGTGCACACGCGCGTCACCGTGATCGGCGCCATGAGCGCGCCCCTGGGCGGCGACCGGCTCGCCGTCGAGGTACGGGCCGGAGACGGGGCGCGGCTGACGGTGAACTCCGCCGCCGCGACCGTGGCACTGCCCGGCGCCCACCGGGACGACGCCCCGGCGTCCTACGACGTGCGGCTCGACGTGGGGGAGCAGGCGGAACTGCGCTGGCTGCCCGAGCAACTGATCTCGGCCAGGGGCAGCGTCCTCGAGATGACGACCCGTGTCGAGCTCGCCCCCTCCGCCCGCCTGGTACTCCGAGAGGAGCAGATCCTGGGCCGCCACGGTGAGCCCACCGGACGGCTCTCCACGCGCCTTTCGGTGCGCAGGGGCGGGCGGCCCCTGCTCGATCAGCAGCTGACGTTCGGGCCCGGCGCCCCCGGCGGATGGGACGGTGCGGCCGTCCTCGGGGGCCACCGTGCCGTGGGCCAGCTGCTGGTGGTCGACGCCGCCCTCGCCGACGACCTGCCGGCCCCCAGGCTGCTGGGGCCCACCGCCTCACTGGTGCCTCTGGCCGGGCCCGGCGTACTGGTGACCGCCCTCGCCCCCGACGCACGGCTGCTGCGCGGCCTTCTGGACGCGGCGCTGAGCGAGCTCCTGGAGGGGGCAAGGCCGCCCGTGGAGGCCTGAGTTCGCTCAGCGGGACAGGGCGCACCGGTTATTGGTTCGGTAAAGAAACACGTGTACGCCCTGTTCTCGGCAACCTCACAGACGAAAGGATCGGCCGAAGGCATGCACAACGGCGCCGTCATCGGCGGCGCATCACACAGGGGGAGGTTCCACTTTGAGACGCACAGCACTGCTCGGTTCGGCCGGCACTCTGATCGCGGGCACGCTCATAGCGGGCGCGATAGCCGCACCGGCCGCCGGTGCCGACGGGCGCCACCACGGCGACCGAGAGGCGCGCGGTGTGCAGACAGCCGCTGCCCGGGCCGCCAGGGCCGGCATCGACTGGAAGGACTGTCCGGCGGACTGGGCGATAGCCGCTCCCATCCAGTGCGGATGGGTCAGCGTTCCGCTCGACTACAGCAAGCCGGACGGCAAGCAGATCAAGCTCGCGGTCGACCGGCACACCAGCACCGGCACCAAAGCCGAACGCCAGGGTGCCCTGCTCTACAACCCCGGAGGCCCCGGCGCCTCCGGAATGGCGTTCCCGAAGCGCATCGTGACCAAGAACCCCCTCTGGACGAACACCGCGAAGTCGTACGACTTCGTGGGCTTCGACCCGCGAGGCGTCGGCCACTCGGCGCCCATCTCCTGCGTCGACCCACAGGAGTTCGTGAAGGCCCCGAAGGCCGACCCGGTTCCCGACAGCGAGGCCGACAAGCGGGCGCAGCGCAAGCTCGCGGCCGAGTACGCCGACGGCTGCGCCGAGCGCAGCGGCGAGATGCTGCCGCACATGACCACCCCCAACACCGCACGCGACCTGGACGTCATCCGTGCCGCGCTCGGTGAGCGGAAGCTCAACTTCCTCGGTGTCTCCTACGGCACCTACCTGGGCGCGGTCTACGGCACGCTCTTCCCGTCCCACGTACGCCGCATGATCGTGGACAGCGTCGTCGACCCCTCGACGGACAACATCTGGTACGAGGCCAACCTCAACCAGGACGTCGCCTTCCAGACGCGCTGGGACGACTGGAAGGCGTGGGTCGCCGACAACGACGCCACCTTCCACATCGGGAACACCCCCGAGAAGGTCGAGCAGGCCTGGCTGACGCTGCGCGCCGCTGCCAAGAAGAGCCCGATCGGCGGCGTCGTCGGACCCGCCGAGCTCATCGGCTTCTTCCAGAGCGCGCCGTACTACGACTCCGCCTGGGCACCCACCGCGCGGGTCTGGAGCGCCTACCTGGGTGGCGACACCCAGGCGCTGATCGACGCCGCCGCGCCCGACCTGTCGGACACCGCGGGCAACATCAGCGCGGAGAACGGCAACGCCGTGTACACGGCGGTCGAGTGTGCCGACGCCAAGTGGCCCACCAGCTGGAAGAAGTGGGACCGCGACAACACGAGGCTGCACCGGGACAACCCGTTCATGACCTGGGCCAACGCCTGGATGAACCTGCCCTGTGCCACCTGGCCGGCCAAGCAGCAGAGGCCGCTCGAGGTCCGTACCGGCAAGGGGCTCCCGCCGGTGCTGATCGTGCAGTCCACGCGTGACGCCGCCACCCCGTACGAAGGCGCCGTCCAGCTGCACAAGCGCTTCAAGGGCTCGCGTCTCATCACCGAGAAGGACGCCGGCTCACACGGTGTGACCGGCCTGGTGAACCCCTGCATCAACGAGCGGGTGGAGACCTACCTGCTCACGGGTGAGACCGACCGGCACGATGTGACGTGCACCCCGCACGCCACGCCCAAGCCGTAACACCCCCGAGGACGTGAGCGGGCGGCCGATGATTCCCGGCGGCCGTCCGCTCACCCCGGGGCCGCACCCGTGAAGCCCCGCCGTCCGCGGGGCGTACGTCATCCGGGTGGAGCCGGACGGCGGGCTCACTGCTTCGGGCCGTACCGCTCCAGCCAGGCGTCCTCCGCCGCGTAGTCGAACAGCGCCTCGCCGTAGGTCCGTGCCATCTTCGGGAAGACCTGCTGCCACTCCCGCCCCCGCAGCCGGGCCGCCAGCCATTCGACCGTCTCCGGCAGCGACCGGACGTAGTCCGTCACGGGGCGGTAGCCCAGCTCCCTCTCGGCCGCTGCCATGTCGTAGACGACGGGATGCGCACCGCTCCACGGGGTCTCACCGATCCCGCCCTCGGGCGGAGGGCCCGGCACCAGCACCGTCTCGGTCGTCAGCCCCAGCACCTCGTCCACGGCCGCGCCGATCTCGGCCACGGTGGGCGCGTCCGGATCGGCGGCGTTGAGCACCCGCGAGCCCGGTCGCGCGGCCGCGAGCCGGACGAGCTCGGCGACGTTGGACACATGGACCGGATGGAAGCGGCTCAGCCCGTCGTGGGCGAGAACCCGCCGTCGGCGGCCGTCCAGCAGACGCTTCACGAAGTAGAGCTCGCGCGGTGCACGGGAGTGCCTGCCGTGGACAGCGCCCGCCCGCAGGAGCGTCACCTGCAACGCATCGCCCAGCGCCAGCAGTTCACGCTCCAGGAGGACCTTCCGCGTCCCATAGGTCGCGTCCCCGGCTGCGACGGTGCGCTGCGTCTCGGGGATCGGCACCGGACAGCGCGGGAAGCCGTCGGGCTCGCCCTGCGTGTCGAAACTGCGGCCGCGGTCGTCCTCGTACACGGCGCCGCTGGACATGACGACGGCGGACCCGGTCCTGTCCGCGAGTGCCGCCACCTGCGCCGCGTGGCGGCGGTCGAAGGCGACCATGTCGACGAGTACGTCGCAGCCGTCGCCCAGCGCGGCCTCCAGCGCTCCCTCCTCGTCACGGTCGACGGCCACGGGGCGGACCCCTTCGGCCCAGTCGCCGTCGCGACCGCCCCCGCGCGAGGCCGCCGTCACGTCCCAGCCCTCCTCGGCGAGGACCCGCACAGCGACCCGCCCGATCTGTCCCGTGGCGCCCAGCACGAACGCTCGTCCTCTGCTCATACGGAAGACGCTATGACGCTGACGACCGCCGGACCAGGCACATCGGCTGTCAGCAGATTTCCCGCTCAGCGTGACCGGCGCGGGAACTTCCTGGGCTGTTCGGTGGCCTGGGCGGCCTTCGCCTTGACCGCGTACTCGTCGACGTACTCCTGCCCGGAGAGACCCAGGATGGCGTACATGATCTCGTCGGTGACCGCACGGATCGCCGCCTTCTGGTCCTCCAGTCCCGCGTAGCGGGAGAAGTCGAGCGGTTCGCCGAAGCGGATCGCGACGCGCCTGACCTTCGGCATCTTCTGTCCGGGCGGCTGGATCTCGAAGGTCCCGACCATCGCGCAGGGGATGACCGGGACCCCGGCCTTGATCGCCATCACCGCGACGCCGACCTTGCCCTTGTAGAGGCGTCCGTCGTGGGACCGGGTGCCCTCCGGATAGATGCCGAGCAACTCGCCCCTGCTCAGCACTCCCAGGCCCTCGCGGATGGCGGCCTGCCCCGCTTCCTTGCCCGAACGGTCCACGGGGATCTGGCCGATGCTGTGGAAGAAGGCCGCCGTCAGCTTCCCCTTGACCCCGGGGCCGGTGAAGTACTCGGCCTTCGCGAGGAACGTGATGCGGCGCTTGAGGATCGCGGGCATCAGGAAGTGGTCGGAGAAGGACAGGTGGTTGCCCGCGACGATGGCCGCACCGTCATCGGGAATGTGTTCCAGTCCCTCGATGCGCGGCCGGAAGGTCAGCCGGAGCAACGGACCCAGCACGACGTACTTCAGGACGTAATAGAACACAGCTTCTCTCCTAGCCTTCTGGTGATCGATCGTAGCCGTGTTCCAGGTGCCTCCAAAGGTCCTGGGAAGCACATCGTGCCCTGTCATGGGCGACCGGCGGGGCGGGGGCGCCCGACCGCACACGCCGCCGCGGCCGTACGCCCGCTATGTCCCACCGCTCGGCCTGATGGAGCGTCATCATGCTGTGCCGTGTGCCCGCCGCGCCCGAGAAGCAGACCTGCCCGGGGCGCGGCGACGGGTCCGCGCGTGGTACGACAGCGGGAGAACGGGGTGCTCCGAGTCCGCAGCGGCGTGGGCCGACAGGCCTAGGCGCGGCGGTGGGGGCGGCCCGCGGTACTCCTGGCGGCCTTGCCGCCCGACCGTCCTGCCGTGCTCTTGGTCTTCTTCGCCGCGGGCTTCGCGGCGGCCCGCTTCCTCGCCGTCGCCTTCTCGGTAGGGGCCGGCCTTCTCGCCGCCGCCGTGGTCCCGGCCTTGGTCCTCGCGCCCGACCGGGACTTCTCGGCCGTGTCGGCGTGTCCGGCACCGCTGGACTTCGCGCGGCGCCCCGGCACCCGGTGGGGACGCCTCTCGGGCGGGCGTCCGTCCTCCTCGTCCTCCTGCTCCGGCTCGTCCGGGGCGCTCCGGACGGCCTCTCCGGAAACCGTGTCCACGGCGGCGTCGCCGACGGATTCCACGCCCCCGCGGCTCACCTCTCCGGCGGCGGCACCCACGCTGCCCACGGCCGCGCCCGTCTCCTCACCGACGGCCTCGGCCGCCGCCCCCGCCCCGCGTCCGACATCGCTCACCGCCGCGCCGGCCCCCTGGCCCAGCTCTCCCACGGCCCGCCCCGTGCCGGACGCGATGTCCTCCAGCGCCGTCCCCATGCCACGCGTCAACTGCTCCAGCACCTGGGGATTGCGGTCCACCGTGGTGAGGAGCCGGGTGACGACCACGGCGATGTTGTGGAGCCGCACCCTGAGCTGTGCCTGCACGTCCACGCCCTCGACGTCCAGCTTCACGTGACCCAGCCGCACGTCGGCGCCGACGTTCAATTTGAGCAGGTCCAGCACCTCCGCCTGCAGGGAGACATGGGCCTCCAGGTCGTCGACCTCCAGATCTATCTCGTCCACGTGGAGAGCGGGAACATCGAGAAAGACGTCCGACGGGCCCCTGTCGGGACCGTGGTCGTGCGAGCGTTCGACCTCGTTGCTGTTCGAGTCGTTGGGGTTCGAGCCGTGGTCCTCGTGACCGGTGCTTTCGGGGCTGGGCATGGTGCGCGCACATCCTCGGTCGGTAAGCCTGGTGATCTCCCCGTTCAAGTGTCGACCGGGCGAATCCGCGACGCAATATCCGAGTGGATATGCCGGGACGGAGCGCCGCAGGGTGGGGGAGTGCGAATCCGGGCGTGCGTCTGTGCGGGTTATCGCTCGACGGGGAATCGCATGCCCTCCGGGAATACAGGAGGTGCTGCTCCGTGCGGCGCGCACCGTCGGTGGCGAAAGGGAGGGGAGTTTCCATCCGACTTCACCGGGTACGAGGCCGAAGAACCTGATCGCGGCGCCATCGGAGGTGCTGCGGCAACGAAAAGAAGGAGACCCTCACATGCTCAAGGCAATCGCGGATGTCCTTCGCTCCATCGGTGGAGCCATCGCCACCGTGGTCACTCTGCCCTTCCGTGCTGTCGCCCGGCTCTTCGGCGGCGCTTCCGACACGGCGCACGGCCACCACTGAGCCTCCGCGCCGAGCGGGAATCACGCGCCCCGAAAATGACTCGGCCTCCCGGTCCCGACCGGTCATGAAAACCGCGGAACCGGATCGGTGAAGAATTCACGTACCAAACAGAGGAAATCGCAGACGCCGCAGGCCGGTGATTCGCAGACGCCGCATGCCGGTCATTCGGAGATCTGTCGTCTCAGCGGCTGCCGATCCGCTTGATCCTGTTTCCGCCCCGCAGCCCCGCAGCCGGTGCCGGGGTCCGGGGCGGGCGCCGCATGGCCGTCCGGTCCACCGGGGTGCGTCAGCCCCGCACCAGCCGGGCCAGTGCCCATCGCGCCGGAGCGGCGTACGCCGCGAGGGCGATCGCCGGACCCTCGACGACGAGGCCGGTGGACGAACCTCCCGGCCGACGGCACACCTGATGGCGCAGGCGGAGGCGGACGGGGCCGATCCGTACCCGCCACGCCCACTCCCACCGCTCCTCGTCGACGGACTCGACGACGAACGCCGCCGTCACGCCGAACAACGAGACGACCTCACCCCGCATGCCCGCCGTCAGGCGTTCCCCGTCCACGCGGACCGCTCTGATCTGCGGCGACCAGCTCGGCCAGCGGGCCGGCGTGACATAGCGCAGCCATACGTCCTCCGCCTCGGCGCGCCCCGTGGCGCGCAGGGTCATGACGGCCATCGGGCCGCCGCCCCGGCTCTCAGACCTCGCCGTCGACGAACTCGTTGAGCGCCTTGCCCGGCCGCAGGCTCGCCCCGCCGTCGGCGTGGTGGAAGCTGCCGAACCCCACCAGGGTGACCACCGCGCCCGTCCTGATCGCCTCGGCGATCGCACCTGCCTCGGCGACCGTGCCGAACAGGGCATCGACGACTCGGCCGATCCGTTCGGGCGAGAGCTCGCCGTCGTCCGCCGTCCTGTGCGCGACCGCTTCGATCAGCCCGGACCTGTCCATCAGGAGCACCCACTTCGCGACGTCGGGACCCGCGACCGGCAGGTGCGTACACCGGCATCGGTCGCGCGTAACTACACAACGTCACCATGATGGCACTGCAGGTGCGCACCCGCACGCGGCGGTGGACCGCGCCCGGTCTCGCCGCTGCCTAGTCTGGCCGCGTGCACACTCTGGAACTCCTGCCCGACGAGCCGACCGAGAACGCCGTCCGGGACGTGTGGGCGGCGCTGTCGCGTGCGGGCCTGCCCAGCCTCGCCGCCCACCGGCATCCGACGAACCGCCCGCACCTCACGCTCGCCACCGCGGACGTTCTTCCGCCGGACGTGCGCGAACGGCTTGCGGAGGCGCTGGCCGTCCTGCCGGTGCCGCTGCGTCTCGACGGACTCGTACGGTTCACGGGCGGGCGGACGCGGGTGCTCGCCTGGGCGGTCAGCCCGGACGAGGCCCTGCTGCGCCTGCACGCGACGGTGTGGCGCATCCTGCGGGAAGCGCCGGGCGACGAGCGGTCCCGTCCGCTCCACGACCCGGCGCGCTGGGTTCCGCACGTCAGCCTCGGCCGCGGCACGGGCTGCCCCGCGGCCTCCGCAGCCGAACCGATCCTGATGGCCGCGGGGACGGCGACCGGTGTCCTGGAGGGCCGGTGGACCGGGGCACGGACCTACGACTCGGAATCCCGCACCACCGCCCCGCTCTGCCGCTGAGACACCGCCTGCGCCCCCACGGTCCCGTCCCCGTCAGGTGTCGCGCGTGGCCGCCATCCCCAGGGTGGCGAGTCCCAGCACCACCCAGCCGAACCAGAGCCAGCCGTTGCTCCCCAGCGCCACCGTGTACGCGGTCACCGCGACCAGCGTGCCGACAGTGAGCACTCCCATGGTCTTCGTGGATCCAGGCATGAGCGCACGCTCCTCACCGGCCGCACGGCCGTTGAAGCCATGGTCACCCCTCGGGCGCCCCCGCCGCTACTGTCCGCGTGCCTGCAATGAGGCGAGATAGGCGTTGTACGCCTTCAGCTCCTGGTCGCCGTCACGGTCGGCGGCGCGGTCCGAGCGCTTGGCGGTCCGTTGTTCGGAGCGGTACCACTGGAAGACCAGCGCGATCAGCACGAGCACCGACGGGATCTCGCTGAACGCCCACGCGATGCCGCCGGCGACCGACTGGTCGCTCAGGCCGTCGATGCCGAGGGAGGCCGGAGGGTTCTCGTAGACCTTCACCATCGGCTGGCTCGCCATCATGAGGGCGATACCGAAGAACGCGTGGAACGGCATGCCCGCGAAGAGCTCCAGCATCCGCATGACGTATCCGGGCCGGTGCGGGCCCGGGTCGACCCCCATGATCGGCCAGAAGAACACCAGGCCGACCGCGAGGAAGTGCACCATCATCGTGAGATGGCCGGCCTTCGATCCCATCAGGAAGTCGAACAGCGGGGTGAAGTAGAGCCCGTACAGACTCGCGATGAAGAGCGGGATCGTGAACGCCGGGTGCGTGATGATCTTCATGTAGCGGCTGTGCAGCAGCTTCAGGAGCAGCTCACGCGGACCCGTCCGCCCCCGCCCGGCGACCGGCAGGGCCCGCAGGGCCAGCGTCACGGGCGCGCCGAGCAGCAGCAGGATCGGCGAGACCATGCTGATGACCATGTGCTGCACCATGTGCACGCTGAACATGACCATGCCGTAGTCGTTGAGCCCGGTGCACATCACCAGCGCGATGGACAGCACGCCGATGACGAAGAAGACGATCCGGTTCACCGGCCACTTGTCGCCCCGCACGCGCAGCCGCACGACCCCGTACCCGTACAGGGCGAGTGCGAGGACGCAGCCGATCAGGAAGACCGGGTCCGCGGAGAACTCGAGCCCCCGCCCCAGCGTGAACGGCGGCAGATCCATGTTCATGCCGTGCCCGCTGTGATCCATCTGTTCACTCCCGCTGGGGACGTCCCCGTTTCGTGCCGGTTGTCCGGACCAGACTAGAACCGCCCCCGGCCGCTGATGCGGCCGGGGGCGGTTCACGGGGCGTCGTGGCGTTAGAGAACGACCTGTGCCTCGGCGTAGCGCTCGGCCGGGACCGTCTTGAGGGTCTCCACGGCCGCCGCCAGCGGGACCATCGTGATGTCGGTGCCGTGCAGGGCCGTCATCATGCCGAACTCACCGCGGTGGGCCGCCTCCACCGCGTGCCACCCGAAGCGGGTGGCGAGGACGCGGTCGTACGCGGTCGGGGTGCCGCCGCGCTGGACGTGGCCCAGTATGACGGGGCGGGCCTCCTTGCCGAGGCGGTGCTCCAGCTCGCCGGAGAGCTGCGTGGCGACTCCCGCGAACCGCTCGTGGCCGTAGATGTCCTTGGTGCCCTGGTTGAAGTCCATGGAGCCCTCGCGCGGCTTGGCGCCCTCGGCCACCACGACGATGGCGAACTTCTTGCCGTCCGAGAAGCGCCGGCCGACGAGCTCGGTCAGCTCCTCGATGTCGAAGGGCCGCTCGGGGACGACGATGGCGTGCGCGCCGGCCGCCATGCCCGAGTGCAGGGCGATCCAGCCTGTGTGGCGGCCCATGACCTCGACGATCAGCACCCGCTGGTGCGACTCAGCCGTCGTCTTCAGGCGGTCCAGGGCGTCGGTCGCGACTCCGACCGCCGTGTCGAACCCGAAGGTGACGTCGGTGGAGGCGATGTCGTTGTCGATGGTCTTCGGCACACCGACGATGGGCAGCCCGGCCTCGGACAACAGGTTGGCGGCCTTCAGCGTGCCCTCGCCGCCGATCGGGATGATCGCGTCCAGGCCGAGGTCGGCCACGTGGCCCCTGGCCCGCTCCACACCGTCACGCAGGTGCGCGGGCTGCACGCGGGAGGAGCCGAGGATCGTGCCGCCGCGGGCGAGGATGCCGCCCACCGCGTCGAGGTCGAGCTTGCGGTAGTCGCACTCGAGGAGGCCCTTCCACCCGTCGTGGAAGCCGATGACCTCGTCGCCGTGGTCGACCACCGCGCGGTGCACGACGGAACGGATGACGGCGTTGAGGCCGGGGCAGTCGCCGCCGGAGGTGAGCACACCAATTCGCATTGCCCGGGAAACCTTTGCAACGTGGGCCGACGCCGGACCACGTCGTCCGGTTGGATCCCCGCCACCCTACCGGCGCCGGGTGGCCGTACCGAACCCACTGTCCGACTGCTGGACGGCCCTCGGATGTACGAGGGCCGCGGACGTGCCGGACCGGCCCGCGGGGGGCCGGTCCGGCACGGTGTGTCAGGCGGGCTGCGTCGCCGCCGAGATGCGTTCGGCGCGCAGCGCCTCGTACCACCGGTCGTCGCTCGGCGGCAGGGCGTTCACGTCCAGGGCCAGCTTCAGCAGGTGGTCCGCGATCAGCGGATTCCGCGCCAGCACCGGACCGTGCATGTAGGTGCCGAACACGGTGTCGTTGTACGCGCCCTCCGTGCCGTCACCCGTGCCGTTGCCCCGGCCGAGCCGGACCCGCGCGAACGGGCGGGCCGACGGCCCGAGGTGGGTGACGCCCTGGTGGTTCTCGAAACCGGTCAGGGGCGGCAGTCCCAGATTCGGGTCGATGTCACCGAGGACGTCGCCGACGCAGCGTGCGCCCTCGCCCCGGGTGGAGACGACGTCGAGCAGCCCGAGGCCGGGCTCGCGCTCGCCGAGGTCGTTGATGAACTCGTGGCCGAGGATCTGGTACCCCGCGCAGACGGAGAAGATGATCGCGCCGTTCGACGCGGCCCTGCTCAGTCCGCCGTCGCGGCGCAGCCGCTCCGCGGCGAGCCGCTGAGGCCGGTCCTCACCGCCCCCGATGAGGTAGATGTCGCCCGATGTCGGGATGGGCTGGTCGCTGCGCACGTCCACGCGCGACACGTCGAGGCCGCGCTGCCGTGCCCGGCGCTCCACGACCAGGGCGTTGCCCTGGTCGCCGTAGGTGCTGAGGAGGTCCGGGTAGACCCACACCAGCCGCAGGCTGTTGTTGCTCATGCTTCGTCCTCTCCGGGGGGAGCCCGCGCGGGGGTCAGTTGCCGACACGACGGCGCAGATCCTGGAAGGCGGTGTAGTTGGCGATGACCTCGATGCGGCCGGGCGGAGCCATCTGGACGGCCTCGTCCAGGTTCTCGCACACGCGGAAGTCGAGTCCGGCCACTTCGAGCCGGACCGCCAGGTCCAGCTTGCGGTCGCCGAGCACGAAGATCGGGTGGCCGTAGAGCTGGGTGTAGTCGACGTCCCACAGCCAGGAGGTGTCCGTGCCGTCGGCGCCGCGCGCGTTCACCGAGAGGATGACCGGGGTGGGCGGCGGGTCGATCAGGGAGAACGTCTCGAGCCAGCCCGCCGGGTTCTTCGCCAGCAGGAGCCGGAGCTCGCGGCCGAGGAAGGACACGACGTCGTAGCGGCCCGCCACCGCCTGCACCTGGTACATGCGCTCCAGCGCGACCTGCGGCGGGACGCCGAAGACGGCGGCCACGGCGGCGGAGCTCGTGGCGTTGGCCTTGTTGGCCCGGCCGGGGAGCTGCAGGTGGATCGGCCATGCGGAACCGTGCGGGTCCAGGACGTAGTCACCGTTGAGCGCCCAGCTCGGCGCGGGGCGCCGGAAGCCGCACTCGCCGCAGAACCAGTCGTCGCCCGGGCGCTGCATCACACCGCCGCAGGACGGGCAGGACCAGGCGTCGTCCTTCCACGCCTGTCCCGCCGCGACCCACACCACGTTGGGGGAGGAGGAAGCGGCCCAGACGATCAGCGGGTCGTCGGCGTTGGCCACGATCACGGCCTTGGAGCCCGACAGGCCCTCCCGCCACTTCTCGGCCAGCATCCGGGTCTCCGCCGCGCGGTCCAGCTGGTCGCGGGAGAGGTTGAGCAGCGCGATCACCTTCGGGGTCGTGTCGCGCGCCACGCCGGCGAGGTACTTCTCGTCGACCTCGATCACGCCGTACCTGGCGTCCGAGCCGCCCGCCAGCGCGGAGGTGATCCCCGCGGGCATGTTCGCCCCGAGCGCGTTCGACACGACGGGTCCCGCGGCCCTCAGCGCCTCCGCGATCAGCCGGGTCGTGGTCGTCTTGCCGTTCGTCGCGGACACGAGGATCACGTCCAGGTGCTGCGCCAGCCGCCCGAGCAGGTCGGGGTCGAGCTTGAGCGCCACCCGGCCGCCGATCACCGATCCGCTGCCGCGCCCCGCAGCGCGCGACACCGCCGCCGCGGCCTTGCCCGCCGTCACGGCGAGCTTGGCCCGCGGCGACAACGGCTCCGTGTTGCCTGCCATCGTCCTAGATCCTCCTTGCGTCAGTCCGCGCCCAGCCTATCGATGTCCGGCGCCGCGACCGCACCTCGGCACCACGCGGAACGTGGAGGTCACGTGGAACGTACGCTTCTCCCCATGCGAAACCGCCCGATCCCCGGCAGTTCCGGACGCGTTCGCGCCATGAGCCTGTTCGGCGCACCCGTGCTCCACAGCCCGTGCGACGACGTGACCGACTTCGGGCCGTCGCTCGCCCGGCTGGTGGAGGACATGTTCGCCACCATGTACGCCGCGAACGGCGTCGGGCTCGCCGCGAACCAGATCGGCGTCCCGCTCAGGGTGTTCGTCTTCGACTGCCCGGACGACGACGAGGTCCGGCACCTGGGCCATGTGGTCAATCCCGTGCTCGTCGAGGCGGACGGGATCACCGTACGCGGACCGGAGGGCTGTCTGTCGCTCCCCGGCCTCGAAGCGGGTACGCCTCGTTTCGACCATGCCGTGGTCGAGGGGCGCGGCGTGACGGGTGAGCCGGTGCGGATCACGGGCACGGGCTGGTTCGCCCGCTGCCTGCAGCACGAGTGCGACCACCTCGACGGCCGCGTCTACACGGACCGGCTGACCGGCTTCCGGCGCACCAGGGCGCTGCGGGCCGTCCGGCGCGCCTCGTGGGGGCGCACGGACACCGCCTGAGCCGCGTCCGGGCGGATCTCAGAACCCCTGGCCGCCCGGACGGTCGCCGGCGTCGGCCAGCCTGCCCCAGAGCAGATCGGCGAGGCTGCGCACCAACTGCTCGCGCGAGCAGGGGCGGTCGCCCAGCCACCAGTCCCCGGCCGCGTGCATCATGCCGACGATGCCGTGGCCCCAGATGCGTGCCATCTGTTCGCCGTCCGGTCCGAGGTCGACCCGTTCCATGATGACTTTGCCCAGCTCCTCGCCGAGGCGGCGCAGCAGCGGGGCCGAGTGCCGGCCGACGTCGAAGCCCTGCTCGGGGGAGGGCGCCGCGTCGTCCGAGGGGTGCATGAGGAAGCGGTAGACCTGCGGGCGCGCCTCGATTGCCGCCAGGTAGGTGTCCAGGGTCGCCTCGACGCGTTCGCGGCGCTCGGAGGGGGCGTCCAGGGCGGCCCTGAGAGCGCTGAGGAGTGCGTCGGTGTGGCGCTTGGCCAGGGCGCGGTACAGGCCGCCCTTGTCGCCGAAGTGCCGGTAGAGGATGGGCTTCGTGATCCCGGCCTCGGCGGCGATCGCGTTCATCGAGGCCTTCGGGCCGTCCCTGAGCACCACTCGGTCCGCCGCTTCCAGCAGCTCCCTGCGGCGCCGTTCCGCCGCTGTTCGCTGCCGTTCGGCCCCTCGTGCGGTCTCCATGTCGTCTCTCCCGCCCCACCCGGCTGTCCTCGATCTCGTCACGCCCGGGCAACGTAACACCCTGCTCAGCCGTGCGTTGATCGGCCGCCGGGCGGTTGACAGAAGCTACTTGCTGGTAACAGACTGTTGTTACCGCTAGTAACGGGTTTTCCGGATGTGCATGGAGGGAACATGGCCGAGTTCGCGCTCGAGCTCAACGACGATCAGAAGCAGGTCCGTGACTGGTTGCACGGATTCGCCGCCGACGTGATCCGGCCGGCCGCTTCGGAGTGGGACGAGCGTGAGGAAACGCCGTGGCCCGTCATCCAGGAGGCGGCCAAGGTCGGCATCTACTCCCTCGACTTCTACGCCCAGCAGTTCTTCGACCCCACCGGCCTCGGCATTCCCATGGCGATGGAGGAGCTGTTCTGGGGCGACGCGGGAATCGCCCTGTCGATCGTCGGTACGGGCCTGGCGGCCGTGGGCGTCCTCGCCAACGGCACCGAGGAGCAGATCGGCACCTGGATACCCCAGATGTACGGTGACGCCGACGACGTCAAGGTCGCCGCCTTCTGCTCCTCCGAGCCCGACGCCGGTTCGGACGTGGCGTCGATGCGCACCCGCGCGGTGTACGACGAGGCCAAGGACGAGTGGGTGCTCAACGGCACCAAGACCTGGGCGACCAACGGCGGTATCGCCAACGTCCACGTCGTCGTCGCGGTGGTCGATCCCGAGCTCGGTTCGAAGGGCCACGCCTCCTTCATCGTCCCGCCGGCCACCCCCGGCCTGTCGCAGGGCCAGAAGTTCAAGAAGCACGGCATCCGCGCCTCGCACACCGCCGAGGTCGTCCTGGAGGACGTGCGGATCCCCGGCCACTGCCTGCTGGGCGGCAAGGAGAAGCTCGACGAGCGTCTGGCCCGTGCCCGCGAGCGCGCGAGGTCCGGTGGCGAGCGCCTCAAGAACGCGGCGATGGCCACCTTCGAGGCGTCGCGCCCGGCCGTCGGTGCCATGGCGGTCGGCACCGCCCGGGCCGCCTACGAGGTCGCCCTCGACTACGCCATGACCCGGACCCAGTTCGGCCGCCCGATCATCGACAACCAGGGCATCGCCTTCCAGCTGGCCGACATGCGTACGCAGATCGACGCCGCGCGCCTCCTCGTCTGGCGCGCCTCCTGGATGGCGAGCGCCGGGAAGCCGTTCACCGCGGCCGAGGGGTCGATGTCGAAGCTCTACGCGAGCGAGACGGCCAAGAAGGTCACCGCGCAGGCCGTGCAGATCCTGGGCGGAAACGGCTTCACCCGCGAGTACCCGGTCGAGCGCATGCACCGTGACGCCGCGATCTACACCATCTTCGAGGGCACGAGCGAGATCCAGCGTCTGGTGATCGCCCGCACCCTGTCCGGGATGCCGATCCGCTAGGGCTCGCGCCCGGGCGCGACGAGGGCCGGACCGCCATGACGGTCCGGCCCTCGTGCGCGTCTCTCCCGCTAGCGCGGCAGGTTCGCCTCGATGACGGCCACGACCTCGGCGGCCTCCGGCTCGGTGCGGGGGCGGATCCGGGCGACCGGCTCACCGGCCGGGGAGATCAGGAACTTCTCGAAGTTCCACTGCACGTCACCGGCCGCGCCCTCGGAATCGGCGAGCTTCGTCAGCTCCGTGTAGAGCGGGTGCCGGTTCTCACCGTTGACGTCGACCTTCTCCAGCAGGGGGAAGCTGACCCCGTACGTCGTCGAGCAGAACGTCTGGATCTCCTCCGCCGTGCCCGGCTCCTGGCCGGCGAACTGGTTGCAGGGCACCCCGAGAACCGTGAACCCGCGGTCCCCGTAGGCCTTCTGGAGGTTCTCCAGGCCGGCGTACTGGGGCGTGAGCCCGCACTTGGAGGCGACGTTCACCAGCAGGACGGCCGAGCCCTTGTGGGCGCCCAGGGTCGTCGGCTCGCCGGTGAGCGTGCGCAGCGGGATGTCGTGCAGCGTCATGGAATGTCTCCTCGATAAGCGTGGCGTCGCTCCATTGTGACGCGCCTCAGCCGGAGACCTCGGGGCGGCCGAGCGCCCGGTAGTAGAAGGTGGTGGCTCTGAGCGCCCCGTAGGGGTCCGCCGCGTAGTCCGGGACCGATCCGCACGGCGTCCAGCCCTCGGACCGGTACAGGCGCTCGGCGTCGCTTCCCGTCTCGGTGTCCAGTACCAGCAGGGTCAGTCCCGCCGCGGCCGCCCACTCCTCGACGGCGGCGAGAAGCGCGCGGCCGATGCCCCGGCCGCGCGCCGAGGGCCGGACCACGAGTTTCGCGACCTCGGCACGGTGGGCGGCATTGGGCAGCGCCGTCCTGGCGAGGCTGATCGTGCCGACGACCTGTGTGTCGTCCCGGGCGATCCAGACCTGCTGGCTGCCCGACTCGACGGCGGCGGCCCGCTCCCGCCACCAGGCGGCCGCGCTCGTCCGCTCCAGTGGCGCGAGGAATCCCACGGAGGCGCCGCCTTCCACGGCCTCGATCAGCAGGGTGGCGAGCTCATCGGCGTACGTGACCAGCTCGGGGCCGGACACGGAGACGATCTCGGTCATGAAGCGGGTCCTCCCCGCGCTCCGGGCGCGACAGCGTGGAGCGGCCCACGCCCGCCCGGCCGCTCAGCGCGTCGCGGGGACCAGCCGCGTTCGCCGCGCAGTGCGGTCGGCCGGGCCGCGAGCCGCGCGTCGACGGAGTCCCGCGACTCCGCGTTTCTCATGTCCGGGAGCGTATCCGGGCCGGGACGAAGGTGTGCACGTCCGTGTGCCGATCGGGTGAGGGCGTGCCAATCTGGGTAAAAGAAACATAAGCCGCATATCGGTGAGTTCACGCCGACGTCGGCGGCGCAATCGAGGAGGCCGAGATGGCTGGAAGCATGAGCGGGACGCGAGCGGGTCACGATTCCGGCAGCGGGCGTGGGGTCGCCGCGACCGGCTGGACCGTCTTCGCGGCAGTCATGATGATCTTCGGTGGGGCGCTCGCCATCTTCGAGGGGATCGCCGCCATCGCCAAGGACGACCTGTTCGTCTCGACCAGCAACTACGTCTTCAAGTTCAGCCTGACCGGCTGGGGCTGGGTCCACCTCATCCTCGGCATCGTCGTCGTGCTCGCCGGTCTCGCCCTGTTCACCGGGGCCTTCTGGGCCCGCGCCGTCGGGGTCCTGCTCGCGGGGCTGCTGGCCGTCGCCAACTTCCTGTGGCTCCCGTACTACCCGCTGTGGTCGATCGTCCTGATCGCGATCAACGTCTTCGTCATCTGGGCGCTCTGCTCGCCCCGGAAGGACGTTCGAGCCTGAGCACGAGGACGTAGGAGACCACCACGGAGACGATGACGAGCGGCATGACGGTGATGCCCTCGCGTCCCAGCAGGAGCGTGGCGAGCAGGACCGATGTCATGGGCAGCCGGAGCATCGCCACGCACATGGCTCCGATGCCCATCGCGAAACCGGAGGTGGCGTTCAGGCCGGGCAGGTGCGAGAGCGCCAGCCCGCCTGCCGCGCCGAGGAACATCGACGGGAAGATGGGGCCGCCCCTGAAGGCGCTCAGCGACGCGGAGTAGGCGAGTGACTTGCAGACGACCAGGACGAGCAGCGTCGTGACCGTGTAGGTGGCGTCCTCGGCGAGCAGGCTGCCGAGGTCGTCCTGGCCCGAGAAGAGCACTTCGGTGGCATCCCTGCCCGTGCTCTCGGCGTAGAGGAGGGCCAGCACTCCCACGGTCAGGCCCATCACCACGGTCGCGACGACCCGCCGCTGCGCGACCCGGTCCCGCAGGGACAGGGACAGCCGCTTGATCCCCGTGCCGGCGAGCGCCGCCGCCACTCCGAGGACGAGCGCCCAGCCGAACTCGGCGAACGTCGGCTGCGGGGTGTGGGGCACGTGCGGCAGGGTCAGGGAGTACGTCCCCAGGCCGGTCCACGAGCCCAGGCCGATGAAGATGAGCGAACCGATGCCGGAGGCCAGCAGTCCGGGCACGAGGACGAGGCCCAGCATCATCCCGGCGAGCCCGGACGCCTCCATCAGCAGGAACGCACCGAGAAGCGGTGAGCCGAGCAGTGCGCTGATGGCGGCGAAGCTGCCGGCCGCCGCCACCATCGCGCCCGCGCGCGGCTCGATGCCAGGCTTCAGCAGGTGAGCCGCGTACGCGGCGAGTCCGCCGCCGAGGGCGATGAGAGGTGCCTCGGGGCCGAGGACCACGCCGAGCCCGAGCGACGCCAGCGCGGCGAGCGCCACCCCGGGAAGCTGCGCGGCGGTCGGCGCCCCCGAATTGACGAACCCCTCGGCCGGCTCGTGTCCACCCGTCCCGGGCAGGTAACGGACGGCCAGCCCGGTGAGCAGACCCGACACGGCGAGCAGAGGCACCGGCCACCACGACGGTGCGCCGTCGAAGCCCAGCCCGCGGGGGAGGTCCTCGAAGGTCAGGGTCTCCAGTTCATGGACGAGGGCGAGGAACCCGAACGCCGCAGCGGAGAGGGGGACTCCGAGGAGTGCCACCATGATCAGCAGCACCGCGTATCCCCGGGTGCGGACCACCGTGAGCGGATCGGGGGCCTCCGCGCCGGGTGCTCCGACCGGTTCGGCCGACATGGTCATGGTCTCCTCGGTGTCGGGTCCCGGCCGGGGCGTTCCGCCCGGCGGGGGTCCACACGGTGATACCACGATGTCCGCTTATGTCTGTGATGTACCCGCTGTCGAGTGGCAGCGAATGCGGGTCCGCTACGCAGCGCCCTCGTGGGCGGCCGGAAGTCTGCCGGCGGACACCGCGTCGACCAGCGCCCGGTGGTCCCTCTCGTTCTGGTCGGCGTAGAGCTCGGCGAACGTCACCAGGGCCCGGTCGAACACGTCGCCGCGGCCGAGGTAGGCCGCGATGGCGATGCGGTCGCCGGACCGCGCGTGGGCACGGGCCAGCGTCGAGCCGCACAGCTCTCCGAAGGCGGACATGCCGCGCGGCAGCATCAGTTCCGGCTCGGCGATGCCCTTCCAGTCACGCAGCTGGCGCAGGTAGAAGTCCCGGCGCTTCCCGTCGAACCCCTCCACCCGCTCCCAGCCCAGGAAGATGTCACCCGCGGCCTGCATCAGACGCTGGCCGGCGACCACCCGCTCGCCCTGGTTCCGGTAGGCGCTCGCCCCCGCGTGCGGCGCGAGCACGGAGGTGTCCGCCTCCTTCGCCTGGAGGAAGAGCGGGTCCCCGCCGTCCCTGCCGAGCAGCAGGATGATCCAGCAGCGCGTCCCGACGCTGCCCACGCCCACGACCTTGCGGGCCAGGTCCACCGGCTCGAAGTCGCCGAGCAGGGCACGCCGGTCCGAGGGCAGGCTGCGGCCGTAGCGCCGCAGGAGCCTGCGGAACTGGCCCTCCGTCGCCCGGCGTTCCGCGTCGGGCAGCAGATCGGCGACCGGCACGATCAGGGGCGGGTCCGCCGCGATCCTGAGCCTTCCGCCGCTCACCTCGGTGAGCTTGCCGAACGCCTGCAGACTGTCCCGGGTGCGGGCCTTCGCGGTCGCCCTCGCCACCTGCTTGCGGCCCCTCGCCGCGAGTTTCTCCGTGGCCACCGTCCGCAGGTGGTCCACATCGGTCTTCGTGTACCAGACATCGAGATTCCGCATGGCGGCGAACCTGATCATCGACTCCCTGTACGAGCGCACGGTGGCCCGCACGATGCGGGCCCGCTCCTTGTCCGGGAACCCATTGGCCCGGCCGGCGATGACGAGACTGGTCGCCAGGCGCTTGACGTCCCATTCCCAGGGCCCGGGCAGGGTCTCGTCGAAGTCGTTGATGTCGAAGAGGAGATTGCGCTCGGGGGAGGCGAGCAGCCGGAAGTTCAGCAGGTGCGCGTCACCGCAGAGCTGGGCCCTGATCCCGGAGGCCGGAGTGCCGGCGAGGTCGGAGGCCATGATCGCGGCCGCTCCCCGGTAGAAGCGGAACGGCGACTCCGTCATGCGGGCGTACCGGATCGGGACCAGCTCCCGAACCCGGGCCGCCGACTGGGCCTCCAGAAGGCCCAGCGGATCCGGCCGGCCCGCCGGAGGGTCGTACGTGCGATGGCTGGACCGGGGGGCCGCTTTGCGGGCGGCCCTGCCGAGCTCGGCCCGTTCCCGCGGTGTCGCACCCGGAGCGGCGCGGAGCGGTGAAATGGGTTCCTGGGGCATGACGGCCCTCCTGGCGGCTTGCGAGGCCGTGGGGGGCGGCCCGCACCCCTCCATCATCACGGGTCCGCCCGCTTCCGGCCGCTCGGCGCGGTCCCGGCCGCCCTCAGACGCGGGGCTCGCGACGGATTCCGCCCAGGCCCGCACGCCGCCAGATCGCCCGCTGGAACCTGAGCGCGCCCGCGCCCACCACGATGAGGACCGAGATGTTGACCAGCAGCTGGACGAGCGACCCCCACGCCTCCGACCAACTGGCGAAGGCCGTGGAGACACTGATGGCAGCGGCCGCCGGGATCGTCGTCACGGAGATGAACACTCCGAGCAGGGCGCTCGTACGGGCTTCGGTGAGCGAGACGATGCCGACGACGCCGGCGAGCGCCGCGACGGCGAACGAGAAGAAGTTGGGGGTGTTGATCAGGTCGGAGACGGGCCGCAGTCCCCGGTCGAACGCGGCCGACTGAAGCCCGAAGCCGCGGATCAGCAGACTGAAGAGAAAGGTGATCACGACCGTCAGCAGCAGGCCCGCGCCCAGGGCGGACATTCCTCTGCGGACCATGGCCCGGTCCCTGCGGTCGATCCCCAGCGCCACCGCGACGATGGCCCCGTACTCGGGTCCGACGACCATCGCGCCGACGATCAGGATCTGGGAGTTGGTCACGATGCCGACGGAGCCGATCAGGCCCGCGACGACCAGGTAGAAGTAGAAACTCGGAGGGTATCTGCCACCGGACCGGATGCGGGCTTCCACCTGCTCCCAGACAGGCGCGTCGACCAGCTTCCCGAGGCCGCGCACCGCGTCGTCCACGGCCCTGCCGGGGAACGACAGGTCGACGGACTCGACGACGACGGAGCCGCGCCGGTCGACCTGGAGCTCCCGCAGGCCGTGCAGGACCCCGTTCGCCGCCCCGGTCAGCACGTCGCAGGCGACGGAGTCACCGTCGGGGCCGCGCGCGGCACCCCGCAGGACGACCAGGTTCAGGACGTACGGATCACCGGCGAGGAACTCCTCCACCCTCCCTGTGAGGTCAGGAGGGCTGACGGCCCGGACGTGGATCATGTCCACGCCGCACCTCCGTGCGGCCGGGGGAGCGGCTTCGGTCCCGGCGCCGGTCGGGTGTTCTCGCGGTGATATGCCACAGATCGGACGGTCATGGACCGATACCCTCCCACAGCGGTACGGGGTCCCACGGGCTATCCGCAGCCGCGTGAGCGGGTGTCGGTGCGGCTCGACGCCGACCGGTCCGCCGCAGCGCGCCGCGGGGGTGCACCCGCCTCCGCCGCACCACGGCGGCCGGGCTCCCGACCGGGCACCGCGGACCGAGCGGCACCGCTCGCCGTCCCCCGCGTCCCCGCGGCTTGAGAGGATCATCCCGTGGAGTCCCCCGAGCCCTTCCCCGAATTCCCGGAGCCGCAGGCCGGGCCCGCGCCCGCACCGGGCCGCCGCGCCGTGCGCTGCGCCCTGTGCGGACGCCCCCTCACCGGAGCGGAGTCCCGCCGAGCCGGTCTCGGGCCCGCCTGCGACGCCAAACTGCACCCGGCGGGCCCGGACATCCGGACCCGTCGGCACGAGGTGGACCAGGACCCGCTGCCCGGGATCTGACCCGCCGCCCGCCTACGAGGCGTCGAGACGGCGGAAGAGCCCCTCCTGCACCACGGACACCAGCAACTGACCCTGGCGGTCGTAGATCCGGCCCCTGGCCAGCCCCCGGCCCCCCGTGGCGATCGGCGACTCCTGGTCGTACAGGAACCACTCGTCGGCCCGGAACGGCCGGTGGAACCACATGGCGTGGTCGAGGGACGCCATGTCGAAGCCGCGCGGCCCCCACAGCGGCTCGACCGGGATGCGCACCGCGTCCAGCAGCGTCATGTCGCTCGCGTACGTCAGCGCGCACGTGTGCACCAGCGGATCGTCGCCCAGCGGGCCGACCGCGCGCATCCACACCGCGCTGCGCGGGTCCGCGCCCTTGATCTCCTCCTGCGACCAGCGCAGCCGGTCCACGTAGCGGATGTCGAAGGGCTGGCGCCGCGCCATCCGCTCCAGCGCCTCCGGCAGACCGCCCAGGTGCTCGCGCACCTCGTCGGCCACCGTCGGCAGGTCCTCGGGGTCCGGCACCGTGCGGGCGGGCGGCAGCTGGTGCTCGAAGCCGGCCTCCTCCGGACGGTGGAAGGACGCCGTCAGGTTGAAGATCGTCCGGCCCTGCTGCACGGCCGTGACCCGGCGCGTGGTGAAGGAACGGCCGTCCCGCACCCGCTCCACGTCGTACACGATCGGCACGCCGGGGCGCCCCGGCCGCAGGAAGTACGCGTGCAGCGAGTGCACCGGACGGTCCCCGTCCGTGGTGCGGCCTGCCGCGACCAGCGCCTGGCCCGCGACCTGTCCTCCGAAGACCCTTTGCAGGGACTCCTCGGGGCTCCGGCCGCGGAAGATGTTGACCTCGATCCGCTCCAGGTCGAGCAGCTCGACCAGGCTGTCGGCGGGGTTCGTCATGCGGTTGCTCTCCACTCTTCCGGCCGGTGCGCCGTCACAGCTGACCCACGGCCGTGACCCGGACGACTGCCCGGCCCTCCTCGTCGGAGGCCGCGAGATCGACCTCCGCACTGATACCCCAGTCGTGGTCCCCGGCCGGGTCGGCGAACGCCTGCCACACCCGCCACAGCCCGTGACCGGGGTCCTCGTCGATCTTCAGCAGCTTCGGCCCGCGGGCGTCCGGACCGGTGCCCAGCTCCTCGTGGGCGTCCCAGTAGGCGTCCATCGCCTCGCCCCACGCGTCCTCGTCCCAGCCCGCGTCGGCGTCCAGCTCACCCAGGTCCCGGACCCGGTCCAGGGCCGCCAGCTCGACCCGGCGGAACATCGCGTTGCGCACCAGGACCCGGAAGGCGCGGGCGTTGGCCGTGACCGGCTTGACCTCGTCGGCGCGTTCCTGCGCCTGCTCCGCGGTCTCCACCTCCGGATTGGCCAGCTGCTCCCACTCGTCCAGGAGACTGGAGTCCACCTGGCGCACCATCTCGCCCAGCCAGGCGATCAGGTCCTCCAGGTCCTCGGACTTCAGGTCGTCGGGGATGGTGTGCTCAAGCGCCTTGTAGGCGCTCGCCAGATAACGCAGCACGATGCCCTCGGTGCGGGCCAGCTCGTAGTTCGAGGTGAACTCCGTGAAGGTCATGGCCCGTTCGTACATGTCCCGGATCACCGACTTCGGCGACACCGGGTGGTCGCCGACCCACGGGTGGCTCGTGCGGTACACGTCGTAGGCGTGCCACAGCAGCTCGCTCAGCGGTTTGGGGTAGGTGACCTCCTGGAGCCGCTCCATGCGCTCCTCGTACTCGACGCCGTCCGCCTTCATCTGCCCGACGGCCTCGCCCCGCGCCTTGTTCTGCTGGGCGGCCAGGATCTGCCGCGGGTCGTCGAGCGTCGACTCGACCACCGAGACCATGTCCAGGGCGTACGAGGGGGATTCGGCGTCCAGCAGGTCGAACGAGGCCAGAGCGAACGTCGACAGGGGCTGGTTGAGCGCGAAGTCCTGCTGCAGGTCGACGGTGAGCCGCACGATCCGGCCCTCGGCGTCGGGCGTGTCGAGCCGTTCCACCACACCGCCGTCGAGCAGCGAGCGGTAGATCGCGATGGCCCGGCGGATGTGCCGCAACTGGGCGCGGCGCGGCTCGTGGTTGTCCTCCAGCAGCCGGCGCATCGCCGTGAAGGCGTTGCCCGGCCGGGCGATGACCGACAGGAGCATCGTGTGCGTGACCCGGAAGCGCGAGGTCAGCGGCTCCGGATCCGAGGTGATCAGCTTGTCGAAGGTGGTCTCCGACCAGGCGACGAAGCCCTCGGGGGCCTTCTTGCGGACCACCTTGCGCTTCTTCTTGGGGTCGTCCCCGGCCTTCTTGACGGCCTTCTCGTTCTCGATGACGTGCTCGGGCGCCTGCGCCACGACGAAGCCCGCCGTGTCGAACCCGGCCCGGCCGGCGCGGCCCGCGATCTGGTGGAACTCCCGCGCGCGCAGCGTACGCACCCGGGTTCCGTCGTATTTGGTGAGTGCCGTGAACAGCACCGTGCGGATGGGGACGTTGACGCCGACACCGAGCGTGTCCGTCCCGCAGATCACCTTCAGCAGGCCCGCCTGCGCCAGCTTCTCGACGAGGCGGCGGTACTTGGGGAGCATGCCCGCGTGGTGCACCCCGATCCCGTGGCGCACGTACCGCGAGAGGTTCTGGCCGAACTTGGTGGTGAAGCGGAAGTTGCCGATCAGGTCGGCGATCTTCTCCTTCTCCTCCTTGCTGCACATGTTGATGCTCATCAGCGACTGGGCTCGCTCGACCGCCGCGGCCTGCGTGAAGTGCACGATGTAGACCGGCGACTGCCTGGTGTCGAGCAGCTCGGTCAGCGTCTCGGTGATGGGCGTCAGCCGGTACTCGTAGCTCAGCGGCACCGGCCGTGTCGCGGAACGCACCACCGACGTCGGGCGTCCGGTGCGGCGGGTGAGGTCCTTCTCGAACATCGAGACGTCGCCGAGGGTCGCCGACATCAGTACGAACTGTGCCTGCGGCAGTTCCAGCAGCGGGATCTGCCAGGCCCAGCCCCGGTCGGGCTCGGCGTAGAAGTGGAACTCGTCCATCACGACCTGGCCGATGTCGGCGTACTTGCCGTCACGCAGCGCGATCGAGGCGAGGACCTCGGCCGTGCAGCAGATCACCGGCGCGTCCGCGTTGACCGAGGCGTCGCCCGTCAGCATGCCGACGTTCTCCGTGCCGAAGAGCTTGCACAGGTCGAAGAACTTCTCCGAGACCAGCGCCTTGATCGGCGCGGTGTAGAACGTGACCTTGTCCTGGGCCAGAGCGGTGAAGTGCGCGCCCGCGGCGACCAGGCTCTTCCCCGAGCCCGTGGGCGTGGAGAGGATCACGTTCGCCCCGGAGACCACCTCGATCAGCGCCTCCTCCTGAGCCGGGTAGAGGGTGATGCCCTGCGATTCGGTCCATGACGAGAAGGACTCGAAGAGGGCGTCCGGGTCGGCGGTCGGGGGGAGCTGATCGATAAGGGTCACGTGCCCATCTTGCCTGCCTCCGGCCCGGATGAGGGAACCGGAGGACCGCGCGAAGATCACGGACGATACGCTTCCCACTCAACTCGGCCGCCTCGCACAGACAATGGCGGCCCGGCCGTGACACACGGCCGAACCACGATGGGGGCGGGAAAAAGCCATGATGGGACCGGCACACTCTCTGTCAGGGGCGGCGGCCTGGCTGGGGGTGGGTGCCGCGGCCGCAGCCGCGGGTCACGCGATGCCCTGGCCCGTGCTGGTCGTCGGGGCCCTGATCACCGCCGGTGCCGCACTCGCCCCGGACCTCGACCACAAGTCGGCCACGATCTCGCGCGCCTTCGGTCCCGTCTCCAAGGCGCTCTGCGAGATCGTCGACAAGCTCTCGTACGCCGTCTACAAAGCGACGAAGGGACCCGGCGACCCGCGCAGGACCGGCGGCCACCGCACCCTCACCCACACCTGGCTGTGGGCGGTGCTGACCGGTGCCACCGCCTCGGCCGCCGCGGTGTTCGGCGGCCGGTGGGCCGTCCTGGCGATCCTCTTCGTCCACCTCGTCCTCGCCGTCGAAGGGCTCCTCTGGCGGGCTGCCAGGGTCTCCAGCGACGTCCTCGTGTGGCTGCTCGGGGCGACCAGCGCCTGGATCCTGGCCGGAGTCCTCGACAAGCAGGGCAACGGTGCGAGCTGGCTCTTCGACGCCCCCGGTCAGGAGTACCTCTGGCTGGGACTCCCGATCGTGCTCGGCGCCCTCGTCCACGACATCGGCGACGCGCTCACCGTGTCGGGCTGCCCGATCCTCTGGCCCATCCCGCTCGGCCGTAAGCGCTGGTACGCGCTCGGCCCGCCCAAGTTCATGCGCTTCCGCGCCGGCAGCTGGGTGGAGATCAAGGTACTGATGCCGGCGTTCATGATCCTCGGGGGTGTGGGCGCGGCGGCCGCCCTCAACGTCATCTGACGCCACGGCCGCCCCGGGGTCCGGTACGGGGCACGCCGCGAATCCCCGGGTGCGGAGCGCGGCGGCGGTTCCGGGGGCGGCGGACGCGGCGGCGTAGCACCATGGCCGCATGCTGCTCGCCCGGCTCGCCCACGTGTCCCTGGAGGTGGCCGCGACGTCGGCCCGCACCCGGAAGACCGCCCTCCTCGCCGCCCTCTTCCGGGAGACGGGGCCCGACGACGTCCCGGTCGTCATCCCGTACCTCGCCGGCCGCCTCCCGCAGGGGCGGCTCGGGATCGGCTGGAGCACGCTGCGCGGCGACGTGACGCCCGCCGTGACCCCCACGCTGACCGTGACCGGGACGGACGCGGAGCTCACCGCGATCGGCGCGCTGAAGGGCACCGGCTCGCAGACCGCCCGCAAGGAACGTCTGACGGCGCTGTTCGGCGCCGCCACCGCGGAGGAGCAGCGTTTCCTGCGGGCCCTGCTCACCGGTGAGGTGCGCCAGGGAGCACTGGACGCCGTGGCGGTCGAGGCCCTCGCCGACGCGGCGGGCGCGCCGGCCGCCGAGGTCAGGCGCGCCGTGATGCTCGCGGGCTCGCTGGGAGACGTCGCCCGAGCGCTCCTCTCGCGGGGCCCGGGCGCCCTGGCGTCCTTCCGGCTCACCGTCGGCCGCCCGGTCCAGCCGATGCTCGCGCACACCGCGCGCTCGGTCCTCGAAGCCGTCGACAAGCTCGGCCCCTGCGCGGTGGAGGAGAAGCTGGACGGGATCCGCGTGCAGGTCCACAGGGACGGCACGAGCGTGCGGGCGTACACCCGAACGCTCGACGACATCACGGACCGGCTGCCCGAGCTCGCGACGGCCGTGGCCGGATTCCCCGCCGGCCGGTTCATCCTCGACGGCGAGGTGATCGCCCTCGGCGCCGACGGCAGACCCCGGCCCTTCCAGGAGACCGCCGGACGCGTGGGCTCCCGCCGCGACGTCGCGGACGCCGCCGAGACCGTCCCCGTCGTCCCCGTCTTCTTCGACGTCCTGTCCGTGGACGGGCGCGACCTGCTGGACCTGCCCTTCGCCGACCGTCACAGGGAACTGGCCGCTCTCGTGCCGGAACCGATGCGGGTACGGCGTGCCGTCGTGGAGGACACCGGGGACGAGGGCCTGAGGGCCGCCGCGGTGGCGTTCTCCGAGGACACCCTGGCCCGCGGGCACGAGGGCGTCGTGGTCAAGGGCCTGGGGGCGTCCTACAGCGCGGGCCGGCGCGGCGCGTCCTGGCTGAAGGTGAAACCCGTGCACACGCTGGACCTGGTCGTCCTGGCCGCCGAATGGGGGCACGGCAGGCGCACCGGGAAGCTCTCCAACCTGCATCTGGGGGCACGCCGCGAGGACGGCACCTTCGCGATGCTCGGCAAGACCTTCAAGGGACTCACCGACACCATGCTCGGCTGGCAGACCGAACGTCTCCGGGAACTCTCCACCGGCGACGACGGACATGTCGTCACCGTGCGCCCGGAACTCGTCGTGGAGATCGCCTACGACGGGCTCCAGCGCTCCACCCGCTATCCGGCCGGCGTCACACTGCGGTTCGCCCGTGTCCTGCGCTACCGCGAGGACAAGCGCGCCGAGGAGGCCGACACGGTCGAGACGGTGCTCTCGCGCCGTGCCTGACGGTCCTCCCGGACACGACCGGGGCTCCCGCCCCGGCGGCTCGGTCCGGGGGCCGCGCTGCGGCGTATCAGCCCCGGGCGTCCACCCCGGCCGTGCGGGCGTGCAGCTCCTCCGGGGAGAGGTAGGCGTCGGTGTACTCGAAGTCGCGCAGGGTCGCCTGCTTGCGGGCCTGGAAGCCGGTGCGCACGAAGTCGTCACCCGCGATCGCGTTCAGCAGCCAGTTCGTCATGACGCGCGTCTTGGCGACATTGGTCCGCAGCGCCGCCCAGTGGTAGCCGCGGGCCGCCACCTGGGCGGGCAGACCCTTCAGCTCGATGCCCAGCGGCTTCGAGACCGCGTCCCGGCCGCCGAGGTCCACGACCAGACCGAGGTCCTTGTGGACGTACGGCTGCAGCGTGCCGCCCCGCAGCGACGCGATGATGTTGTCCGCGAGCTTCCGGCCCTGCCGCATGGCGTGCTGGGCGGTGGGCGGGCAGATCGCGTCGCCGCCCTTCGCCAGGTCGGGGACCGCCGCCGAGTCGCCGAGCGCGAACACCCCGTCGGCCCCCGGCAGGGTCATCTCCGGTGTCACCGCGAGCCTGCCGCGCACCGTCTCCGCGCCGAGGGTGGCGATCAGCGGACTGGCCGCGACCCCGGCGGTCCAGATCAGCGTGCGGCAGGGCAGCACCCGGCCGTCCGTGAACGTCACCTTGTCCGGGCCCGCCTCCGCGACGGACACACCGAGCGAGACCTCGATGCCGCGCCTGCGCAGGATCTCCAGGGCACTGGTTCCGAGCTTGTCACCGAGTTCCGGCATCAGCTTCGGCGCGATGTCGATCAGGTGCCACTTGATCAGCTTCGGGTCCAGCCTGGGGTAGTGCTTGACGGCGTTGGTGGTGAGCAGCTGCAGACACGCGGCCGTCTCCGTACCGGCGTAACCGCCCCCGACCACGACGAACTGGAGCCTGGACGCCCGCTCCTCCTCGTCCTGGCTGGCGTCGGCCAGATCCAGCTGGGAGATGACGTGGTCGCGGATGTAGGCGGCCTCCGCCAGGGTCTTCATGCCCCTGGCGTTCTCGACGAGCCCCGGGATGTCGAACGTCCTGGTGACGCTGCCGGCGGCGAGCACGATGTAGTCGTACGGCTCGTTCACGATCTCGTCGGTGATCTTGCGGACCACGCAGACCTTGGCCTTCGTGTCCACTCCGATGGCCCCGCCGGGCACGATCCGGGTGCGGTGCCGCCTGCTGCGGCGCAGGGACACCGCAACCGACTGCGGGGTGAGCACTCCGGAGGCGACCTGTGGCAGCAGCGGCAGGTAGAGCTGGTACGAGAACGGGGTGACGAGCGCGATCTCCGCCTCGCCCGGGGCGAGGGTGCGTTCCAGCCTGCGCACGCACTCGACCCCGGCGAAGCCGGCGCCGACAACGAGAATCCTGGGTCGTGCCACGGTGTGCGTCCCTTCTCGGGCTTACGCGGTCATCGCTCGCCTGCCCCGTATCCGGAGCCAGTCACCCCTCATCCTCACCGGACGGGACCGAGTTCGCCTCCCGTGCGGCCCGGCGGTACCGGCGGGTGGAACCCGCCGGTACCGCCGGGCCCCCGACCGCGTCCGCTCAGCCGTGCCAGGAGCGCCACAGCGCCGCGTACGCACCGTCCGCCGCCACGAGCGCGTCATGGCTGCCCAGCTCACTGATCCGGCCGTCCTCGACCACCGCGATCACGTCGGCGTCGTGCGCGGTGTGCAGCCGGTGCGCGATCGCCACGACCGTACGGCCGTCGAGCACCTTGGCCAGCGAACGCTCCAGGTGGCGCGCCGCCCGGGGATCGAGCAGGGACGTCGCCTCGTCCAGCACCAGCGTGTGCGGGTCCGCCAGCACGAGCCGCGCCAGCGCGATCTGCTGTGCCTGCGCCGGGGTGAGGACCAGACCGCCGGAGCCGACCTCGGAGTCCAGCCCCTTCTCCAGGGCACGGGCCCAGCCGTCCGCGTCCACCGCGGCCAGCGACGCCCACAGCTCCGCGTCCTGCGCGTCCGTACGGGCCAGCAGGAGGTTGTCCCGGAGCGAACCCACGAACACGTGGTGCTCCTGGTTGACGAGGGCGACGTGGGACCGCACCCGCTCCGCCGTCATGCGGGACAGCTCGGCGCCGCCCAGGGTGACCTCGCCGGTCCGGGGGGCGTAGATCCCCGCCAGCAGACGGCCCAGGGTGGACTTGCCCGCACCGGAGGGCCCGACCAGCGCCAGCCGGGTGCCCGGAGCGACCTCCAGGGACACCTGGTGCAGGACGTCCACGCCGGCGCGGTACCCGAACCGCACCCCGTCCGCCCTGACCTCACGGCCGTCCGGCCCGACCAGCTCGTCACCGGCGTCCGGCTCGATCTCCCGGACGCCGACCAGACGTGCCAACGACACCTGGGCGACCTGGAGTTCGTCGTACCAACGCAGGATCAGGCCCAGCGGGTCCACCATCATCTGCGCCAGCAGCGCACCCGTCGTCAGCTGTCCGACGGTGATCCAGTCCTCCATCACGAACCAGCCGCCCAGCAGCAGCACCGAGCCGAGGATCGTGACGTAGGTGGCGTTGATGACCGGGAAGAGCACCGAGCGCAGGAACAGCGTGTACCGCTCCCAGGCCGTCCACTCCGCCACCCGCCGGTCCGACAGCGCGATCCTGCGGGCGCCCAGCCGGTGGGACTCCACGGTCCGGCCGGCGTCCACGGTCTCGGCGAGCGCCGCCGCGACCGCCGCGTATCCGGCGGCCTCCGAGCGGTACGCCGACGGCGCGCGGCGGAAGTACCAGCGGCAGCCGATCACGAGCACCGGGAGTGCGATCAGCACGGCGAGCGCGAGAGGCGGGGCCGTGACCGCGAGCGCGCCGAGCAGCAGTCCGGCCCAGACCACCCCGATCGCCAGTTGCGGCACGGCCTCACGCATCGCGTTGGCGAGCCGGTCGATGTCCGTCGTGATCCTGGACAGAAGATCCCCGGTACCGGCCCGCTCCAGGACACCGGGCGGCAGCCCCACGGAGCGCACGAGGAAGTCCTCGCGCAGATCGGCGAGCATCTCCTCGCCGAGCATGGCACCGCGCAGCCGCATGGTCCGGGTGAACACGGTCTGTACGATCAGCGCCACGGCGAACACCGCCACGGTGCGCTCCAGATGCAGGTCCGTCACCCCGTCGGACAGGTCCTCGACCAGCCCGCCCAGCAGGTAGGGCCCGGTGATCGAGGCGATCACCGCGACGGCGTTGACCGCGATCAGCACCGCGAACGCCCTGCGGTGGCGCCTCAGCAGCGCGCGCACGTACGCCCGTACCGTCGCCGGCGTTCCCACGGGCAGGGTCGTCGCCGACTCGGGGGCGGCCGGGTCGTACGCCGGTGGAGCCACGCCGATCATGCTCTCTCCTCGATCTCATCGGCCGTCCGGACCTGCCGGAGGCCGTCGACGACGGCGAGACCGTCCCGCACCCCCGACGCGGCTGTCTCGTCCTCGGTCTCGCGGGTGACGACCGCGCGGTAACGCGGTTCGTCCCGCAGCAGTTCGCGATGGGTGCCGGCGGCCACGACGGTGCCCTCGTGCACCAGCACGACACGGTCCGCCAGGTCCAGCAGCAGCGGGGACGACGCGAAGGCCACCGTGGTGCGGCCCCGGCGCAGCCGTTCGACACCGGCCGCGACCCTGGCCTCCGTGTGCGAGTCGACGGCCGACGTCGGCTCGTCCAGTACGAGCGCCTCCGGATCGGTGACCAGCGAGCGCGCCAGCGCGAGCCGTTGCCTCTGACCGCCCGACAGCGACCTGCCGCGCTCGGTGATACGGGTGTCCATGGGGTCGCCCGCGGTGTCGGCCGACGCCTGTGCCAGCGCGTCCAGCACATCTCCGCACTGGGCGGCGTCGAGCGCGTCGCCCGGCCGGACGTCACCGGACGACGGTACGTCCAGCAGCTCGCGCAGCGTTCCCGAGAGCAGCACCGGGTCCTTGTCCTGAACCAGCACCGCGGCCCGCGCCGCCGCGAGCGGCAGGTCGTCCAGCGGAACACCGCCGAGCAGCACGGAGGGAGCCGGAGCGGACCCGTCGCCCTCTCCGGCGTGTCCGCCGAGCCGTTCGGCGAGCCTGCCCGCCTCGTCGGGATCGCCGCAGACCACCGCTGTGAACAGGCCCTGCGGCGCCATGAGCCCGGTCACCGGGTCGTACAGGTCGCCCCGGGGCGCGGCGTCGAACGTGGAGGTCCGGGTGGTGCGGTGCAGCGAGAGGACCCGCACCGCCCGCTGCGCGGAAGGCCGCGAGAAGGAGTACGCCATCGCGATCTCCTCCACGTTGCGCAGCGGGAACAGCATCAGCGTCGCCGCACTGTAGACCGTGACCAGCTGGCCGATGTCGATGCGGCCGTCCCTGGCCAGCGTCGCCCCGTACCAGACCAGCGAGATCAGCAGCACACCCGGCAGGAACACCTGGACCGCGGAGATGGCGGCCCACATGCGCGCGCTGCGCACGGCGGCTTCCCGGACCTCCTGGGAAGCCCGCCGGTAGCGTCCGAGGAACAGGTCCTCGCCGCCGATCCCGCGCAGCACCCGCAGCCCGGCCACCGTGTCGGAGGCCAGCTCGGTGGCCCGGCCCGCCTTCTCGCGCTGGAGATCCGCCCTGCGCGTGGCCCGGGGGAGCAGCGGAAGAACGGCCAGGGCGAGGACGGGAGTGGCGATCGCGACCAGTACGCCGAGCGACGGCAGGTAGAGGACCAGCCCGACGCAGATCAGCACCAGTGCCGTGGCCGCGGCGGCGAAACGGGACAGCGCCTCGACGAACCAGCCGATCTTCTCGACGTCACCGGTCGAGACGGCGACCACTTCACCCGCCGCCACCCGCCGGGTGAGGGCCGAACCCAGTTCGGCGGTCTTGCGGGCCAGCAGCTGCTGCACGCGTGCGGCGGCCGTGATCCAGTTGGTGACCGCGGTGCGGTGGAGCATGGTGTCGCCCACGGCGATGAGGACACCGAGAGCGAGCAGGAGCCCGCCGGCCAGCGCCAGGTCGCGGCCGGAACGGTCGATGACTGCCTGGACCGCGAACCCCACGGTGAGCGGGAGGCCAGCGATCGCGCAGTGGTGGAGCAGCCCCCAGGACAGTGACTTGAGCTGCCCGGTGAGCTGACTCCTTCCCAGCCAGAACAGGAAACGGGGTCCGGACCGGACATCAGGATCGCCGGGATCGGAGTACGGAAGATCGCGAATCTGCATGTCGTCCCAGGAATCGGATGGCGGAGGCCACGTGCGGACCACGTGGACCAGCGGGGGACCAAACCGTGCAAGCTTCGCGTCGTGCCCCCGCCCGGGGCAACCGATTTTCTCGCGGTGCGGCGGTCAGACGACGGGCCGGGTCGCCCTCTCCAGCTCGATGAGCGCCGAGTGGTAGTGCCGCCCGGTCGCCCGGTCCATTCCGATCTCGCACATCCGGTTCGCCGACAGATACGCGTCGTACTCCCTGCTCCCGACCTCGGCCGCCTCCTTGGCGGTCGCCGAGTCGGTGAGCTCCTTGTGCAACAGACCCCGGTCACCGGCGAAGGCGCAGCAGCCCGCGTCGTCCGGGACGACGACCTCCTCGGCGCACGCCTCGGCAACCGCGCGCAGATGTGCGGTGTCCCCGAGATGTTCCATCGAGCAGGTCGGGTGCAGGACGGCGGATCGCCTGCGGCGGAACACCGTCAGCGAGGGAAGCAGTTCCTCGGCCGCCCAGACGAGGGAGTCGACCACCGTCAGCTCCCGGTGCAGGGCCCGGTTGTCCTCGGTGAGATACGGCACCACCTCGTGCGCGAGTCCCAGGGTGCAGGACGAGGCGTCGACCACCAGCGGCAGCGCGCCCCCGGAGGTCCAGCCCCAGGCCGCCTCCACGACGCGGTTGGCCATGAGCGTGTTCGCCGCGTCGTAGCCCTTGGAGTGCCAGATCGTCGCGCAGCAGGTCCCCCTGACGTCATCCGGGATCCAGACGGGCCTGGCCGCCCGCGCGGAGAGGAAGACGACGGCCTCCGCGAGCGACAGCGCCCCCGCGTCCTCGGGACCGGCGAAGATGCGGTTCACGCAGGCCGGGTAGTAGACGGCACGGGCGCCCGCCCGGGAGGTGGGCGGCAGCGTGCGGGACGCGGCGCCGGGGATCCCGGGCAGCCACTCCGGCACCAGATCGGGGCGTACGGCTCTGCGGGCGGTCCTCGTCGCGGACCCGAGGAGCGCGTCGCCGGCCCTGCGGGACACGGCGGCCGCCACGCCGACCGCCAGTCGGGCCGATGCCTCGACGGCCTTGAAGTGCCGTGCCGTCAGGACCGCCATCCGCTCCTCCCGCGTGCTGTGCCGGCGATGACGGAAGTCCTTCATCATCGCCCCGGTGTCGATGCCCACCGGACAGGCGAGTTTGCAGGTGGAGTCCCCCGCGCAGGTGTCCACCGCGTCGTAGCCGTAGGCGTCCAGCAGCTCCGTACCGACGGGTGAGCCGTCCGGCTGACGCAGCATCTCCCGGCGCAGCACGATGCGTTGGCGGGGCGTCGTGGTGAGGTCCTCGCTGGGGCAGGTGGGTTCGCAGAACCCGCACTCGATGCACGGGTCGGCGACGGGCTCCACCCCGGGGATCGTCTTGAGCCCGCGCAGATGGGCCTTCGGATCGCGGTCGAGAACGATGCGCGGCGCCAGCACCCCGCCCGGATCGATGGCCCGCTTCGTACGCCACATGAGCTCCGTGGCGACGGGGCCCCACTCCCTCTCCAGGAACGGGGCGATGTTGCGGCCGGTCGCGTGCTCCGCCTTGAGCGACCCGTCGAAACGGTCGACGACGAGGGTGCAGAACTCGTCCATGAACGCGGCGTACCTGGCGACGTCGTCGGGCTTCGCCGCGTCGAAGGCGAGCAGGAAGTGCAGATTCCCGTGGGCCGCGTGACCTGCCACGGCGGCGTCGAAACCGTGGACGGACTGGAGGGCGAGCAACGCCTCGCAGGCCTCCGACAGCCGGGACGGCGGTACGGCGAAGTCCTCCGTGATCAGGGTCGTGCCCGCCGGGCGCGAGCCTCCGACCGCGGTGACGAACGCCTTGCGTGCGCTCCAGTAGCCGGAGACGGTGCCGGGGTCCCGGGTGAAGCGGTTGGTGACGGAGACCGCCGGGACCACGAGGTCGAGATCCGCGACGACGGAGGCGGCCGCCCGCTCGCAGGCCGTCAGGGCGCTCTCGTCCGGGGCGCGGAACTCCACCAGCAGGGCCGTCGTGCCCTCCGGGAGCCCCGCCCAGTCGGAGGGCACGCCGGCGACCCTGACCGAGGCACGCAGCGTGTTGCCGTCCATCAGCTCCACGGCGACGGCACCGGCCCCGTTGAACTTCGGCACGGCGGCCGCCGCGGAGACGAGGGAGGGGAAGAACAGCAGCGCGGACGCCACATGCCGGTCGAGCGGAAGGGTGTCGAAGACGACCTCGGAGATGAAGCCGAAGGTGCCCTCGGAGCCGACCATGAGACCACGGAGGATCTCCACGGGCGTCGATCCGTCGAGGAACGCGTCGAGACGATAGCCGTTGGTGTTCTTGATCTCGTACTTGGCGCGGATCCGCGCCGTGAGCCGCTCGTCGGACTCGATCTCCGCCTTCAGCGCCAGGAGGTCGGCGCACAGGCGCGGCTCGGCGTGCCGCAGCAGCTCGTCCGCGTCCGCCTCACCGGTGTCGACCACCGTGCCGCTCGGCAGGACGAAGGTCAGGGAGGACACGGTGCGATACGAATTCCTGGTGGTTCCCGCGGTCATCCCGGAGGCGTTGTTCGCCACGACACCGCCCACGGTGCAGGCGATGGCACTGGCAGGGTCCGGGCCCAGGATCCGGCCGTGCCGGGCGAGGGCAGCATTCGCCCGCAGGACGGTGGTCCCGGGCCGGATCCTGGCCCGGGATCCGCCGTCCAGGACCTCGACCCCCGTCCAGTGGCGGCGCACGTCCACGAGGATGTCCTCTCCCTGTGCCTGGCCGTTGAGGCTGGTGCCGGCGGCCCGGAAGACGACACTGCGACCGTGCCCGTGGGCGTAGGAGAGGATCGCCGAGACGTCGTCGAGGTTCTCGGGGACGAGCACGACCTGGGGAAGGAAGCGGTACGGGCTGGCGTCGGAGGCGTACCGCACGAGGTCGGAGACCTTCCACAGCACCTTCTCGGGACCGAGCAGCGCGGTCAGGCCGGCCCGGAGGTCCGCCGGTGTCCCGGACGCTTTCCAGCCGGGCACCCGATCGGGCGACGGGGTCCGCCCACCACCGGGGCGGAGGGCTTCCGGCTTCGGCTCCAGCAGTGGCATGGCGGGTCCCCTCGACGGCGCGGGCGCGGGTGTCGCACCGCGTGTCTCAGCAGCGGCGGCGCTCCGGCATTCCGTCGACCAGAGCGGTCAGGAGTCCGCCGAGCACCTCGCGCTGATCGGCGGTCAACGGAGCCAGGATCTCCTCCGCGGCGGCCTTGCGCGCGGCGCGCATCGAGCGGAGGACGGCCCGGCCCTCCTCCGTGATCTCGATGCGGACCACCCTGCGGTTGGTCGGGTCCGGCGCACGCCGCACCCGGCCGCTCGCCTCCAGGCCGTCCACGAGGGTGGTCACGGCCCGGGGGACGACGTCCAGCTTCTCGGCCAGGTCGGCCATGCGGGGTGGCCCGTCGTAGTGAGCGGTCGTGCGCAGCAGGCGGAACTGGGCCGGAGTGATGCCGATCGGCTCCAGCTGCCGGCTCTGGATGCGCTGAAGGCGGCGCGTGAGCCTCAGCAGCTGTTCGGCCAGCATGCCGTCGGAGTCGGGGGATTCCATGGGGGAACAATATCAGGACGTGGTTCATTGTGTACAGAGGTAACAATGAGCTAGGCTCTCCATCCGGCCCCCACCGCGGCTTCCGGGACATGCGCGCCGTGTCCGCCCCGCCACGCGGGCCCGAAGCCCGACCCCTCCCCACGCACGCTCTCGAAGGAGCCCATGAAACCCGACGAACCCACCTGGACACCCTCCGCCGCCGAAGCAGGGCAGCCGCCCGCCGAGCTGCGCCGCATCTTCCGGCTGTTCCGCCCCTACCGCGGCAGACTCGCCGTGGTCGCACTCCTGGTCGGCGCGTCCTCCCTGGTGTCGGTCGCCTCGCCCTTCCTCCTCCGCGAGATCCTGGACACCGCGATCCCTCAGGGGCGCACGGGCCTGCTGACGCTGCTCGCCCTCGGCATGATCCTCACCGCGGTGATGAACAGCGTCTTCGGCGTCCTGCAGACCCTCATCTCCACGACCGTCGGCCAGCGCGTCATGCACGACCTGCGCACCGCCGTCTACACACAGCTGCAGCGGATGCCGCTCGCCTTCTTCACCAAGACCCGCACGGGCGAGGTGCAGTCGCGCATCGCCAACGACATCGGCGGGATGCAGGCGACGGTCACCTCCACCGCGACCTCTCTCGTCTCCAACCTCACCGCGGTCATCGCCACCGTGGTCGCCATGCTCGCCCTGGACTGGCGGCTCACCGTCGTCTCGCTGCTGCTCCTGCCCGTCTTCGTCTGGATCAGCCGCCGCGTGGGCCGGGAGCGCAAGAAGATCACCACCCAGCGCCAGCGGCAGATGGCCGCCATGGCCGCCACCGTCACCGAATCGCTCTCGGTGAGCGGCATCCTGCTCGGCCGCACCATGGGCCGGTCGGACTCCCTCACCAAGACCTTCACCGAGGAGTCGGAGCGCCTGGTCGACCTCGAAGTCCGCTCCAACATGGCCGGGCGCTGGCGGATGTCGACGATCGGGATCGTGATGGCGGCCATGCCCGCCGTCATCTACTGGGCGGCGGGGCTCACCCTCCAGTCGGGCACCCCCGGCGTCTCCATCGGGACGCTCGTCGCCTTCGTCTCGCTCCAGCAAGGGCTGTTCCGCCCCGCCGTGAGCCTGCTCTCCACCGGCGTGCAGATGCAGACGTCCCTCGCCCTGTTCGCCCGCATCTTCGAGTACCTCGACCTGAAGGTGGACATCACCGAACCCGACAAGCCGGTCCGCCTGGAACACATCCGTGGCGAGGTCGCCTTCGAGGACGTCACCTTCAGCTACGACGAGAAGAGCGGCCCCACCCTGAGCGGCATCGACGTGACCGTCCCGGCCGGAAGCAGCCTGGCCGTCGTCGGTCCCACCGGATCGGGCAAGTCCACCCTCAGCTACCTGGTGCCGCGCCTGTACGACGTCACGGGCGGCCGCGTCACGATCGACGGCGTCGACGTGCGCGACCTCGACTTCGAGACCCTCGCCCGCGCCGTGGGAGTGGTCTCCCAGGAGACCTACCTCTTCCACGCGTCGGTCGCCGAGAACCTCCGCTTCGCCAAGCCGGACGCCACCGACGAGGAGATCGAGGCCGCTGCCCGGGCCGCGCAGATCCACGAGCACATCGCCGGCCTGCCCGACGGCTACGACACCCTCGTGGGGGAGCGCGGCTACCGCTTCTCGGGTGGCGAGAAGCAGCGCCTGGCGATCGCCAGGACGATTCTCCGGAACCCGCCCGTACTGATCCTCGACGAGGCGACCAGCGCCCTCGACACCCGCACCGAACACGCCGTACAGCAGGCCATCGACGCCCTGTCCGAAGGCCGCACCACACTCACCATCGCGCACCGGCTGTCCACGGTCCGGGACGCGGACCAGATCATGGTGCTGGACGACGGCCGCGCGGCGGAGCGGGGCACGCATGAGGAACTGCTCGCCGAGGACGGCCGCTACGCCGCCCTGATCCGCCGCGACAGCAACGCGACCGCACCCGCTGCCGCCGTCTGAGCACCCGAGCCGGCCGCAGGCCCGGGCGTCGGGGTGGTCAGTTCAGGGCCGGAGCGCCGTCCAGCAGCCGGGTGACCGAGCGGGCGGCGGCCCGACCGGCCCGATTGGCGCCGACGGTGCTGGCGGACGGGCCGTAGCCGACGAGATGAACGCGTGTGTCCCGTGCGGCCCGTGTCTCCTCTACGCGGATGCCGCCACCGGGCTCGCGGAGCTTCAGCGGCGCCAGGTGGTCGACGGCGGCGCGGAAGCCGGTCGCCCAGAGGATCACGTCGGCGCGGACCGACCGGCCGTCCGACCAGGCCACTCCGTCCGGAGTGATCCGCTCGAACATCGGGAGCCGGTCCAGGATCCCCCGCTCGCGGGCACGCCTTACGGCGTCGTTGAGCGGCAGGCCGGTCACGCTGACCACGCTCTGCGGCGGAAGTCCCCGGCGTACGCGCTCGTCCACCATGGCCACGGCGGCCCGGCCCGCGTCCTCGCCGAAGGGTCCCTCCCGGAACACCGGGGGCCGACGAGTCACCCAGAACGTCTCCTCGGCCACGTCCGCGATCTCCATCAGGTGCTGCGTCCCCGACGCGCCACCGCCGACCACCACCACCCGCAGGCCGGCGAACTCGGCGGGCCCCGGATAGTCGGCGGTGTGCAGCTGCCTGCCGAGAAAGGAATCCTGGCCGGGATAGCGGGGCCAGAAGGGGCGGTCCCATGTGCCGGTGGCGTTGATCAGTGCACGCGTCGAGTATGTGCCTTCGGAGGTCTCGACCCGCAGACGTCCGCCGTCGCCCTCGCGTACGGCGCTCACGTCGACGGGCCGGTGCACCCGCAGGCCGAACCGTCGCTCGTAGGCGTCGAAGTACTCCCCGATGACCTCGGACGAGGGCCTGCTCCCGTCGGCGCCGGTGAGTTCGAGGCCCGGCAGCGAGTGCATGCCGTGCACCTTGCCGTAGGTGAGCGAGGGCCAGCGGAACTGCCAGGCGCCGCCGGGGTGCGGCGCGTGATCGAGCACCTCGAAGTCCCGGCCGGGCTCCAGTCCGCTGCGGCGCAGGTGATACGCGGCGGACAGCCCGGCCTGACCGGCGCCGATGACGATCACGTCCAGCTCGCGCATCCCGATATCGTTCACGCTTCTACCAACCGAGGGGGAGGCCCGCGTCTTCCCGGAGCTCCAGCCGTCCTGCCGGGAGCCTTCCGGGGGGCCTTCGGGGATCCCTCCGGGCCTTTCTGATCTTTCCGGTGGGCGGCCCGCCCGCCGCGGGCAGACGTGCGCCCCGTCCCGGGAGAATGGGGCCATGCCCGACACTTTTGCCACACACGTACTCAGCGTCACCACGGGACGGACCGAGACGGTCACGGATCTGACCGAGGACTGTGCCCAGTTCCTCGCCCGCTCGGCCCCCGGCCGGGACGGCCTGCTCAACATCTTCGTACCCCACGCCACTGCCGGGATCGCGATCCTGGAGACGGGCGCCGGCAGCGACGACGACCTCCTCACCGCCCTGCAGGACCTGCTCCCGGCCGACGAGCGCTGGCGCCACCGCCACGGCACCCCGGGCCACGGTCGCGACCACGTGCTCCCGGCCCTGGTGCCACCACACGCGACTCTGCCGGTGATCGGGGGACGGCTGGAGCTCGGGACGTGGCAGTCCGTGTGTCTGGTGGACACCAACATCTCGAATCACAACCGTCAGGTGCGGTTGAGCTTTTTCGGCTGACCCAGATCGTTCAGCTGGGGGTGCCGCCGATTCTCCGTACTGTGCGTGCGCGAACGGAAAGAATCTTGCACGGTACGACCCCACATGTGATCGAACGACCCTACGACGGATGCGGTAAATGCCTGCTCGGTGTGCGGCGCCTGTCGCGCGTGAAGCTGGCGACGTCGTCCCCTGAGCGCCAGCGGGAGAACGTCCTCACAGCCGCAGCGTCCGTGGGCGCGCACATCATCGGCTGGGCCGACGACTGGGAGGTCGCGGGCGCCGCCGACCCTGTGTCCCGTCTGGGTGCGTGTGGGCGGGGGTGGGCGGCGTCGGGCGCTCGGCGCTTTGGTCCGCCTGTTCCGCGCTCTGGGCGGGCCAGTCGCCCACGGGTGGTGCGGGTGGGGCTACAAGGGGAGGTGCGGGGGTCGGCTGCCCGGCTCGTACAGGGCCGGTGCAGGGGTCGGGCCGGGCAGCCGGAGGGGACGTGCGTCAGCTCGTCGAGGGGTTGACGGTGAGGGTGGCCGTGTTGTTCGTCAGGTCGGGGTCGAAGGTGCGGACGGCGGGTTCGTAGGCGTCGTTGTAGATGGCGGCGCGGGCGGTGGCGTTCGGGATGACCTCGTCGATGTGGAGAGTGAAGGGGAAGGTGTGGGTGGCGGGCTTGCCGGATTCGGTGAGGTAGATGGGGGTGTTGCAGCGGTAGCGGGTCTCGGACTGGGACCAGCAGGCGTCGGGGGCGGAGGTCACCGAGGTGCCGGCGGGGATGTTGATGTCGACGGTCGCGGCGGGTTCGCCCGCGCCGAGGGAGGCGACCCAGGCGGGGCCCGCGTTGTGGACGGTGACGGTGGCGGGGACGGTGTCGCCGGCCGCGCCGGAGACGGTGGAGGCGGTCAGCCGGTAGTCAGCCTGGTTGACGGTCTTCACCGTGAAGCTGCGGTACGGCTGGAGCTCGTCGGAGGGGGCGGCGGCCGGGGTGAGGTTCAGCTCCGGGCCGGCGCCCGGGGTGAAGGCGCGGCCGGCGCGGGCCTCGGCGAGCGCCTGCTCGGAATAGGGCTGCGCCGAATAGTCGACGCGGTCGAAGAGGGCCATGTCCTTGGTGCGGAACTTCAGCGGGAGGGAGTGGTACGAGCCCGGAGTCGTCCGCTCGTCCAGGATGCAGAGGAACGTGCGGCCGGTGACGGCGTTCGTGGACTCGCAGTTGGAGGGGACGGACATGCCGAGGCGGATGCCGCGGGAGGTGAAGACGGTGAGCAGGGTGCGGTCGGCGGTGCGGTTGCCCTGGTTGCCGAGGACGACGGAGGAGTCGAAGGGCTGGTCGGGTGCCATGCCGCTGCGGTACTCGGCCTGGGTGAGGCCGAGCGCGGGGCCGTCGTTGACGGCGACGTAGGTCTCGCCCGGGTAGGCGTTCATGCCGCCGGCCTGGGCGGTGTAGCGGACGTAGCCGTCGTTGCCGTCGGTGGCGCCCGGCTTCGTGGTCAGGCCGATCCTCGCGGCGGGGGCGTTGGCGCCGCCGGGGAGTTCGGGGGTGGTGCAGACGGCGGTGGTCTCGTCCTCCGGGCGGCAGTTTGCAGGCCAGGTGACCTCGGCGAACGAGGCGACTCCGGAGGCGTCGACGGTGAGCGTGCCGGCCGGGACGGTGGTCGTCGTGTTGTCGTGGCTGATCTGCACGGTCAGCGACTGCGACAGTGCGGGGGAGCCGTCCTCGGACGGGCCCGCGAGGGTGATCTCGTACGGGTCGGACCAGAGCCACAGGGCGTCGGAGGCGGTTGCGGCCGCGGCGGGGGCCGCGGCCGGGCCGGTGACGGCGGCGAGCGCGCCGAGTGCGGCGGCGGAGGCGATGAGCGTCTTCTTCACTGGGATCAAGACAGCGGAGATTGGCGGATGGTTGTACGGGGGAGGAGGGCCGGTTTCAGTCCGCCGGGTCGGCTGTGCGGTGGTCGAGGATGCCCGAGCGGGCGATGAGGTAGCCGAGTTGGGCGCGGCTGCCGCTGCCGAGGGCGGCGGAGAGTTTGGCTATGTGACCGCGGCAGGTGCGGACCTTTATGCCGAGGCGGCGGGCGATCGCTTCGTCGACGCGGCCCTCGACGAGGAGGTGGGCGATGGCCGGCTGGGTGCCGGTGATCCCGTTGGGGCGGGTCCCGTGGGGGGATTCCTCGGACCAGGGGGTGGCCAGGCGAGAGCGCGGCGATGGCCGACAGGATTTGCGCGACCGAACGCCGCAGGCAGCACCTCACCGCCGCCTGGGCCCCACCCCGTTGACCATGATTCCGGCCTCCGCGGTTGGATACCTAACGATGATCTACCTGCGAACGTCTCGAATCACCCCCGTCAGGTGCGGTTGAGCTTCTTCGGGTAGGGCTGTCGCGCTGGAGATTGTGGCGAGGGCTGTCCTCGCAGATGAAGCCACTCAGCGGGAGGACTGCGGAACCTGGGTGTCGGAGGGCCCTGCCACGCTTATGGACTCCGCCGAAGCGGGCGCCGAGTTGGACGTCGAGTATCCAGGCGGCGGACGACCTGCCCGGGCATCGGTCCCGCGCCCCGCCGGCCGTTGGGAGGTCCGTGCCGTCAACACCGAAGCGGATGAGGAGTACTGGGTCCGCCTGGTCCAGCTCTTGCCCATGGGGCTTTCGCCGCAGCCCGGCGCACCTGGGTAGATGGCCCGCAGCAGGGAAGGCCGAGGACCGCTTCCTCGTCTCGAGGGCGGGCGAGCGGGGACAGGGCGACAGGGTACCCGGTGTTCACGAGGGGGTCGGCGGCGGGCGGCATCGACGAGGCGGTTCCAGCGGGCTACTTGGCGTCGCGCCGCCGGCGGGCGCGCTCGAACTCGGCAGTGTCCGACATCCACGGGCCGAGCGGCCCGAGTGAGGCGCACCCGCCGCGGACGAAGGCGCTCACCAGGGTGCGGTACCCGTCGATCCCGTCGACCAGGCTGTACTCGACCCGGTACTCCGGCTCCGACTCGCCTCCGCCCTCGTGCACCGTCGTGATCCGGGCGATGGAGTCCGCGTAGAAGTGGAGCTGGATCCCTTCGCCCATCTTCTGGTCCTCGATGGTGAACACCTCGTTGTCCGCGGCGGACCGGTCGCCCACGAACTCCCAGAACTCGGCCGCGGCGGAGCGCGGGCCGTCCTGGATCCACTTCTTCTCGACGCCCTTGTCGTCGGTGAAGGACAGGACGGTCTTCCTCGCGGTCCCGCCGGAGCCGACGTGGTCGCCCGCGGACTCCTCGTCGTCGTCCATGGGCGCGCTCCTTGAGCGGTCCGTGGCTTCCGAGCACATCAGAAAGCTCACGGTACGCACCGCGTCATCGACGAGTTCAGGATGTGCACGGTGCACGGCCGCGTCGACCGCCGTCGCCATCCGCTCCCAGTCACGCTTGCTCGTCGCGCGCTTCCCCCGGCGCGGATCGCGGCCGATGCGCATTCCCGCGCACGCCTGCTGGGCGGTGGCGATCACACGCATGACTTCCGGCAGCAGCGCGGGGTCGACGGCATCGGGCATTCGCTTCGGAAGCGTCGCGCCGTGCAGGTACTGGCCCGTGTACCGCAGTACGGCGGCGTCGAGTGGGCCGAGCACGGTTCCGCGCTCGGCGCGACGCCGGTTCGCGTGGTGCTCCTGAGCCCGCTTCTCGTCGGACGTCTCCGTAGCCGCGCCCATCGCCGCGCTGACCTGACCGCGCGTGAGCAGGTCAATGTCGGCCCCGTGCGCGATGAGCCGCCCCCTGTCCCACGGGATGCGCCGGAAGAGCGCGTCGACGTCCGCGGGCGCCGAGAGGAGGATCGGGTCCAGGAGCGCCACAGCAGCGTTCTCGTCGAGCCGGCCCCGGGTTCCGGCGGCGTCGCACAGCGGAAGGACCGCACTCCACAGCAGCAGGTGTCTGGCCAGGTCCTCCCGGATCACCGCGAGATGGGCCTGCTCGATCGGGAACGTGAACGTGCGAGGCTCGTGGTTGGCGTCGGCCCCGGCACCGAGCGTCAGCTTCAGTTCACCGGCCTCGCGGATCACGGTCGGGGTCCAGCCGCTGCCGCGAGTGAAAACCATGTCTCCCATGGACTCAGTCTTTCCCCTCAGAAGACGCGGGCGAGCCCTGCCCGCACCGATGTGACCTGCCGCTTTCGTGCTGCACCCAAGCCGCCCGGAGCGAGCAGCCCGTCATGACCAGGTCAGATGTGGAAACCGCCCTTCAAGAAGGCCCCGTACAGGAGGACTTCCAGGAGGACTTCGATCCGGTTCCGATCCGCAGCACCTGTTCACGACCACCGTTCCAACTCGGCGTCGAGACGCGTGTCGGTGCGCACCCAGACTTCGCCGTCGGCGGCCTCGGCCGGGGGATCGACCCGTTTCATACCGAGGAATTCGATCAACTTGAGCAGTTCGGCTCGTTCAGCTCTGTCATCGTCGACGTCGTGCGAGTCGAAGAAGACGTAGTACTGGTCGCTCGCATCCACGACGCCTGAATCAGCCCAGATCCGGGCGACTGCTTCGATTGCCGCGGCTTCGGTCGTGATCGTGGCGGCGCGGGTGGCACCGCGAGTCTCCGGTGGCGCGTCGAGGTCCGCGAGGTCCGAGAACCACTGGCCGAAGTGGTCGAGGCCGGCATATCCGTTCTCGAAGAACAGCATCGCGCTCGGCAGGTAGCGATTGGCCCTGTCGATCCGGAGGTACTCCGACCGCGGCCGCCCCGTCGCCTCGATCCGGGCGATCGCACCTCGACCGGGCATGAGCACCAAGCTCTGGCCCGCCGGTTCATCCTCGATCGTGTAGGTGTCAGCGGCTCGATTCCGGAAGAACGTGGAGAACGCTGTGTACGCTTCCTGCGGATCGCCTACGGAGACCTGCTGGTCGTTGCCGTCTCCGACGGTGAAGACGAACCGCCTCGGTCCGGGGACGTAAGGGCGAGACACACGTGTCCTTCCTTCGGGTGCGATATCCCCACCAGCGTAGTCGCGTCAGAACAGGCGGACGGATCCGCCGTTCATCGCCGACTCATCGCCGGGAGAGGCGGCGGCCACCCGGAGACGCGGGCCCGTGCGCCGCTGGAATGATCGGCGCGCTCACGCCCAACTACGTCCAGGACACGGCGAAACCGCCGGCTTGCGCGTCCCTCCCGTAACCCCCGAGAGCCCCGAGAACCCCCGAGAACCCCGAGACGGCACAGGATGACCCGGCCCGCACGCGGCGGCCGTCGTTCGCCGTCCGGGGCGGTGCCTCCCGATGCCGGAAACCCGGGACGCCGGCTCTCCCGGTGCCGATGCCCCACCCCCACCGGCGCGTGCAACCCGGTATCCGCAACAGCAATCCCGGGAGCACCACCCGGTGCTCCGTGCGCAGAACCCTAAAAGGCCACAGGAGTCACACGAGTAACATCCATATAATTAAGCCCCCTACGCATCATCCGGAATGACGGCGACCGCGTTTGGATCCGGTGGTGCCGGGTAACCGGGCGGCCCCGCGGGCAATGGATCGAAAAATCGTTCAGGGAACCCTTGCAACTTCCTCACATCCCGACCTAATGTCATGCCTGCACAGGCCGACCGACCATGTGTCGGGCTTCGTTTTCGCAAGGCGCCGGACGGAAAACCCCGTCCGGCGTAAGTGATTTCGGAACGAACGGGACGGTTCACTTGAGCATATCGGGGACGCGGCGGGCCTCCGTTCGTTTCGCCCACATGAATTCTGGGCAACTCGTCGACCGGTCTCAATTCATCGGTTCAGCGGCCATAGACCGGACATGGGCGTGGGGTGGTTCCCGCGGTGCCGGGGTCCGGGTGTGTGTCATCGACAGCGGTGTGACACCGGACCATCCGGAGGTGGGCCCCCTGCTGGGGGGTGCGTACACCGTTCAGCGCGTCGCACCCGACGGCGCCGGTCCGGGTGCCGGTTCTCCGGGGGAGTACCGGCTGGTCCCCGACCTCGAAGGCGATGCCGCCGGCCATGGCACGGCCTGCGCGGCGATCATCCACCGGGTTGCCCCCGAGGCCGCGCTGACCAGCGTCCGGATCCTGGGGCCGGGCCTCGGCGGGGACGGGAACGCCCTGTTGGAGGCGCTGCGCTGGGCGGTCGCCGAACGCTTCCACGTGATCAACCTCAGCCTGTCCTCCCGCAAGGAGGACTTCAGGGCCATGCTCCACGAAATCGCCGACGAGGCGTACTTCAGCCGGGTGGCGATCGTGGCCGCGGCCCACAACAGTCCGGTGCGCAGCTTTCCCTGGACGTTCCCTTCGGTGATCTCCGTCGGCTCGCACGAGAGCGAGGACACCGAGCGCCTCGAAGTCAGTTCCGATCCGCCGGTCGAATTCTTCGCCGCGGGTGTGAAGATTGAGGTTCCGTGGACGAACGGGTCGAGTTCGCGGCTTTCCGGGAACAGTTTCGCCACACCTCATGTGAGTGGCTTCGTCGCTCGTATCCTCGGTAAACATCCGAATCTTCCGGTGAGCGAGATAAAACACGTGCTTGCTTCATTGTCCGACAACCTTTTCGACACCGACGACTCAGCGGAAGGAGCCGGGAATGACGCCATCGGGGAATGACGCCCTTTCTTCCCGGACGCCGGGCGGCACCCCGTTGTCCCGGCGCGACGAGATCCTGCGTTCGACGGTGCGGTTGGCGCGGCTGGTGTTCGCCGCTCCCGCGTCCTCGATCTTCCTTCACGATCCGGTCGCGGGCTCCCTGGTGCTGGAGGCGACCTCGGATCCGCAGGAGGATCACCTGCTGGGCTGGGCGATCCCCGACTACAGCGGGATCGCCGGCTGGGTGTTCCAGAGCGGGGAGGCGGTGATCGCCGACGATCTGGACAACCACCCGCAGTTCAACCGGGAGTTCGCCGCCTCCACCGGACTGGTACCGAAGACGATCATCGCCGCGCCGCTGGAGACCGCGGGGTCGGTCTTCGGGATCATGGAGGTCCTCGACCCCGATCTGGGCCCCCGCGGCGAGGCGGCGGTCATCGAGCTGGTGTCGGAGCTCGCCCGTCAGTGTTCTGCCGCCCTCGCCGTCATGGGGGATTCGTCCGGCCCGCCGGCGCCGCACGCGGCGGCCGCCGAGCGGCTGACGACGCTGGTCGGCGAGCTGGCCCGCTCCGACGATCCCGACGCCGAACGAGTCCTGACCTCCCTCGAGGAGATCGCCGCCGTCCTCGCCCGTGCGAAGGGGTGACCGCGGATGCATCTGCTGGAGATCGGCGCGCGCCGCAGTGTTCCGGCCGCCGGCGTCTACCTGGCCCTGACCCGTCGGTGCCCGCTGTCGTGCGCGCACTGTTCCACGGACTCCTCGCTCAGCAGCGAGCAGCACCCCGAGACCCCGTTCCGCAGGCTGGTGGAGTCCTTCGATCCGGAGACCCGGCCCGATCTGCTGCTGATGTCCGGCGGTGAGGCGCTCCTGCGCGCGGGGCTGGTGGCTGACCTGGCACGGACCGCGCGGGCGGTGGGCACCCGGTCGTACGTGCTGTCGGGCATGTGGTTCGCGCGGGAGGGACGCCGACTGCCGTCGGCGGTCCGTGCGGCCGTCCGGGAGGTCGATCACTTCGCCGCGAGCCTGGACGAGTTCCACGAACGCGAGGTGAGCCGCGCCGAGGTCTTCCGTGCGATGCACCTGATCCGGGAGATCGTGCCGGGCGTCAGCTTCCAGATCACCGGCCGCAACGACGACGACCCCTATCTCACGGGCCTGATCGCCGATGTGCGGCGGGAGTTCGACGATCAGGTGCCGATCCTGGTCGGCACGCTCAGCGCGATCGGCCGCGGCCGGAACCTGGCGGGGCTGGCACCCTCCGCACCGACGTCCGGCCTGCCGGTGGCGGCGGTGGACCCGTGCGACCGGGTGACCTGGCCGCTGGTGACGTACGACGGCACGGTGTACGCGTGCTGCAACCAGGATCTTGTGGAGCGGCGGCAGCCCGAGCATCTGATCCTCGGTCACGCGGGACGCCAGTCATGGCCGGAGCTGCGCGAACTCTTCCTGGAACGGGAGATGTTCCGGGCCTTGCGGGCGCTGGGCCCGAGCTACGTCGCCGGCCGGTTCTCCGAGGGCGCCTGCGACAAGGGAATGTGCGGCAACTGCGTCGGGCTGGCCGGTGACCGGAAGGCCGCGGTGCGCCTGGAGGCGTATCTGCGGACGGACAGCGGCCGGCTGCTGGAGCGGACCGCCCGGGAGGTCGTCGAGCGGCAGGACGCGACCGCGTTCTCCACCCGTCGCTCGCGGCACGGGGATCTGGTGGCTCTGGGATCGGAGGAGGGGCATGGAACGCCGGCTCACACTCGCTGAAACCGAGACCGCCCGCCGCACCACCGGCGAATCGATTCTGCTCTACATCACCGACCAGTGTCCTGTCGGTTGCGCGCACTGCTCGGTGGACGCGCGCGCCGACGGCGGACGGGTCGTGGACTGGGACGTCTTCCGGGATGTCGTCGCCGGCATCCGGGAGCTGCCCGGACTGCGGTCGGTCGCCGTCTCCGGGGGCGAACCGTTCGCGGAGCAGCGGGCGTTGCCGTACGCGATCGGGGAGTTCGCCGCCGCCGGGCTGGAGACCGTCGTCTTCACCAGCGGCTACTGGGCGCGCGAGAACGGCGGTGCCCCTGCCTGGGTGCGCCGGGTGCTGCCCCTGATCTCGACCGTCTTCCTCAGCACCGACGGCTTCCACCAGGGCGGTGTCTCCGGTGCCCGGTTCGTCTCCGCGCTGCGGGCGGTCCGCGACGCGGGGAGCCACATCGTGGTCCAGGCCCTGGACGAGGGCGACGGCGCCCGTGACGCCGAGGCACTGCTGGACACCGCGTTCGGACCGGACTGGGGCCGGTGGGCGGAGACCAAGCTCATCACCCCGCTTCGATACGGCCGCGGCTCCGGGGTGTTCGCCATCAGGCGCCTGCACGCGGCCGATGCGCTGGCGGCGTGCTCGCTGCTGGGCTCGCCGACCGTGCGTTACGACGGGGTGGCGATCCCCTGCTGCAACGAGGCGCTGATCACCGGCCACGGTCCGGCCGAGCTGCGGACCGCCGTGCGCGGTCCCGCGGATGTCGCCGCGGCACTGTCCGGGTTCCGGCAGGACGCGCTGTTGACGGTCATGGGAAGCGTCGGCCCCGGCGGGGCGGCTCGGCTGCCCGGTTTCGAGGCACTGGGCGAGGGCCGCTTCGAGAACGTGTGCGGCGGCTGCTGGAAGGCGTACGACATCGCCCGCACCTCGCCGACGGCCGCACGGGCCGTGCGGGCGCTGGGCGGAATGCTGGCGACAACCGACGAGACGTCCGGGAGGGGATGACCGGTGGAGGATCAGTCGCGGTCCCGCAGGCTCCAGCAGAAGATCGGCCTGCTGATGCCCGCTGTCGATGCCGCGTCCCGGCGTATGTGGACGCACCCGCACAGCGACCGCATGTACGTGGAGTGGCTCAAGACCCTGCACGGCACGATCCGTGCGACGGTGCCGCTCATGCTGGCCGCCACCGAGCAGTGCGTGGCCCGGCAGGGCGACCCGGTCGCGGACATGCTCGGCCGTTACCTGTCCAAGCACATCCGCGAGGAGTACGGGCACGACCAGTGGGTCGCCGACGACCTCGTGGTGGCCGGCGGGACCCCGGCCGAGCTGTGGTCGGCGGTTCCCGGCCCGGCCGTCGCCTCGCTGGTGGGGTCGCAGTACTACTGGCTGCGGCACGTCCATCCGATCGCCCTGGTGGGCCACATCGCGGTGCTGGAGGGGAATCCTCCCGGTCCCGGGCTGGCCGCGGACCTGGCGTCGCGCACCGGGCTGCCGGAGGACGCCTTCCGCACCATCGCGCGTCACTCGCACCTGGACGTGCAGCACCGCGACGACGTCCTGAGGCTGGTGGACAGGCTTCCGCTCGACGCGGCACAGGAGGACCTGCTGGGACTCAGCGCGCTGCACACCCTGCGAGGGCTGATCGAGGTGATGGAGGCCGTCGCGGACCGCGTGGAGGCGGACGTCCCCGTGGCCGTGGCCGGATGAGACGGCCGGGAACACCGGGACTGTTACGCGGCAGGGACTTCCGGCTGCTCTTCGGCGGATCGGTCGTGTCGGGCCTGGGGGACTGGCTGGACCAGGTCGCGCTGCTGGTGCTGGTCACCACGGTCTGGCACGGAGGTGCGGGCGGTCTCGCGCTGATAGTCAGCGCGGCCATGCTGCCTCTGCTCGCCGGCCCGTTCCTGGCGGTTCTGACGGACCGCAGACCGTCCCGGCAGACGCTGCTGCTGACGGACGGCGCCCAGGCCGTGCTGACCCTCGGGCTGGTGGTGGCGCCCGGGACCTACTGGGCCGCCGCACTGATCCTGGCGCGTTCGACGCTGGGCTCGGTCAGCAACATCGCCGGCCAGATCCAGCTACGGGCGACGGTCGAGCCGCGCGACATCCCCTCGGCCACGGTGCTGCTGCAGACGGCGATGCAGTCGGTGAAGATTCTCGGTCCGGCGCTGGGCGGACTGCTCGTCGTCTTCCTCTCGCCACGCGCGATTTTCGCGATGAACGCCTTCACCTTTCTTTTCGCGGTGATGTGCGCATGGGCTCTGCGCAGCACATCACGGCCTTCCGTGAAGAATGGAACGAATTACTTCACGGAACTCAGGGAAGGTTTCTCCCACGTCTTCGGATCGCGTGTCCTGAGATCCCTGCTGTTCGTCATGTGCTGCCTCATGTTCGTCGTGTTCCTCTACGACTCCATGGCCGCCCTGATCGTGCCGGCGCTGGGGATGGGGCCGTCGTACATCGGCTACATGGTGTCCGCCGTCGGCGTCGGTGGTGTGGTGGGATCCCTGCTCATGGGGAAGCTGGTCGCGCGGGTGAAGCCCTTCGTGACCATGGCGTGGTCGATTCTGATCATCGGCTGCATCATCGCTTCGATCGGAATATCAATTGTTCGCGAAATGCGTATTGACGCGGCCGTCTGGCTCTGTGCTATTTTCCTTCTGGGGGTAGCGAGCGCCGGAATCCTGGTCACCTTTCCGAGTGTGGTGCACGCGGAAACCCCGGTGGAACTCACCGGCCGGGTATGGGCACTCATGAGTTCCGTGCCCGCTCTGCTCAACGTACTGGCGCCGCCCCTCGCGGCATTCTTCGTCACCTGGTTCGGAATCGGCCCGCTGCTGCTGGCCGCGGGCGCGGCGCTGCTGCTGACCGCCACGGCGGTGAGGGCGCGGCTCGGCGACGTACCCCGTGTCGCCGGGCACGACGAGACCGGCACGCAGGACGCCACACCCGAACCGGCCACCGCGCCGGGCGCCCCGACCACTCCGAGCAGCGCGCAGGACGCCCCGGCCGACCCGGTCGCGGAGTCCGGACACGAGCACGCAGGCACCACGTCCCCTCTGCCCGCACCCGACCGCGGTGAGCACCCGCCCGCGGTCGTGCGGGACACCGGCCGGCCCACGGGCGCGGCCCCTCACACTCCCGGCGCTCCGCGCCGGGGTCCGGTAGTCCCGCGCGGCAGGCGCGCGGAATTCCCCAAGGAGGACAGCATGAGCGAGAAGATCGACAAGCTGGCAGCGGCGGGTTTCGTCGTCACCGAGGCCAACGCGGCCCAGCAGGAAGTCCTGAAGTCCCTCAGCGACGAGGAGATCGGCGTTCTTCTGAGCGTCAAGTCCCGCGTCGAGGCAGCCGGTTCGGATGTCGAGGGCCACGTCGTCTCCGACCCCAGCGGCGGCTACCTCTGGTAGTGCACCGTGCCTCGCCGGGCATGCCCCGGCGACGACGGTAACCGGCCCCCCGGCGGCCTCACGCCGCCGGCGGGCCTCGCACCACTCCGGTGCGGGACCGGGTGGTGCGCGGCGGAGCAGCGTCGCGCACCATCCGGTCGTCCCCTTGAGCGAACAGGCAGGAGAGCATGAGCGGTCCCGACCGCCCGGCCGAGTCCACGCGTGCGTGCTCGGACTGCGGCCTGCGCCATCCCCCAGCGGCCCGCTTCTGCATGGCCTGCGGCACCGAACTGACCCGGCCCGGCCCACCGCCGGGCGGCCTGCGCTTCGTCTCCGTCGTGTTCTGCGACGTCGTGGGCTCCACGAACCTGGCGACCACGCTGGAACCCGACCGCTGGGCCGCGGTGCTGGACGGCTACTTCACCCGGGTCGGCGCCCTGGTGGAGGAACACGGCGGCAAGGTGGAGAAGTTCATCGGCGACGCCGTGGTCGCCGCCTTCGGCATGGACGGGCACGGCGAGGCCGCCGCTGCCGCCGCGGTGGCAGCCGCGGCCGCCATCGTCCGAGGCACCCGCACGTACGCGGCGGAGCTGGGCGAACTCCTCACGGGAGACTTCCCCGTACGTGCCGCCGTCGCCTCCGGGCACGTCGCCGTCAGCGCCCGCACCTCGAGTTTCGTCATCGGGTCGGTGCTCAACCGGGCGGCGAGACTGCAGCAGTACGCACCCGACGACGGTGTGATCGTCGATCTCGCCACCCGTCTCCAACTCCCCGACGACGTGCCGCTCCACGCACTGGAGCCCGTCGCGGCCAAGGGGTTCGAGCAGGCGGTGCCCGCCTGGGTGCTCGGAACCGCCGTCGCCGCGCCCCGCCCGGGGGACAGTCCGCTGCTCGGCCGGGACACGCTCGTCGGCGAACTCGCCGACGCCGTCTCGGAGGCCCTGGCGTCGCCGGCACCCCGGCTGATCGCCGTGGACGGTGCGTCCGGCGTGGGAAAGAGCCGGCTGGTCGCCGAGGCGCTCGACCGCTGCCCCGGCCATGCCACGGCTCTGCTGTCCTGCCCGTCCCCGGGATCCGGGCTCGGCCTGCTGGCCTGCTACCTCCTCCAGGAAGGGCTGGAGCAGGCCGCCGAGGCGCAGAGGGCCCGCGTCGAGATCACCGCTCACGTCACCGGGCTGTCCAGCCGGGCCGAGCGCGCCGTGATGCAGGACCGCGGCGAGCTCGCCCGCGCTCTCGGCCGCGCGCTGGCACTCTTCCGGGGCCCGCGCCCGCTGGTGCTGATCATCGAGCGCGCGGAGTGGATACCGGATGTCCTCACCGACGTACTCGACGAGCTGTGCGCGGCCGGTGCCCCTCGGACCGCCGTCGTCGTGGTCGGTGTCACCACTCCGCCCGCGCCGGACGGGCACACCGCGCACCGGCTGACCGTGCCGCCGCTGTCCGCGCAGGACGCCCAGCGGCTCGCGGAGCGGCTGATGGCGGAGCGTCAGCAACGGACGGCCGTATCCGCCGCCGAGTTGTCCGCCGCCGGTGCGCGTGCGGCGGGGGCCGCCGCGCAGATCGCCGAGCGGGCCGGCGGCAATCCGCTCTACATCGAGCAGATGGTGGCCCTCCGCAGTTTCGGGCAGGAGGACGACGACTGGGTCCCGCCCAGCGCGCACGCCGCTCTCGGTGCCCGGCTGGACCGGCTCACCCCGCAATCACGCGAGTTGCTGACGCTGTTGTCCGCCGCCGGGCGCGACCTCACCCTGGAGGACCTGGGCACGCTGATGCCCCACGCCCAGGTCGCCACGGCGGCGGCGGCTCTTGACGAGGCGGGCCTGCTGGCCAGGGCGGAAGCGCGCCGGGGCCGGCTGGCGCCGGCCTATCCGGTGGTCGCCGAAGTCGCGGTGCGGCGCATGACGCTCGCCGAGACCGCCGCCGTCCACACCCGTCTCGCGCAGGCCGTGGAGCCCGTCGCGCTGAGACGCCCCGCCGTCGCCGAACTCCTCGCAGGGCACTGGGAATCCGTGCACACCGCGCTGCGAGGGGTGGAGCCGGGCTCGGAGCGGACCACCGCAGCGGCAGCCGCCACCGTACGCGCGCTCGCCGCGGCCGCCCGGTTCGCGCTCTCCAGGGGCCGCCCCGAACTCGTGCTCGGCCTCACCGGGCGGGCCCGGCGTCTGACCCCTCCGGACAGCCCCGACGTCTGGGACGCGGACGTCCTGGAGGCCTACGCGCTCGGCAGCCGGGGCATGCCCTCGGACGCGCTGGAACGCGTCCGACGCGTCCTGGAGGCCGACCCCGGCAGCGTCCCCCCGGCAGCGGGCATCCACGCCCGGCTGAACGCCCTGTACGCCGGCACCTACGTCAACGGCGCCGCCCCCGACGCGTCGGACGACCCGCGTCACCTCGCCGCGGCCGCTGCCGACGACCCCGAGGCGAGAGCCGGGGCGCACCTGTACGCCGGTCTGCAGGCGCTGCGTTCGGGCGACCACCCCGCCGCCGAGCACCAACTGCGCGCGGCGCTGGGGGCGGCCGAGGCCGCACCTCAGTGCCTGGGCCGTACGGAGATCTACGCGAACCTCGCGATGGCCCTGGTCAACGGGGACACACCGGTCCCGGCGGCGCTGGCGGACTGCGAGCGTCTGCACCGCGAAGTCGCCGGTTCGCGTCTGCTGTCCGCCGCCGTCGCCGTACCGCTGGCCCTGGTACGGCACATGGCCGGTGACGCCGCAGGCGCGGACGCCGCCATCGACCAGGCCGAGGAGGCGCTGCGCGAGCTCGGACAGAGCACCGGGGTCGCCACGATCACCGGCTCGCGCGCGGTCCTGGCCGCCCGGTCCGGCGACTGGGCGGCGGCGGCCCGGTGGTCCGCACTCCAGGGCGAGCGGTGCGACGCGCTGGGCATGGCCCAGCAGGCTCATCTGGCGCGGCTGCAGGCCGAGTCGGCGCTGATCATCGGCGGAGGGCCCCCGGCGGTCGGCCATGGATCCGCGGCGGTCGGCGGGGAGCCCCTCAGGGACGATCCCGGGCCGGATCTCACCGAGCCGACGGCGGGGCCGGCCCGGGCATGGGCCGAACACGCCGTCGTCCTCCAGGCCCGCGCCGCCCGGTCCCTGTCGGCGGACGACCCGCTCACCGCGGCCCGGTACCTGGACGCCGTCCTCGACCACCTCGCACGGGTACGCGGCAGCGGTGCGTTGATCAGCCCGCTGCTGTGCGCCGCCCACCTCGCCCGTCGCATCGCGCCGGGGCCCGTCGCCCGGCGGGCCCTGGACGCCCTGCGGCACTCGGTCGACCACAAGCAGGACCGCGGCATACGGCTTCCCGGGCCGAAGCGTTGACCGGCCCTCGGAGCCGACGGCCACACCGGGGCCCGAGGGACCCGAGGCCGAGGAGCACCTGAGCCCCGAGGAACACGAGGCCGAGAGCACCAGGGCCCCGCCTGCCCGTACCGCCGAACCCGCCCCTGACCACGTACCTCCAGAAAGCAGCCGCCGTGCGCGTTCTCCTGCTGTACGCAAACCCCCACCAGGTGCTGCCCGTCAGTCCTTACGGGCTGGAGGTCATCCGCGCCGCCGTGGCGGACGCCGCGCTGCCCGTCGAGACCACCGTGTGCAACCCGTTCCTCGAGTCCCTCGACCCCCACGCGCGCCTCCTGGACGTCCTGGACCGCACCCGGCCCGACCTGGTCGCGATGTCCGTGCGCAACATCGACAACGCGGTGGTCGCCTGCGACCCGCTGCCCGGCCCCGACGGGCGCTGGATCGACGTCGTCGACTACCTGGAGCCCATCGCCGGTCTCACCGCCGTGCTCCGCGCCTGGAACCCCCACCTGCCCGTCGTGGCCGGCGGCGCCGCCTTCACCTCGTGCCCCGTCGAGGTGATGGACCGGCTCGGCCTCGACTTCGGCCTCACCGGACCCGCGGAGGCCGGATTCACCTCTCTGCTGCGGACGCTGGTGCACGGCGACCCCCGCCACCTGCGGCGCCTCACCGCCGAAGCCGTCGCCGCGCTTCCGGGCGGCCTGGTCCGTACCGCCGACGGCACCGTCCACACCGGACCGCGGTCCCGGAACGACGTACTGTCCCGGCCGTCGACGGCACTGCCGGAGATCGCCCCGGAGTACGTGCTCTTCTCCAAGGCGCGGGGCATCCCCACCGCACTGCGCTCCCACGCGGGCTGCCCGTTGCGCTGCTCGTACTGCATCGACCCCGTCAACATGGGGCGGGTGGACGCACGCCCCGCGGCGGCCGTCGCCGCCGAGGCCACCCACTACGTGGAACGGTACGGACTCACTCACTTCCACCTGGCCGCCCCGGAAGTGAACCTGCCCTACGAGCGCGCGCTGAGCGACGTGTGCCGGGCGCTGGCGGAGAGCCGGTACGGCGAGACGATCAGCTGGCACGGCTACTTCAACGTCAAACCGTTCTCCGCCGACCTGATGGACGCCCTGACCCGGTCCCACTGCGTCCGCCCCAGCTTCTCCGTCGACGCCTTCGACGACCGCATGCTGCGCGGCCACCACAAGAACTACCGGCTGCGCGACATCGAGGACACCTTCGGACTCCTGCTGCGCCGCCGGCCGCCGTGGATGCAGGTACAGGTGGGCGTGCTGTTCGGGCAGCCGGGCGAGTCGGCCGCGACCCTGGAGAACGCGATCGGCCACATCCGCCGGCTGGCCGACCGGGGGGTGTCCGTGGCCTACTCCTGCGGGCTCCGCGTGTATCCGCACACCCCTCTCGCCCGCTCACCGCTCCCACTCCGGCATCTGTACCGGGCGTACGGCCCGGTCGCCGCGACCGAAGCCGCCGGACGGGCGGGCGCTCCCGCACCGGTGGACGCCACGCGTGTGGTCCCGCCCGCCGAACTGCTCACCCCGCTCGTGTACTGCGAACCCATGCCACCGCGCGAACTGGCCGCCTACCTCGCGGACCGCTTCGCCGACTGCCCGAACGTCGGCTTCATCGACGAGGGTCCGGTGAAGGAAGCACGCATGCCCTCGTGGCTGCGCCCGCTGAACGTGGCCACCTGGCATCTGGCCAACGGCCGTCCCACAGAGGCTGCGGGGATGGCGCGACGGGTGCTCGCCGACGGCGACGAGCTCGGGATCCGGATGGCACAACGCCTGTTCCAGGAGGCCGCGGCGGCACCCGCCACCGTCGGCGCCGGGCCGCTGGCGCCCTCGGTGGCCGAGTGACGGGCCGCCTGCCCCCGGGCACGAACCCACATGACACCGCGCCACCTCTACCGAACCCGCGTCCACCGGAGGCATCGTGCAACTGACGCACCACACAACCGATTTCGCCGTCTTCGACGACTTCCTCGCCCCCGACGCGGCGGCCTTTCTGTGGCACCGGCTTCGCGACGAGGAGTTCCACTTCGTCCACGCCCGCCGCGACGGCGCGTGGAACAAGGTGTACGGACTGCTGGACGGCAGCCCGCTCAGCGGCCCGGGCACCATCAACGACCCGGACGGTCACTTCACCGGACGCTTCCCCGACCACGCGAACCACCCGACGGGGGGCGCGACCGACTCCGTGGTGAAGCAGATCGAGGAGGCGCGGCCGGAACTCCTGCCCTGGACAGGCCGATTCGGCGAGGACTGGCACGCCTTCACCAGCCGGCCCTTCCTCTACCCCCAGGGCAGCGGACTGGCCTGGCACGACGACTCCGGGAACCGGGCCGCTTCGTACGTCTACTACGCACACCCCGAGTGGCAGCCCTCCTGGGGAGCGGAACTCCTGGTCAGCCCCGCCCCGTCGGAGGACCTGGACCCCGAGCGCCGCCACGCCCACCTGACCCGCAGCCCCGGCCAGTACGTCGCCCCGCTGCCCAACCGCCTGGTGGTCATCCGGTCCGGTGTCCCTCACATGATCAAGAAGGTCGAGCCGCACGCGGGGGACCGGCTGCGGGCGTCCGTCGCGGGCTTCTTCCTCCGCCGGCCGGCGGTGCGTTGACCGATCCGCCGCCTGCCACGCGCACTCCCGGGCGGCCAGAACGGATGCGGCCGGTCCCACCGCTCTCATCGGATTCCCTCGGCTCAAACGGCCCGGCCTGAACCCAACACGCCATCCACACGTGGATAACGTGAGAAGCAATGCGAGCCCCCTCCTTCGTCGTGCTGCCCACCGCGCTCGCCGATTCCGGCGCATGCCCTGCTGCGCGCGCCGAATGGCTGGTTCCTCGCAGTTCGAAGGGCGGCTGACGCGGTAAAGGGACTTCCTTTATGCGTAGTTGACAGCCAGTCAGGCAAGCTGATTAGCTTGACGAGTCAATGATATGCGTCGTGTGCATTGCGTGATTCGCAGTTTGCGCTCCGGCGTCGAATGAAGGAAGTACGTTGCTCGGTACTCGCGCGAAGCGTTTTGGTATCTCTGTCCTGCTGTTCGGCACCTCGCTGACCGGCGTTGCGGCGGGGTCCGTCTCTGCGTCGGCCTCTCCCGCCGGAATTCAGAACCTCTACCAGTATCAGGATTTCTCGACCAAGTCGGCCTGCGACTCCGAGGCGAAGAAGAAGAATCTGGAGCACTACGGAAACTACTACGGAAACGGGGACGAGTACTTCTACTGCGCGTACGAGCCGAAGGGTATCTATGCACTGTGGTGGAGGCGCTACGTGTGAGCACGATGTGCCCCCGGGGTGGGGAAGGCTGAATGGCGCGTCGCCCGGAGCCGGGTCATCTCACGGGCCTCTTCAGCAGGCCGGTTCTGTGCGGGATCGGAGGTCTCGAACAGTGGCCGTGTCCGGCAGTGATGGAAAGCCGACCTTCCTCACCCGGGGCCGGCACCGGGCTCGCACGGCGCACTGCCGCAGCGAGTCCGGAGTTCACTCCGGAGCGTCCTCCGAACAGATGCCGAGACCGCTTCGGGGCGATTCCGGCACGCGATGCTGCTCGCAGTGCGCCGCGCCGAGATCAGCGAGCAGGGGCGTGGGCGACGCCGGTGGGCCGATGCCTTCGCCCGGTCCTCGGCCCCCGGTCAGCGGCGGCCTGCGGCGAGGATGACAAGGAACTGGCCGCCGCCCGGCTCGACGCCGGCGGTCAGCCGCAACTCCGGTACCAGCCGGGAGAACCGGTCCACCAGCCAGTCCGCGGTCTCCTCGGCGTCCCGCCGGGTCGGACAACGGCCCACCATCTCGCGGCCCCCCTTGCGCTCCAGCCTCCCGGCAACAGTGATCAGCGGTGCCGGTTCAACCACGTACAGGTGGTCCGGCCAGGGGATGACCACCTTGACCGCACCCTTGCGGGTGTTGCAGGCGCGGTGCGCGAGCCGCTCGGCGACCTTGGCCTTCCGGTCGGCGGTCCGGCTGTCGACGCTCGGCCCCCGCGGGTCGTTCACCGACTCCTCGGGGTCGACCGCTTCGTCGCACACCCAGCATCGCCAGCCGTCGCGCTCTGCCACATCATCAAGGAGACTCATCCGAGCAAACTAGCCTGCCCGGCCGCCGTTCCGGGCACCAGGGCCGCGACCGGTCCCCGCTCAGGCGGGCCCGCCCACGACCGTCAGCAGGTCCACGACGAAGATCAGCGTCGAGTTCGCGGGGATCAGCGAAGAGGGTGACTGCTTCCCGTAGGCGAGACGCGGAGGAACGATGATCTCGCGCCGGCCGCCGGGCCTCATCCCCCGCACTCCACGGTCCCAGCCCTTGATCGCCTTGCCGCCGCCCACGGCGAACTTGAACGGCTGGTCCCGCTCCCAGGAGGAGTCGAACTCCCTTCCGGACGCGAACGTGACCCCCACGTAGTGAACCCGGACGACCCTGCCGGGCTGCGCCTCGGGCCCGTCGCCGATCACGAGGTCCCGGATCGTCAACTCGGTGGGCGCGTCAACCGGGGGAACCTCGACCTCGGGCTTCGTCGGTTCGCTCATCACGGTCCCCTCGCTCGCCACCGGAATCTCCCGCCACGGGGCCGGCCCGCCGGACGGACCTTCCGTGCGGCAGGCGTCCACGCTACGGCAATGCCGTTGCTACGCGGCGCAGTCGTGTCCAGCGGCCGCGCGCGCCTGGTCGCGCCGTCCTGCAGCGCCGTCGCCAGGTCTCCCCGTCGGCCGTGGGAACCGCCCCTCGGCCCCTGTTCGTCACCCGCTTCGATCCGTCGTGCTGCCCTGCGACTAGTTTGGGTGCAGGACGGACGGATACGCAGGCGCGTAGCCACAGGGGTCCACGAGGCAGGGGAGGTCGGGAAGAGTGTCGCTGCGCGGAGGCGATCCAGCCGAGATCGGAGGCTATCCGCTCGAGGCGCGGCTGGGTTCGGGCGGCATGGGCACGGTCTTCCTGGCCCGTACGAGTTCGGGACGGCCCGTCGCGATCAAGCTGATCCACCAGCAGTTCGCCGGGGACGACGAGTTCCGCATCCGCTTCCGGCAGGAGGTGGCGGCGGCGAGGCGGGTGAGCGGCGCGTTCACCGCTGCCGTGGTCGATGCCGCTCCCGAGGCCGAGCAGCCGTGGATGGCCACCACCTACATCGAGGGGGACACGCTCGCCCAGCGCATCGCCGTGAAGGGGCCCCTGAACGGTGCCGAGTTGAGGAGACTCGCGATCGGGCTGGCCGAGGCGCTGCGCGACATCCACCGGGCCGGGGTCGTCCACCGCGACCTCAAGCCCTCGAACGTCGTGCTCTCGCCCGAGGGCCCACGCGTCATCGACTTCGGCATCTCGCGCGCGGCGGACCAGCAGACGCTGACCATGACGGGGCGGGTCATCGGCACGCCGCCCTTCATGTCGCCCGAACAGCTGCAGGCACCGCGTGGTGTGGGGCCGCGGTCCGACGTCTTCTCGCTGGGCACGCTGCTGGTGTATTCGGCGACCGGTCACGGGCCCTTCGACGCGGACAGCCCCTATATGACGGCGTACCAGGTCGTGCACGAGGAGCCGTCACTGGGCGCGGTGCCGGCGGCTCTGCGCGCGGTCGTCGAGTCGTGCCTGGACAAGGAACCCGAGCGGCGCCCTTCGGCGGACGAACTCCTCGTGCTGCTGCGGGACCTGCCTGCCGATCTCGGTGGAGCCGGTCCGTCCGGGGAGGGCCTGTGCGGTCGTACCCGCGACGTGATCACCGAGCATCACCTCGCGACGCATGCCACCCCGGAGCCGGCCGCGCAGGCCACCGGGAACGAAGGAACCGGTGGCACAGGTACCGGCGGCACGGACACCGGGACCGCCGGCCCCTTCGGCCGCCGCCTGCGCCGCCGCTGGCGTCCTGTGCTCGCCGCCGCGGTCGCGGTGGCGGCGATCGGCGGGGGAGTCGCCGCCATGCAGACGGGCGGCTTCGGCGGGAACGGCGGCGGCAAGGGCGAGAGCGCCGCGGCGGCCGGCGCCGTGCTTCCGGACGGCTTCGAGCCGTGGCGTACGACGGTGCCCGGGGGCCAGGAGGACATCCCTGACGAACTGCGGTGCGTCGCCCGCGGTGACGCGCTGTTCTGCGGAGGCGGGGGCGTCGTCGCGACCCGTATGAGAGCCCATGACGGCTCGCGGGTGTGGACGGCGAAGAGCCCGGGTGTTCCCGTCCAGGGCATGCACCTGGTGGGTGCCACCGGCGACACGGTGCTCGGCTATCGCTTCGCCGCCGAGGACGCCCCGCAGGATCCTTTCGGTGAGGTGGTGGCCCTGGACGCGAACGACGGCCGTGAGCTGTGGTCCGTGCCCACCGGCGCCCAGTCGACGGCCGTCACGGGCCGGTCCCGGGACGCCGTCCTGCTCGGCTCCGCCGTCGTGACCGTCGACGGTTCCAACTCCCGCTTCGAGGCCCGGGACGCGCACAGCGGTGAGATCGCCTGGACGACGCCGTTCCCCGCGGACACACGCTGTGCTCCCGTCCCGTCGGGCCCGCGGCTCCTGGCGATGTGCGCGAGGGACGCGGAGATGGACGCCTCCGAGGTGCGTCGTCCCACCCTGCACACCCTCGACCGCTCCACGGGGGCACTGGGCAGGCCCCTCGCGGTCGACGGTCCCGCCGTGCCGGTGGGCACGGCCGACGGCAGCCTCGTACTCCTTCAGGTGCGCATGGAGGGACCGGCGTCGGTCGGCTACGACGGGGTGGTGCGGGTCGACGTGGCCTCACGGAAGGTGGCGTACGCACGCCTGGCCAAGACGTACGCGGGGGCGCCCGGCATGGCGGCCGGGACCGTCTACGTGAGCGGGCATACCGGCCTCGTCACCGCGCTCGACCCCGCTACGGGCCGGAAGAAGTGGTCGCGGCAGACGGGTGTGGAGGGTGCGTCGGGTCCGGCCGCCGGAGCGGACGCGCTGTATTTCAGCTCTGCCACCGGACGGGTGGTCGCACTGTCACCGTCCGACGGCAGGCGCCTGTGGTCGACGGACCCGCAGGCCGACGGTCTGTCGGGCGAGGAGGGCGCGAGCTCGCGCGTGACCGTCGCCGGGCGTGCGGTGATCGTGGCCGCGGCCCGGAACACCGTCTTCGCCTTCGACGCCCGGAAGCCACCGGAATCCGGCTGAGCGGAGTACGGCGACGACACGGTCGGGGGGAGGGCCCGCACGCCTGCGGGCCCTCCCCCCGACGGGGCCCGCTCCGCACGGACGGGCCCCCGTCAGCGGCCGGTCAGACCCGGTCCGCCGCGATGAGCAGGTACTGGAAGGACCCGTCCCTGTAGGAGTTGATGAACGCGTCCTCGATCCCGGTGACCAGGGACGACGTGGCGCGCAACTCCCAGTAGGGCAGGGTGTCCGGGGTGAGGTCGATGACGGCCTGCGGGACGAGCCGGTTGTCGGCCATGGCGCGCATGTACTCACGGCGCGAGTGGATGTTGCACTCGAAGTGCGCGTTGATCTGGGAGACCCACTTGGAGGGCTGGCCGTACCGCGGGTTCCAGCAGCCGGTGATGGTCACGTAGCGGCCGCCGACCTTGAGCATGCGGGAGTGTTCGGCGAAGAGGTCGTCCAGATCGACGTACATGCTCGACTCGTTGTTCCACGACGCGGCGGCCGACCCGGTCTCGAACGGCGTGGCGAGCATGTTGCAGACGCGGGCGCGGACGTGGTCCTGGACGCCGAGATCGCGTGCCCGTGTGTTGGCGAAGTCGGCCTGCTTGGCCGACAGCGTCACGCCCTCCACGTCGCATCCGAAGCGCTGGTGCGCCATCACCATCGAGCCGCCCCGGCCGCAGCCGGCGTCCACCAGGGTGTCGTCCCGCCCGATGTCACCGAGGTGCCCGAGAAGGAATTCGGCCTGTGCCGACTCCAGCCGGTGCAGCTCGGCGATCAGCTTCTTCTCGCTCGCGCTGTCCCCGCTGTCGCCGAGGGCCGCGTGGTCGACCTCACCGATGCCGTAGTGGTGGTGGTAGAGGCCGTCCACATCGCCGAGCCGCAGGTTGACGGGCCTGGCCTCCCCGTCCCAGTAGCGGGCGATGTCCCCCTGGTAGGGCGTCGCCGGGCGGGGGATGCGCAGGGACGTGGAGGAGGTGGCGGTGGCGGTGAGTTCGGTGCTGGTCACGGTTGAGTCCATTTCTCTTACCAGAAGTCGGGCAGGCTGTAGCGATAGGTGTTGGACTGATGCCAGTGGTGGTTGCCGTCGACCCACGCGGCGACGCCCCGTAGGAAGCGCTGGACGTGCGGGGCGGGGCATGCCTCGGCCAGGGCGGAAGCCTCGCTCTCGAAGGCGCGCATGAGGTCGTTGTGGACCTCGACGGACTTCAGATAGGCGTCCTGGTCGGAGAGGCCCTCGCGCTCGGCGATCACGACGGGCAGGTTCAGGTGCTGACCCGGAGCGTCGAGCTCCTTGGTGTACGAGTACAGGTCGTTCACGATGGTCGTCGCGTTTCCCGCAAGAGCGATGACCTTCTGCATGGCGGCCTGGGCGTGCAGGTCCGCCGGCAGTTCGTAGCCGCCGACGGTGTCCGTGATGGTCGGGCAGGGGCGGAAGTTGTTGAACTGGCGCATCGCCAGGTACTCCCACACCTCCGGGACGTGGTCCAGCTGGGCCCAGGCCGCTTCGGCCAGGTACCCCATGTGCAGCCGGGCCATGTCGTGCCGGAGCCGGTCCGCCTGCGACGGACTCGCGGCTTCGACGAAGTACTCCATGGCGGAGCGGTAGGCCCGCCGGGGCGCGTCCGCGTGGAGCGACTTCGCCCACGGCGGCCGGTACTCCTCCGTCGTGTACAGCGGGTCCAGGGCGGTGTGCGCCAGCAGAAGGCGTTCGCCCAGGCCGACGGGCGACCCGCCGTGGTCCTCGCAGTAGCAGTCGTCCACGGCGTTCTCGGCCACCATCAGACGGGTGGCGAGCATGAGGTGGTCGACGGTGGGGGCGTCCGGATGGCAGCCGACCATGTAGCGCCCCACGGAGAAGCCGTCGAACTCCTCCTCCCAGTCGTCCGGATACAGGCTGACCTCGTCCAGGGCCCAGGCCTTGATCCGTCGGCTCACCTCCTCGACGCGCGCCGGATCGGGTTCGGGCACCGGGTGGTAGTAGAGCCCCGGGACCGGCGTGCCCTCCGCCGCGCCCGTGGACGGGGCCGGCAGCACCGGCGCCTCCTCCCGCAGGGTCAGGCGCAGGCCCGCCGTACCCAGGCCGCTGGGGCCCCGCAGGACCCGGCTCAGCGTGGCGCCCGGCACCTCGGCCGCGGGTGCGGCGACGGGGGGTGGAGAGGGGATGGACATCGTGGACGGGGTGGGTGGGGAAGGCACGCCGGGCAGGCCGCCGGCGGCGGCTCCGATGTCGCGCGCGTGGGCCGCGACGGAGGCGAGCAAGTGCTCCCCGAAGCGGGACGCGGACTCCGGCAGGCTCGATCGTGGCGGTGGCAGCTCGGGCTCGGGCATCCATGACTCCTCGGCCTTGGTGGGGTGGACGGCGGTTCCGGAGCCCTCCGGGGCATGGGCGACCGCCCCGAGCGGGTCGGGGGGTCGCGCCAGGCCCTCCGGGGCCGGGACCGCTACCTGGGCCAGTGGGCGATCTGGACGTTCTCCAGCACGCCGACCGCGTCCGGCACGAGGATGGCGGCGGAGTAGTAGGTACTGACGAGGTAGGACGTGATCGCCCTCTCGTCGAGCCCCATGAAGCGGACCGACAGCCCCGGTTCGTACTCGTCGGGCAGCCCGGTCTGGTGCAGACCGATGACGCCCTGGTTCTCCTCACCGGTACGCATCGCGAGGATCGAGCTGGTCTTCTCCGGCGTGACGGGGATCTTGTTGCAGGGGAGGATCGGTACCCCGCGCCAGGCGGGAACCCGCTGGCCGCCGAGGTCGACGTGGTCCGGATAGATCCCGTACGAGTTGAAGCCGCGCCCGATCGCCGCGATCGTCCGGGGGTGCGCGAGGAAGAACTTGGTGCCGCGCCGCCGGCAGAGCAGTTCGTCCATGTCGTCCGGCGTCGGCGGACCGGCGTGCGGCTGGATGCGCTGCTTGAAGTCGGCGTTGTGGAGCAGGCCGAACTCCCTGTTGTTGACGAGCTCGTGCTCCTGGCGCTCGCGCAGCGCCTCGACGGTGAGCCTGAGTTGCTCCTTCGTCTGGTCCATCGGGCCGTTGTAGAGATCGGAGACCCGGGTGTGGATCCGCAGGATGGTCTGGGCGACCGAGAGCTCGTACTCGCGCGGTTTCAGTTCGTAGTCGACGAAGGCGCCGGGCAGTTCGTGCTCGCCCCGGTGGCCGGCCGACATCGCGATCTCCGCCTCGCCGCGATGGTTCTGCCGCTGACGGGAGAGCGCGGAGAACTCGTCGAGGTGGGCCCGCAGACTCGGTGCGGCGGACAGCACCGACGCGAAGTCGGAGCGGGACAGGGTGAGCAGTGTGCCCGAGGTCTCGGCGGTGGCGGAGTGCTCCCACCTGGCGTCCTCGTCCAGCAGGGCGTCGTCGCCGAACCGGTCGCCGTCGGCGAGCACGTCCAGAGCCACCTCGTCGCCGTACTGGCCGGCCGCGGCCCGGCTGATGCGGCCGTGTGCGATCAGATGGAGCTTGTCGGCGGGGGCGCCCCGCTCGACGAGGGTCTCGCCCACGCCGAAGTCGCGCTGCACGCACCTGTCGGCGAGAGCGGTCAGCACCTCCTCGTCGTCGAAGCCGCGCAGCAGGGCGAGTTCGCCGAGTTCGCGGGGGATCACCCGGACGTCGGCACCGTCCTGGACGAAGTCGATGCTCCCGTCGCCGACGGTGTAGGTCAGGCGCCGGTTCACCCGGTAGGCCCCGCCCTGGGTCTCCACCCAGGGGAGCATGCGGAGCAGCCAGCGGGAGGTGATCTCCTGCATCTGCGGTGCGGACTTGGTCGTGTGGGCGAGATTCCGGGCAGCGGCCGTGCCCAGACTGGACTGCCGGGGCACGTCCAGTCCCGCTTCCGGGGTCGAGTCAACAGTCATCGGGCACGCTCTCCTTGGTCGGGGCGGTGAAGCGCGTATGAGGACGTCATCGGGCATCAGGAGGGAAAGGGGGTATGCGGACGGGAACCCGTCCAGATCGCTTGGAACACTACGGGCGGTCTCGCCCCCCGGACCAAGGAAAGCCGCCGACATTAACTCGATGCGATGATCGCGCCCGTGCGATGTTTGTCGGGCTGCCGACGTGTTTCGGCCGTGCCCGGAGACGGTTCCGGACGAGCCGCAGGCCCGGCAGCGGCGGCGCGGGAGCCGTGGGGCGGGGCACGGAAGTGCCTTACGCCCAGGGCTTTTCCGGGTGCCGGGGCGCACGGGACCACCGTCCACCGGAGCCACCGTCCGCACGTGTCGCGGCTGACGCCACCGCACGGCGTTCACATCACGACACCCTCCGGCAGGCAAGGGCCGGGATCTGCCGGGAAAGTGCCCGGCTCACGGGCGGTGTCACGCCGAGACCGGTCGCGGCGTGACGGGAAGGGGTAAACGGGGAACGGCGGACGGCCCGTGGCCGCCCGCCGTTCCCCGTCGCTCAGTGCCCGGCCGGCCTGTGGCCGCCGGGCCGTTCACCGCAGTTCAGCGCCCTGCCTGCAGAGCCGTCCAGGTGGCGGGGCCGACCGCGCCGTCGACGCTCAGCGCACGGCTGCCCTGGTAGTCACGGACCGCCTGCTGGGTTCCCGAGCCGAAGTCCCCGTCCGCCGAGACGGTGCGCCCGAGGGCGGCTGTGAGCGCCCTCTGCAGACGCTGGACCGCGGCGCCGGTGCTGCCCTGGCTGAGCGCCGGTGTGGTGCCCGCCGAGAGGAGCGCCGTCCAGCTGCGTGCGCCCACGACCCCGTCCGCAGTGAGCCCGCGTGCGCGCTGGAAGGACGTGACGGCCGTCGTGGTCTTCGTGCCGAAGCTGCCGTCCACCGTGCCCGCGTCGAATCCCTGCTGGTTGAGGAGCGACTGCACGGCGGACACCTGGGCCCCCGACGAACCGGCGCGCAGGGTGTCGTAGGACGGGAAGGTCAGCTGGACGCCGCCGCCTCCCGTGCTGCCGCCCACCAGTTGCATGTAGTACGTCCAGTTCCAGTTCGGCCCCGGATCGGTGTGGTCGTTGCCCGGTACTTCGGAGTGGCCGACGACGTGGGCCCGGTCCTTGGGTATGCCGTACCGGTTGCACAGGTAGGCGGTGAGCGCCGCGGAGGAGCGGTACATCGAGTCCGTGAACCAGCTCGGATTGTCGACGTACCCCTCGTGCTCGATGCCGATGCCGGACGCGTTGCCCGAACGGGCGTGCCAGGCGGTGTCCTTGTCGCGCACCGTCTGGGTGATCTGGCCGTCCGAGGAGCGTACGACGTAGTGGGCGCTGACCTGCGCCGAGGGATTCTGGAACCAGCTGAGCGTCCCGGCGTACGAGCCCTGGGTGACGTGCACCACGACCTTGCTGATGGAAGCCGTCCGGCCGACCGCGTAGTTCGCCGGGCTGGCCGCGACCCACAGGGCCGGCGGGTAGTCGGGGCTCTGCGCCGTCGCCACCGCGGCGTTCTCGTACGGACCGCGCTCGGGTGCGACGGGGCGGGCACGGACGGTCAGTTCCTCGCCGTCGGGAGTGCGGGCCTTCACGCCCCCGGACAGGAGGGTGTAGACCGTGTCCGCGTAGAGGCGAGCGCCGGAGGGGTCCGGTGCGCCGCCGTACCGCGCCACCAGGGGGTACCAGGCGTCGGCGTCGCGCCGCTCGGTCCGGTCGAGGCCGGCCTCGTCGGCGTAGGAGCGCAGTACGGCCGCTCCGCCGCGGATGTTCGCCGCGGTGTTCTCCCGCAGGGCGGCCGGTGCTTCGCCGGTGAGCCGGGACGCCAGCTCCAGTGTGTGCCGGTCAGGGTTGCTCACCAGGTGCATCACCCCGTAGCCGCCGGCCTGGCTCGGCAGACCGGCGTGACCGTCGAGGTGCGTCTCTCCGTACCCGAGGGCGACCAGGAGGTCGCGCGGGACGCCGTACTCCGCGGCCGCCTCGGTGAAGGCACGGCCGACGGGATCCGGGGCCGCGGTGCTCCCGGTGCGCGCCGTGGCGCCCGCGGGCTGTACAGCGGTGGCCAGGACGGCCAGGGTGCCCAGGACGGACAGGGTGGCGCGTCGCAGGGATGTGCGCGGCGGTCTGCGGTACATCGGTGTGCCTCCGGGAGGAAGGGTGACTCCGGGCGCGCGGTGGCGGAGCCCGGCTGTGCGGTGGCGTGGCCGGTCGTTTCGGGTGCCGTCCGGGAACGTGTTCCGGGTCCCGGGACGGATCGGCGCGGGTCGGCCGGGGGCGGGCCGTCGCGTCTCAGATGGTGCCGCTCTCCCACCACCAGGCCCTGCCGAGGTCGGCACGGCTGTCCACGTGCTGGTGATCGACGGTGTACCGCTCCAGGCCGGAGAACCCGCAGGTCTCCGCCTTCTGGTACACCGTGCGGTTGCTGACGCCGGGCACGCTCAGGTCGGCCGCGGTCCCGTACAGGTGCATGCTGTCGCTCGCCCCGCCGATCTCGGCGTTGTGGGCGATGCTGCGGAAACCCGAGTTGACCGTGATGGCGGTGTTGCCGAGCTTCTTGCGCAGTGCCTCCAACTTGTACATGGCGCGGCGGGCGTTCTCCCGCGTGGTGGCCGCACTCACCTTGCCGCCGTTGAAGGTGCCGCTCGAACGGTCGGTGAACTCACTCCAGTTGAAGTGCGCCGTCGAACCGTCGGACTGCTCCAGGGCGTTGAGCTGGGCCTGGGTGGCGGGCCCCGCGCTGCCGTCGACGGACAGGCCGTAGGCCGCCTGGAATCTGCGCACCGCCGCGGCCGTTCCCGCGCCGAAGTCACCGTCGACGCTCACCCGGGAGTGCGAGGCCGAGTCCGCGGCCCACCCGGCGACACGGATCTGCAGTTCCGTCACGTCGGCGCCGCTCGCACCCTGGTTCATGGTGCGCGTCCAGTTGTAGGCGTGTGCGGTGCCCGACAGGAGCAGCGGGCCCGCGAAGGCACCCACGGTGGCGACGAAGGTGCCGCGCAGGATCGTGCGGCGGTTCGGGGTAGAGGTCATGGGGGCGCTCCTTGTGGTGTGGGGGAGTGGGGTGCGTGAGGGGGGCGGCGTCAGTACGCGAGCTGGAACGGCACGACCTGCGCGTCGGTGTCGTAGGCGTGCACGCGCAGCTTGAAGCGGGTGCCGTCCTTCACGTCGGTGGCGACGGTGGCCCACTGGGGTCCGAAGGTCGAGTAGGTGTTGCCGTGGTTGCACAGCGAGGTGTGGTCGACGAAGACGACACAGGCGTCCAGGTAGACCCCCGGCGTCGACGTGTTGAGCTTGATGTTGATGTCGGTGCACCGCGAGCTCGCGGTGTAGGTGCCGAACTCCACGGCCGCGGCGGAGTACCGGTAGGTGAGCGACTTCGCACCGTCGTAGCAGGAGGCCGCGGCCGCTGTGGACTGTGCGAGGGCGGGTGCCGTGGCGCCGCCGGCCAGGAGGGCGGTCGCGGCGGCGAGCACGGTGACGGTTCTCCGGGTTCGGGTCATGTGAACTCTCCTGTTCGCGTGCGGGGCAGGACGGAGGCAGGGGCCCGGCCGCGGTGGCGCGCTGTCGGACTGCTTCTCGGTTCGGGGTCGGACGGGAGCAGCGGAAAGAGGCCCGAGCGGCGTGTGGTGCGGCGGGGACCGGTGCGACGAAGCGAGTTCATGCTCCGGCCTGCGCCCCGGGCTGTCATGCTCATTCGAACGAGATGAAATGACGCAGGTGGAAAGGGTGATGCAGTGCTTCGCTTCCACTTCTCGGCCGAGGACCTGGCCAGGACCCGGGTCGCGGCGGCACCGCATCCTCTGTGGGAGATCGCTTCCAGCCTGCACCGCTTCCAGACCCCTTCGGGCCGCTGGGCGTACGCGCACTGGTACCGCCCCGCGCGCGAACGGCTCAGGGAGGCGGGGCTGGAGAGCGCTGTGCGCAGGGTCCTGCTGCCCCTCTTCCCGCGCGCTGCCTACTTTCCCGACTTCCTGACCCCGCTGGAGGGAACGGCGGGACTGGAAGCCGGACTGGAGGCGATCCTCGCCACGCCGTCGGACCAGGTCGCTGCCGAACTCGCCGCGCTCGCACGGGTCGTGCGGGTGCCCACCCGGCTGGGCCGGCTGACGGAGCGGGAGGCGCGCGGCGAGCTGGTGGACATCCTGCGCGCCTATCACCGGGCCGTCATCGCCCCCCATGAGCACTGGGTGCACGAAAGCCTGCACACCGAGCGGATCCGGCTGGCCCGCCATCTGCTCGACGGGGGGACGGAAGGCCTGCTGGAGGGGATCGGCCCGGCCGTACGGTGGAAGCACCCGCGCCTCGAGGTCCGCCCGTACCCGACCGAGAACGACATCCGGCTCGAAGGCCGCGGGCTGCTGCTCATTCCGTCGTACTTCTGCTGGAAGGGGCCGATCTCGCTCGCGGATCCGGGGTTACCCCCCGTCCTCATCTACTCCCTGCACCACGAGGTGCCCACCGGACCGGCCAGGAGCGCGGGTCCGTCGTCCCTGCAGGTGCTGCTGGGACGGGCCAGAGCCGAGGTTCTGCAGGCCGCGGCCGCCGGGGCGACCACCACCGAAGCCGCCCGGCGGGCCGGAGTCTCTCCCGCCACAGCGACGCATCACACCACGGCCCTGCGTGACGCCGGGCTCATCACCAGTCACCGCGACGGCAACACCGTCGTCCACACGCTGACCCTGCTGGGAGCGACGATGCTGACCAGCAACCCGAGGGACCCTCTCCAGGGCTTCTCGTCGGCGCAGGGGGCGCGGTGAGAAGCGCGCCGCCGTAGCCCCGCCCCCGGCGAACCCTCCCACCGCCGTGCGGCCCGCACCGCGCCGCTTCCGGCTCCGCTTCCCGCACCGCGCGTGCGGCGGTGGGGCTCACCCCCGGGCGCCTGGGGGCCGCTCGCAGGGGGCGCCGTCTGTGAGTCAGGACATAGGGCCCGGATCACATACGAGGCCGGGTAGGAGGGTATCCCGCGCCGTGCTCGCGCGCCCGGGCCCGCGTCGCGGCGCCCGGGGCTACGTAGGCAGGTAGTAATACCGGTCATTGCCACCCCGCGGCTGTGCCGCTAACCATGGAGCGAGGCCAGGGCGCCGACGCTCCGGACCGGTCGAGCAGCCCCGCGTGTTCCACATGTTCCACATGGGCGCGCCGCCCGATCCGCAGGCCCCCTGGTCCCCCTGTCGTCTTCGCAAGGAGAGTGTTCTATCCGTACGTCCGCTCAGACCCCGACCTCTGCCGTCCGCATCCGAAAGTTCTCGGTTGCCGGGCTGTGCGCCGCCGGAGCCGCAGCAGCGGCCGTGACCCTCGTCCCGTCCCCCGCGCAGGCCTCCGAGCCGGTCTCGCACAGTGTGTCCGCCCCGGCTGCGGCCGGAGTGGCCGCGCAGGCACACGCCGTAGCGGAGAAGGCCTCCACGAAGGCCACCGACCCGGACAAGCTGGACCGTTGGATCCACAAGGCCCTTAAGATCATGAAGGCGGAGGGGATCCCGGGCAGCTACGAGGGCCTGCACCGCAACATCATGCGTGAGTCCGGCGGTGACCCCGAGGCGTCGAACGGCTGGGACGTCAACGCGCAGAACGGCACGCCGTCCATGGGCCTGCTGCAGGTGATCAGGCCCACCTTCGACGCGTACCACGTCGACGGCACCAAGCGGGACCTGACCGACCCGGTCGCCAACATCACCGCGGCCGCCAACTACGCCGCCGACAAGTACGGCTCGATCGACAACGTCGACTCCGCCTACTGAGCAGTCACAGCAGTCACAGCAGTCACAGCAGTCATAGCAGTCAGCGCAGCACCGGCGGTCAGCACTTCACGGCCACGCTCCCTGAGGGGGCGTGGCCGTTTCCGCGTGTGACGGTCCCCGCGCAGCACCCCGAACACCCACGCTGGGCGACCGGCGGTGCGGCGGCGCGCACCGGCGGGTGACACGCCCTGCGCCGCGAGCGCCGGGCGCCGGTGCGCGCGTGCCGCGCGGCTTCCGCATCGCGAGACGCCACGGCATCCGGAGCAACCGCGTCCGTATATTCGCACGCATGTCTGCAGCGGCTCCGTCACTGTGCCTCGCGCTCTTCGCGCATTCGGCGTGGTGTGTCGACGACGGACTCTGACGCGGCGGAGTCCGCGCCCGGCCCGTGTCGAGCGCGACCCGGCCCCAGTGCCCCGTCCGACGTCCCCACACTCCGGAGACCTGCCGTGACCACCGCGCCCCCCGCCGCGACTCCCCGCGCGCTGCCCGCCCTCCTCGTCCCTTCCCCCACCTCTTCGCCGCGGCCGCAGGCACCGGGCCTGCCCCCGGTGCGCAGGACGCCCCTCGTCGTGTCCGGGCTGCTCGCCACGGCACTCACCGCCTACGTCTGGTCCGTGCACGGCGCGAAGCCGGGCGTGCTCCTCCTGCTGGGGCTCGGACTCGGGGTGGCCCTCTTCCACTCCAGGTTCGGTTTCACCTCCGCCTGGCGGCAGTTCATCGCGGTCGGCAACGGAGCGGGCCTCCGCGCCCACACGCTGCTCCTCGGCACCACCGCCACCCTCTTCGCCCTGATCATCGGCACGAGCACCGGACTCTTCGGCGCGCAGCCGGCGCCGTCGGCCGGGCCGATCGGAGCCGGCCTCGCCGTCGGATCGGTCCTGTTCGCGGTCGGGATGCAACTCGGCGGTGCCTGCGCCTCCGGCACGTTGTTCGCCGTCGGCTCCGGCCAGACCTCGGTGCTGCTGACACTCGGCGGATTCATCGGCGGCGCCACCCTGGCCGCATGGCAGTTCGACCTGTGGAAGGACCTGCCCGCCTGGGAGCCGGTAATCCTGTCGGACCACATCGGCTGGTTCGGGTCCTGGGCCGTCACCATCGCCGCGCTGCTGCTGGTGGTTCTGGCTACGCGGCTCGTCCAGGCCCGGCGCAACCCGCCGCCGCTGGGGGCCGTGCCGTCGGCGCGCACCGCGGCCGTCCGCGCGATCAGGGGATCCTGGCCCCTGGCCGCGGGTGCTCTGGCGCTGGCCCTGCTCGGTGCGGGCGTACTGCTGGTGTCAGGCGGGGCGTGGGGGATCACGAGCGCCTTCAGCCTGTGGGGTTCGGAACTCGTGGGTGCTCTCGGCGGTCACCCGGAGAACTGGGCGTGGTGGAAGCAGCCCGGAAACGCGGACGCGCTGGCGGGCCCGGTGCTCGCCGACAAGAACAGCCTCACCGACATCGGCATCATGATCGGTGCGGGGATGGCCGCGGCCCTCGGCGGGACCTGGGCCCTGCACCGCGGCATCCCCTGGCGCACCGCCGTCGCGTCGGCGCTCGGTGGTGTGCTGATGGGCATCGGAGCGAGGCTTGCCGGAGGCTGCAACATCGGTGCCTATCTGGCCGGTATCGCCTCGGGCAGTCTGAGTGGATGGATGTGGGGATTGTTCGCCCTGGCGGGGACCTGGCTCGGGCTCAAGCTGCGCCCGCTGTTCGGCCTGGGCAATCCGAAGCCCGGCGACGGGGTCTGCTGAAGTGCCCTGCCCCGCCGCACCGGTTCGGGGCCTTGCCCCGTCCCGGTGCGGCGGGCGCCGGCGGGCCGCAGGCGCAGGCCTCCCGGTCAGGTGAGCAGCCGGTTGGGGTGGGAGGCGCGGCGGGCCGCGGCGAGCAGGGCGTGGATCTGCGGGCCGGCCTGGTCGATCCGCGTCACCGCCTTCGCGAACGGCAGGCGTACATCGCGGTGGGTGCCCGGGTACTCCAGGCGCAGCGTGACGCCGTAGCGGTCCAGTGCCAGCGGGAGCGCGCGCGTCACGCCCTTCGCGGGCCGGGGCTGCGCGAGGTGCAGCAGCAGGGCGACGAGTTCGCCGTGGTCGTCGACGAGGTGGGTCAGCATCGCCGCCTCGCTGCCGGAGACCGGGTCCGGTTCCGTGGCCTGCAGTTCGTCCAGTGTGACGAAGGACCGGCCCCGGTGGTCCTCGAGTACGGCCTGGCCGAACTCCATGCACGTGCTCTCCGGGGTGTCACCCCTGTACGGGGCCGACAGCAGTCCGGTCACGGTGACACGGGCGCGCATGCGGTCGCGTACGGGGATGGGGGCGACGTCGGTGAACTCCAGACGGACCGGGATCCGCCCGCCGGGTCCCGCGTGGGGGCCGGCTCCGGCGGGTTCGTGCAGGTGGATGTGCCCCATCGCGCTCGTGCCGTCGAGGCGGTGCACCTCGACGGGATCGAGCCCGTCGCTCACCACCGTCATCGAGTGCGCTGAGGTCAGGATCGCCAGTACGCGTTCGGCGGGGGCCGGCTGCGTGACGCGTGACGGGAAAGGACGCATCCAGATTCTCCAGAGGGGGCGAGCGGGGGCACTCCATGGCGTGTACTTAGGTAAGCCTAACCTAATCCATCTGGGATGTCCGGTACCTCGAGGGTTTCCGCTCGCGGTGACCGCGCGTGGGACGGCCGACGCCCCGCCACCCGGTCGGGTGGCGGGGCGTCAGTGGTGCTCGCCGGGGCGGGCGAGGTGTCGGAGGTGACCGCTCGGGACCGTCGTCACCCGACTTCCGGGAATCTCGACACGTGCGACACCTCGCACTTCGTGCCGGCCGGCACCTCGCCCACGCCCTGGGCCTTCTGCTTCGACGTCCGCCCGGGTGCGAGCGCGCTCGTCGAGGCGACGCCCTCGGCGACACGCGTACCGGAGCGGCTCACGAACTCCACGGAGATGATCTAACTCTGCGGGGCGGACGTGCCGTTGGTGATGCTCACGACGACCGACGGCCACTGCGTCAGCGAGTCGATCTCGCACGCGGACAGCGTCACGTCCGACTCGGCGCTGCTCTCCTCCGCGGCGGGGTCCGTGGACGCTTCCACCGGCGGTGCCGGTGCGGCCGCCCGCTCGTCGCACCGCACCGCCTTGCACCGCAACACCGGTGCACGGAAGCCCACTTCGTACGACGAAAGCGCCTCCGGCTGATCCGGCGGGCGGCGTTGAGCTGCGACGACGGTCTGCCGACGGGCGTGCGGCTGTGAGGACCGTTGACAAAAGTGTCACCTGCTAGAAACCTGTCACCCCAGCACCGCAAAATATTGACCGGATCACTCAAAAATCTAGGTAACAGGCGCGTTTTTCCCGGCAGATGGCCTGCTCTCCCTCCTGCCGGCGTTCCTGATCTCCCCTCATCGGTGTACCGGCAGCCCGTACCCGGCCGTCGCCGACCGCCCCGCGCAGCAGGACGTGCCCGGCGGCCGGCGGCTCGTCGCCGTGCCCTCCCGGTCCCCAGGCCCCCCGGAACAGAGGACAGCATGAGATGGAAGCAACTCCGATGGCGTCTCGTCGTGGGTGCGGTGACCACCGCGCTGATGACCGTGGGACTCCTGCCCGTGGCCGCCTCGGCCGCCGTCCAGGCGACCGATCTGGCCTTCGGTAAGCAGGCGACGGCCGGCGGATCGCACGGCGCCTACCCGGCGTCCAACGTCACGGACGGCAGCCAGCAGACGTACTGGGAGAGCTCCGGCGCCCTGCCGCAGTGGGTGCAGATCGACCTGGGCAACCGGTTCGACGTCGACCAGGTCGTGCTGAAGCTCCCGACCTCGTGGGAGGCGCGGACCCAGACGCTCAGCATCCAGGGGAGCACGGACGGGAGCACGTTCAGCGCGCTCTCGGCCTCGGCCGCCAGGGTGTTCAGCCCGTCGTCCGGCAACACGGTGACCATCGGCTTCACCGCCAGGCAGGTGCGCCAGGTCCGCGTGCAGATCACCGCCAACACCGGCTGGAACGCCGCACAGCTCTCCCAGGTGGAGGTCTACGGCGAGGAGGACTCCGGTCCGCCGCCGGCGAACGGCTCCAACCTGGCGCTCAACAAGCCGATCGAGGCCTCGTCGTACACGCAGACCTATCTGGCCGCCAACGCCAACGACGACAGGACCGGCACCTACTGGGAGTCGAACGGCCAGCCCGCGACGCTGACCGTGAAGCTCGGTGCCGACGCCGACGTCGAGGCGGTCGTCCTCAAACTCTCCCCGGACCAGGCGTGGGCCACCCGGACGCAGAGCCTGCAGGTGCTCGGCCGAGCCCAGTCCGCCACCGGCTTCACCTCGCTGAAGGACCGGGCCGACTACGCGTTCAACCCCTCCGGCAACCAGAACACGGTGACGATCCCGGTCAGCGGGCGGTACGCCGACATCCAGCTGAAGTTCTTCGCCAACACCGGCGCGCCCGGCGCCCAGGTCGCCGAGTTGCAGGTCGTCGGAACCGCGGCCCCCAACCCGGACCTGGTCGTCTCCGACCTGACGTGGTCGCCCGCGACGCCGTCGGAGAAGGACGACGTCACCGTGAACGCGACCGTACGCAACACGGGCACGTCGGCCGCCGCCGCGACGGCCGTCGACGTCAGCCTGGAGGGCGTGGTCGCCGGCAGCGCGGCCGTGGGCGCCCTCGCCGCCGGAGCGTCCGCCACGGTGCCGGTCGCCGTCGGGAAGCGGCCGATGGGCTCGTACTCGGTCTCGGCGGTGGTGGACCCCAGCGACACGATCGCCGAGCAGGACAACAGCAACAACAGCCGTACCGCCTCGTCCAAGCTGGTCGTCGGCCAGAGCCCCGGCCCGGACCTGGAGGTGCTGGGGATCACCTCCAACCCGTCGAACCCGGCCGTCGGCGCCGCCGTCACCTTCACCGTCTCCGTGCACAACCGCGGAACCACCGCCGTCAGCGCCTCGACGGTCACCCGCCTCCTCGTCGAGAGCACCACACTGAACGGCACGACGGGAGCCGTTCCCGCCGGAGGCACGGTCACCGTGCCCGTCAGCGGCAGCTGGACGGCCAAGAGCGGCGGGGCCAACCTCACGGCCACCGCCGACGCGACCGGTGTCGTGGCCGAGACGAACGAGAACAACAACGTCTTCTCGCGCGCCATTGTCGTCGGGCGGGGCGCCGCGGTGCCGTACACCGAGTACGAGGCCGAACAGGGCACCTACCAGGGCACGCTGCTGACGTCGGACCGGGAGCGCACCTTCGGGCACACCAACTTCGCCACCGAGTCCTCCGGCCGCCAGTCCGTGCGGCTGAACTCCACCGGACAGTACGTCGAGGTCACCTCGACCGTGCCGTCCAACTCGATCGTGGTCCGCAACTCGGTCCCCGACGCCCCCGGCGGCGGTGGGGCGGAGGCCACGATCAGCCTGTACGTCAACAACACCTTCGCCCGGAAGCTGACCCTCTCCTCCAAGCACAGCTGGCTCTACGGCGACACGGACAGCCCCGAGGGCCTGACCAACCAGCCGCAGACGGACGCCCGGAGACTCTTCGACGAGTCCAACGCCCTGCTCGGGCAGACCTATCCCGCGGGGACGAAGTTCCGCCTCCAGCGCGACGCCGGTGACACGGCGTCCTTCTACGTCATCGACCTCGTCGACCTGGAGCAGGTCGCCCCGGCGGCGTCCCAGCCGTCCGGATGCACCTCGATCACCACCTACGGCGCCGTCCCGAACGACGGTATCGACGACACCGTCGCGATCCAGCGGGCGGTCACGGCCGACCAGAACGGCGAGATCGGCTGTGTCTGGATCCCGCCGGGGCAGTGGCGGCAGGAGCAGAAGATCCTCACCGACGACCCGCTGAACCGGGGCCAGTTCAACCAGGTCGGGATCAGGGACGTCACGATCCGCGGTGCGGGCATGTGGCACTCGCAGCTGTACACGCTCACCCAGCCCCAGAACGCGGGGGGCATCAACCACCCGCACGAGGGGAACTTCGGCTTCGACATCGACGACAACACCAAGATCTCGGATCTGGCGATCTTCGGCTCCGGCACCATCCGGGGCGGGGACGGCAACGCCGAGGGCGGCGTGGGGCTGAACGGCCGCTTCGGCGAGGACACCAAGATCACCAATGTCTGGCTGGAGCACGCGAACGTCGGCGTGTGGGTCGGCCGCGACTACGACAACATCCCCGACCTCTGGGGCCCCGGCGACGGCGTCGAGTTCACCGGCATGCGCATCCGCAACACCTACGCGGACGGCATCAACTTCGCCAACGGAACCCGCAACTCGACCGTGTTCAACTCCTCGTTCAGGAACACCGGTGACGACTCGCTGGCCGTCTGGTCCAGCCGGTACGTCAAGAACCCGTCGGTGGACATCGGCCATGACAACCACTTCCGCAACAACACGATCCAGCTGCCGTGGCGCGCCAACGGCATCGCGGTATACGGGGGTTACGGCAACACGATCGAGAACAACATCATCTCCGACACGATGAACTACCCCGGAATCATGCTGGCGACCGACCACGACCCGCTGCCCTTCTCCGGGCAGACACTGATCGCCAACAACGCCCTCCACCGCACGGGAGGGGCCTTCTGGGGCGAGGCCCAGGAGTTCGGTGCCATCACGCTGTTCGCCGCCGGTCAGGACATCCCCGGCGTCACGATCCGCGACACCGACATCCATGACTCGACGTACGACGGGATCCAGTTCAAGTCCGGCGGTGGCTCCGTACCCGGAGCCCAGATCCAGCGCGTGCGGATCGACAACTCCGTCAACGGGTCCGGAATCCTGGCCCACGGCGGAGCGCGGGGCAGTGCGACGCTGACCGACGTGACGATCACCGGCTCGGCCGACGGAGACGTCGTGGTCGAACCCGGATCGCAGTTCGTCATCAACGGCAGCGCCGCCAGGGCGGCCGCCCGGAAGTAGTCACGGCCCCCGGGCCGTTGCACGACCCGGCCCCCGCCCGGTACGCCGTCGAGCGTGCCGGGCGGGGGCCGCGGTGTCGGCGCCGTGCGGCGGGGCGGCCCCTCCTCAGGTGCCGGCCGTGGCGGGCCGGGACGACGCGGCGATCGTGACGCTGACGTGCTTCATGACCGGCTGATCGCTCTGGGCGCTGTGGTCCACGAGTGCGCACAGCACGTTCATCTCGGGCATGTAACCCGCCGCGCAGCCACGCGGGATGTCGTAGGGGACGGCGAGGTATCCGTTCAGGAACCGCTTGCTCCCGTCCCGCGCGGTACTCGTGATGTCGACGGGAGCGAGGTCGCCGATTCCGCGTTCCCGCATGTCCGCCCTGTTCATGAACACCAGCGTGCGGAGGTTCTCGACACCGCGGTAGCGGTCGTTGTCGGAGTAGATCGTGGTGTTCCACTGGTCGTGGGAGCGCATCGTGCCCAGAGCGAGGGTGCCTGGTGCGGGGACGACGTCGGGGAGCGCGGCCGTGGAGAACTCGGCGCGCCCGGACGGGGTCAGGAAGACCAGCTCGCGGGCCGGCTGCTTGATGCGGAAGCCGAGCGGCAGGCGGACCCGGCGGTTGAAGTCCTCGAACCCGTCGAGGACCCTGGCCATGGTGTCCCGGATGCGGTCGTAGTCCTCGACGTACCACTGCCAGGGCGTCGAGGACTCCGGCAGGGCGGCCCGGGCGATGCCGGCGATGATGGCCGGTTCGGACAGCAGGTCCTTCGAGGCGGGGCGCTTCATGCCGAGCGAGAGATGGACCATGCTCATCGAATCCTCGACGGACGTGCGCTGGACGCCTCTGCGCTGATGGTCCTTCTCTGTGCGGCCCAGGCAGGGAAGGATGAGCGCCCCGGCGCCGTGGACGACATGGCTGCGGTTCAGTTTGGTGCTCACCTGGACCGTGAGATCGCAGGAGCGCAGCGCCGCGTAGGTGACGGGGGTGTCGGGCGCGGCCAGGGCGAAGTTGCCGCCCATGCCGACGAACACCTTCACGTCCCCGCGCCGCATCGCTTCGATGGTGCCGACCGTGTCCAGACCGTGCTCCCGGGGCGGGTCGATCCCGCACACCTCCGCCAGGCGGTCCAGGAACTGCTCGGTGGGGCGGTGGTCGATGCCGCAGGTCCGGTTGCCCTGGACGTTGCTGTGCCCCCGCACCGGGGAGGGGCCGGCACCCTCACGGCCGAGATTGCCGCGCAGCAGGAGCAGATTGACGATCTCGCGCACGGTGTCGACACCGTGCTCGTGCTGGCTGACCCCCAGGCACCAGCTGATGATGGTGCGGTCGGCCTCGCAGTACACGCGCGCCGCCGCGAGGACGTCGTCACGGCTCAGCCCGGACTGCTCCTCGATCTCCTCCCACGAGGTCGTCTCGCACAGCGTGCGGTACTCCTCGTACCCCGTGGTGTAGCGGTCGATGAACTCCTGGTCGAGGACCTTGGGATCGGTCCCCGACTTCTCCAGGATGACCTTGGCCATACCCCGCACCAGAGCCATGTCGCCGCCGATGCGCACCTGCAGGTTCAGGGTGCTGGTGCGTGTGGACTTGAAGAGGGCCATGTCCGTGAAGTCGTGCGGGACGATCGTGCGGGTGGCCGCCGCCTCGACGAGCGGATTGACGTGGACGATGCTCGCGCCCCGGTCGTGGGCCGCGGCGAGCGCGGTGAGCATGCGGGGCGCGTTGGAGGCGGCGTTGACCCCCATGATGAACAGGGCGTCGGCCGTCTCCCAGTCCTTCAGGTCCGCGGTTCCCTTGCCCGTGCCCAGGGACGCCTGCAGTGCGCGGCCGCTCGCCTCGTGGCACATGTTGGAGCAGTCCGGCAGGTTGTTCGTGCCCAGTTCGCGGGCCAGCAGCTGGTAGAGGAACGTCGGTTCGTTGCCGAGGCGGCCCGAGGTGTAGAAGGACGCCTGATCGGGACTGTCGAGCTCGCGAAGGGCACGGCCGACCACCTCGAAGGCGTCCTTCCAGCTGATCGGGACGTAGTGGTCCGACTCGGGGTCGTAGACCATGGGCTCGGTCAGCCGGCCCTGGTTCTCCAGGTCGTAGTCGCTCCACCCGGACAGCTCGGTCACCGAGTGCGCCGCGAAGAACTCCCGCCCCACCCGCTTGTGGGTCATCTCCCAGGTGACGTGCTTGATGCCGTTCTCGCAGATGTCCAGGTGCAGGCCCTTCAGATCGTCGGGCCACGCGCATCCGGGACAGTCGAACCCGGTGTTCTCGTGGTTCATCCGCATGATCGCCCGCGGGCCGTCCACCAGCGCCCCCTCGCGGACCAGGAAGCGGCTCACGCTCTTGGCCGCACCCCAGCCCGCGGCGGGATGGTGGTAGGGGCGGAACCGCGGCTCGCCCTCGGGGGCGGGGCCGACCTCGGATTCTACGGATGGCTGCTCGTCACGGTCGATGCTCACGGATCCCAGTCCTTCACCACGTGGGGCACAAAGCGACAAAATCCATACTTCCGGGCAGGCTATGCAAGCGGGGCCGGACCTGCCACTCGGCCCCCGGGGCGCCGTCCCCGCGTGTCCGGGGCGCTGCGGCCGGGTCGCCGGACCGTGCCACCGGTGCCTTTCGTCCGCTGCGCCCGCCGTGAGGTACGGCCGCCGGACCCGTCCGGTTCCCCGGAAGCCGGGGCCCGCACCGAGATGTGGAGGTGTCGCCCGTGAGTTCCCTGAACCACCGACTGGCGCGCTCGGCCGTGCCGAGGCTCGCCGGAGCGCTGATCGTCGGAGCCGTGATCGGTGGTGTCGCGGGCGTGACGACCGGTCTGCCGCTGGGCTTCCTCGCCGGCATCGCCGCGGCTGAGGCGGCCTTCGTGGTGACGGGCTGGATCGCGCTGTGGCCGATGGACGCGGCGACCACGCACCACAACGTCCGGCGTGAGGAGTTCCGGCCGGTCGCCGAGGAGCTCGCCGTCGTCGCCGCCGCCCTGTGCGGGCTCGTCGGTATCGTGCTGCTGCTCCTGGTCGGCGACGCCGACCTGAGTCACGCCGCTGCGGCGGCAGCGCTCTGCGGGGTGTTCATGGCGTGGGCGTCCCTGCATCTGATGTACGCCACCCGCTACGCCTACCTCTACTACGCGGCGCCCGAGGGCGGAATCGACTTCAACACCGACGAGCGGCCGAGGTACGTCGACTTCCTGTACTTCAGCTACAACCTCGGCATGACCTACCAGGTCTCCGACACGGACGTGTCCAGCTCCACGATCAGAGCGGTCGCTCTCCGGCACTGCCTGCTGTCCTACGTCTTCGGCACGGGCATCCTGGCCACCGCGATCAACCTGGTCATCGGGATCGTGACCGGCTGACCCGGGCCACCGCGGGCCGCGTGGAAAGGGGACGCGCCACGGCCGGTCGTGCCCTGACCCTCGTCAGCGCGTGGCCGCCACCGACGCCTCCGACACACGCCGCAGGACCAGCCGTCCGAGCACCGCGACGGCCGTGGCGCCGAACACGGCCCCCATGGCCTCGACGACCTGGACCGGGCGGGGCGACCACGAGGCGGTCGCGCACAGGAGCGCCACGAACGGGCCCGCGAGGAAGAGGACGCTGCGCCCGCCCGGAGCCAGGACCGGCCCGATCGTCCAGCGGACGAGCGGCACCGCTCCGGCGAGCAGGGCCGCCGACGCGCAGGAGAGCAGCGGGAGGTTCCCGGACCCGGTCAGCAGCGCGGTGACGACCAGGGCCGCGACCACCGCGTAGCCACCGGCCATGGCTGCCCCGAACGCGGCCGAGGTGGTGACACCCGCGGGGGAGTCCCGCAGCCCGAGGGCGATGCCGGAGGTCCGCAGTCCGGCACGCAGATCGACGGCGAGGTCCTTGACGTCCCCACCCGCGACGTCGAACGCGGAGACCACCAGCGCCAGGGCCGCGGCGGTCGACAGGAGCCCTGCGGAAGGCTGCGGGGTGAATGCGACGAGCGGCGCCGCGACGCTGGCGCCCCACAGCAGGTCGAACACGGGCGACGGCAGGGACGAGCGCTTCTGCCGGATGTTGCCCCAGACGGTGACGAGCAGCACGCACCAGAGGAGCCAGGGCCGCGCGCTGGACACGGTGAGGACGGCGAGGGCGAAGACCAGTCCCAGGGCCACCGACAGGGTGACGGCATGAGGGAGCGGAAGGCGTCCCGAGGTCAGCGGACGCCCGGCGCGCTTCGGGTCGCGTGCGTCGAACTCCCGGTCGGCGATGTCATTGCTCGCGCAACTGAGGCCGTGCAGGGCGGCGCCGGCTCCGAACCAGAGGAGGGCGGACGCGGACAGGCCGTCGGGGGACACGGCGGCGCCGAGCAGGAAGGGCGCGGACAGCATCGGCAGACACTCCAGCCGAACGAGTCCCGCGTAGTCGCTCAGCCGCAGGGCCACCCGGCTTCCGGAGCGTGCGAGGTCGCGGGGCCGCGCCCCGGAGCCGAGGTCCGAACCGGTCCTCCCGGTCACCGCGCCCCCCGTCCGTCCGGAGCGCCCGTCAGGGCGTCGAGGGCCTCCTGCAGCATGCGGCGCGCCTGATCAGGACCCGCGGCCGCGAGCACGGAGGCGGGAAGCGGGTCTCCGCGCAGGACGCTGACCGTGCTGAACGGGCGTGGCACCGACTGCCGTTCGAAGGTCCACGAGTGGTCCGCCCGGACGCGGAGCGGGGCGAGCGCTCGGCCCGTGTCCTGGGAGAGGGCTGCCAGGGACCTGCGCACCTGCCCGTTGCGGCGCCCGCCGTCCGTGAAGATCCCCACCGGGCCCGTTCGTTCCCGCAGGAAGTCACGCACCTGGTCGTAGGGGGTGCGTGGCCCCCCGCGGCCGATGCGGAACACGTCCAGGCCTGCCGTGAGGGCGGGGAGCGCGGCCGCGTACCCTCCCACCGTGTTGTCGTTCACCCAGGCGAAGTGACGGAAGGCGCGGGCTGCGAACACTCCGGGCACGAGGTCCGAGTGAGGTGTGTAGTAGAGCACCGGATCGTCGGGCAGCGTCTCCCCGCCGGCCCGTACGGTGGGACGGAAGAGGCCGATGCAGACGGTGTAGTACACCCCGTAGGAATGGCCGAGCAGGCGGGTGCGCCATGGTGGCTCGACGCGGTCACCCCAGATCAGCACGCGTCCTCGTCCTTCCCTCGGCTCGTTCGAGCTGGGCGGTCGCCTGCTTCGTCCAGGCGTCCACCATGCCGAGGACGACGTCGGCGCCGGTCCGGGAAGCGGGCACGCGTGCCCGCTCCAGGCAGCGCAGCGCCAGCCGCAGAACCGCCGCCGCCCCGCCGCTCAGATAGAGCGCGTCCAGTGCGTCGTCCGCCGAGTGCGAGGTGAAGAGCGGAGTCTCCGGATCGCTCCGCCGCATGGCGCGGAACGCGAGCGAGACGGGGAAGGTGACGTTGTGCTGGTCCCAGTCCTCCCGCAGGTCCTGCAGGTCGTCGAGAAGTTGCAGCCCCGAGCAGAGTTCGGTGACCGACCGGGACAGGTCGTCCAGGTGCGCAGGCCGGTGGCACCGCAGGGCCACGACCAGCAGAGCCAGAATCCCCGGGGCCGCCTTGTCACCGAGACGGAACACGTCGTCGGCGGTGTAGTCCTCTCCGGGCCTCTCGCTGTGGGTGATGTCGCGGAGGAGCGCGTCGGCGTACGTCGCGGCGCACGCGGTGTGCGCCGCCAGGAAGTGGCCGCTGCCCGTGCCCAGTCGGGCGCCCCGGTCCAGATAGAGACCGAGTGCGGTGTCCATGAGCACCGCGTGCCGGGGAGGCAGCCCTCCCCTGTCGACGAGTTGGTCGTGCAGGACGTAGTAGAGGTGGCCGAGACCGAACACCGTGGCGACGTCCAGCAGCCAGCCCTCGTCCCGTTCGCCCCAGTCCATGGCCTGGGCGAGGGGCAGGTAGAAGAAGCCGGATTCGAGTCCGAAGGCCTTCCTGGGAAGACTCCGCGCGGTCGTGCCGAGGGCCGGCACGGAACCGGCGATCTCGGCGTGGACCCGGTGGACCACGGTTTCCCAGGGCACGGCGGAGCGCGCCTCGGTCAAGGACGGCATCAGGCGGCCCTCTCCTGTTCGTCGGCCGGCATCGTGACCAGGCGGCGGGTCATCGGCAGCCACGCCGCTGTGAGCAGCGTGACGGTGATGACCCCGGCCGGTGCCCAGAGGAACGCCGAAGCCATCAACGAGAAGAAGTTCAGTCCGAGGTAGAGCTCACGCCCGCGGGGGTCGACGGTCCGGCGCCTGCGGAGCAGGTTTCCCACCGAACACGCGGCGACGGCCTGGAGGGCCACCACGACGACCGCAGCGACCGCGCGCTGCCACCCGGGGGCGGGGGCGGTCGTCGCCAGCGCCAGCAGGGCGGCCGCCGACGCGGCGAGGACCAGGTGGACGAGCACGGTGTACGGGACCGTCGCAAGCACGTGCCGCCCCTCCGTCACGCGGACACCCAGCCGCAGGGCGGTCGTGTCGTCCCCTACGGACCTGTCGTGTTCGAGGTCCTTGAGGTTGCCGGCCACGATGTTGAGAAGGGCCATGTGCAGGCCGAACGCGAGAGCGACCAGGGCTGCCGGCGCGAGGTCCTCGGATGCCGCCACCGTGCAGCACAGCAGGGCCGGGACTCCCATGTTCACCCCGAAGAGCGCGTCCATGGCGAGGGGATGGGCGATCCTGCGCTTCTGGTAGATGTTGGACAAGGTGATGGAGCCGAACAGGGCCGCGACCCCCAGAATCCAGGGCCAACGGGCCCCGTCCCCGGCGGTGAGGGCTCCAGCCGTCAGTACGGCGGCCGCACACAGCTGCACGGCGAGCGCCCCGCGCGCGGCCCCCACGGTGATGGCTCCGCTGACCAGGACGCTCCTGCGTCGCGCGGGGTTCAGGCGGTCCGACGCCAGGTCGGCCAGGTCGTTGACCGTGCAGCCGTAGGTGTGCCCGAGCACGCCGATCAGCGCGACAGCGACCAGGAGGGCGAGCGGCACGTCGCCCCCCGAGCCCACCAACGGGCCCAGGGGGTAGACGAAGGCCGCCGCGCTCGCGGCGTGGACCCGGGTCAGCCGGCTGTACCGGCCGACCCCGACGTCACTCCTCACCAAGCGACGCCGTCGTCGGCGCGTGGTTCGAGCAGGCGACGGCGCTCGCGCGCGCCGGTCGAGGTCTCCCGGCTGTGCCAGTCCACCTCGATCGACTTCACCAGGTCGTCGAACAGTTCGCGGTCCTCCGCTGTGGCCACACGTGTCTGATGCACAACATCCCCCTTGTCGGTGACGCAAAGTCAATACAGTGTGACTGTGTGAAGGATTGGTGTCCAGCTTTGCCCAAAGATCCATATTTGAAAGGTGGTCGAGTGAGGTGAGAGGCGAGCCGAGCAGCCACGGCCCGGACCTCGTGGAGTCCTGCCGCACCTTCAGGACCGGCCGCGGTACCGCCGAGTTCTACGAACGGGTCTTCGGCGAGACGGCCTTCCCGGACGCAGGGCCCGTCCTGGACGTCGGTGCGGGTGACTCGCCCTTCGGGCGTGTCAGGCCCGACGTCGTACGGGTGGATCCCGGCTACGCCTACGACCCTCCGGAGGGGCCGGGGGCGGTCGCCGCACTCGGCCAGACCCTGCCCTTCCGCGACCACGCGTTCTCCACCGTGCTCGGCAGCTTCGTCGTGCAGCACGTCCTGGACGCCGAGGAACTGCTGCACGAACTGCTCCGGGTGCTGCGGCCCGCCGGCACCCTGGCCCTGCACCCGGTCTGGAGGCCGCGCACCGCGCGTCGGACCGTCGACGGGCTCGGCCCCGGGGTGCGGCTGTTCAACGGCGGGCGCCGGCGTGGAACTGCGGCCGGCCTGGGCGTACCGCGCTCGCGCCCCGTGCTGCCGACGCTCGTGGTGCGCCGGCCGCCGGCCGCGTCACCGGCCGAACTGGCCCTGACCGTACGGGCGGTGGCCCGCAGCGGCATGCTCGCCCCGCCCGCCGTCGTCGCGGTTCCGGCCCGCTGGGCGATGGGCGCGCTCGTGCGGGTCCGTGGCACGGCGCGCGTGGCCCTGATCGGCCACCGCGCGGGACAGCCCTCAGGGGGTGCGACTCCCGCCGTCTCCCTCCCCGTCGCTCCGGCCGCCCGTCCGCCGCGCGAGCACGAGGACGGTCAGCGCGAGACACGCGACCTGTAGCGGCGCCCGCAGCACGAAGCGTGCAGCCAGCAGCAGATCGGCGTTCCCGTCGAGATACAGGACGGTCATGACGGCGGCCTCGGCGGCGAAGCGGACCGCCCACAGCAGTGTGAGGGCCGCGTGCGTGCGTGCCGTGCCCGGCGTCCGGAATCTCCACCGCCCGGCGCCCGCCCGGAGTGCCACCCCGATGAGTGGGCGCCCGGCGACGACACTGCCGAACAGGACCACGGCGTAGACGGCGTCGATGGCTATGCCCGGCAGGAAGTAGTCCTGCGCGCGTCCGGTCGCGGCCGCCACGGTGGCCGAGACGGCCATCAGGGCGGTGGCGAGCAGCAGTTTCCGCACATGACCGAGAGGGACGGCGATCAACGTCGCCACGAGACCGGCCGACAGCGCGATGCCGGCGGCGGTCACGAGCGACACCTCCGCGAATCGCCAGAAGCCGTACCAGACGAGGGTCGGAAAGCTCACCAGGACGAGCAGGCAGGCGTCCCGGGCCAGGAGCGTGCGGCGTGGCGTGCTCGGTTCCGTCGCGTCCTGGGGCATGGCGCGCATCGTCGCACAAATCCCTTGTTCTGCAGCGAGGTTGGGCGAAGAGGGTGCCTGCCCTGGGACCCCGCGAGCCGTGCCGGGACGGGTGCCGGGAACCACCGGGCGGTCCGATCCGACTACTGGACCGGCCGATCACGGCCCGTCCACGCCGTCCCGCGCCAAGGAGAGCAGATTTGTCCGTCGAACCAGCGGTCCTCGCCTCGCACGACGACCAGCAGAGCCCGCGACCCGAACCCCCCGGCGGCCGAGGCGGCTGGGCGTCGCTCCGGCCGCTCGTGCTGCGGCTCCACTTCTACGCAGGGGTGCTCATCGCGCCGTTCCTGCTGGTGGCGGCCGCGACGGGCCTGCTCTACGCGGGCTCGTACCAGGCCGAGAAGATCATGTACGCCGATGAGCTGCGTGTCCCGGCCGGCGGTGCCGAACTGCCCGTCTCACGCCAGGTCGCGGCGGCACGGGAGGCGCACCCGGAGGGGACCGTCAGTGCGGTGCGCCCCTCTCCGGAGGACGGGGCGACGACGCGTGTCCTGCTGTCCGGCGTGCCGGGTGTGAATCCCGACCACACCCTGGCCGTGTTCGTGGACCCGTACACCGGCGAGGTGACGGGGGCCCTGGAGCAGTACGGTTCCACCGGCGCGCTGCCCCTGCGCACCTGGATAGACGAGCTCCACCGGGATCTGCACCTGGGGGAGACGGGTCGTCTCTACAGCGAACTCGCGGCCAGCTGGCTGTGGGTGACAGCGGGCGGTGGCCTCGTGCTCTGGTTCGGACGGCGGCGGGCGCGGCGCAAGGTCCGCGGAGCGACCGGCCGGCGGCGCACCCTCTCGCTGCACGGCACCGTGGGCGTGTGGGCGGCGGGCGGCCTCTTCTTCCTGTCGGCGACGGGGCTCACGTGGTCGGCGTACGCGGGACAGAGCGTGTCGGACCTGCGCGAGGCGGTCGGCCAGACGACCCCCGCGGTCTCGGCGGGCCTCGCGTCCGGGGGTGAGCACGCCGAGCACACGGGTGCCGGCGGCTCCGGCGACGCGCGGGGCGCGGACGTGGGCCTCGACGCCGTGCTGGAGCAGGCGCGTTCGCAGCGTCTTTCGGACCCCGTGGAGATCGTGCCTCCGGCCGACGCCTCGTCGGCGTACGTCGTGCGGCAGATCCAGCGGAGCTGGCCGGAGAAGCAGGACGCCGTCGCGGTCGACCCGGCCACCGGCGAAGTCACCGACGTGGTCCGGTTCGCCGACCATCCGCCGCTCGCCAAGCTCACGCGCTGGGGCATCGACGCGCACACCGGCGTACTGTTCGGGCTGGTCAACCAGATCGTGCTGGCCGCACTCACCGCCGGTCTGATCGCGCTGATCCTGCTGGGGTACCGGATGTGGTGGCAGCGCGGGCGCGGCTCGTCGTTCGGCCGCCCGATGCCGCGCGGCTCGTGGCAGAAGGTCCCGCCCCACGTCCTCGTCCCGTCGATGGCGGCCGTCGCCGTCCTCGGCTACTTCGTGCCGCTCCTGGGCATCCCGCTGGCCGCCTTCGTGGCCGTGGACGTCCTGCTGGGCGAGATCGCGCACCGGCGCGGGAAGCGGACGTACACCCCGGCCGGCTGAGTGCGCCGGCCCCGCCGGGACGCCCGGGGCGGTCCGGCGGGACGGGCGCGCCCGCCCGTCAGAGCCAGGCGGCCGCGAGCCAGGCGGCCGCCGCCGCCGTCGCGATGAGCGTGACGTTGAGCCACGTCTCACGGACCTCGCCCCGGGACAGATGCAACGCCGTCCCGCCGACCTGGAGCAGCACGAAGCCGATCGCGGCGGCGACGGCGAGCCACACCGCGATCCCCGTGAGGGGAGGCAGGAGGAGGCCGAGGGCTCCGAGCACCTCGACGGCGCCTATGAGCCGGACCGCGGACATCGGCACGCGGTCCACCCAGCCCATCATCGGCCGCAGTTGCTCCTGGGTCCGGCGAAGTTTCTCGCTTCCCGCGTAGACGTAGAACAGGGAAAGGAGCGCGGCGACGATCCAGTACGCGGCATGCATGGAGACCCCTCGTGTCACTGCCGGAAAGCGGATGGCGTCATCATGAGTCACCTGCGCAACGCCTACAAAAGGCACACGGATGTGCGCAAGGCACAAGGAGCGTCATGTCGCGGTACGAGCACACCTGCATGATCCGAGGCGACGGCGGCCGGACGATCCGCGCCGTGCTGGACCGCATTTGCGACAAGTGGACGCTGCTCGTCGTCGCCACACTCGACGAGGGGCGGCTGCGCTTCACCGAGCTCCACACCGCCATCCCGGGTGTCTCGCAGCGGATGCTGACCCTGACGCTCCGCAACCTCGAACGGGACGGTCTCGTCTCCCGTACCGCCTACGCCGAGGTCCCGCCGCGCGTCGAGTACGCGCTCACGTCCCTCGGGAAGAGTCTCATCGCCCCGGCTCTGACTCTCGCGAGCTGGGCCGTCGCCCACGATGCGGAGATCCGCGCCAGCAGGGCCGCCCATGACGCGCGGGACGAGTGAACTCCGCCCGCGGGCCGTGTTCTTCGCCCGGTGTGTGTCCGGAGGCGACGGTCCGGGACGGGGACCTGCGCGGCGCTCCGGTCGGTGCGAGGATGAGCCCGCCATGAATCCGGGCCGGAGCCACCGCGCCGTACGGGCTGTGCTGTTCGCAGCCGTCTGTGTGCTGCTCGCGGCCACCGGCCACGCGTTCACGTCGGGAACAGCGGTGCCCTGGTGGACGACGGCGCTCGCGTTCGTGGGCACGGCATCGGCGGCCTGGCTCCTGGCGGGCCGTGAGCGGGGACCCCTCGCCGTCACCTCGGCAGCCGTCGCGGTGCAGACCGTGCTCCACACCGCCTTCGCCCTGGCGCAGTCCGCCTCCCAATCCCCGCAGCCGTCACGCGTCTCGTTCGCCCACGAGTGGGCCGGACAGCTCCTGTGCGGCGAGGGCGCGGCCCGGCTCTCCGACCGGGAGGCGGCCGAGGTCGTGCGCGCCGCGGGTCTGGGGAACCTGATCGCCCAGCCACCTCCCGGCCACGGCCCGCACACGGCGCACCCCCTGGGTTCCGACGTGCCGGCCGGTCTCGGATCCGGGGTGCACGTCGGTCACACCATGGACGGCATGCCCTCCGCCGGCATGCTCGTCGCCCACCTGCTGGCCGCCGTCCTGTGCGGTCTGTGGCTCGCACACGGTGAGCGGGCCCTCTTCCGTGTGGTGCGCGCCTTCGCGGGGCGGATCGGGTCGCCCCTCCGCATGCTCCTGCACCTCTGCGCGCCCCCGCAGCGGCCCCGCCCGCGCGTGCGCCGCCGGCGTGCGGTCCGTGCTCCGGCGCTCCTTCTGCTGGTCCACAGCATCACCTCGCGAGGTCCGCCGCCGGGAGCAGCCGTCGCCCGAGTGCCGTCCCGCCGTCTCCGCACGGACCGAGGGGCGGCCTCTGCCGACGGCACGTTCCCCGAGCGCGCACCCCGCCGCGACTCGGGCTTCGGCGCTGCCCGCCCGCAGGCCGAATCCGTCACCGGCCGGCCTCGCGCGCCGCCGGACCACACATGCCCGCAAAGGACCTTGTGGCGATGCCCCATGCCCCGTACCCACCCATCGGCGGAACACCGGACCGGCGTACCGCGGCCCTCGACGAGACGGCCACCAGGCTGGCGCTGGAGGCCCGGGACGGAGATCCCGAGAAGGCCGACCGGCTCGTCCGCGCACTGCACCGCGACGTCTGGCGCTACGTCACCCATCTCAGCGCTGACCCGCAGGCGGCCGACGACCTCACCCAGGAGGTGTTCCTCCGGGCCCTCACCGGACTGCCCGCCTTCGAGGGCCGCTCGTCGGCCCGCACCTGGATACTCTCCATCGCCCGCCGCACGGTGGCGGACAGCTTCCGCCGGGCCGCCGCCCGGCCGCGTCTCGCGGACCGGCACGACTGGCAGAGCGCGGCGGAGCGCGCACAGCCGTGCGACGTGCCCGGTTTCGACGAGGGAGTCGCACTCGCCGAACTCCTGTCGCTGATCCGGGCGGAGCGGCGTGAGGCCTTCGTGCTCACCCAGCTGCTCGGGTTCCCCTACGCCGAGGCCGCCACGGCCGTCGGATGCCCCGTGGGGACCGTGCGCTCACGCGTCGCGCGGGCGCGGAGCTCGCTGATCGCGCTCCTGGCCGACGGGGAAGGAGGCCCTGTCCGCCGTCCCTGACCGCGTCGCCGGGGTGACGCGTCCGCTCGTGGGGAGGCCGGGGCCACGGCCTCCCCACGAGCGATCCGGTCAGAGGGCCCGGCCCGCAGCGGGGGATGCCGCGGGCCGGGCCGGTCCGGGGGCGGGAGGGACTACGACGGTTCGCCGTCACCCTCCCGCAGGGCGGTGAGGACGGCCAGGGGAGTCGCCGCCGCCCAGGCCTGCGGGGAGCAGGAGTGGGGGTACGGGACCGGGCGCGGGTGCTGTTCCCGCGAGTGGCCGGCCATCACCTCGGGCAGCCTGTGCCCGTGGTGCGCCGAGGCGTCGAGCAGTCCGAGGGCGACCGTGCGTGCCTCGTCCTTCAGACCGCAGCGCGCGAGGCCGAGCAGGATCACGGCGTTGTCGTGCGGCCAGGAAGTGCCCCGGTGGTAGGACAGCGGATGGTAGCCGGGCTGCCCCGAGGCGAGGGTGCGGATCGCCCAGCCCGAGAAGAAGTCGGGCTCCAGCAGCCGTTGTCCGACCCGCCGGGCGTGCCGGTCGTCAAGGATGCCGGACCACAACAGGTGACCGGCGTCCGATGCCAGCGAGTCGACCTGCCGGCCCTCGCCGTCCAGGGCGAGCGCCGGAAAGTCGGGCCCGGACATCCAGAAGTCCCGCAGGAAGCGCTCCCGCAGATCCTCGGCGGCCTTTTCGAGCCGCTCGGCGTACGGCGCGTCGTCCCAGAGCCACCGGGCGATCCGCGCGGTGCGCACCAGCGCGTCGTAGGCGTAGCCCTGTGCCTCCGCGACGGCGATCGGGCCCTCGGCCTGGGTGCCGTCCAGGAAGCAGATGGCTCCCTCGGAGTCCTTCCAGTTCTGGTTGACCAGGCCCTGGGGGTCGGGCGAGTAGACCAGGTAGCCGCTGTCGTCCAGGCCGCCGTCCCGGAACATCCAGTCCACGGCCGCGCGGGCCCGGCTCTCCAGCCGGGTCGCGAGGGCCGTGTCACCGGTCGACCGGGTGTAGCTGTCCAGCAGCACCAGGAAGAGCGGGGTCGCGTCCACCGCGCCGTAGTAGCGCCCGTAGGGCACCTGACGGAAGTGCGCCAGCTCGCCGTGCCTGATCTCGTGGACGATGCGCCCGGGCTGCTCGCCCCGGCCGGCGTCGTAGCCGGTGCCCTGCGTCGCCGCGAGTGCGAGCAGCGTCGCCTCGGCGAGTGCGGGCCGGTAGGGCAGCGCGAAGAGCGAGGTGAAGAGCGAGTCCCGGCCGAAGAGGGTGAGGAACCAGGGGATGCCCGCCGCGGGTACCCGCACCTCCTCGCCGTCCGGGCCCGTGGCCGGCACCCGCAGGGCGGCCAGATCGCGCAGCCCCCGCTCGCACGCGGCGGCCAGGCCGACGGGGGTGTCCGGCGGCAGCGGCAGCGGTGCCCCCGTGAAGGCCTCCCTGTCCGCGGCCTGCACGGCGACCGCCTCCGCCGGGGTGCCCACGGCGGCGGGCGTCGGAGCCCCGTGCGCGTGCGCGGTGACGGTGAGCAGGATCTCGGCGGTGCCGTGGGCGGGCAGTTCGAGGCGCCAGTCCAGCCGGTGGGCCGTGGGCTCCCCGTCGGCCGGCCGTACGGAGGCCGGGGCGGGGGACGCGCACACCGTCGTGCGCGAGGTCCACTCGCCGCGCTCGTAGCCGAAGGTGACACCGTCCGGGAGGGCGCTCGCCGTGCGCCGCGCCCCGGACTTGTCGTAGCTGCGCTTGTCGGACCGCAGCTCGAACTGATCGGCGAAGTCGGCGTCCGCGGTCAGCGAGAGGGTCGCGGCGACCGGCTCGGGGCGGTTGTTGACCAGCCGCAGACGCTCCGTCAGTACGCCCGCCCCCAGGGCCTGTTCGCGGAAGACTGCGTACGCGGCCGGTTCGTCCCGGGTGCCGGGCGGCGTGAGCACGCAGCCGGCGGACTCCTCGCCGCTCGACGGCACCAGCACCGTGGGCGCGGTGCCGTCGACGGTCAGTGTCCACCGGCTCAGGTGCCGGGCGTCGCGGTGGAACAGGCCGTCCGGGGACGTGCCGCCGCGGCCGGTGAGACCGCCGTCGGCCCCGAGGACGACGAAGGTGCCCGCGCGGACCAGGGTGGTGTCCGCCGTGCCGTTCACGAGCGTGCTCCGTTCGACGTGGGAAGGGTGGCGTCGCCGCCCGCCGGCCCGGACGCGGCGAGCAGGTCGAGGGTGAGGGCGGCCGTCCAGCCGAACGCCCGGGTGCCGCGTGCCTCGGCGGTGACCGGGTCCACGTACTCGGCGAAGGAGCTGACGCCCGCCGCGCCGAGCATGGCACCGCGCAGCGCGTCGGCCGCGCGTGTCCGCCCGTACTGCCGCAGACCGCGCTCCAGCAGCCAGTTGGTGTTGAACCAGGCGGGTCCCCGCCAGTAGCGCGACGGGTCGAAGGCGTGCCCCTCGAAGTCGTACGAGGGCGCCATCGGGACCTCGCCGAGACGGAAGCCCCGGCCCTCGGCCGTGCTCAGCAGGGCGTCCACGATGTCCTGCGGGAGCCCCGGGACGATGAGCGGGACGAGCCCGGCGACGCTGCGCTCCGCGATCAGCTCGCCGCCGACCAGGTCCCTGCAGAGGAACATGCCGTCGGCGGGCGACCAGAGTCGCTCCACCAGCGCTGCGGTCAGGCGCTCGGCCCGCGCCCGGTGGGGTGCGGGGTCCGCGCCCGTCTCCTCGGCGATCCGGGCGAGCGCGTGCTCCGAGACGATCAGGAGCGCGTTGACGCAGGGGTCCTCGACGGCGAAGGAGTGCGTTCCCCGCACGTCCGCGTAGCCGCTGTCGCGGTAGTCGGCCGCCAGGCGCACATAGCGCCCGTAGTCCAGATCGGTGGGACGCTCCGAGGCCTGGCCGTGGTCGAGGTCGGCACGCCGGTACGAGCCCGGGACGGCCGGTTCGACGCGTTGCAGCGGCCCGTCCCAGCAGGGGCTGTTGTCCATGCCCGGCTCCCACGGGTGGACCATGGCGGCCAGCCCGCCGCCACCGAGGTCGCGGGACCCGGTGAGGTAGTCGTGCCAGGCCACGAGCCGCTCGTACACCCGCGGAAGGAAGCCGCGGCTGCGCGAGGTCTCCGGGTCCGACACGTGGACCAGCCAGGCGGCGAGCGCGTGCACCGGCGGCTGCACGATGCCCGACGTCTCTGTCCCGGCGGGCGCGCCCGCCCCGGTGCCGGCGGTCGACGAGCGCCAGAAGTCGGGGCTGGGGAAGTACGCGTCGAGGGGGACGGAGGGACTGAACACGATGTGCGGCACCCGCCCGTCGGACCACTGCGCACCGAGCAGACTCTCCAGTTCGCGCTGGGCGCGGCGCACCGACAGGTGGCGCAGCCCGATCGCGATGAAGGCCGAGTCCCAGCTCCACTGGTGCGGGTACAGGCCCCGCGACGGGACGGTCGAACCGCCGGTCCAGTTGGCGAGGAGTACCCGTGCCGCGCCGTGCCGAAGTGTCAGGTCATCGGCAGCGGCGGGCACGGGGGTTTCGAGCAGCGACGTCACGCGCCGGACCTCCGCAGGAACGCGGGGATGGAGCGGACGGCCGCGACGGGGTCGCCCGTCAGCCGGCACTCGGCGGCGAGGTAGCCGTCGTAGCCGATGCTGTGGAGCGCGCCGATCCAGGCCGGCCAGTCCAGGTGGCCGGCACCCGGCTGGAACCGGTTCGAGTCGCTGACCTGGGCGTGGCCGATGTACGGGGCCGCCGCGAGGATGGCGGCCGACGGGTCGGTCTCCTCGATGTTCATGTGGTAGCTGTCGATGCCGATGCGCACCGAGTCCAGGCCCACCGTGCGGATCAGGTCGACGGCCTGCTCCAGCCGGTTGACCATGTGGTCCTCGTAGCGGTTGAGCGGCTCCAGGTACAGGGTCACGCCTTCGCGGCGCGCGTGCTCGCCCAGTTCGGAGAGACCGGCCAGCAGCACCTCGCGGTCCTGCTCCTCGGTGCGCGGCGGCTCGAAGGGCGGCAGCCGGCGCGAGAACATCCCGTAGGACGCGGGGGTCTGCACACCCCGGGCCCCGATCTCGGCCGCGACGCTGAGCTGCGACTTCATCTGCTCCAGGGCGTCACGGCGCAGATCGTCGTCGAACGCGGCGAAGAAGTGCAGCATGTCGACGCAGACGGTGGGCATGACGACCCCGTCGGCGAGGGCCTGCTTCAGCTCGGGCAGCCGGTCGCGGAAGTGGAAGTCTCCCTTGGACCGCAGCTCGACGGCGTCGAAGCCGGCGTCCTGGGCGAAGGCCCACTTCTCCTGGAGCGTGTCGCCGGGAAGGAGCTGTTCCTGGCAGGCGGTTTTCAGCATGGGATGCCTTTCGGCGCCGACGGTGGGCGCGCTGGGGTCTGGCGGTTCGTACGGGGTGGGGGACCGCGGGGGTCAGAACTCCAGCACGACCTGGAGGGCGTCGGCGGGGGTCTCGTCGAGCAGCACGTAGGCGTCGGCCGCCTCGGCCACCGGGACGACATGGCTGACCAGGGACTTCACGTCCACCTGGCCCTCGGCGACCAGCGAGAGGAAGGTCTGCTGGAGCCGCTCGACGGTCCAGCGGCCGGCGAGCTGCGGGGGCACTCCGCCGATCTGGGAGCAGATCAGCTGGATACGGTTGTGGTGGAACTCGTCACCGAGCCGCAGACCGGCGCCGTCCCCCTGGTAGAAGCCGGAGGCGACGACGCGGCCGCCGACGGTGACGGAGCGGATGGCCTCGTGCAGCGCCGGGTACACGCCGCTGATCTCGATGGCGACGTCCGCGCCGGCCCCGCCCGTGGCGGCACGGATGCTCTCGGCGACGCTGTCGGCGCGGGCGTTCAGGGTGTGCCGGGCGCCGTACTCCCGGGCTGTCGCCAGCCGGCCGTCGAGTGCGTCGACCGCGGTGACGCGTGCGCCGTTGAGCTGTGCGAGGCGCGTGGTCAGCAGGCCGATGACGCCCTGGCCGAAGACGGCCACGTCCTCGCCGAGGTGGATGTCGGCGGCGAGGATCGCGTTGTACGCGATGGCGCCGACCCGGGCGAAGGCGCCGGCGAGCGGTTCCAGACCCTTGGGAAGGGTGTGGCCGACCATGCGCTCGGCCGGGACGATGCCCTCGCTGCGGTGTCCCCAGATGCCCCAGACCAGGTCGCCGGGGACCGGCATCCCCGGGGTGCCCACGAGCTCGGGCGAGACCTCGGTGACCTCGCCGACCTCGGAGTAGCCCCAGCCGGCGACCGGGTACTCGATGCCTGCCGCGCCGTCGCGGAAGATCCTGGCCTCGGCGTCCCAGGTGCGAGTCAAGTAGGGGTTCGTACCCCTATAGGCGGTGAGTTCGGTTCCTGCTGAAATGCCGGAATAGCGAGTGCGGACTCGCAGATGTCCCGCGGGAAGCGGAGCGCTCTCGTGCTCGGCGACTTCGACCTGGCGGGGGCCGGTGAACTGGACGACGCGTTCCACGGGGAGCTCCGTTGGTGCTGGAAGGGGTGTTGCTCGCTGACTTCAGTCGAAGATATCTCAGAGTTATGTCTTGTCAAGAAGCAAAAGTGATGCTGAGATGCATCAGGAAAGTGCGTAAGTGGCGTGAGGACACAGCATGGTGATGAAGACCCGACGGTCGAAGGCGACCCTGCTCGGGCTCGCCGGGACCCTGGCTGCAGGTCTGCTGGCAGGCTGCTCCGGCAGCACAGGTGCCGAGCGGCCCGACAACAGGATCACGGTGTGGTCCCAGGAGAACCTGCCGCCGCGGATGGCCGCGACCCAGAAGGTCGTCGACCGGTTCGAGAAGGAGACGGGCGTCAAGGTCGACCTCGTCGGCGTCGACGAGACCCAGCTGCCGCAGCTGATCATGTCCGCGGCCGCCGCGGGCAAGCTCCCCGACGTCATCGGGGCGGTCCCGATGGGCCAGGTCTGGCAGATGTACGGCAACGGCCTGCTCAACACCGAGGTCGCCGACCAGGTGGTCAAGGACCTGCACCCGGAGACGTTCAACAGCAACGCGCTCTCGCTCACCGCCGACGGCGGCACCCGGCTCGGGGTCCCCTCCGACGCGTGGCTCCAGATCCTCGTGTACCGCAAGGACCTCTTCGCCAAGGCCGGACTCGACGCGCCCGACAGCTACGCGAGCGCCCTCAAGGCGGCCGCGAAGCTCGACAAGGGCGGCCGGGACGGCATATCGCTGGCCTCCGACCCCTCGGACGTCTTCACCCAGCAGAGCTTCGAGGACCTCGCCCTGGCCAACGGCTGCGAGCTGGTGGACGAGGCCGGCAAGCCCGCCCTCGACTCCCCGGCGTGCCACAACGCCTTCACGGCGTACAACGACCTCGCGCGCAAGCACGGTGCGCCCGGCAGCCAGACCGTCGACACCACCCGCGCCACGTACTTCGCCGGGAAGTCGTCCATGGCGGTCTGGTCCTCCTTCCTCCTGGACGAGATGGCCGGTCTGCGTGACGACGCGCTGCCCAGCTGCCCCGACTGCAAGAAGGACCCGAAGTTCCTGGCCCGCAACACCGGGATCGTGACCTCACTCAAGGGCCCCGACGGCAAGGAGCCCGCCCAGTTCGGCGAGATCACGTCGTGGGCGGTCACCAGGACCGCGGAGACCGGCGCCTCCCGGAAGTTCATCGAGTACATGATGGGCAAGGGCTACGCCGACTGGTTCGGCATGGCCCCCGAGGGCAAGATCCCCGTCCGCACCGGCACCCCGGAGAAGCCCGGCTCCTTCCAGCAGGCGTGGCGCGGCAGCGTCATGGGAGTCGACCACCGGGAGTCCATGCAGAAGGCCTACCCCCCGGCCCTCCTGGACCGGCTCGTCACCGGTGTCGGCGACATGAAGCGATGGGGCCTCACCCAGGGGCAGGGCACCCTCGTCGGCGCCACCAACGGCGAACTCCCCGTCGCCAAGGCCATCGGCGCGATGACCAGTGGTCAGATCTCGCCCGCGCAGGCCGCCAAGGAGGCCAACGACGAAGTGTCCGCCCTCCAGAAGTCCCTCCAGTAGCCGCACGCCGCTCCGTCACCGAGGTAACCGACCCATGAGCTCCATAACGAGCGGCGCGAAGAAGCGCCGCGTCCCACCGCAGAGCAGCAGCAGGCGGGAGAACCGGTCAGGTCTCGCCTTCGTCACGCCCACCTTCCTGGTGGTCCTGGTCGTGGTGATCCTGCCGATCCTGTGGACCGTCCTGCTCGCCTTCCAGAACGCCAAACTCGTCGACATCCAGCAGAACGGCCTCTTCGGCCGCTGGACCCTCGACAACTTCTCGCAGGTCTTCGGTTCCCCCGGATTCTGGAGCAGCCTCGGCACCACGCTCCTCTACACCGTGGGCGCCACCGCGGGGTCCGTCGCCCTCGGGCTGATCGCCGCCCTCGCGCTGCGCAGGCCCTTCCGCGGACGCGGGATCCTGCGGGCCGCGATGCTCCTGCCGTACGTCGCCCCCGTGGTCGCGGTCTCGTTCGTCTGGGAGGTCGCGCTCAGCCCGCAGTACGGCATCGTCAACGAGTGGGGCCGCAAGCTCTTCGGCTGGGACGACCCGATCGCCTTCCTGTCGACCCGGTCCTACGAAGTGGGCCTGCTCGGCGTCCACTTCCACATCCCTCTCGCGCTGCTCACCGTCATCGCCTTCGAGACCTGGCGCTACTTCCCCTTCGCCTTCCTCTTCATGCTGGCCCGCCTCCAGGCGGTACCGGCGGGCCTGGAGGAGGCCGCGGAGGTCGACGGCGCCACGATCTCCCAGCGCTTCCGGCACATCCTGCTGCCGCAGCTGATGCCCGTCATCGCCCTGCTGTCCGTCCTGCGCTTCATCCTGACGTTCAACAAGTTCGACGACATCTACCTGCTCACCGGCGGTGGCTCGGGCACGGACGTCGTGGCCGTCCGCGTCTACGACTTCCTCACCGCGCGCTTCGACGTCGGCGCCGCGTCCGCTCAGGCCCTCGTCCTCGCGGTCGTGCTCATGGTCCTCCTGGGCGTCTATTTCAAGTTCTTCGGCAAGAAGGTCCAGGAGGAATCCGCATGACCACCCCCACGATGACCCGTGAGCAGCCGGGACGCACCGCCCGCCCGGCGACGTCACCCCCGCGTGCCCGGGGCCGCCTGACCCGCGCGCAGTTCGAGAACCGGTTCTTCGGTGTGCTGCGCTGGGTGGTGATCGTCTTCCTCGCGGCGATCACGATCGTGCCCTTCTACTACATGCTCCTGCTGTCGGTGAAGCCCATCGACTCCCTGCTCCTGGAGCCGGGCAACCTCTGGGTGTCGGCGAAGGACTTCACCTTCGACACCTACGAGAGCGTCCTCAAGTCCACCTCCGACGGCGGCCAGGGCTTCCTGGGGATGCTGCTCAACTCGGCGCTCGTGGCGATCGCGACCGTCCTCCTGACCCTCGCGGCGGCCGTGCCCGGCGCCTACGCGGTGAGCCGGCTCAAGTTCTTCGGCAGCCGGCAGGTCAGCGCGCTGTTCCTCGCCGTGTACATGTTCCCGGCGACCCTGCTGGCCGTTCCGCTCTTCGTGATGTTCGCCAAGATGGGCCTGTCCGGAAGCCTCGTGGGACTCGCCATCGTCTACATCGCGCAGACCGTGCCCGTCTCCATCTACATGCTGAAGAACTACTTCGTCACCATCCCGTTCAGCATCGAGGAAGCGGCGGCGATCGACGGTGCGTCACGGCTGCAGACCGTACGGAAGATCATCCTTCCGCTCGCGCTCCCCACGCTCATGGCCACCGGACTGTACGTCTTCATGATCGCCTGGAACGAGTTCCTGTTCGCCCTGCTCTTCCTTGCGGCCGACCCCGACAGGTGGACGGTCTCCCTGGGACTCCAGCAACTGGCCAACGGCATCGAGGTGTCGAAGACCGTACTGATGGCCGGGTCGGTCGTCCTGACCATCCCTGTGGTACTCCTGTTCTTCTCCGCCGAACGGCTCCTCACCGAGGGCCTGACCAGCGGTGCGGACAAGAGCTGACGCCAGGAGCCGGGTTCCCGGGACGACGGCCGGAAGGCCACCGGGGGCAGGCACGGGCACGGGCGAGACGGACAGGGCGAGGACGGCGGGGATGGCAGGAAACCAGGCCAGCGCGGGGCATCTGCTCCAGCTGATTCGCAGCGGCGAGGCGACGACGCGCGGAGAACTCCAGCAGGCGACCGGCCTCTCCCGCTCGACGGTGGGACACCGGCTCGACCAGCTCTTCGGAGCGGGCTGGCTGCGGGGCGCCACCGGCACCTCCACCGGTGGGCGGCCCTCCGCCCGGCTGGAGTTCGACCCCGCGCACGCCGTGGTGCTCGTCGCCGACCTGGAGACCCGGCACGCCCGGGTCGCCCTGCTGGACCTCGCCGGCACGGTCCTCGCCGAGCACACCGGCCCCCTCGTCATCGCGGACGGCCCCGACCGCGCACTGGACCAACTCGCCCGCTGGTTCGGCCCGCTGCTCGCCGAGGCCGCCGTCGGACCCGAACGGGTCTGCGGCATCGGGCTGTCCGTGCCGGGGCCGGTCGACTGGGAGTCCGCGCAGATCGTGCAACCGCCGATCATGCCCGGTTGGGACCGGTTCCCCGTCCGGGAACGCCTGCGCGACGCCTGGACCGAGCACGTCGGCCCGATGCCCGCCGACGGGCCGCTGCCGGTGTTCGTCGACAACGACGCCAACCTGATGGCCCTGGCCGAACAGCGTGCGGGGCACCCGGACTGCAGCGCCTTCGTCCTGGTCAAGGCGTCGACCGGGATCGGCGCCGGCGTCGTCGTGGGCGGTCAGGTCTACCGGGGCATCGACGGCGGAGCCGGCGACATCGGCCACATCCGGCTCCACGACCGCCCCGACGCCCTGTGCATGTGCGGTTCCTACGGCTGCCTCGCGGCGGTCGCCAGCGGCCGGTCCATCGCCGGTCAGCTCACCGCGGCCGGCGTGCCCACCGCTTCGGGGTCCGATGTGCGCGACCACCTCGCCGCGGGCCAGCCCGACGCGGTCCGGCTCGCCCGCGAGGCGGGACAGCGCGTCGGCGAGGTGCTGGTCACCGTCGTCACCCTGCTCAACCCCGGGGTGCTGATGCTGAGCGGAGACCTGGCGAGCACGCCGTTCCTCACCGGCGTACGCGAACTCATCTACCAGCGGGCCATGCCACGCACCACCGCCCACCTGCAGGTCGTCACCTCGGAGCTCGGCGACCGGGCGGCGCTCACCGGAGCCGCCCGCATGGTCGTCGACCACCTCTACGCCCCCGACCGTGCCGACGCCCGGCTCGCGTCCCTCGCCCGGATCGGCGCCTGAGGGGCACATCACGAGGCCACCACCGGTGCGCACCCGCGGGGTGCCCCGCACGGCCGTCACGGCCGTGAACGGACCACCGGTGACCGGCCGCACCACATCCCCCGCAGAACCGACGGAGAGCACCATGTCCAGCACCACCCCCCTCACGCCCACCTGGTCCCACGAGCCCGTCCGCGTCGGTCTCGTGGGCGCCGGCCCCTGGGCGCGCACCATGCACGCCCGCATGCTCGCGACCGGCCCCGAGACGGTGCTCGCGGGGGTCTGGGCGCGTCGCCCGGAGGCGGCCGCCGAGGTCGCCGAGCCCTATGGAGCCCCGGTCGCCGACTCCTTCGAGGAACTCCTCGACACGTGCGAGGCCGTGGCGTTCGCGGTGCCGCCCGCCGTGCAGGCCGTCCTCGCCCCGCGTGCCGCGGCAGCGGGGCGAGCCCTCCTGCTGGAGAAGCCGCTGGGCGCCGACCTCGACTCCGCGCGCGCCGTGGCGGACGCCGTCGCCGAGCACGGGGTGATCTCCCAGCTCGTCCTGACGAAGCGGTACCACCCGGTCACCCGCGCCTTCCTCGCCGAGGCGGCCACCCGCGAGGTGACCGGCGCACGTTCCTGCTATCTGCACGGAGCCTTCCTCGGCGGGGAGTTCGCCACGTCCTGGCGGCTGGAGCACGGCGCGCTGCTCGACCTCGGCCCGCACCTCCTGGACATCCTCGACACCGCGGTGGGGCCCATCGTCTCCGTCCGCGCCGCGGGCGATCCGCGCCGCTGGGTCGAGCTCACCTGCGAACACGAGAACGGGGCGGTCAGCCAGGCGTCCCTGTCCGGCAGCGTGAAGCTGCCCCGGGCCCGGACCCGCGTCGAACTCTTCGGCCCCGGAGAGGAACTGGTCTACGACACCGCGGGGATCGACCACGAGGAGTGCTGGCCCGTGCTGCGCCGCGAGTTCGCCACCGCCGTACGGACCGGCGTGGGCACCGGCATCGACGCGGCCCACGGACTGCGCATCCAGCGACTGCTCGACCAGGCCGCGCAGGACGCCCGCTGAGGTCCGGCGGGCGGGGAGCCGGCGCCTTCACGTCCGCCTCCCCGCCCGTGGAACGGTCTCAGCCCCTGATCACGCGCGGTCCGCCCGCGAGCGGGATGCCCGTGCGGCGGGCCTGCTCCAGCGCGGCGGGGGAGTGCTCGCTGCGCGCCGCGTCCGCGGGGATGCGGGGCCGGGCGGGGACGACCGGGCGGTCCGCCGGCGGTGTGTAGCCCTCCAGCCGGGCGGTCCCCCACACGTAGGGGTCGGCCTGAGCGCTGCCGTAGGGCGCCCAGGCCAGCCGTGTCTGCCCCGTACGGTCCTCGGTGTCGGAGTCGTACACCAGCACGTTCAGCCCGAACCGTTCGGGATCCGCGGCCGCCGGAAGCTCACCCAGGGGAATCTTCACCTCGACGGTGTAGCCCCGGTAGGGCTCGGTGACCGTGCTGACGACCCGCATGCCGGGGGCCGTCCTGGAGGCCGGGCCCTGATGGTTGTCCGCGTCGCGTCCGGCCTCCGGCCCCCCGCCGTCGGCCGTGAGGGGCACGATGCCCGCCTTGAACGTCAGGGACGTGTCGTCCGCGTCGCCCCGCGGGTCCAGGGCGATCTCGACGGAGTCGGCGCGCCAGTGCCGCTTGACGTCGTCCTGGCCGAGGGGTGACCCGGCGCGTTCGTCGGTGACGCGGACGAGCACATACAGGTCGTCGTCGTGCCGGGACAGTTTGGCGGTCGCCGAGCAGTCGTCCGCCGTCGCTGCTTCACCCTGCCAGAACCGCAGGGGCAGTTCGGGGCCCGGATACTCGCCCTCCCCTTCCCGGCCGTTCAGCACGGGTGCGGTGGCCACCGCCGGAACGGTGGTCGTCGGGGGCGCCGGATACGGCGGCTGGACGTTGTTCGCCAGCCACGGCATGCCGACCTCGTGCGCCCAGCTCCGGAACTCCTCGTACAGCGGCAGGAGTCCGTCCTGCCGGTGCACGGGCCTCCGCACGGGGCGGCCGCGGTCCGCCAGCACGGTGAACCACTCGGAGTTCAGGACCTCCGGATCCGACGGGGCCTCGGGCGGGAGCGCCCCCCATCCCTGGGTGCGGTGCAGCCGGGCGGCGCTCAGCTTGGCCTGCGCCCAGGTCGTGCCGTGCTGCTGGGAGCGGTGACCCGACCACACGCCGACGACCGGCAGTCCGGAGTCCGGATCGGTCCGCTGCTGCTCGGCGGCCTCTTCGCCGAGGAGGCCGTCGAAACGGTGGTTCTGGGCCAGCAGCCGCCGGGGCTGCCAGACCGTCAGCCCTTCGTGGGCCAGCTGCCGGGGGAACGCGTGCCGGTCGCCTGCCAGCCGGAAGGCCTCGATCGCGAGCCTCGCCGACAGCTGATGTCCGCCGTGCTGGTCGAACGGCCTGGGGTCCATGGTGACCACCGTGTGCGGCGTGGTCTCCCGGATCAGCCGTACGATGCGTTCGAGGGTGTCCGACTCGTCCCAGACCCGGGCGGTCAGCGGCGCCGACAGGGTGTACCAGAAGTCCGGCTTGTCGAGGTAGAAGACGTTGCGGATTCCGGCCAGGGCGGTGGCGTCGCGTTCCTCGCTCTCCCTGATCAGTCCGAGTTCCGGGCCCTCCTCCAGGCCCACCGCGTTTCCGCCGCCCTCGCCCCGGGTCACGGTGACCACTCCCGTCTCCCAGCCGTACTGCTCGCGCCACCGCCCCAGCGCGCAGAAGCTGAGCAGCTCGTCGTCGGGGTGTGCGCCCACGAACAGGACGTCGTGGTGGGCGGGTTCGTGACCGGGGGGTGGTGCCTGGCGGGCTTGGGCGGCCCGGGCGGTGGGCAGCAGTCCCGCCGAGGCGACAGCGGCGGTCAGTGCGGTCGACAGGACGGTTCTACGGCGAACGCTGCTCATCTGCGGTCAACTCCCGTGTGGTTGCGGCGTACTGAGGACGCCTTGCTCATGGCGCGACGGGGCCCGTGTGGCGGGCGGACGTTCCCCGTCGCAAAAAATTGACTGAGCAAGTAAATATCGCGGCCGGGCGCGCGGTCAAATGGCGACACGGTTCGGGACCCGCCCGCAAATCACCTCACCACGGATGGAGTTGCGCCGGCGAAACCGGGCCGGGGCCGGGGAGACGAGCAGTGGGAGGCCCGGACTGCCGGGTGTGTCACGCCGGTTCGGAGGTGTCCCTCACGGGGGAGCCCTCGACGCGCGAGCCGGGCGCGCCGCGGTCGGACGCCGCCGGGCTGTGCGCACGCTGCGGGGGAGCCTCGTCGGGGCCCGCCCCCACCCCCGCGGCGGGCACCCGCAGGACGAGCAGCGCCACGTCGTCGCCGCTGGGGTCGATGCGGGCGAGCAGTTCGTCGAGGAAGTCCTCGATGTCCAGCCCCGCCAGGTCCGAGGCGTGCCGGCGCAGTGCGGCGAGCCCCGCATCGATGTCCCGGGTGCGGCTCTCCACGAGACCGTCGGTGTAGAGCAGCAGGGTGGAACGCTCCGGGAGCTCCGTCCGCGCGTCCGGCCAGCCCAGATCCATGTGCAGGGCCGAGGTGAGGCCCAGGAGCGGGCCGTGTCCCTCCTCGAGGAAGCGGGTCCGTCCGTCCTGCGTGATCAGCAGGGGCGGAGGGTGCCCCGCATTGACCCAGTTGAAGTGCCAGGGCCCGCCCTCCGGACCTTCTACGCGGCCGAATACGCAGGTCGCCATGGGGGCGTCGCTGGTATGCGTCATCGCCTCGTCGAGCCGGCGCATGATCACGCTGGGAGGCTCCGTGCGGTCCCACGCCAGGGCCCGGAGCATGTTGCGGACCTCGGCCATGTGGGCGGCGGCCTGGAGGTCGTGCCCGACGACGTCCCCGATGACCATCGTCGTCACCCCGTCGCCGAGGAGGAAGGAGTCGTACCAGTCCCCGCCGATCTCCGCCGCGCTCTCGGCGGGACGGTAACGGGCGGCCAGCCGCAGGTGGTTCACCTGGGGGAGAGGGGTGAGGAGCTGCCGCTGCATGGTCTCCGCGACATGACGCTGCTGTTCGAACAGCTCCGCCGCCTCCATCACGAGTCCGGCACGGCGCCCGATGTCGGCCAGCAGGAAGAGCTCGGCCTCCGTGTACGACGATCCGGCCGCCGAGCGCGCCACGGTCAGCGCCCCGAACACATGCCGCCGGGTGTGCAGGGGCACCACGACACCGCAGGTTCCGCCCAGGCGTTCGAACAGCTTTCGGTGCGCGGCCGCGAGCGGGGTGTCAGGCGGCTGAGCCAGAGCCGCCTCGTCCAGCACGACCGGCCGGAAGCCCCACAGCGCCTGGATACCGGCCGAGCCCGACGACTCGGCCAGCGGCGGCAGCGGCCCCTTGAACGCTTCGGCCGCCGCGGGGTCGTCCATGCTGCGGGCGGCGACGCGCCGCATACCGCCCTTCTCGCCGGACGTGCGCACGTCGACGACCGCCCAGTCGCCCATCTCCGGCACCAGCAGCCCGGCCAGCCGGTTCAGCATCTCCGGTGTGTCCGTGGTGGAGATGAGGACCGTGGAGACCTCCGCCACCATCGTCAGCCGCGCGGTGAGTCCCTCCAGGGCCGCGAGATGGGCCGCGGTCTGCTCGGCCGCGTCGCGGTGCAGGCTGAAGTCGTGGAAGACGATCACCACGCCCTTCAGACGCCCCTCGTGCCGCAGCGGGGTGGCGGCCCAGATGACCGGAACCAGACTGCCGTCCCCCCGCAGGAACAGTTCGTCACTGCCCTCGTCCGGCCGGCCGCTCTCCAGCACGGCGAGCATGGCGCACTCGGCGCGGGGAAAGACGCTGCCGTCCTTCCGGCGGTGCAGCAGATCGTGCATGTCGTGGCCGAGCAGCTGGTCCCTCGACCGGCCCAGCATCTGCTGCGCCCGGGGATTGGACGCCGTGAGCAGACCGGCGGTGTCGATGACGAAGACACCCGCACCCAGACTGTCGAACACGGTGCGCATGAGTCCCAGCTCCAGCAGCCCGTCCTCGTCCCTCATGACGTGACCCCGCGAGGCCCGGGACGACGTGCCCCGGGCGCTTCCGGGCGGCCGGCGGGAACCGGCCCAGGCGTCCTGCCGTCCCCCGCCGGAACAGCCGTCTGGGAGGTCATGCGCTCATGCCCTTCCGGTCGATTCGCCGGCCGGACCAGAGACCGTTCCGTCCGGGGAGCGGGCCCGGCCCTTACGCGTGGCCCGCATCGTCTGCCCATCATTCATCCGACCCGCCCGTTCCGCCGCTCGGGACGTGACCTCCGCGGGCCTGCCCGGCGGCCCTGCGGGTAGGCGACCGGGCGACGGGCACGCGCCGTCGCCACCCGCACCGGCCGCCCTGCGCCCGGGTCCGCTCCGGGTGCGGTCGGAGACGGGGGAACAGAGGATGCGAAGGGTGGCGAGCCGCACCGAAGGCCCCCGTCGTACCGAGAAGCCACATCCGAGGGAGACAACCCATGGCGCCCGAGCGAACCTCTTCCGGCAGCACCCGCGACCCCGGGCTCGCTCTTCCCGTGGCGGAACGGGCGGGCTGGACCGACGTCGACGTGCGGGCGGTGGACACCGTCAGGGTCCTGGCCGCCGACGCCGTCCAGAAGACGGGCAACGGCCATCCGGGGACGGCGATGAGCCTGGCACCCCTCGCCTACCTGCTCTTCCAGCAGGTCATGCGCCACGACCCGGAGGACGACCAGTGGCTGGGCAGGGACCGCTTCGTCCTCTCCTGCGGCCACACCAGCCTGACGCTCTACATCCAGCTCTACCTGGCCGGGTACGGCCTGCAGATGGAGGACCTGAAGGCCCTGCGGACCTGGGGATCGGCGACCCCCGGCCACCCGGAGTACCGGCACACCCGGGGCGTCGAGATCACCACCGGACCGCTGGGCCAGGGGATCGGCGCGAGCGTCGGCATGGCGATGGCGGCGCGCAGGGAGCGCGGACTGCTCGACCCCGACGCCGCCCCCGGAACCAGCCCGTTCGACCACCACGTGTACGTGCTCGCGTCCGACGGCGACATGATGGAGGGCGTCGCCTCGGAGGCTTCCTCGCTCGCCGGCCACCAGCAGCTCGGCAACCTCGTGGTGTTCTACGACTCGAACCACATCTCCATCGAGGACGACACGGACATCTCCTTCAGCGAGGACGTCCCGGCCCGCTACGCCGCCTACGGCTGGCACGTGCAGACGGTGGACTGGACCCGTACGGGCGATTACGTCGAGGACGTCGACGCCCTGCTCGCCGCGATCGAGGCGGCCAAGGCGGAACGCACCCGCCCCTCCCTGATCATGCTGCGCACGATCATCGGGTGGCCGGCCCCGACGAAGCGCAACACGGGCAAGGCGCACGGCGCGGCACTGGGCGACGACGAGGTCGCCGGCACCAAGCGGCTCCTCGGCTTCGACCCCGACGAGTACTTCCCCATCGAGGACGACGTCCTCACGCACACCCGGGCGGTGCGCGAGCGGGGCAGGGCGGCCAAGGCGGACTGGCAGAAGGGCTACGAGGCGTGGCGCGGGGCGAACCGCGAGCGGGCCGCGCTCCTCGACCGGCTGCGCGAGCAGGAGCTGCCGGACGGCTGGACGGACGCCCTGCCGGTGTTCCCCGCCGACCCCAAGGGCATGGCCACGCGCAAGGCGTCCGGCGAGGTGCTCACCGCCCTCGCACCTGTGCTCCCCGAGCTGTGGGGCGGCTCCGCGGACCTCGCGGGCAGCAACAACACCACCATGGACGGCGAGCCCTCCTTCGTCCCGTCCGACCGGCAGACCTCCGAGTTCGCGGGCGGCCCCTACGGGCGCACCCTGCACTTCGGCATCCGGGAGCACGCCATGGGGGCCGTCCTCAACGGGATCGGCCTGCAGAGTCTGACCCGCCCGTACGGCGGCACGTTCCTCACCTTCAGCGACTACATGCGCCCCGCGGTCCGGCTGGGCGCCCTGATGAAGCTCCCCGTCACCTACGTCTGGACGCACGACTCGATCGGGCTCGGTGAGGACGGCCCCACCCACCAGCCCGTCGAGCACCTGGCGGCCCTGCGGGCGATTCCCGGCCTCGACGTCGTACGCCCCGGCGACGCCAACGAGACCACCGTCTGCTGGCGGACCATCCTGGAGCACACCGACCGTCCCGCCGGTCTCGTGCTGACCCGGCAGAACCTGCCCGTGCTCGACCGCGGGGACGGCGCCCACGCCTCGGCCGAAGGGGCGGCGCGCGGTGCGTACGTCCTCGCCGACTCCGCCGAGGCCACACCCGACGTCATCCTGGTGGCGACGGGCTCGGAGGTCGAGATCGCGCTCGACGCGCGCGCCCGGCTGACGGGCGAGGGGCTGGCCGTACGCGTGGTCTCGATGCCCTGCCGTGAGTGGTTCGAGGAGCAGCCGCAGTCCTACCAGGACGAGGTGCTGCCGCCCGGGGTGCGCGCCAGGGTCAGCGTCGAGGCGGCGGTCGGCCAGGGCTGGCGCGAGGTGGTCGGCGACGCCGGCCGGATCGTGAGCCTGGAGCACTACGGGGCCTCGGCCGACTACCAGCGGCTGTACGAGGAGTTCGGCATCACCGCCGAGGCGGTCGAGGCCGCGGCACACGACAGCATCCGCGACGCCGCGGAGACCCCGAGGCCCGGCGGCCAGAGGAACTGAGACCGTCCGTCCGGACCGGGCGCTACCTCGGGTGCGCCCGGTCCGGCCCGGAGGGGAACCGCTCAGGCCATCTGCCGTCGCACCAGCTCGTGGAGCCGCCCGCCCGTGTCCGCGAGCAGGCCGGCGGGCGGACCCTGCTCGACGACACGGCCGTCCGCCATGACGATCACACGGTCGGCGTCCAGCACCGTGGACAACCGGTGCGCGATCACGACGCGGGTGGCCCGCAGGGCCCTGGTGCTCTCGATGACCGTCCGCTGCGTCTCGTTGTCCAGCGCACTGGTCGCCTCGTCGAAGAAGAGGATGCGCGGGCGCCTCACCAGCGCCTGAGCGATCATCAGCCGCTGGCGCTGCCCGCCGGAGATCGCCCCGCCGCCGGAGATCATCGTGTGCAGGCCCATCGGCATCCGCTTGATGTCCTCGGCGAGCCCCGCCATGGCCGCGGCCTCCCACGCCTCCTCCTGCGTGAAGACCTCGGCACCGCAGATGCAGTCCAGGATCGAACCCGACAGCGGCTGGGCGTTCTGCAGGACGACCCCGCACTGGCGGCGCACCGCGGCCTGGTCCAGCGAGGCGAGGTCCTGACCGTCGTACAGGACACTGCCCGAGAGGGGCTTGTCGAAGCCGATGAGCATCCTCAGGAGCGTCGACTTGCCGCACCCGCTGGGCCCCACGATCGCGACGAACTCGCCCTGCCGCACGGTCAGCGACACGTCGTCCAGGACCACGGGACCGTCGTCCGTGTAGCGGAAGGTGACACCCCTGGCCTCGATCTCCCCGGACAGCGGCCCCGGCTGCGTGCTGACGCCCCGCACCTCGGGCGCCTCGTCCAGCACCGGTTTGATCTGCTCGAACATCGGCAGGACCGCGGCGGCCGACACGAACGCGCCGGTGAGCTGGGTGACGGCGGTCAGCAGCATCGTCACGGACGTGTTGAAGGTCAGGAACTCGCTCGCCGACAGCGAGCCGCGCGCCGGACCGGCCAGCAGCATGAAGACGGCCAGGGAACAGAGCGGCAGATAGACCGCGTTGAGCACCGTCGTCATGTTCTTGATCCGGCCGGCGCGCTTCTGCAGCTCACGGCTCCGCGCGAACTCCGCCGCCCACGCCCCGTAGGCGAAGCTCTCGGCCGCGGCGACACGCAGCTTCGGCAGCCCGCGCAGTGTCTGGAAGGCCTGGTTGTTGAGCTTGTTGCCCAGCGCTACCAGCCTGCGCTGCCAGCGCAGTTCCCACATGCCCATCGTGAGGAACACCCCGGCGATCACCACCAGCATCGCGACGGCCGTGAGCGCCAGCGGCACGCTGAACCAGAGCAGCAGGCCCAGGTTCATGGCCCCCAGCGTGCCCGCCTGCACCACGACGGGTCCGGTGCCCGACAGCACACGGCGGATCGCGCTGACCCCCATGGCCGCGCTCGCCAGCTCCCCGGTGGACCGCTCGGTGAAGAACCTCGTCGGCAGCCGCAGCAGCCGGTCCCACACCGCGGGCTGGAGCGTGCTCTCGACACGCCCCTCCATCCGCAGGATCGTCAGGTTCTGCAGGAGCATGAAGGCGGCCGACACGACTCCGGTGATGATCACCGCCAGGGAGACCTGCACGATGAGACCGGTCTCGGCCTCGGGCACGTACACCCCGAGCACCCTGCCGGTCGCGACCGGCACCAGTGAGCCCAGCGCGACCGTCACCAGCCCGGTCAGCACCAGTCTCCGCAGATCGGTCCGCGTGCCGAAGAGGCCGAAGCGCAGCAGCTGCCGTCTGCCCAGCGGCCGTTCGGGCAGCGGCCGGTAGAACATCACGGCCCGCTCCTCGAACTCCTCCGCGTTGCCCCCGTCCACGCGGGCGCGCCGCCCGGTCAGCGGGTTCACGGCCTCGTAACGGCCGCGGCGCCACAGCAGCGCCACCGGTGCGCCCGAGGCGGCCCGGCGCCCCACGAGCGGGCCGGCGTCCGTCCGCCACCAGCGGTTGTCCAGCCGCACCGCGCGTGTCCGGATGCGCGAGGCGACGGCGACCTGCTCGACCGGATCGATCCGGTCGCTGACCGCGCCGCCCGTCGCGGGCTCGGACAGGACGATCCCCGAATCCCGCGCGACCAGCCGGCAGGCCGCGTACACCGCGTCGTCCGACGCCCCCGCCGAGCGCGAAGCACCCTTCCCGGACCGGCCCATCGACGTCAGGAGTGCCTGGTCCGCCTCCTTGCGGACGGCCTCACCCGCCTTCATCCCGGCCGCGGTCCGGTCCTCGTGCGCACGCTCCAACTGCTCGATCCACCGGTCCAGCGCCGACAGCAGGCGGAACTGCTGGTTGACCATGCCCTGCCACATCGCGGGGTCGACGAGCAGATCACCGGCCGCCTCGGCGCTGAAGGCGGCGCCGTACTGCACGTCCCCGGGCGACACGGGCAGCCACAGGACGTCGTCGTCGCCGACCGCGTCGTCGACCGTGGTCCGCCCGTCCAGCGGAGCCTCGAACAGGACCCGCCGGCTGCGGCCCACCCCGAGCGAGAAGGCGTGCTCCAGCAGACTGAGCGTCGCGTCGCCGGTGTCGTAGTGGCTGCGGAACTGCCCTTCGAAGCCACCCTGGTCCGGGTGCGCGGGCCGGTACAGCTCCCGCAGCGCGATCCGGCGCAGCTCGCACTGCTGGAGGGGGCGCCCGACCAGGGTGTGCCGGGGACCCTCGACCGGGCCGAGGACGAGGGCACCCGGTTCGAGGCGGCCCAGGAAGTGCCAGTGCCCCTGCGCCGCCGCGTCCACCGCGAACAGGTCGAGGGCGCCGCCCGTGACCAGCCACAGCACCTGCGGACCCTCCAGCGGGAGGCTCCGCAGGCCCGTGCAGTCGACCGGTGCGCCGAGCGCCCCCAGCGCGTCGATGACGGGGTCGTGCCCGGGGGCCGTCGTGGCCGGGAAGGGGTGTGCGGATGTCATCTCAGTGCTCCCTGACCAGCTCGGCGTACGGGCCTCCGGCAGCCACCAGGTGTTCGTGCCGGCCGCGTTCGACCACCGTCCCGTGGTCCAGGACCACGATCTCGTCGCTGTCGCGCACGGTGCTCAGCCGGTGCGCGATCACCACACAGGCACAGCCGCGCCGCCGGAGGTTGTCGATGATGGTCCGCTCCGTCTCGGCGTCCAGGGCGCTCGTGACCTCGTCGAGCACCAGGATGCTGGGACGGCGGACGAGCGCCCGGGCGATCTCCAGGCGCTGGCGCTGGCCGCCGGAGAAGTTGCGGCCGTCCTGCTCGACGCGGCTGTGGATCCCGCGCGGCCGCCGGGCCACGACGTCGTACAGCGCGGCGTCCCGCAGAGCCTCGGTCACCGCTTCGTCGGGGACCGAGGGGTCCCACAGCGCCACGTTGTCCCTGACCGTGCCCTCGAAGAGGAAGACGTCCTGGTCGACGAAGGAGACCGACGCCGCCAGCGCCCCCCTCGGTATGTCCTCCAGACGCTGCCCGTCGATGCGGATCACACCCTCCCACGGGCTGTAGAGCCCCGAGATGAGCCGGGACACCGTCGACTTGCCACTGCCCGAACCGCCGACGAGAGCCACCTGCTGCCCCGGGCCGACCGCCAGCGAGAAGCCGCTGAGGAGCGGCTTGTCGAGCGGGCTGTAACCGAAGGTGATGTCCTCCAGCGTCACATGGCCCTTCAGCCGGCGGGTGCTCGCGGCGGGTTCACGGCGGGAGTACAGCGGGTCGACGGGGAAGTTCTCGACGTCCTTCAGCCGCGCCACGTCGGCCGCGAAGTCCTGGACGCGCCCGGCGACACCGTTGAGCCGGGTGACGGGCGCGGTGAACCGGGTCACCAGCGCCTGGAAAGCCACGAGCAGGCCGATCGAGATGTGCCCCTCGACCGCCCTGAGCCCGCCGATCCACAGGATGAGGGCGCTGTTCAGCGTTGCCAGGAGCGGGGCGACGACACCCAGCCAGGCACTCGGCACCCCGAGGCGCTGCTGCTCCTCCAGGGTCGTCGCGTGCTGGCCGGCCCACCGGCGGAAGTAGCCGTTCTCACCTCCCGTGGCCTTCATCGTCTCGATCAGCTGGAGGCCCGTGTAGGAGGTGTTCGTCAGCCGGGCGCTGTCGGCCCGCAGTTTCTGCGTGCCGGTGGCCCGCAGCCGTACGACGATGCGCATCGCCACCACGTTGAGCAGGGCGATCCCCACCCCGATGACGGTCAGCTGCGGATCGTACGTCCACAGCAGGAACGCGTAGAGGAGGACGACGATGCCGTCCACCCCGGCGGCGGTGAGGTCCCGGGCGAGCGTCTCGGCCACGGCGTCGTTCGACTGCAGCCGCTGCACGAGGTCGGCGGGACTCCGCTGGGCGAAGAAGGTGACCGGCAGCCTCAGCAGGTGCCGGAAGAAGCGAGCGCTGCCGAGCGTGGACGAGATGATGCGTCCGCGCAGCAGGTTCGCCTGCTGCAGCCAGGTCAGTGCGACGGTGAGGGCCACCATGGTGCCCATCGCACCGAACAGCAGGCCGAGCAGCGAGGTCTGCCCGCCGATCAGGAACATGTCGATGTACGTGCGGCTCAGGGCCGGAAGCGTCGCCCCGACGGCGACCAGCAGCAGGCTGGCCAGCAGAGCGACGAGCATCGTGCCGGTGGTGCCCCGCAGCCTGCCGGGCAGGGCGGCGAGGACACCGGGCTTGCGGCCTCCGCGGCGGAAGTCCTCGCCGGGTTCCAGCACGAGGACGACCCCGGTGAAACTGGTGTCGAAATCCTCGGTGGGCACGAACCTGCGGCCCTTGTCCGGGTCGTTGATGTGCACGCCCCGCCGCCCCAGACGGCGTCCCATGCCGTCGTACACGACGTAGTGGTTGAACTCCCAGAACAGGATCGCGGGAGCGGGGACCTCGGCCAGCGCAGCGGGTTCCATCTGCATGCCCTTGGCCCGCAGTCCGTAACTCCGCGCGGCCTTCAGCACGTTGCTCGCGCGGGAACCGTCACGGGAGACCCCGCAGGCGATGCGCAGTTCCTCCAGCGGCACATGGCGGCCGTGGTGCCCCAGCACCATCGCCAGCGAGGCGGCGCCGCATTCCACGGCCTCCATCTGGAGCACCGTGGGGGAACGCACCGTCCTGGTACGTCCCGGTTCCGGGGCGGTACGCGACCGGCGACCGGCCCCCGGCCCGCCCTCCGGCCGGTGTCTGCCCCGGCCGGAGGGCGGCAGCTGCTGGGCGGTGGGGGAGGGGTGGGGTGCGGTCACGGGAGCAGCCAATCGATCGGACGCTGGTCGGCCAGGCGCACCGAGCCGGTGGCCAGGGTCATGGAACCGATCGGGTACGGAGGCCCCTCGGCCGACGACCACCGGTAGCCGGATTCCGTGGACTTCGAGCGCTCGATCCGCACCAGGACGGCCAGCGGCCTTCCGTGCCTGGAGAACTGCGCGCCGAGCTGGGCGTCGCCGAGGAAGCGGGTGATCTGCTGCCGCGTCTGCGCGGCCCTGCCGACCGCGGCCACCCTGCCCCGGAGGACGCCGTACTGCTGGGCGGGCACCGACTGCACGGTGAGGTCGACCCTCGCGCCCACCGGGACCGACGCCGCGCTGCTCCCGGAGACGTACAGCAGGACGACGAGGGGGTCGTCGGCGCCCTCGATCCGTTCGACGCTCGCCACGTCGGCGCCCGTCGCCACGACCGCTCCGATGGTGGCCGTGACGGACGTGAGGCGGCCCGCGCCGATGGTGCGGACGACCTTCTCGCCGCTCTGGGTGCGGACCCTGAGCAGCGGGGCGTCAGCGGGCAGGCTCGCCCCCTCGTCGGCCAGCACCTCGGTGATCTGACCGGCTACCGGACTCTGCAGGACGTAACTGCCGCGCGCGTGCGTCAGGATGCCGGGGGCGTCGAGCGTGCTCGCGACGGAGCCCGTCACGGCCCAGAAGCAGGCCGCGCCCATCACGGCGACGGTGACACAGAGGACGAGCAGGCCCTGGGGGCGGGCGAAGCGCACCGGGAGGTCGAGCTGTTCGGGCGACTGCAGCTTGGAAAGCGCCTGTTGACGGAACTGCACGGAACTCTTCCCTCACCTGTCGACGGTCGGCACCGAGCCCCGGAACCGTCGGGTTCCGGGGCTCGGTGGGTACTGCCGTCTCTCAGAGACCGGCGGTGAGGCCGGAGGCCAGGCCGGTGACCGCGCCCGTGTTCACGCCGGTGGCCGACTCGACGAGACCCGTGACCGAGCCGACGACGCCGGAGACCGGGACGATGCCCTCGACGGTGCCGGTCACGTTGCCGACGAGGCCGCCGACGAGACCGCCCGAGACGTTGTCGAGGTCGTTGTCGGAGATCTCGGCGGTCTCGACCTGGGGGGTGTAGTTCATGATGAGCGCTGCCCTTCGTATGGAGATTGCTTCTATACCGAAACCGGGGGTGCGGCTTCCGTATGGGCCAGGATCAAAGCACGCCGGTGCCGCGTGCAGCGAATCGAACCGTGGTCGCTCCGTCCTTGTCCCGGCCCCGAATTCGACTTTCGTGCAGAAGTGTTCATTTCCTGGCGGCAGGTCCTTCACGAGCTTCACCGCATGAATTCCCGGACGGTGCGGCCCAGGGTCCCCCAAGTGGGGCACTCCCGCCCCAAACGCCTCACGCGGTGGTCCGGACCAGCTGCTATGCGCCGAGGGACGTGATCGCTGTGCGCACGCGGTGTGCAGATTTCCCCGGGCCGACGGCCGGAGGAATGGTGACCCGGTGGGTGTGGGCGGCATGAGGCCCGTTCTGGCGGACGGTCACTTCTGCGGTGTCGCGGAAGATGAACAACGCTCTTTTTCTGCTGAGCCCATTCCATATCGGCCGGGGTGCTCGTACGAAGTATTCCCTCATGAGTGTGCCCACGTTCCCGATTTCTCTTCCGAGATATGGAGGAGCTGTGTCGCATTCAGGTCGCCGGTGAATGATGTGTGCGGCGCGAAATGGACATACGGCTCAGGGTGTGCTGCATTGGAGTGAAGTCATCCGGCCCTGGAGGTGCCCGTGGTGGACGTTGACGTGCTGATCGCGGGGGCGGGGCCGGTGGGACTGACGGCGGCCGCCGAGCTGTGCCGACGGGGCATCGGGTGCCGGGTCGTCGACCGTCTCGCGGAGAGGCTGCCGTATGCCAGGGCCGTGGGAATCCAGCCCAGGACCCTGGAGGTCTGGGACCGGATGGGCATGGCCCGCGAGGCGCTGGAGGCGGCGGTCCCGATGAGGGGGCAGTTGCTCTACGTCAACGGCGCGGAACAGGCCCGGATCGACCTGGAACTGCCTCCCGAGGTGCCTTACCGCTTCGCCGCCCTCCCGCAGTACGAGACCGAGCGGCTCCTCGGACAACTCCTGGACCGCTGGGGCGGGACGATCGAGCGGAGCACCGAACTCCTCTCGTTCGAGCAGGACTCCGGCGAGGTCAGGGCCGTCCTCGCGACCCCCTCCGGAGGCACCGAGGAACTGACGGCCGGGTACCTGCTCGGCTGCGACGGCGCCCACAGCGTCGTACGCAAGCACCTCGGGCTCTCCTTCGACGGCGGAGCCCTTCCCGAGGAGTACATGCTGGGCGACGTCGAGGTCGACTGGGACCTGCCCGACGGATACGGCGTCAGGTCCGCGCACGTCACCGACGGGCGGACGGACGACCTCCTCGTGTGCATCCCGCTGCCCGGTGACCGCCGCTACCGGGTGTCGATGCCCACGCCTCCCGAACTCTCCCGGGTGGGAACGACCGGCGCCGACGGCGTGTCGCACGGCCTGAGCGGTGACCACGGTCCACTGCCGGGGATCGAACACATCCAGGCGGTGCTCGACCGGCTCGCCCCGCAGCCCACGACCGCGTCCTCACTGCGGTGGTCCTCCGTCTTCCGCATCAGCCACCGCATCGTCGGCCGGTACGGCGAAGGGCGCGTGTTCGTGGCGGGGGACGCGGCGCACATCCATCCGCCCACGGGCGCCCAGGGAATGAACACGGGCATCCAGGACGCGTTCAACCTGGCCTGGAAACTCGCTGCCGCCGTCCGGGGCCACGCGGGTCCCGGTCTGCTGGAGAGCTACGACGCCGAACGCCGGCCCGTCGGGGAGGAGGTCGTCGCGCGGACACTGCGCCACGCCCGGGGCGGCGTCGGAAGTGACACCGAGGACCGCGCGACGCTGCTGCTCCGCGAGGCCCAGCTCCTGCTCGGCTATCGCGGCGGGCCGATCACCGGGCCGGGTGGCGCGGCCCCGGGGGGTCCGGCCCCCGGCGACCGCGCGCCCGACTGCGGCGGCCTCGTCCACCCCGTGGGTGCCTTCCCCGTCCGGCTGTTCACCCTGCTGAGGGAGCGGGACCACACGCTTCTGCTGTACGCGGACCGAGAGGAGCAGGCCGCGGTGTTCGACGGTGCCGCGGCCGCGGCCCGCAGCGCCGCGCACGGCAGGCTGAACGTCTGTGCGGTCCTCGGCCCCGGGGTGGTGCGGCTGCCCGCACCGGGTGTGCCCGCGGTGCGTGACGGCCACGGCGAGTTCCGCCGTATGTACGGAGCGCGGGGCGGTGAGGCGTTCCTGGTGCGTCCCGACGGGTACCTCGGCATGCGTACCGCCGACCCGGGCGGACCGGAGCTGACGACCCACCTGTCCGCGCTCCTCGGGGCGTGACGCGGGACGTGAGCGGGGCCCGGCAGTGACACCGCCGGGCCCCGCACCGTGCGATGAGCCGACTCCGCTCATCTCACCCCGGCTCAGGGAAAGGACACCACCTGGGACGGGATGGTCGAGGTGCCGGAGGTCGGTGATCCGGTGTTGTTGATGACGTGTTCGTACTGTCCCTGGCCGCCGAGGGAGACGACGAGGAGGTCGTGGAACTTGACGCCGGGTTTCACGGG
>NZ_JBIATW010000018.1:0-54808 GCF_042892135.1 Streptomyces sp. NPDC001822
ACGAGGACTTCGACGCCACCACCGTCGCCGAACGCACCATGGCCTTCGAAGCCCTCGACCAGCTCGCCCTGGAACACCTCCTCGGCACCCGCTGACATCCGTGTCCGGCGGCCACGCCGCCGGACACCGCATCTCCCCCGCCGTGACACCGCCGGATCCGCGCGGGGGCTTGACGAAAATCCCGTGGGAGCGTTCCCATGGGTCCCGGCCCCCCTCTCACCGCAAGGGCACCACCGTGACAGAACCTTCCCCGGACGGGCGGACCGGACGCCGCAGCCGCCGTACCAGGCGGATCGTCGTCCCCCTCACCGTCGTCTCCGCGATCGTCGCCGGCACCGTCCTGTCGGGATGCGGCCAGCAGCGGGACGACGACGTCTTCACCGTCATGAACTCGTCGACCGACGAGTCGTACCACCGCTGGGACGGTGACACCCTCGAACGCTGCAGCAAGGAGCTCGGGATCACCATCGAGCAGCAGAGCGTGCCGGCAGCCCAGTTGATGACGAAGGCGCTGCGCATGGCGTCCTCGAAGTCGCTGCCGGACGTGCTGCAGCTGGACGCCTCCGAGATGCCGACGTTCGCCGAGGCCGGCGGGCTGATCCCGCTCAAGGACGTCGGGCTGACCACGACGGACATCCCCGAGGGGATCGTCAACTTCGGTTCGTACGGCGGGAAGTACTACGGGGCCGCACGCACCGTGAACACCCTGGCGCTGTTCTACAACAAGGACACCCTCGCCAAGGCGGGCCTGCCGGTGCCCACGACCTGGGCCGAGATGCAGTCGACCGCCAAGAAGCTGACGCAGGGCAAGCGCTACGGCGTGGCGCTCAGCGCGGGCGGCGCGGAGGACGGTGTCTTCCAGTTCACCCCGTTCATGTGGTCCAACGGCGGCGACGAGACGAAGCTCGACAGCCCCGAGGTCGCCGGCGCGCTCGACTACTGGAAGGGCCTGCTGAAGGACGGCTCGCTCTCCAAGTCGACGGTCAACTGGACCCAGGCGGACGTGAACGACCAGTTCATGGCCGGCAACGCGGCCATGATGATCAACGGTCCCTGGCAGGTCGAGACCCTGAACGCCAAGAAGGGGCTCAACTGGGGCATCGCCGGGATACCCGTCCCCGAAGCGGGCGACGACTCCGTGGGCCCGCTCGGCGGTGGCGTGCTGACCGTGCCGAACACCGGCGACAGCGCACGCGAGAAGACCGCCGCCAAGATCATCGGCTGCATGGCGGGCGAGCAGGAGCAGATCACCTACGCCCTGAACAGCTGGATGGTCCCGGCCAACACCAAGGCGGCGGCGGTCTGGCGCACGAAGGCCCCCGAGCTGGCGGCACTGGCGGGACAGGTCTCCACGGCACGGTCCCGCACGGCGAAGGTCGGTGCGCAGTGGTCGTCCGTGTCGCTCGCCCTGCAGAGCGCCTTCCAGTCCGCGCTCACCGGGGAGTCCAGCGAGGCCGCTCTGAAGCGTGCCCAGCAGCAGGTCACGAGCGGGAACTGAGGTAACGAACCATGTCATCCACCACAGCCTCGGCCGCCGCGCTGCCGGCCGACCCGAAGGCCCCCGCGGCCGCCGTGGCCGGGCCGCCCGTGAACCCGCGGACCACCAGGCGGCGCAGGTCGCTCGCCCAGTGGGGTTTCATCGCCCCCGCCGTGATCTTCATGGCCCTGTTCTTCGGCTACCCGCTCGTCCGCAACATCGTGATGAGCTTCCAGGACTACTCGCCGTCCACCTTCTTCACGGGTGAGGCGCCGTTCAACGGACTGGACAACTGGGACAACGTCTTCAGCGACGGCCTGTTCGGCAAGGCCCTGTGGCAGACGATCCTCTTCACGGTCGGATCGCTCCTCGGCCAGTTCACCATCGGTCTCGCGCTCGCCGTCTTCTTCACCAGGCGCTTCCCGCTGAACGGCATCCTCCGCTCGCTGATCCTGCTGCCGTGGCTGGTCCCCATGGTCGTCTCGGGCATCGTCTGGCGGCGCATCTTCGACCAGGACACCGGGGTCCTGAACTCGTTCCTGGGCACCGTCGGCCTGCCGGGTGACACGCCCTGGCTGACGAGCACGAGCATGGCGCTGATCTCCGTGGTCCTCGTCAACATCTGGATCGGCATCCCGTTCAACATGGTGATCCTCTACGGCGGCCTCCAGGAGGTCCCCAAGGAGCTGAGCGAGGCCGCCGCGCTCGACGGTGCGTCCGCGTGGCGTACGTTCCGCTCGGTCACCCTGCCCATGCTCAAGCCCGTCATCACCGTGGTGCTCGTGCTCGGCTTCATGTCGACGGTCAAGATCCTCGACCTGGTGCTGGCCCTCACCGACGGCGGGCCCGCCGACTCCACGCAGACGCTCGGCACGCTGACCTACCAGAACTCCTTCGTCCAGATGGACTTCGGGGCCGGTGCCGTGGTCGGCAACATCCTGATCCTGATCTCCGCCGTCTTCGCGGTGTTCTACCTGCGGGTCAACCGCAACGAGGGGAAGTGACCGGCATGGCGACCACCACCCAGATCCCCGCCGCCCCGGCTCCCGCGGCCGTACACCGGCCGAAGCGCCGCTGGGGTGCGACCGTCTTCGGCGTAGCGGTCCTCGCGGTCATGCTGTTCCCGCTGTACTGGATGATCAACACGGCCCTCCAGCCGGACGCGAGCCTGGTCGACGTGGGCCCCGTCCCGACGGGTGTCGACTTCTCCGGCTTCACCTCGGCGATCACGGACCAGGGCACCAACCTGCTGACCTCCCTGGCGGTGGCGCTCGGAGCCGTGGCCATCTGCCTGGTGATCTCCGCGCCGGCGGCCTACGGGCTGGCACAGTTCAAGCTGCCCGGCGCCCGGACGATCGTCTTCGGGACGCTCATCACGCAGATGGTCCCGGGCATCGTCATCGCGAACGCCCTGTACAGCGCCTACGTGGATCTCGGCCTGGTCAACTCCTACTTCGGCCTGATGCTCGCGGACGCCTCGCTGGGCATCCCCTTCGCGATCGTGCTGATGCGCTCGTTCATGGTGTCCATCCCGCGCGAGGTCATCGAGGCGGCCGAGGTCGACGGAGCGGGCCGCATCCGCACGTTCGTCCAGGTCGTCCTGCCGATGAGCCGCAACTCCCTGATCACCGCCGGACTGTTCTCGTTCCTCTACGCGTGGAGCGACTTCATGTTCGCGCTCACGCTGAACACGACGGACGACGTCAAGCCGATCACGCTGGGCATCTACCAGTACATCGGGGCGCACGTCGGCGACTGGGGTTCGGTCATGGCCGCCTCCGTGCTGTCCGCCGTGCCGGCCGCGGTGCTCCTCGTCCTGTCCCAGAAGTACATCGCCGCCGGGATCACCGGCGGCTCGGTCAAGTAAGGGTTCCCATGACTGACTTCCCGGTCTTCCCGCCCGGATTCGTCTTCGGCGCGGCCACGGCCTCGTACCAGATCGAGGGTGCCGTGGAGGAGGACGGCCGCGGCCCGTCCATCTGGGACACCTACAGCCACACACCCGGCCGGACGGACGGCGGCGACACGGGCGACGTCGCCTGCGACCACTACCACCGCTATCCGGAGGACGTGGCGCTGCTGCGCGACCTGGGCGTCGAGTCGTACCGCTTCTCGATCGCCTGGTCCCGCATCCAGGCCACGGGCAGCGGCGCGGTGAACCCCAAGGGGCTCGACTTCTACTCCCGGCTCGTCGACTCGCTGCTGGAGGCGGGCATCGAGCCGGCCGCCACCCTCTACCACTGGGACCTGCCGCAGGCCCTGGAGGACAAGGGCGGCTGGCGTGTGCGGGAGACGGCGGAGCGCTTCGGCGAGTACACGGCGATCGTCGCCGAGCACCTCGGCGACCGGGTGCCGCGCTGGATCACGCTCAACGAGCCATGGTGCAGCGCGTTCCTGGGCTACTCGGTGGGCCGGCACGCACCGGGCGCCCAGGAGGGCCGCGGGGCACTCGCGGCCGCGCACCACCTGCTGGTCGGGCACGGACACGCGATGAACGCGCTGCGCGCGGCGGGTGTCCGGGAGGCCGGCATCACGCTGAACCTGGACCGCAACGTCCCGGCCACCGAGTCGGACGCCGACCTCGCCGCGGTCGTGCGGGCGGACACCCAGCACAACCTGGTGTGGACGGAGCCCCTCCTCGCGGGCCGCTACCCGGCCACCGAGGAGGAGACCTGGGGCGAGCTGATCACGGGCCAGGACTTCCGCCGTGAGGGCGACCTGGAGCTGATCTCCCAGCCGATGGACTTCCTCGGCATCAACTACTACCGGCCGATCGTCGTCGGCGCGGCCCCGCACCGCGAGGCCGACCCTGCGCTGCGGGTGGCCACGGACAACCGCTACGCGGAGGGCCAGTACCCGGACGTCCGCAGGACGGCCATGGGCTGGCCGGTCGTCCCGGAGTCCTTCACCGATCTGCTGACCGCGCTGAAGCAGACGTACGGCGACGCCCTGCCGCCCGTGCACATCACGGAGAACGGCTCGGCGGAGTTCGACAGCGTCGAGGCGGACGGCTCCGTTCAGGACGCGGACCGCGTGGAGTACCTGCGCACCCACCTGACGGCACTCCGGGCGGCCATGGACGCCGGGGTCGACGTCCGCGGGTACTACGTGTGGTCGCTGCTGGACAACTTCGAGTGGGCGCTGGGCTACGCCAAGCGGTTCGGGATCATCCGGGTCGACTACGACACCCTGGAGCGCACGCCGAAGGACAGCTACCGCTGGTACCAGCAACTGATCGCGGCCCACCGGGCCTGATCGTCAACTCCCCACCGGGGGCGTACGCGTGCGGTCCGGCGCGTACGCCCCCGGTGGCGTTTCGCCGGGGTTCGCAGGCTCGAAATTTAGTAGCCATGGACATGGTAGCTATGTACATTGTTCCCCATGAACGAGGGAACGCGGGGGATGACGCCCGGGTATCTGGTCTGGCGGCTGTCGATCAAGTGGCGGGTCGCCGTGGATCAGGCCCTGGCTCCACTACACCTGACGCATGCTCAGTACGTGGTCCTGTCATCCCTGTTCGGCATGGAACGAGCCGGTCTGCTGCCGAGTCAGCGACAACTCGCCGACCACACCGGACTGGAGGCGCTCTACGTCTCGAAGCTGGCACGTTCACTGGAGAGATCGGGTCTCGTCCGGCGGGAACGTGACACTGCGGACACCCGTGTCGTGCGGCTCGGGCTGACGGCCGACGGCCACCGCACCATCGGCCCGGCGATGCGCACGGTCCGCGCGCTGCACGACCGGCTCCTCGCCCCGCTGGGCGGCATGGACGACCCGCGTACGGCGGCGCTGGTGCGCGACCTCTCGACGCTCCTGGACACACCTCTCGGCCCGCCGGCCTGACACAAGGAGACCCCGTGCCCGCGTTACGCGTACTCGACTCGACCCTGCACTACGAGGACACCGGTAGCGGGACGGCGTTCGTCCTCCTCCACGGCAACCCGGGCTCCTCGCACGTGTGGAGGAAGGTCATGCCGGGGCTGGGGGCCGGGCGCCTGCTCGCCCCGGACCTCATCGGGATGGGGAGATCCGGCAAGCCGGACATCGCCTACCGCTTCGACGACCACGCCCGCTACCTCGACGCCTGGTTCGACGCGCTCGGTCTCGACCGCGTGGTCCTGGTCGGCCACGACTGGGGCGGTGCGCTCGCCTTCGACTGGGCGACCCGCCATCCCGGCCGCGTGCTGGGCATCGCCTTCCTCGAGTCCATCGTCAAGCCCATGGCCTGGGCCGACCTCTCCCCTCAGGCCCGCAGGCGCTCCGAGACGATCCGGACCCCCGGCAGGGGCGAGGAACTGGTCCTGGACGACGACGTGTTCATCCGGCAGGCCTTCACCGGAGGCGTGCTGAATCCGTTGGACGAAGCCGCGCTGGCTCACTACCTGGCGCCCTTCCCGGATGCCCGGAGCCGTCGGCCCCTGCTCGCGTGGGCCCGCCAGATCCCGCTCGGCGGCGACCCCGCCGGGCTCGTCGCCCGCATCGAGGCGTACGACGCATGGCTCGCGAGGAGCGAGGACGTCCCGAAGCTGCTCATGACCTTCGAGGGATCGCCGACGCTGCTGATCGGGCCGGACACGGCCCGGTGGTGCGCCACGCACATGGCCGCGCTCGAAACGGTCCACTGCGGGACCGCGGGCCACCACGCCCAGGAGGACCGCCCCACGGAGATCGCCGCCGCGATATCCGCCTGGGCGGACCGTCGGGGGCTGCGACGGTCCGGCTGACGGCGCGGACCGCTGCTCGGGAATGCGGCGGCGACGGCCGCGGCGTAAGGAGGCGGACGACTGACGGAACGTCACCTCGTCGCGTAAGCCGCCGGATTGCCCAGCACGTCCTGTACCACCCTGGCCGCCGCACCCCGCGCCGCGTCGCCGGAGACCGATGAAGCCCTCAGTCGGCTCCCGTTCTCGTGCCAGCGGCCCGAGACCACCCGGCGGGTGAGCTGGGCGTCGGCCGGCCCCTCCAACCACGGCATCAGGTTGCGGTAGATCCCGCCCAGCACGACCGCCTCGGGGTCGAAGAGGTTGACCGCGCCCGCCAGGACCACGCCCAGCCGGTCCCCCGCCTCGCTCAGCGCGGTGACGGCGCGCGTCTCCCCGGCCGCGGCCCGCTGTTCCAGCTCGGCGATCCCCCGCAGCCCCGTGGCGGAGTCGATCCCCGCCGTCCGCAGCAGGGCCGCCCTGCCCGCGTACTGCTCCAGGCAGCCGTGCGCCCCGCAACGGCAGAGCGGGCCCTCCGGGTCGACGACGACGTGCCCGATCTCGCCCGCGAAGCCGTGTGCGCCCCGCAGCATCTCGCCGTTCACGACGAGTGCGCCGCCGACCCCGATCTCGCCGGTGAGATAGAGGAAGGTGCGTACGCCGTCGAGCCCGCCGAACCAGAGCTCGGCCAGCGCCGCCAGGTTCGCCTCGTTGTCGGAGCCGACCGCGAGCGCCCGGCCGGCCGGGCGCAGCGTGCTCAGCGCCTGCCCGAAGATCCCCTCGGCTGCGACCCTGCTCCATCCCAGGTTGGGTGCCTGCCGGACGACGCCGCCGGACACGAGGCCGGGAAGCGCCAACTCGACGCCGACCACGCGCAGTTCCTGCTCCTGGGTGGAGGCGATGACCCGGCTGGTGAGCCGGGCGGCGTGCGCCAGGGCCTCGGCGGGCGGGACGTTGCGGTGATCCGTGTGTTCCGTGACCCGGACCCGGTCCGTACCGGTGAGGTCGACCGCGCACACCGACACGTAGTCGATGTTGATCTCCACCCCGAGTCCCGCCGGGCCGGTCCTGGAGAGCTTCAGCACGGTGCCGGGGCGCCCCGCCGAGCCGCTGGAGGTCTTGCCGGACTCGCTGAGGCAGTCCAGGGCGAGGAGTTCCTCGACGAGGGAGGAGACGGCGGCCCTGGTGAGCCCCACGAGGCTCGCCACCCTGGCCCGGGTGACCTCGCCCTCGTCGCGCACGGTCCGCAGGACGAGGCTCAGGTTGTGGCGCCGCACGGACTCGTGCCCGGCTTTGGCTGCGGGAGAGGCGAGGTTGTTCTTCATCAGGCCTTCGACCCTAACGGCGAAGGGCCGCACCCGGGGGGTGCGGCCCTCGCTCACTTCGCGGTGCCTCTACTTGCGGATCAGGCTGCGGAGCACGTACTGCAGGATGCCGCCGTTGCGGTAGTAGTCCGCCTCACCGGGGGTGTCGATGCGGACGACGCCGTCGAACTCCACACCGGTGTCGGTGGTGACCTTGACCGTGCGCGGCGTGCTGCCGTCGTTCAGCTCGGTCACGCCGGTGAAGGAGAAGGTCTCCTCGCCGGTCAGGCCGAGGGACTCGGCGGTCTGGCCCTCCGGGAACTGCAGCGGGAGGACGCCCATGCCGATGAGGTTCGAGCGGTGGATGCGCTCGTAGGACTCGGCGATGACGGCCTTGACGCCCAGGAGCGCGGTGCCCTTGGCGGCCCAGTCGCGGGACGAGCCGGAGCCGTACTCCTTGCCCGCCAGGATGACGAGCGGGGTGCCCGCGGCCTGGTAGTTCTGGGAGGCGTCGTAGATGAACGACACCGGGGCGTCGTCCTTCGTGAAGTCGCGGGTGAAGCCGCCCTCGGTGCCCGGCGCGATCTGGTTGCGCAGGCGGATGTTGGCGAACGTGCCGCGGATCATGACCTCGTGGTTGCCACGGCGCGAGCCGTAGGAGTTGAAGTCACGGCGCTCGATGCCGTGCTCCGTGAGGTACTTGCCGGCCGGGGTGTCGGCCTTGATCGCACCGGCCGGGGAGATGTGGTCGGTGGTGACGGAGTCACCGAGCTTGGCCAGCACACGGGCGCCGGTGATGTCCTCGACCGGGGTCGTCTCCATCGTCATGCCCTCGAAGTACGGGGGCTTGCGCACGTAGGTGGACTCGGAGTCCCACTCGAAGGTGTTGCCGGTCGGGATCGGCAGCGCCTGCCACTGGGCGTCGCCCGCGAAGACGTCCTGGTAGGACTTGTTGAACATGTCCTCGCCGATGGAGTTGGCGACGACGTCGTTGACCTCGGCCTCGGAGGGCCAGATGTCCTGGAGGAAGACGGGCTTGCCGTCCTGGTCGACGCCGAGGGCGTCCTTGGTGATGTCGACCTTCATCGAGCCGGCGATGGCGTACGCGACGACCAGCGGCGGGGACGCCAGGTAGTTCATCTTGACGTCGGGGTTGATCCGGCCCTCGAAGTTGCGGTTGCCGGAGAGCACCGAGGTGACGGCCAGGTCGTGGTCGTTGACCGCCTTGGAGACCTCTTCCGGCAGCGGGCCGGAGTTGCCGATGCAGGTGGTGCAGCCGTAGCCGACGAGGTTGAAGCCGACCTTGTCGAGGTACGGGGTCAGGCCCGCCTTGTCGAAGTAGTCGGTGACGACCTTCGAGCCCGGGGCGAGGGTGGTCTTGACCCACGGCTTGCGGGTCAGGCCCTTCTCGACCGCCTTCTTCGCCACGAGCGCCGCGGCGACCATGACGTACGGGTTCGAGGTGTTGGTGCAGGAGGTGATCGCGGCGACGGTGACGGCGCCGTGGTCGAGCTCGTACGAGGTGCCGTCGGCGGCCGTGACCGTGACCGGGTTCGACGGGACGCCGTTGGAGGCGGCCGGGGAGTCGGAGGCCGGGAAGGACTCCTTGCCCGCCTCCTCGTCGTCGGCGACGTAGTTGCGGACGTCCTGGGCGAACTGCGCCTTGGCGTTCGCGAGGACGATGCGGTCCTGCGGGCGCTTCGGGCCGGCGATGGACGGGACGACCGTGGAGAGGTCGAGCTCCAGCTTCTCGGAGAAGTCGGGCTCGGCGGCCGGGTCGAGCCAGAGGCCCTGCTCCTTGGCGTACGCCTCGACGAGCGCGACCTGCTGCGCGTCGCGGCCGGTCAGGCGCAGGTACTTCAGCGTCTCGTCGTCGATCGGGAAGATCGCGGCGGTGGAGCCGAACTCCGGGGACATGTTGCCGATGGTGGCGCGGTTCGCGAGGGAGGTGGCGGCGACGCCCTCACCGTAGAACTCGACGAACTTGCCGACGACGCCGTGCTTGCGGAGCATCTCGGTGATGGTCAGCACGAGGTCGGTGGCGGTCGTGCCGGCCGGGAGCTCGCCGGTCAGCTTGAAGCCGACGACGCGCGGGATGAGCATGGAGACCGGCTGGCCGAGCATCGCGGCCTCGGCCTCGATGCCGCCGACGCCCCAGCCCAGCACACCGAGGCCGTTGACCATGGTGGTGTGCGAGTCGGTGCCGACGAGGGTGTCGGGGTACGCCTGGCCGTTGCGGACCATGACGGTGCGGGCCAGGTGCTCGATGTTGACCTGGTGGACGATGCCGGTGCCCGGGGGGACGACCTTGAACTCGTCGAAGGCGGTCTGGCCCCAGCGCAGGAACTGGTAGCGCTCCTTGTTGCGGCCGTACTCCAGCTCGACGTTCTGGGAGAACGCGTCGTTGGTGCCGAACTTGTCGGCGATGACGGAGTGGTCGATGACCAGCTCGGCCGGGGCCAGCGGGTTGATCTTCGCCGGGTCGCCGCCGAGCTCCTTGACGGCCTCACGCATGGTGGCGAGGTCCACTACACAGGGGACGCCCGTGAAGTCCTGCATGATCACGCGGGCCGGCGTGAACTGGATCTCCTGGCTGGGCTGGGCCTGCGAGTCCCATCCGCCCAGCGCCCGGATGTGGTCGGCGGTGATGTTCGCGCCGTCCTCGGTGCGGAGCAGGTTCTCCAGCAGCACCTTCAGGCTGTAAGGGAGGCGCGCGGAGCCCTCGACCTTGTCCAGCTTGAAGATCTCGTACGACTCGTCGCCCACGCGCAGCGTGCTGCGGGCGTCGAAGCTGTTCGCCGACACGACAGTCTCCTTCTTCAATGTGCGCGTTCAACCGCGCCGCGCCTCATGTGCGGCCGGCGCCGCCTGCGGCCCCCACCATCCGCTAAGGTAAGGCTTAGTTAGGTAACCCTTACCGAGCGGCGGCTGCGGTGCGCTTCGGCAGATATCTCGATGTCGAGATAACTCTAGTACATCGCCGCCGTGCGGTCATGCCCGGGCGTCCGTGTCCGGCGCCACTCCGCGATGACGCACGGCCGCGACCAGGGCCGGACGGATCTTGCCGAACACCGGCGGGGGCCGCGTCCTCACGGAGACGCCGGACTCGCGCACCTCAGCGTGACGAGCGGTCACCGAGCGCATCGCTTCACGCGCCCGGTGCGACAGATACAGAGAGACGCGACAGGCACAGGCAGATGACGACCACCGCCCTGGAAGGCGCCGTGCACTTCACCAACACCTCCGAGGCCGTACGGGCATGGGTCCACGGATGGGCCCTGTCGCGAGGCGCCGTCGAACCGGCCGCCCTGCCCTGGGGCTTCACCGTGTCCCTCGGACTGCCTGGGCACGTCATGAGCCACGTCCTGCCCACCGCCGACGAGGCGACCGTGCGCGAACTCACCGGAGGCGCCACCGGCCCCGGCGTCTGGCTCAAGGCCTTCGTGCCGGCGGAGTCGCTCGCTTCCTGGATAGCGCCGGGCTGGTCCCTTTCCGGAGCGCCGGGGTTCTTGATGTCCATCGCCTTAGACACCAACAGCGCCCGCACTCCCGCTCCGCCTCCTTGCCTCCCCCGTGGATACCGGCTCCGCACCTGGACGGATTCCGGTGTCGTCCACGCACGGGTACACGCCCCCGACGGCACGGTCGCCGCACGGGGCCAGACCTCCGTCGACGGGACCACCGCGGTCGTCGACAAGATCGAGACCCATTCCGCGCACCGGCGCCGCGGGCTGGGCCGCGTAATCATGCACACGCTCGTCGACGCCGCAGCCGAGCGGGGGGCGACCGTGGGCCTGCTGGCGTCGACGGCGGAGGGCAGGTTCCTGTACGAGGCGACGGGTTGGCACGTGGTGGCCCCCCTGGCCAACGCACTGCGGGTACCGGACCCGGTCGGCTGACGTGACGTCAGGACGGAAGCGGGACCGCCGGCCCGTATGGCGGCCGGGGGCTGAGGGTTGAGGGCCGGGGCCGCTCGCCGCCGGCCGGAACGCCGGATCGACGGGGCGGGGGGCGAGGGCGGAAGCGCGGGTACGGCCGGGCGCGGGTGCGGCGGGAGCGCCGACATGGGTGCGACGTGATCGCAACGGGGGGGGCGTGCGCGACGTAGATACGGACCAGCGCGTGAGAGTTGGCGCGCATGACCCGCCCACTTCGGGATACCCGTACTCCCGACAGAGGAGGCGCAGATGCCGCTCACATTCCGCAAGAGCTTTCAGATCCTGCCGGGCGTCCGGCTGAACATCAACCGTCGCTCGTGGTCCGTCACGACCGGTGGACGGCACGGCCCGAAGCGCACCCACAGCAGCACCGGCAGGCGCACCACGTCGATGGACCTGCCCGGGCCCTTCGGCTGGCGCAAGACGACGAAGCGCAGCCGTCGCAGCTGACTCACCCGATCGGCGGAACATCACACGCCGGGTCGCGGGGCGCGCCTGATGCTCGTCACAGGCACCCGTTCGCGGCCCGGCACGGTGTTGTTACGCGACGCGCACACCCCTGGCACGATCTTCATCTCATATGTGAGATAGCGTGCTGGACATGGAAGACGACTACCTCGCACGCATCGGCAAGCTCATCCGTGACGCCCGTCAGCATCGCGGCTGGACACAGACCCAGCTCGCCGAGGCGCTCGCCACGAGTCAGAGCGCCGTCAACCGTATTGAGCGCGGCAACCAGAACATCAGCCTTGAGATGATCGCTCGCATCGGTGAGGCTCTCGACAGCGAGATCGTGTCCCTCGGCTACTCCGGGCCCATGCATCTGCGAGTGGTCGGCGGACGCCGGCTCTCCGGTGCCATCGACGTCAAGACGAGCAAGAACGCCTGCGTCGCGCTGCTCTGCGGCTCCCTGCTCAACAAGGGGCGCACCGTGCTGCGCCGGGTGGCCCGCATCGAGGAGGTCTTCCGGCTACTGGAGGTCCTCAACTCCATCGGGGTGCGCACCCGCTGGATCAACGACGGCGTCGACCTCGAGATCCTGCCGCCCGCCGAACTGGAACTGGAGGCCATCGACGCGGACGCCGCGCGCCGGACCCGCTCGATCATCATGTTCCTCGGCCCGCTCCTGCACCGTATGGACCGCTTCACCCTGCCGTACGCCGGCGGCTGCGACCTCGGCACGCGGACCATCGAGCCGCACATGATCGCGCTGCGCCGCTTCGGCCTGGAGATCGCGGCCACCGACGGGCTGTACCACGCACAGGTCGACAGCCAGGTCCGTCCGGGCCGCCCCATCGTGCTGACCGAGCGCGGCGACACGGTGACCGAGAACGCCCTGCTGGCCGCCGCCCGTCACGACGGCACGACCGTCATCCGCAACGCCTCGTCCAACTACATGGTCCAGGACCTGTGCTTCTTCCTGGAGGCACTCGGGGTGCGCGTCGAGGGCGTCGGCACGACGACGCTCACCGTGCACGGCGTACCGGAGATCGACGTGGACGTCGACTACTCCCCCTCCGAGGACCCGGTCGAGGCGATGAGCCTGCTCGCCGCCGCCGTGGTGACGGAGTCCGAGCTGACGATCCGTCGTGTGCCGATCGAGTTCCTGGAGATCGAGCTCGCGGTGCTGGAGGAGATGGGCGTCGACTGCGACCGGACGCCCGAGTACGCCGCCGACAACGGCCGGACCCGCCTGGTGGACCTGACCGTACGGCCCTCCAAACTGGAGGCGCCCATCGACAAGATCCACCCGATGCCCTTCCCGGGACTGAACATCGACAACGTTCCCTTCTTCGCGGCGATCGCGGCCGCCGCGCACGGCAAGACCCTGATCCACGACTGGGTCTACGACAACCGCGCGATCTACCTCACCGACCTCAACCGCTTGGGCGGCAGGCTCCAGTTGCTGGACCCGCACCGCGTCCTGGTCGAGGGCCCGACCCGCTGGCGCGCCGCGGAGATGATGTGCCCGCCCGCGCTGCGGCCCGCGGTGGTGGTGCTGCTGGCAATGATGGCGGCGGAGGGGACGTCGGTTCTGCGGAACGTGTATGTGATCAACCGGGGGTACGAGGAGCTGGCGGAGCGACTGAACTCGGTGGGGGCGCAGATCGAGATCTTCCGGGACATCTGACGGGCGGGGTGCCGTGCCCCTTGAGGGTGAGGGGCACGACACCTCAACATGCCAGCTGACCTGCGGATACGCACTTTCACAGCCCTCCACTGATCACTGTTGTTTTTCAGCACCTTGTGCAACGCACGTGCAAGATGATCTTGAATGGCTGACGACACGTCAGAGATGTCTGAGTATCCGTCAGCCATCACGGAGGGTTGTCGCCGAAGTGGCCTCGCAACGTCCGATGTCGGTTGTGGCACGCCGACCGCGTGTGGTCGACGAGGTGAACCGTCATCTGCCCGACGTCTCCGGCCTCGCGACGCAGCCTGGGGTCCGGCCGCGCATCCGAGTCCTCCGGCTGACCACTCGCCACGCAGAAGAGGACCCGCACCTTGTGGACGCGGGTCCTCTGTCGTAGACGGGCGCCGTGTCACGGGTTGAGCCTGCGCCCACCTCGTGGGAGCACCCGCCATGACGTCCGGGTCGGCGGGGTGTCGGGCCGCCCTACGATGAGCAGCGTGACAAGCCTCCGCGCCCCAGGCTCTGGCCCTCAGCACATAGCCGTGGGGACCGCCGAGACCGACCGACAGCTGACCGAATCCACCCGCCTGCTGTATTCCGCCGACATGGCCGCCTTCACTGCCTGGTGCGCGAGCGTCGGTCGGCGGCCGCTCCCTGCTACCCGGAGACTGTCACCGAGTACGTGGCGCACTTGACCGAAACCCCGTCGCCGAAGACCGGCCGCCCGCTCGCCCCTGGGTCCATCAATCGCGTCCTGACAGCACCTATGTCGACTACTTTCCGGGCGAGGTGGACGAGATCACCGTTTGGCAGGATGCCAAACTGCCCGAGGCGATCGCCCGTGATGCCGCCCCGGTGGACGATGCCGGCAAGGCGTACGCCGAACTGATCGCCCATTTCACCCCGGAAGGCGCGACCGGCACGACGCTGACCGACACGTTCCAGCCGGGCCCACCGCCGGAACCGCCCCGCGTCAGATGCCCGGCCGCCTTCCGTAGCGCGCCGGTGTTCCCCAGCGCCTCCTCCGCCCGCTTTACGAACGACTCATCGGGTATCCGCCTCCCCAGCTCAACTGATTCCACCGTGTGTTTGGAGAACTGGACCCGCACCCCCAAGTCCACCCGACTGAGCCCCGCGTGCTCACGGAAGGCTTGGACGACGGCGCCGAAGGTCCGCAGACTGCCGGAAGGGGCGGGCTCGCGCTCCCTGGCGCAAGCTGTCACGTCGCTGCTCTCCGCCATACGCGGCCACCTCCAGGTGCGTACGTCCTCAGCGGTTTCTCCGCGATCGACAGCACCCAGAGTGATGGACAGATCCCCGTACAATCCACAGAAAGTGCACGTAGACTGACGCACCCTACGTGCCACACTGCTGGAACGCATCCCCGTCCGACCGCCACGGTTGCCCCATGCACACCACGACGCCCCAGTCCTGCGCCACCGTACGCACGTTCGCGCAGCAGCTCTTCCACCCGCCGCGGCGCCCGTCTGGCCCGGCTCCTGGCCATGGAACGGCTGACCGCCTGGGACCTGTCACCCCGGGTCATCGAGCGGGCCGAACACGTCGTCGCGGAGCTGGCGGCGAACGCGGCGCTGCACGGCCGCGTCCAGGGGCGTGACTTCCTACTGGTGCTGACGCAGGACGACGCGGCCGGCACCCTACGCATCGCGGTGAGCGACACGAAGGGCGAGCGCCGCCCCGAAATCCCCCGGGGCCAGGGCCCGGACCACGAGTCGGGCCGCGGGTCTGCTCCTGGTCGAGGCCCTGGCCGACCGCTGGGGCACCGAGCCTCGCCCGCCCTCCGACAAGACTGTCTGGGCGGAGATCGCCGAGCACGGCGAGGAGCCGTCGACTGCATCCGGCCAATCCGGTGGCCAATGCCGTTGAGGACGGCCGAACGCTTTGAGTGACGGCATCCGGTCGGCCTACGCTCCGTCAGCGGTTCGTGGCGTTCCCGGCAACGCCAACGCCACCGCGAACCACCACTCAAAGGAGTGCCTCCCTTGCCCTTCCCGCCCAGCGACATGGTTGCCGCCTTCGCTCGACACATGCACTTCAAGAGCCTGGAGCAGGCCCTGTGCGACCGTCATCCCGAGCTGACCGACCGGGTGCGGTTCGACGACGCGAACCTTCTGATGCATCTGAAGGTCACACTGTCCGGTCAGCGCTCGGTCGCCCTGGCGCAGGTACGCATGGGGTACTCGATCGTCTGGGCGGTGATGGATCCCGCACTGAACAGTGCGCCGTCCGTCTGGCCGCTAGACACGCCCGACGAGGTGCTCGTCGACGCCCTGCACGCCGTGGCCTCGGCGCACCTCACCGGCGTACCGGTTCCCTCACCGTGGCGCTGGAACGAGAGCGAGCCGTCCGACATGACCATGCTGGCCGACCTCCTGGACGCCCGCGGTGTGCGAGTGCGGCGCGTGGCAGCGGGGAATGGCTACCTCCCGTACGGCCCCCGCCACTCGCCGAAACTCGACATCGTAGGCGAACGCGACGGCTGCTTCGTCGAGGCCGAGCTCTCCGATGCGTTCGTCCGCGTCTCGCTGAAGCCTGCCCTCGGCTGGCTGGTGGATGTGTACCTCGATGAATGCGAGGCGTGGAGCCGTGTCGATCTGGGCTGGAATCTGTGGCGCAGCACGCGGCCGGGACCAGGAGTACCCCATGCGCAGGCCTCGGTGGCGGACATCGCCGACGTGCTCGGCAAGGGACTCAAGGCCTGGGACGTGGAAGTGCCGTGCGCGCCGACCGATCGCGGGGAACCGGCTACCGCCGGGTACCGATCCGCATTGCAGGAGTCCCTCTTCACGGGTGAAGCAGCTCCGCCTGAGTGGCCGAGGAACGTCGGCCTCGATATCGATCAGTTCCACGAGGAAGCCGAGCCGAGGACGTCGCCGCGCTCGCCCAGCCCCCGGCACATCACCGAAACGGTTCTCGACCAGTTGGTGGCATTCGGCTTCAGGGACGTCGAAGAGGGGGACACCGAAGTCCCCATCCGGTCCGACGCGTTCCACATCGAGTGGCACAGCCGTGCCAAGAGTCTGTCCACGTCCGAGGTGCAGCGGCTGAACGGCCTTGCCGCGGCGGCCGGCGATGACGTACCAAAGAGGCTCATCGTGATCACGACATCCGGCATCAGCCGCCCGGCAGCGGCCTTCGCCGACTCGGCCAAGGCGTTCGTCTTTTTCGTCGACCGCAGCGCTGACAAGCTGGTGGCACTGAACACCCGTGCTCAGGAAACACTTTTGCCCCATACAAAACCAGCCGATCGTGAACTGGAGCCCTGGTAACCGTCCCGCACGCGACCGCCCCGTCAGAGACCGGCCCTCGCCAGCAGAGTCTTCAGTGCTCCCGGCTTGACCTTCTGCACGGACCGTACCTGGCCGAGTTCCAGCTCGTCCCGGCTCACCGGGTCGGCGTACAGGGCATCCGTGGGGCTGGACAGGAGGGTCACATCCACCCGATAGGAGAAGTCGGGGTCGTCGGGGTCCCCTTCCGGCTCTCCGTCGACCTCCGCCACCGCGGCGACCGCCGACTCGGGCTGACTGAAGAAGACCCATAGACGGTCCCCCGGGTTCATGCGGTTTCGTCGGCTGAGCCACAGGTCCAGTTCGGGATCCTGATGGGCGAGGCGGCGCACGGTCTCCTTGTCGGACGGCTCCCCGTCGAGGGTGTCCTTGTTCGGATTCAGGATGTAGATCCAGTCCTGCACGGTCTCTCCCGTCGCCGTCGTGCACGCCGCCCGAGATCCGGCCTCGCGGTGCTGGCCCATCGTGCCAGCCCCCGTGGCGCACACGCAGGAGGTCGACCGACTTTTCCGGACGCGGAGACCACTGCGTCGCCGTCCGGCATCATGACCCCCATGACGAACGGGGTGGACGTGCGCACGGCTGCGGCCGAGTTCGACCGGAGCGCCGTGGCGGAGGCCGCGTCGGCTGCCGAGGACGAGCGCAAGCAGGTGCTGTCCCAGTTTCCGTTGGAGGACTGGGCGGAGCTGCCGCTGGAGCGCTACGCCCTCGGACAGGCCGCGCCGCCCGGAGCGGGGCCGACATACTGCCGGCTGATGGAGTTCGGCACTCCGCACCTGGGCAGCATCAAGGGCGGAAGTGCCGCGAAGCACATCATGTACCACCACGTCTCCGGGGAGTGGCGGCTGGCCGCTCCCCTGCGTGGGATGGACCCACAGGACGCCTGGGCGGAACTGTGCGGACAGTTCGTCCGGGCTTTCGACGCCCTCGGGTCAGGGGACTTCGAGGCGCTGGACGACCTCGAAGTACTGCGATACGGACCGACGTTGGTGACGAAGTCGCTGGCCACCTACTTCCCGCAGCACTTCCTGCCGATTTACGCGGGAGAGCACCTGCGCCGGTTCGTCACGCTGCTGGGCGGTTCGACGCAAGGTGATGTTCCGGCCTGGGGGAGCAATCGGCGGCTGCAGGAACTGGTCCGCTCTCGCGCGGAGTTCGAGGGCTGGACCAGGCACGAAGTGATGCATTTCCTCTACGCGCACTTCGATCCGCGGTCCAAGCAGCGCACCGTCTGGAAGATCGCGCCCGGCGAGCGCGGCCGGCTGTGGGAGGAGTGCCGCGCGGGAGGAGTCATCCGGGTCGGATGGGACCAGCTCGGAGACCTCGGCCTCTACCAGAGCGACACCGATCTCAAGCAGGCCCTGGACAGGAACTGGCCCCGTAGGAGCGGGGGCAGCCTGACCCTCGCGCGCCGACTGATGGCCTTCCGTGACCTGGAGGATGGCGACCGGATCGTGGCCAACCGAGGTACGGACGAGGTCCTGGCCATCGGCACGGTCAACGGGAGTTACCGCTTCGAAGCGGACCGGCCTGAGTTCCAGCACGTCGTCTCCGTGGACTGGGATCTCTCGCACGCGCGGAAGCTGTCGGAACCGAAGCAGTGGCGGTCCACCTTCGCCAAGGTCGACCCGGCACTCTTCGCGAGGCTCATCGCACCCCAGGGCGCTTCGGGTGTGGACGTGATCCGAGCACCGCAGACCACGCCGGTCGCGCTGCCCGAGGACGTACAGGCCGTGATGGACGCTCTGGAGCGCAAGGGGCAAGTGATTCTCCACGGGCCGCCCGGTACGGGCAAGACACGCCTCGCACTCGGCGTCGCCCTCGCCCTGGACGGCCGCGCGGACGCGCTCGGTGTCGACGCCCGTCACCGTGGCCTTGCACAAGCCGAGATGTTGCACGGCGACCGGGTCAGCATGGTCACCTTCCATCCCTCCTACGGTTACGAGGACTTCGTCGAGGGATTCAAACCGGACCTGAGCGCCACCGGCCCGGGACTCACCCTCGCGCTCACGGACGGCCTGTTCCACAGCCTGTGCAGCCGTGCTGCCGCCCATCCCGACCAGACGTTCCTGCTGGTCATCGACGAGATCAACCGCGGTGACCTACCGCGTATCTTCGGCGAGTTGATCACACTCCTCGAACTCGACAAGCGGAACCTGCCGGTCGCTCTGCCCGTCAGCAAGCGACGCTTCTCCGTCCCGCCGAACGTCCGGATCATCGGCACCATGAACACCGCCGACCGGAGCATCAGCCACCTGGACGCCGCGGTCCGCCGCCGCTTCGCCTTCCTGCCCGTAGGACCGGACCCCGACGCCGTCTCCGGAACGGTCGGCCCCCTGGACCTGGCCGCGTTCTTCGAGTCCCTCAACGGCCGTATCGCCCGTGATCTCGACGCGGACCACCAGATCGGGCATGCCTACCTGCTGCGCGACGGTGCGCCTATCGCCACCGAGGAGGACCTGGCCGCGGCCTTCCATCACGAGGTGGTCCCGCTCCTGGAGGACTACTGCCTCGGCCGGGCGGAACTGCTGCACCTCATCCTCGGCGACCTGGTCGACGCCGACACCGGACGTGCGCGCCTCATGTCGCCGCAGGATCTGGCGGACGCGCTGGCGACCGAGTTCACCAGCGGCGCTCCCGGCCCGGATGCCTGACCGCGTCCCGGTCCCTCTCGGTGAGTACGAGTCCGCCCGGCTGGAGCCCGGCCAACTCACTCCGCGGGACATAGACCGTCTGCAGGCCCTTCAGGCACGGGGCTGCCTCACCCTGAGCAGGGAGCGCACCGGCTGGCGCCTCAAGGCCGACGCGACCGTCGGCGTCCTGGTCCTGGACCGCGTCCGCGTGGTCATCTCCCCCAAGTTCGCCATTCCGGGAGAGCAGCTCATGAACTGGCTCGCCTACGCCCTCATTGCGCCCGTCCCGGCGACGGCGAGGCGCTGGGCCACCGGCCCCGACGGCTACGCCGACCTGATTGCCGCCGCCCTGCTCGAACAGTGCGAGCGGCTGCTGCGGGAGGGCCTGCGCCGGGACTACGTACGCCGCCGGAGCGTCGACTCGGTGCTCCGGGGACGCCTGGACGTCGCCGCCCAGGCCACCCGGCGCTACGGGCAGCTGGACCAGCTACACATGCGCACCTTCGACCGGGAGGCGGACATCTGGGACAACCGCGTTCTGGGGAGCGCGCTGAAGGCGGCACTCGGTCCGACCACCAACCCGGACCTGGCGCGCGCCCTGCACGACATCGCTGGCGCCTTCCCAGAGGCGCCGACCCCCGCAGCGGCGCTCCGCGCCCTGGACTGCACCCACTACACCCGCCTCAACGCCCGTTACCGCCACGCCCACACCTGGGCCCGCCTGCTGCTGCGCGGCGGGGGCGTGAGCGACCTGCTCGCCGACCAGGGCGCCACGGCGGACGGCCTCCTGCTCAGGATGCCCGCGCTCTGGGAAGCCGTCGTACGCCGTCTCGGCACCGAGGCCGTCGGCCCTCGCGGCGGCCACGCCGTACCCGGCGGAAACGGCGCCGGCATCATCGTCCGCGGAGACCTGGGCAACACCTCGACGTTCCGGCCCGACCTTCTGCTCAGCCTCCCGGCACGCGGCACGGCACACCGCAGATTGCTGCCGGTGGACGCCAAGTACAAGCGCTACGACCGGCACGGGGTGAGCGCGGACGACATCCACCAGCTCCTTACCTACGGCGGCGGTTACGGGCCTGCCGAAGACCCGATCGCCGTCATCGTCCACCCCCGGACGGGCGGCAACGCCCAGCGCATCCTCCGGGTGCGGGGCCCCAACGGCCTGTTGGGCACCGTCCATGTCCTCGGCGTCGACACCCGCACCACGCCGGAGCAGGCGACGGACTGGATCAGTTCAGTACTGCACTGAACACCCCTACTGACCGTGTGGCTCCCGCACCACGATGTCCGCCTTTCGTCCCGGACAGCCTCCACAAAGCCAATGAGCGTAAACGGAGTTGTGGGCGAAGATCACCGGCGCGATAACGCCACCGGTCCTCACGTCATGGGCTCCCCTCCACACAGGAACTTTCTCGATGGCCACACGTCTCGAGATGCGTACGCAAATTCGAACTTCAGCAGTTCCACAACTCCGTTGACACTGCTAACGCATTCTTGCCATGATCGATTACGGGACCATGCAACCCCACCCTAAGCGACTGGTCTCTTCCGGGACATCTGAGGGGCGGGGTGTTGTGCCCCTTGAGCCCAGGGGGCACAACACAGCAACGTGCCATCTGACCTGCGAATACTTACCTTCACGGCCCTTCACTGATCACTGTTGCTTTTCAGCACCTTGTGCAACGCACGTGCAAGATGATCTCGATTGCATGACGGTGCGTCAGAACAACCTGATGGGTCATCACTCTTTACGCAGAGTTGTCGCCGTAGCGACCTCGCGACGTCCGATGCCGGTCGCGTCAAGACGACCACGTCTGATCGACGAGGGGGCCCGCCATCTGCCCAACGTCCCCATCCTTAAGCAGGGCGGCCCTTGTCAACTGTGGCGCCAGATGTAGGGGGGGTGTTCACCGAGATGCCCATGTGCTTCGCGGGGTCCTGAACGGTCAGGAAAGCAGACTCAACCGCAGACTTGGACCGGTTTCGCATCGCGTAGCCCCCGAGGTAGGAACCGCCAGAGCAACAGTCGTTTGTCCTACCGTCCACCGCGCAGCAAACCCGTGCGGATCTCCGTCGGCGAGCGGAATTAGAATCCGAGGGCTCAGCGGTTTAGCGCGACTGCCCCGTCGCGAGGAGCGAGGTCAGGGCAGGATGCAATTCCAACTCATCTGGCTCCGTAGCTACAGCGACTAAGCGTCCTTCCCATCGGTAGGGCTGTAGTGATTGATATTCACGGTCTGAGCGGTTCCGACCGAGGCGGCTCGGTGGTTCGCGGTCTGATGGATGGGCGCGGTTTCCTGCTCATCACCACTAGGCCGAAGGTTCACTCTGGTTGGGGCCCCACCAGGATGTTCGTAGAGAAGGGAACCGTCGGTGAAATCAACAAGAGTGGGCAGGGCCTCGGGGTAGGCGACCACGTACAAGGCGAGCCGATACGCCCAAGCGTCGGCCAGGGAGTTCTCGCTGTTTTCCAGCTCGGCACGGGTGATGCGGGCGATATACGCGGCTTCACCTTCAGTGCTGGCCTGGAACGGTCCCGCCGCTTCGCGGGCAAGATCACGCAGAATGCGCGCATCTTCGAACACCGTAGCGAGGCTCGCCCGAATCAGTTCTCGAGGGCCATGCTTGTAGAGCTGAGCAACCTCGGCACGCAGCGCTGCTGGAGAGAAGTCGATCATGCGTGCAGTGAGGGTACCTGCTGCACCTGTGGCGATCGCGGTAATTTCGGAAGTAATACCCTCTCTATGTTGCTCAATATCCCCAAAATCCTGTTGCTTGAGGGTATTTCGCGCCAGTTTTTGAAGTTCGGATAGGGTGCCGAGCAGTTCGGCTGCTTGACGGATGGCAACCACCGTGTCGCAAGACTGGTGCCGCTGCCCTTCGTCGCGATCGCGATCATCTCCTGTGAGTCTGATCGTCTTCTCTTCTTCATCCGTATAGAGCACCCACTCGAGAGTTCCGGCAAGATCCGGACTGTGCTCCCCGATGACATCAAGGTGATCGCGGATGTAGGGCCAGTGAATGACTTTCATGCTGGGTCCGTGTACGAGCTCGTTGGTCACATCCCCTGAGGTTCTATCCGTGGTTGATGGTGAGGCCACCATCAACCTTGCCGACGACTGTTGCCCGGTCGTACCCGGTTTGTGTGATCGACGCAGAATCAGCCGCTGGGGCGGCGAGACTCTGAATGGCTGGTCGAGCCTGTGGGTAGCGCTCGGCATAGCTGGTGAGAATCAGCCTCAGCAGGGTGGTCAGTTCAGCTTCTGCAAGAGGAATGTCTTGCTCTCCGGTCAAGCGCAATACCAGTTGAGCCGTTGCGCTGTCGTATGTATGCAGAGCGTCGGCTTGATCTTCATCGGTGGCACGACTAAGGGCCCTGCAAAGACGTCCGCGTGCGCTCTGCACTCCGTCACTGAAACGAGAAACGCCGTAGCTGATGCCGGTGGCGGCAAGGTTGGCGGCCGCGCCACTCACAATTGCAGCGGTTACAGGGTCTAGCACGAGAGTTCCCCTTAAGTTGTGCTTCCGCCAGCTTCGTGCGACTACTTGACCGAGAAGCCTAGCTGGCCTTGTAGCGGCGGGGAGCCTCTTCTAGATACTGAGCCTTTTCCAACCTCACGTTGAGGCGTAGTGAAGGACGAAACCGGCCTTCACGAAGTCGGTGCTCCGGTTGGTTCCGCAGCGGAGCTTCCGCAGGAGGCGCCAGCCCTTCAAGACGGCCATGGCCTGCTCGCCGACGCACCGGATCTTGGCGTAGCTGTTGTTGCGCCGTCGCTTCCAGCGCTGGAGCCGACGGCCCCGGAAGGAGACTCGGATGTGCCGTCCGGCGCCTTGGTACGCCCTGTCCCGCCCACAACTTGAGTCCCGTGGCGGCGAGTGCGTCGACGATCCCGCGCTAGCGGGCAGCGGTCAGGTCTTGGGGTGGAGCCGGGCAGGACCAGGGAAGCCCACAGCAGTCGGCCGAATGTGAGGACCTGAACGTTCATGCCCGCGCCGTCTATGTCTGCCCAAGTAGTACGGGGTGTCGACGGTGATCTTGTCGATGGGCAGCAGTGTGCCGTCCAGGATGACGCACGCCTTGGCTGTAACGGTCTTCATGGCCTCGGCCATGGTCGGGGCGCGGGCGGCCAGGACCTCGATGGCCTCACGCCGGGCCGCGCCCGCGGCCTAACCGGTCACTTCGGGACGCCCCAACTGCCCAGTGCCGTCGAAGCGGTGGCGCGCCGACAGAAGCAGGATGTAACCTCCTCTCCAATTCAGAGAAAAGGAGTCTCCATGGCGACGCGGGTTGGCTTTAATTTCGGTGACGACGGAAGCCAGGAGAGCGTCGTGATCTCCTCCGACCAGCTCGCCCGAGTGGTGCGCGCCGCACTGCAAGACAAGGTGCTGCTGTCGGAGCAGGCTGCGCCTCATGATCTGTGGCGGGACATCGAAGCCGTGACCAGACTGCTTGAGGGCCTGGAGGATTGGCGGGAAAGAGCCATCGTGGCGGTCGACGAAAGCGGCACCGTGGACCGGAGCGCCCTCGGCATCGCCGCGAGCATGGGCGCGGCAAAGCTGTACGACCTGCTGGAACGGCACGGCCGGCCACGCAATCAGACACGGCTGACCCAGGTCGATGTGCTGGAGAGCCGGGTGACCGGCGAGGACGGAGAGTGGGACGCGGCCCGCGTCGTCGCCACCATGAACAGCTACGGCTGGGAGATCGACGACAAGCGGGCCCGCGCACTGCTGCGGGCGCTGACTGAGCAGGAGGTGCTGGAAAAGATTCCGAACCGAGGCGGACGCGCCGTCTACCAGGTCGTCAGCCCTCGGGACTGGCTGTACTGCCTGGACCCGGAGCGCGACACGATCGAGAACGGCCCCTCCACCCCAGCGCGGGTCGCCAGGCTGGCGCGCGAAGACTCCGGTCCGACCGAGTGGTGGCTCGGGAAGCCGCTGAAGCGAATGAGGGACGGCGACCGGCTGTGGATCTACTTCGGCGGGGTCGAAGGAAAGATCGCGGCGATGGCGCATGTGAAGTCGTCACCGCGACCGGCGCCGATCGGTTCGCAAAAGCCGTACGAGTTCGACGCCGAACTGGACCTGAAGGCGACCACAGCTCTGTGCAAGTCGCCGGTACGGCTTGAGGAGATGGATCAGAAGCACCCGCAGGCATGCGGGGAGATGCGTGCGGCGGACGTGAAGCTGGCCGAAGCGCGTGCCGGCCTCTGACCGCCCCTCCCCCTGGGCGCGCACCGCACCGCGGTGCGCGCCCAGCTCTTGAGGGCGTGCTCGATCCGCTCGAAGTCCTCAGGGCTGAAGTTGCCCCGGCTGATCTGCACGCTCCGGTTTTGTTTCGGCGTCACCACATGTGGATACGACGCCAGCTCCGGCACGGCGATCTTCCAGGTGGCCGCGATGCGCCCGAGGACGATCACCGCGTCACGGGACATGGCGCGGCGCACCGGGTAGAAGGCGAAGGACTGGGAGGGCAGTGTGTACGGGATCGGCCGCCACGATTGCGAATGGTAGCCGTGGAACTGCACGGCAAGGATCTGCTCGACGAGCTGCTTCGGTTCGAGTCCCCTGTCAGTACAGCCACATTCCGCTTCACCACCGAAGCGGTCAGGCTCGGCGGCACGGACATCCCGGCCGGTGTACCGGTGCTGGTCGCTCTCGGAGCAGCCAACCGGGACCCGAAACGGTTCCCGTCGCCGGACATTCTCGACCTGGAGCGAGACACCGCTGCCCATCTCAGCTTCGGCCACGGCATCCACCGCTGCGTCGGCGCTCCTCTCGCCAAGGCCGAGGCTGAGATCGCCCTTCGGATGATCTTGACGCGGTTCCCCGAGGTTCGACTTGCCGTTCCGTCTGATCGACTGGCGTGGCAGCACACCCGTCTCGTTCGCGGGCTCGCGTCGCTCCCTGTCCTGGTGTAGCCGCTCGCCAAGCCCTCAGCAGACCGTCTGCTCGCCGTGCGCGCGGAAGTCATGTTTCTGCCTCGGGGCGAGCAGGATGCTGGCTCGCGCCAAATCTTCTGGAGTCCCCACCGCTATGCCATCGTCCGCGACAAACGGATTGGGCTCGTTCATCTCGCGCCCCCAGACAGGGGGCGCGAGCCGGTCAGGACTGCTCGACGGCCACCTTCCGCAACCAGCGGCGCGTTTGGCGCCGGTTGGCCAGCAACACCACGTCGGCGCCGGCGCCGAACTCCTCGATCTTCGCCATCACGCGGGGTCGCATCTTGCGCCGGTACGTGGCGACGTACTTGATCACGCCCCAGTGGATGCGGTTGTGCACTCCGTTGCCCTTGTGGCCGGCCCCGTGCCGGATCTGCCGGGAGAAGATCCCGTACAGGGCCGCCACGGTCGACACGTCCATCAGGACCACCGTGTCGCAGGCTTCGAGCCGTACCTGCAGCGTCGAGTTGTAGTTGCCGTCGATCACCCACCGCGGCTGCGAGACCAGCTCGCGCTGCACGTCGGTGAACTTGTTCCTGGGCAACGCGTTCCACTGGTCGTCGTAGAACGCGGCGTCGAGGTGCGTCACCGGGGCGTCGAGGACCCTGCCCAGCTCGCGGGCCACGTGGGACTTGCCACTGCCTCCGCAGCCGACGATGGCGACCTTCCTCATGGTGCTCCAGCGTAGAGAGGTTGAGGTGATCGGCGAGCCGACTCGCGGGACGTGCTGTGTCTGGCCTCTCTCCTGCCTGTTCAGTTCGTCGCTCATCGAGCCCTCTACCGACGATGAGCGTCGCTACGCGCCCTGGCTCTCCTGGTGCTCGACGCCGGGCAGGGTGGGCTGCTCTGGCTGCCCAGGCGTTACACCTCAGCCCGGTGCACCAGTCCCTCCTACTGTGGGCGGGAGTGTCCGACGCTGGCGCGGATCACCTCGTCGCTGCCCCGCAATGCCTCTGTCATCCTTGCGAGCCAGGGCTCGGGGAGGCTGCCGCTGCCCAGCGCGCATGCACGGACAAGCTGTCGGGCCGCCTCGATCTGGTGCGGCTCGGCGAGGCTGGTGAATCGGTGGTCAGCCAGGCACTCGCGGGCGGCATAGCCGTCGGTCGCCACGGCGGCCCGGCGGTGGAGCTCTGCAACCATCCGGTGCGCTGCGGCTTCCTGGTGCGGCTCCAGCAGGTCCAGGATCGTCAGGCCGAGGCGCGTGTCGAAGACGGTGATGCCCTGGTCGGGTTGGTGCTCGACGTAGTCCTCGACCAGCGTGTCGAGGAGGGGTACGGCCGGGCCGCGAAGGGCCTTTTTGCACATCACGTCGAGGCAGCCGGTGACGGCGTTCTCCCAGCGTTCTCCGGGTGTGGTCATGGTGATGAGCGCGGCGGCGTCGGTGGGGGTGTGGCTGAGTGCGGCCAGGACGGCGACTTGGCGGCCGTCCAGCATGCGCTGCCCGATGCCCCGGTGTTCCTCTATGTGGGTCAGTGCTTCCGTCCAGCGGCCGGTCGTGGTCAGGGTGCGGGTGCCGTCGGCCAGGACGACCTTCCACAGCCAGGTGCGCACCTCGCGGCGGTCGGTGTCGGTGAGGGTGAGGTCGGCCGGAACGTGGATCCCCTCGAACTGAGCGCTGGTGCCGTTGGTGACGGCGTCGAAGAGGTGCAGCAGACGGTGGCGCCCGTCGTCGGCGGCGCCTGCGCGGATCTGGAGGCGTGCGAGGTTCACCACGGGTTCGAGTGCTCGGATCGCGCTCATGCCGGGCAGGGGGGCGGCGTGAAGGTAGGCGGCGGCGTGCTGGTGGCACATCTTCCGCGCGAGGTCGGGGAGCCCGAGGTCGGAGGCGATGAGGGCGGCCTGGTTGTAGACGGCCGAGGCGAGGCCCTGGTCAGCCTGTGCGGCTGCGGCGTCGGCGAGTTCGGCCAAGCCGTGCACGCGCCGGGGCAGGGGAAGGCACGCGGGTCGGAATCGGTAGATGAGCGGAAAGCGCTGGGCTATGGGTCCGTTCAGGTCCATGAGGTCCCCCGGGTGAAGACGACGAGGAGCGGGGAAGGGCCGCGTGGTGCCCGCCGGCCGGTCGGCGGGCACCACGCAGCCGGATCAGCTATTGCCAGGTGACGCGGACGCGGTTCAGCGGGGTGTCGAGGACGAAGACACCGGGCTGCTCGTCCGCTGGCGCATCGAGCGGCAGGATCTCGAAGGCGGCGTCCCGGCCGCGGTACTCGCGGTCCCAGGTGCGGACCGCGTCGGCGACCTTGGCGGCCAGCTCATCGCTCCCGGGGCCGTGGCCGATGACGCCAAACTCCCAGAGCTTGGCGCCCTCAGGGGTCTTTTGCTCCGAGGGACGTCGCGCGAGGTAGGTGACGGCGCCCTTCTCGATGGCGGCCGTGGCCGAGGGGTAGGGGTCATCGGTGAGCACCGTGCCCTTGACGGACTGGGGGAAGAGCATCCGGATCAGCCCGGATGGCATGACGCAGGAGACGAACAGCTCCATCCACTCCGGGGACTCCCCCGCGCGGACCGTCATCCCGGTCCACTCATCGACGCGCGGCTGGTCAAGGACACCGGCAAGGGCGTCGGCGTCGAGCGCCAGGTCGGCCGGGGCCTGGAGGCGCACGGCGCCGTCCGTGCTGAGCGGCACGGCGCGGCGGTCGTCGTCGGCGATGCCCCGGCGCAGCGGCATGAAGGTGTTCATCTCCGAGCCGACCGACTTCCACCGGCCGTCGCGCTTCACGTAGATGATGGAGCGCGAGACGCTGCCCGTGAGTCGCTGCGGGGTGACGAGTCGGCCGCCCTCGGCGAGCTGGTCGAGCCAGGCGTGGGGGATGCCGTGCGCGCCGACGGTGGCGATGATCCGGTCGTACGGGGCGCCTTCGGCGTGACCGAGGGCGCCGTCGCGCGTCAGGGCCTCGACGTTAGTGGCTCCGGCGGCGGCGAGGTGGGCTCGGGCGCCGTCGACCAGGTCGTCATCGACGTCGATGGTGGTGACGTGTCCGCTCGGGCCGACGAGGTGGCCGATCAAGGCGGCGTTGTAGCCGGTGCCGGCGCCGAGTTCGAGGATGCGCTCGCCCGGCTGGGCTTCTAGCTGGTCCAGCATGAGGGCGACGACGGCCGGCTGGGAGGCGCAGGAGATCGAGGTGCCCTCGGGGTCGTACTTCACGTTGACCGGGCTGTTGTCGTAGGCGTCGGCCATCGGGGTTTCGGGGACGAACAGGTGCCGGGGCACGGTGCGCAGGGCGGCTTCGACCGCGGGGGTGCGGGCGTGGCCGTCGGCCTTGATCTGGTCGACCAGGGCGTTGCGGAGCTGTTCGGCGTTGGCCTCGGGGGCGGTGAGTGTGTCGGTGTTCACCGTGCTGACGCTATGGGCCGCAAAGCGTGATTCTGTTGCTGACGCGGTGTTTTCACTCGAACCCATGATTGCCTCTCGTGCGATGTTGAACAGGGTGTGCTGGTCGGCGGAAGGCAGACCGGCACGGTTGGCGTGGAAGATGGCGTGGTGCGCGATGACGGCGCGCAGTCCGCGGGTCAGGTCGCCCTGGGCGGCGAGGTAGGCGAGCGTGGTGCCGACGCGCTCGAAGGCGGCGACCCAGTCGGCGTGGCCGTCCAGCGGCCCGTGCTCGCGGCACAGGCTGCGGGCCTCGGTGGTCATCAGGGTCCGCATCGCGGAGTTCAGGCGCGTGGGCGCGGGCGTGCCGGTGCCGGGGCGTAGTACGGAGACCTTCGCCCACACGTCGCCTTGCTCGAACCAGTCGAGGTTCGCGGCGCGCATCATGCTGCTCATCAGCAGGATGGCGGTCTCGCGCCGCCCCAGGTGCTCGTTGTGGACGGGGTAGGTGAGGAGGTGGCGGCTGTCCTCGTGGAAGAGGGCGTGCGCGGCCGTCATGGAGTCTGCCCCGCCGAACGCCTCGGTCTCCGGCTCGTAGTTCCCGGTCGTGCAGGACTGCGCGGTGCCGTCGGCCACCCACTCGTCCAGCAGAGTCAGCACGGTCGGTGACGGCTGGTCGGCGACGTATCGCAGGCGCCAGGGCTGCTTGTTCATGAACCACCAGCCGCTGAGCTGCCCGTCGGCTTCGGCGGCGAGCAGCACGGGGGCGAGGTGTGCGGTGACGGCGCACCGTCCGGTGTCTCGGTCGGGGAAGGTGATGTTGTGCTGCTGCCAGCGGTCGGAGCGCATTGCGAAATCCTTCGGTCGGATTCAGGCGGTGAGCAGGCAGGCGTCCCAGGAGGTGCGGGGCGGCTCCGCGCTGGCCGCAGTGATCAGTCCCAGCGCGGTTCCGGCGGCACCGTCGAGGAGCCCGGGGTCCGCCGCGTCCTTCAGCAGCAGGGCGGCGGCGTCGTACGGGTCGGTGCCAGGCGGGACCAGCACGGCGAGAAGGGCAGGGACGGTGGCGCGGAGCTGACCGGCGGTGGCACGGTCTGCGTCGGCGGCAACGCGTGCCGCGATGTGGACGAGACCGGCGAAGCCGTGGCACAGGCCGCTGTCCGTGGTGGCGCGAAGCTGCGCGCGGTCGCTCAGCGCGTTCAGCAGGGCGGCCTCGGCCTCGGTCTGAAGGCCGCTGTCGCCAAGGGCGAGCGCGGCGAGCTGCTGTGCGCGGGCAAGGCCCGCAGTGCCGTAGCACCAGCTCGGCCGCCGTGGTGCCGCGGCCGCGGGCCGGCCGCTGCGCAGTTCCTCGCGGCTGATCCAGTACGGCCAAGCCGTGCCGCGCCCGGTGGGCGCCTTCCACTGCTCCAGCCAGGCCAGGATGGTGCGCATCGCCTGATGGTGGCCGGTGACGGTGGTGCCGCGGCGGGCGGCGAGCGCCAGCAGCGCGAGGACCGCGCCGATGCCGTGCGCCATGCCGTGGTTGGCGTGCCCACCGGGGAAACGGTCGTCCGGCCTGCCGGACGGCCCGGTCGGTACCCACCAGCCCGGCAGGCGTTCGCCGCTGTCGGTGACCGGGTCGGTCAGGCGCACGCAGTAGTCGAGAACGGCCCGGGTCACCGCGCCCGCAGGGTCGCGGCGCAGCAGGTAGGCGCCGTACCCGCTCAAGCCCCGGATGGCGTCGAACTCGGCGAGTGCCGGAAGCTGCCCGGCTTCGATCCGGCGGTGCGCGGCGTCAAGGCGCCGCCGGGCGTCTGCCGTCACCTGCCGGTCCAGCACATCGAGGCCGCGCCGGTAGGAGTCCGGAAGGTGGTCGGCTGCGCACGCCACGGCATGGGCGAGCGCCGGGGCGCCGTAAAAGGGGTGGCTGTCCGGGCCGCTGGTGAAGGGCTCGCGGGTCGAGGCGGCCAGCCAGTCGTGGGCGCGCTGCCAGGGGGCAAGCCCGGCAGCGGCGCGTTCGATGTGCAACAGGGCGATGCCTGTCGGGCCGTAGGCGAGGTGCTGCCGGTTGGCGTCGTCAGTGGCCGCCGTCGGCGCCTGGTCGGGGTGGGCGAGCCGGTCGGCGATGGCGGCGGCCACCGCGGCTGCTGTGTGGGTCACGGTCGCCTCCCGGCGCGGGCGGTGAAGGCCAGGGCGGCGGCGCGGGCCAGGTACAGGCAGACCTCTTCCTCGGGGAAGTCCACCGCGACATGCCGCACGAAGTGGACGTGCAGCAGGGAGGTCAGCACGCCGTCCACGGCGATGCCGTCGGCGTGCGGGCCGGACAGGTGCGGCCCGTACGCGGCGAGCGCAGCGGTGCGCTCGGCCCAGGCGTCCACGATCGCGGCGCCGCCGGGCGCTGACCGCAGGGCCGCCCAGTCACCGCGCGGGTCTGCCAGCCGCACGGCGTCGGTGAACTGCGAGCGGGGTACCGGGTTCGGCGCGGTCGGCTCGATGTGGTCGATCAGCCAGCGCGCGCCGGCGTCCGGGCTGCCGAGGAGGGCGGAGGCGATGGCGAAGAAGTGCGCGGCCACGAGCGTGCGCTGCGCGGGCCGGACAGGCTGGGCGAGCTGCGCCACCGCGGCCAGGGAGTCCGCGCGGAACACGGCCTCGGCCGCGTCCCATGCCGGTCCGGAGCCCCACCGGCCCGTCTCGCGGTAGGAGGTGGGGTAGCGCAGGTCCGCCAGCAGCCCAGCGGTCCGCAGCTCATCGGCCCAGGCGCTGACCGTGTGGGTGGTGTCGGCGAAGTCCTCCGGGTCCGGCAGTGCGATCCGCAGGCGAAGGTGCTGCTGGGGGTCGCGGAATCGGACGTACCACCAGCGAGGAGAGCCGAGGCGCCGCATCAGGTCGGGCACGTGCCGAGTCAGCAGGGCGTCTTGACGCCGCGGGTCGCCGTACAGGGCCACGAGGAGCACCGGCGAGGCAGCCGGGGTCTGGAACTGGGCTGGGGACAGCGCGCGGGCGGTGGTCGGCGTGGGCAGCGCAGGCCAAGCCGTAGGCCGGACCGCTTTGAGGGGTACCGCGATCTCGTGGACCCGGCCCCCGCTCCAGCCGTCCGCCCCGGGCGGAGCGGCTTCCGTCAGCAGCGCCGTACCGGCGCGGTCGAGGTGCTGGCGCAGCAGGCTCCGGTGGCCGGGCTCATCGAGGTCGAGCGGCAGGCGCCGGTCGTCCTGGACGAGGTGCACGTGCTGCGGCAGGCGGCGGCGCTCCCGCCAGCCGGACAGCGCCGCGCCCCAGTCCGCACCGGGGCGGTGGCGGTTGGGGAGGTCGCCGGCCTCCAGCCTCCAGCGGGCCGCGACCAGCACGATGCGGCCGTACCGCAGGCGGGGGAGGAACGGCATTGCTGCGGCGGCGCCCCAGTCGAACCTGGTGACCTGGGCGTTCTGCGCCCGGGACACCTCGGTGATCAGCCGCGCCAGAGGCGGGGTGTGCTCGGCAAGGTTCAGCGCATCCACCGCCCCCGGCGGCGCGTCCACCACCTACGGCTACGACGCGGTCGGCAACATGACCAGTCGCACCGACGCCAACGACCACGTCACCACCTACGGTTTTGACGCGGCGCACCGCCTGACGTCGGTCACCGACCCGCTGGACCGGGCGACGACGTACGCGTACGACGCGGACAGCAACCTGGTCAAAGTGACGACGCCCCGCGGCTCCACCACCCGGACGTACGACGTCCGCGGCCTGGTTACCAAGATCGACTACTCGGATGCCACGCCGGACGTCACCCTCGGCTACGACGACGCCGGACAGATGACGGCCCGTGCCAACGCGAAGATGTCCGAGGACTTCGTCTACAACGCGGTCGGCGACCTCACCAAGACCCGCGGCTTCGCGTATACCTACGACGCCGCCGGGCAGATGCTCACCCGTAAGTACTCCGACGGCAACACCATCGGCTACACGTACGACAACGACGGCCGCACCGCCACCATGACGGCCGACGGTGCCACCACCACCTACACCTCGGACGCGGCGGGCAACCTCACCAAGACGGCACTGCCCAACACGGAGACCGAGGAGCGCACCTACGACCGGGCGGGCCGCGTCACCGCCGTCACCGCCGCCAAGGCGGGCACGACGGTCACCAAGACCGCCCTGACCCTCTCGGCGGCCGGCCTGCCAACCCGCGTCGACGTCACCCGGGCCGGAGTCGGCACCGGCGGCTACGACCAGACCTACGACACCGCGGGCCGCCTCACCTCCGGCTGCTACCCCCAGCCCTGGATCACCGGCTGCGCCGCGACCCGCACCACGTCCTACACCTACGACAAGGTCGGCAACCGCCTGACCTCCACCCTCGGCACCACGTCCACCAGCTACGCCTACGACAACGCCGACCAGCTCACATCCACCACCGCCGGGGCCACCACCACTGCCTACGACTACGACGCGCAAGGAACCAGACGAAGGCCGGCGCCAACACCTTCACCTACGACCTGGCCGGACAGATCTCCGCCGCCACCGTCGCGGGTACCAACTTCACCTACGACCACGACGCCAACGGCAACCAGGTCGCCACGCTCCAGGACGGCGCGGTCACCAGCCGGACCCAGTGGGACCCCAACGCACCCCTGCCGATCCTCGCCACCGAGTACGACAGCGCCTGGACCGTCAAGCAGTCCTACCGCTACGACCCCCTCAGCCAGCCCGCAGCCACCAAAACCGGCACAGGCGCGGTCTTCTACTACCACCACGACACCCAGGGCTCCCCGCTCGACGTCACCAGCAGCACCGGCACCCTCCACCAGCGCTGGGCCTACGACCCCTACGGCACCCGCGTCCTGGGCACCGTCACCACCGGCGCGCCCTCAAGCACCCCCACCTACACCGGCGCCCGCTACGAGACCACCACCGGCAACCTCGACCTCCACGCCCGCCAGTACACCCCGGCCACCGGCCGCTTCGCCAGCACCGACCCGGCTGCCCGCGGTGCCACGACTCCCTATGTGTCGCCGTACGCCTACGCAGACAACCAGCCCACACTGCTCACCGACCCCAGCGGTCTCACCCCCGAAGACCCCAACAGCCCAGGAGCGATCCTCGGCGACTTCGGCTCGGGCTTCCTCCAAGGACTGAAGGCACCCTTCCAGTTCCTCGGAGACGCCTACGACGCCGTCACCGGCCAGAACGGCGGCGCCGGCGCATTCGTCGACAAGTACCTCCCCGTCCGCCCCGCCTACCGCCTCTACCGCGCCGAGTACATGCTCCGCCAGCAAGGCTGCGACGCACTCGCCGACCTCTACGCCGAAGCAGCCGACGAACTCACCCAACAGCTCGCCGTCACCGGACTCGGAGGACTGACCGGGTGGCGACGAAGTGTGTACGAGGCCGAGACGTCCATCATGAAATCTGGGGGTCTGGGGCCGAAGCGTGGCAAACTCGACCTCAGTGCCAAGGCGTTCAACGACGCCGAAGGGCGCATCGCCGAACTCCTCGTGTCCGAGGGCAAGAACGTGAAGGCACTCAAGGAATCGACCGTGCCAGGAGTGAGGACCGCCGACTCCGAAGTGAACGGGGTGCCGACGGAGTTCAAGAGTTTGATGCCGGGAGCCGCCGCAAACACGGTGAAGAACCAGTTGAACTCGGCGAAGGGCCAGGCCAAACATGCCATCATCGACGCACGCGCGAGCGGACTGAGTGAGTCAGCAGCACAAGAGGGGCTAGGTAAGTTCCTGCGCAACAATCCGCCCGGACGGATGGAATTCATCCGCATAGTCGGCGACGGCTACGACATCACCTACCCCTGAGGGAGCTGAACTGTGACCTCCCACCACAGCATCTTCATCCACCCCGGTCACCCTGCGGAAGCCCTCGTCGCAGACGTTGCATTGGTTTGTGGCGGGAGGCTGCGGCGAGCCGTGAACGTGCCCGCGGATTACATCGCAAGCCTGAGCGACGCAACACTTGAACTAGAAATGGAGCATGAGTACGAGGAGGACAAAGGCATCCCGTTCGAGCGCTACCAAGTCGTTCTGACTGTGCGGGGATCCAACAGCTCGATGGAGCGGGAGGCAGTCATCTCCCGACAGATCTTCCACGAACTCGCGGCTCTGCGACGGTACTGGCTGGTTCTCATCTTCGACCTCCAGACAGTCATCGACACGGCTGCTCCGCCTGGACAGGGAGCATTCCCCTCTGCCAGAAAAGAATGACGGGTGCGGGGATGGATGGCAGTGCACTGCCATCCATCCCCGCAGAGGGAAATCGTCGTACTTGCCAGACCCGTCCTGCCCGCCCGGGAACCACTCTTTGACCGACCTCAGCTGTCTGCACCGCGGGACCCGAAAGCCCCGAGACCGGCCCGGGAAGACCTCGGCAACGGCTCAGGGCAAAGGCCCACGTGGAGCCACCAGAGAACGGTCGTGGGCTGCAGGAACCCCTGGGACTTTTCTGGGACTTTCGCCAGCATCAACGTGCAAGCGCAGGAGACATCTGAAAGATAATCGACGCAGATCAACGCTGTACAACCGCGCATCGTCGCAGGTCATGGAAGCGACCGGTGTCTTCCGGGACATCTGAGGGGTGGGGTGCTGTGCCCCATGGGGCACAGCACCCCAACATGCCACCTGAACTGCACACACTTGCCTTCATGACCCTTCACTGATTATGGCGTGAACCGGCGTCTCGCCCTGGTCCGGCGCACGCGGCACGTTCAGTGAGCGGTACCCGGCGGAAGCGTCTCAGCCGTCAGAGGACGGCCCGGGGGCCTTCTACGGGGTCCATACACCGCTGAACAGCGCCAATTCCAGTAGGTCGGGAGCGAGCGGCCAGCGCGTGGACCCGGCCAGTTGGTCGGTAACGCCGCGCGCCCATCTCAGGTATACGTCGTAGCGGTGCGGGGTCCACCCACCGTCACTCCACAGCCAGGCAGCGAGCTTCGCGGGTTCCTCAAGCCCGATCTCCTCCCCCAGTCGCGTCGTGTACGCGCGCAGGACACGCGCTATCCGCTGGTCGAGGATGAGCGGGCACGGCCCCGGCGCATCCACTGCGCCGCCGGCGAAATAGAGGAACTTGGTGAAGAAGGCCGGCCCAAGGCCTGCGATCGCGCCGCTCAGGCTGCGGTAGCCCGCCACGGCGCCATCGGTGGCCAGCAGCGCAATAGCCTGTGCGAGCACCGTCTCCACCGGGCCTGGGCGCAGGATCTCACCCAGCCGGTGGGCCCCGTACCCGTTGTCACCCTGTCCCCAGACGTAGCTGGCGATGAGTGTCTCGGTCCACGTCGCCGTTGCTGCCCCAGTCCGCGCCACCGCCAGCACCTGCGCCCGGCTCAGCAGAGTTGGCTCATGTCCGACCTGCTCGGCCAACCCCGAGGGCCACGGCCGGATGCCGGCCCAGGCCCCCGGGATGTAGCGAACCGCGTGCGCGCCGGTCCCGTCCGCGTACGGCGCCCCGTCTCCGGCCAGCCAGGCTCCCATCTTTCCCACTGCATCCGAAGGAAGCGGACACTCAAGCATCCGCGCGTCCAGTTCCCCGGCACCCTCTCGCCACCCCATCCGAACCCTCCCCTTCGGTTCCACCAGTTCGCCGCGAGATCGGGCATCACCCGTTCGTGACGGATTCTGCCCCGAGGAAGTGCACCCCCGCACGAGTACGGGACGGTTCTGCTGCTCTCGCGGGCGGGAGAGTGGCTGGAACCGATTACGGCCCGGAGAAGGCCTCTCGCATGGCCGGCTGAAGGCTCGTCGGTGCACGCATCGCACATCTGGATCCCCATCGGCTTCAGCCGCATCGGAGGACAGAGTGAACAATTTATTGAGATTGCATGAAGTTCAGTGAAAAATTCCGAACTTTGACACTAAAAATCAGCCGAGAGTATCCTCCCCTTCGGCCTCATGCAGCGTTTATGAGGCCGAATCACTGGATCTACCTAAGGTCGAAAGCTCCAAAATGAAGATCGCAAAGAAGGTCGCCGTCTTCGCGGCCGCCGCCGCGTGCACGGGTGTCATGTTTGCGCAGCCTGCTTCCGCCACGCAGACCGGACTTGAGTACTGGGGAACTCAGGTCGCGGTGGACAACAATCCCGGCAACGGGGCCAAGGGCTGGGTCTGGGTGTACGGCACCACGCACTCCGAGACGGTGGGCGGTGCCATCGTGTACCAGCTCTTCGACGGCACAACCCATGAGCTCGACGCCTGGGGTGGGCAGACCGCCTCCGCGAACACGAGCGGGCCGATCAAGGGCTTCAAAGCCTGCTTCAGCGACATCTCACCTGCCGGCGCGTGGACGAATCACTGCGGCAACTGGCGCTGGCTCGGCTGAGACTTCCCTTTCTCTTTCTCTTTCTCTTACAACTGGCGCGAGTTGACAATCGGCGCCTGAAGCGATGCATCACCATGGCGGATGGGTCTCCTCGCGCGGGACGGACAACAGTTAGACGCGCCAGGGGGCCCTCCACCTACTACGCCGGCCTGGTCGTATTTCCGGAACGCCCCCTGCCGCACTCCGGAGCGTTCTGCTGGCGAGAGACCTTGTACTGAACTTCTTCGGGGTCGTCATTCCGGGGGTGCAGGCGATCTGATGAGTAATCATCCTTGTTTGCATAAGCGGGACTTCCAGGCCATCAGTTGCTTGACCGGTGAATGAGTGGCTGCGGCGGAGACTGATCCATGCTGTCGCTGATCACGCCGTCTGCCGCGCGCGTACCTCCCGGGGAGAGCGGGAACGGGGCCCCCGCGATGACGGCTACGGCCAAGCAGCAGCCGCACGACGGGCGGAGACGGCGCTGACGCTCACGCGGCAGCACCGGGCACGCCCACTCCCCCCTCACCCCCTGCGGCCGGAAAGGTCTTCCGGCCGCACCGCCTCAGACCCCCGCCAGTAGCACCTCCGCCGTCTCCGGGTGGCGCCCGACGATCGCCGCGCCGCCCGAGGATGCGGCTCCCGCCTCCCAGGTGTCTTCGCAGACCGGCAGCCACGCCGGGCTGTCGCAGGTGTCCGCTGCCGGCAGACCGGAGAAGTACTGCAGCACGCGGATGGACAGATCAACGCCGGGCACGTGAAAGCTCATGGCGGACTGGTGATCTTGGTCGTGAACCCGTCCACCAGGAGCTTTCTTCATGCCCACAGCCGGGTCACCCGTCCGACCACCCGTCAGGCCGTAACAGGCTCACTCGGGCCGCAGGCTGTGGTCCGGCCCGCGGTCTGGCCGATCCATATTCCGCCGGAAATGTCCTGTCGGAAGGGGCACGGCACCGCGGCAAGCCATCTGACCTGCGAATACTTACCTTCACGGCCCAACGCACGCCCCGACGGCGGCATCGGTCCCTGGGCGAAGAGAAGCATGCTCGCCGATCAGCTCTCCCACCGGGATCCGCAGGATCACCAGCAGAGCCGGGTCAGGACAACAGCGCCCGCATCCGCTCGACAGCCCGTTCCGCCTGTTCCCCGCTCCGCCGGCCCAAGCCGCAGGCCGTGGCGATGTCCACCTGCGCCCCGGTCTCCCGTTCGACGGTGTCCCGCACCTCCCGCTGGTCCTCCACGCTCCCGTCCTCGTGGGCGATCCCGGCGACGAGATGAACGGCAGACGGGATGCGCAGCTCACGCAACGGCGCGTAGAAGGCGGGATCGAGCGACGGGGGCTGTTGGCCACCGCAGAGCGGCAGGTGCACGAACTCCAGCTCACGGCCTTCGGGCCACCTGCGGGTCAGGACGTTCGTCAGACTGACCAATGGGGCGGCTGAGGCGGGGGTGACACGGGCTTTGTGCCCCATGTCCCCCAGGCACAGATGCATCCCCAGTCTGGTCCCGTGCGGGGCCCTGCGGATCTGCCGGAGGACAAGCCTGCCCAGGGCTTCGGCTGCCGCCTTCCTCAGGGGAGCCGGCAGTGAGGCGACGGCGATCGCCGCCGCGGGTGTCTCCACCTGTATCACCACACGGTCCCCGGCGAGCGCGACGATCCGTTCGACCTGTGCGGTGATGGCGTCCAGCAGTACCCCGGCCGTACGCAATGCGCCGGATGGGCCGAAGATGAACAATGCCAGGTCGAGATAGCTCGGTATGCCGACCTGCAGCGGACGCTCAGCGGTCGCGGGAGTTCCCGCCTCGTCGAGTACGGCAAGTTCCGCTTCGGCCCACTCCGCAAGGTGCAGGGGGACATCCTGCACAGTCAGGCGCTGCCCGCGGCGGACAGCGAGACGGTCGACGTCGTCGTAGTCGGTCCAGTCCCCCTCTCGCGTGGCCCGGATCTTGGGACCCGTCTTGAGCTCCTTGACCAGTGGGACGAACCACGCCAGTCGTGGTCCGGTCTCTCCTCCGCTCAGCCTCCGGACCGAGCCTTCGAGTTCCTTCAGTTGGAAGTCGAACGCATCACCGGGGACGTCGAACTGCGGCATCGTTCCGACGAAGTGCAACCGGCGCCCCGGCGACCTCGCACCATTCGAGTTGATCATGGTCACATCGTGCCCTTCTGAACTCGCTTCAGCCACACTTTCTTGAGGTGCCGTCAGTTCCTGCGTGGTGCCGCACGAACGGCCCGCGGCGAGCCGTCGCGGGCCGTGCTTCGCCGTCATCTCCCCGTCCCATGCGCCGGCCCGGCCTCCTCCTCGACCACGTCCGCGGCAATCGAGACCCCGCCCAGGGCGAGGATGTGGCGTTGCATCTGCTTCACCCGCAACGACGGCCGGTGCGGTCACCTCGGCAAGAGCCGCCCGCAGCGAGCCGACGGTGACGGCTTCCCTCGGACGGAATGTGGCACCCGACACCGAGCTCGGCGATCTTCGGCCAGGGTCACCAACTGGTCCACCGCCTGGGGTGCGGCGACAAGCGGCACGCCTCGGACCAGCCCTTTCATCGTGCCGCCCATCCCGGCATGCGTGACGAACGCGCTGGCACGGTCGAGAACCGACGCCTGAGGCACCAGCGATGCACCTCGAAGTTCGGAGGGACCTCTCCCAGGGCCGCGGGAGGCCCTCCGCCCCCATGGGGTGGCCTGACCCGCTGACGCCGGGACGGAAGCCGCCGTCACACGGTGAACTTGACGGCCTCCAGCTGGAGTTTCAGCTCCACGGGGCTGCTGCCGCTGTAGATCCACTCGCCCGGCTTCGTGCAGAACGGGCCCAACCAGCCCTGGCTCGCCACATTGGCTGTGGGACAGACGACCCCTTCGATGACCTGGATGGTGAATCCCTCCAAGGGGGAGTCGGCCTCCTTGGTGCTGCCGAGGTACATGTCCTTCCCGTCATCCGCGCCCGTCCAGTCGTCGCCCGTTCGCCAGCCCCCGGTCACGTAGGCGCTGTTACCTCTCACGCCCTGGGTACCGGACACCGCGATGTTGAGCGCCTTCACCGGCAGGCCCTTGCCCACCGTCCCGGCCTCGGCACCGTCGCAGACCGGTTCCTGCCAGCCCTTGTCCGCCACGTAGGCGCGGTAGCAGATGTGACGGCCCTCGCTGCGTTCGGCGATCTCGTTCACCGCGACGGCCGCTGTCCGCTCCGGTGCCTTCGGCTTCTCGGAAGCACCGCCGCCGCCTCCACCCCCGCCGGGAGCCTTGGTCGCGGCCGGTGCCTTGGGGGGCTTGCCGGCAGGCTCCGGGACGGACGGCTTCGGCGCCGGCGCGCTGCTGACCGGCTGCGGTATGACACTGACGATCTCCTCGGCGGCCTTCTCCGTGGCCATGCTCCGCACCTGAGGCCTGTAGCCGAGCCAGATGACGGCGAAGGAGACGGCCAGCGCCAGGAACAGCCCGAGCGCGGTCGCCAGCCACCCCGGCAGGAAACCGCGCTGCACGTAGGTGCCGCCCACCTCCACGTTCTCGGCCCCCGAGCGGCGCAGGGCCAGCGTGTACGGCTGCTCCGCCTTCGATCCGAACCAGATGATCTGCCGGGGCTTCAGCGTCGCCTTGACGAACGCTGCCCGGCCCGGCTCGATCTGGACGTGGCCCGGCTGGATGTCGTAGGACAGCCGGTCTCCCGCGTCGCTTCCACTGAGCGACGCGGTGACCTTGACGTTGCCCAGATTGTCGACGGCCAGGCGGGGACGCCCGCGGAACCGCCCTTTGACGACCGGCGGCACCAGCTCGGTGCGCACCTCCGTGAAGGGGGTGATGGTGAGATTGCCCTCGGGGATGGTCACCGCCTCGGGGTACTCGCTCGGTGTGATCCGCACGGCGTACGGATTGGGCCCGGCGGCCGCGTCCGGGGTGCGCGGCGGGGCGAGCGTCAGGTCCACCGACCCGGTCGTACCGGGGTAGAGGCGGAGCACCGGCGGCTCGACGGTGACCCACGGAGCGACGTCACCGATCGCTTCGAAGCGGTATTCGTCCACCACATCGGTGGTGTTGCGCAGCCTTAGCCGCACCGTCGTACTGCTGCCGGGGTTCACGGTCGCGGATGCGGGTTCGAGGGAAGTCCAGAGGCTCACGCGCTCACGCTAGGGCCGAAGCCGGCGGGAGTCAGGAGACGCAGGGGCACACCGGGTGCCCTTGCGGCCGGCCGCGTGTCCCTCCCGCCGCCCCTCGATCAGGCCTCGGCGCGGCCCGGGGTCCGCAGGACGTCTGCTACGCCGTGGGTGCCGGGGCCAGGGACTGCGGATCTCTGACCAGGTCCAGCAGAGCGGTGGCGGACGGCGAGCCGGGGGCCGCGGTGTAGACGAGTACCACCTCGTCCGGGTCGTCGGTGAGCTGGAGCGTCTCCCAGGAGAACTCCAGCCGCTCGTGGGGCGCTCGGGCCCGCAGCACGACGGTCGAATGGGTGGTCTCCAGGACATGCTGTTCGGTCCAGAGTCGCCGGAAGTCCGCGCTGTCCCGTGTCAGGTCCGCGATCTCCCGGGCGAGCTGCGGGTCGTCGGGGCGCTTGCCGGTCTCGGTGCGCAGATACGCCACCGCCTCGCGGGCTTTGGCCTCCCAGTCGACGTACAGCCATCGGGCGTGCGGGTCGATGAAGACGAGCCGGCCGACCGTGCGGAGGGCGGGCCGTATGACGGAGAAGTCGGTGAACACCAGGGCCGCCAGCCGGTTCCATGCCAGCACCGCGCCGCCGCGGCCCACCAGATACGCGGGCGTGGCGTGCATCGCGTCCAGGACGCGCTGCACGCTGGGGCGTACTCCACGGGGCCGGGACACGCCGGGGTAAGTGGCCGGTCTGGCCAGGCTGAGCAGATAGCGGCGCTCACCCGCACTCAGCCTCAGTGCACCGGCCACCGCGTCCAGCACGGCGTCGGAGACGCGGGATGCCTGGCCTCGCTCCAGCCGTATGTAGTGCTCGACGCTGACCGTCGCGAGGGTGGCAATCTCCTCACGCCGCAGTCCGCGCACCCGTCTCGTCCCCTGGTCGGGCAGCCCCACGTCACCAGGGCGGAGCCGTGCCCGGCGGGAGACCAGGAAGTCGCGTAACGCGTCGGAGGTGTCCATGGCCCCGTATCCTGCACACCCGCAGGTCAGCCCGCAACCACGCCCTGCAGCCCGCCCCGCCCCGGCCGGGGCGGGGCGGGCTGCAGGGCGTGGTTGCGGGCTGACGCTGTTCTGCCTGTGTCCGTCGCGCCGGGAGTCCAACCCGGGAGTCGCACGGTGGCCTGCCCCGTTCTCAGAGAACGGTCACCAGCAGGCCACGCACGCGAGGCCACGGCGGCGACGCGCGTCCCGGCCACGATCTCCCTTGCCACATGGCGGGACGCATTCCCCCTACTCGGTCCCTGCGGGTCAGGCGCAGGGAACCCGCACCGTCACCCAGTGGCCGTCGTACCAGACGCTGGCGTAGCACTTCGGTTTGGTGGCGGGAGCCGCCGACGCCGACGTCGTACAGACGCCCGCGGTCATGCCGATCACTGCGGCGAATACGCCGATCGCAGCGGCCACTCGGTGCTTGCGGGTGCGTGCCATGGGGATCACGGTGTCCTGTTCCTTTCGACGGATGGCCACCGGAACGGCCGGCGGCTCACGAGTGCCTCCTGGGTGGAGGCGTAGTACGAGCATGCGTCGCGGGTCACGGTCGGAGACAGGTCACGTCCTGCCCTGGCACGAGGCGGAAGGACTGGCTTCTCAGGCTCCCGCGAGCAAGGCCGCCACTGCTCCCGCGGTCTCCGGATGGCGGGTGATCAGCTCCGCGCCCTCCGGGCCGGTGTCCTCCCCCGCCCAGGTGCCCTCGCACCCCAGCAGCCGCGCCAGGCTCTCGCAGGTCTCGGGGTGTGCGGCCAGCAGCGTGGCGCGCCGGGACGCATCGCCGACGCTCACTGACGGAACAGCCTGGGCGACAGCAGGCACCTGCCAAGGCGGGACCCACGCGTCCAGTGCGGCCAGCCGGCCCGGGAAGACGCGCCCCGCCTCTCGGATCAGCAGCGGGGCCAGCTCGGCGCCTTCCGCCCGCATGGTCATGATCAGTGTCGGCAGCCAGGGAAGCAGCACCGGGTCCGGCAGCCGCGCGAAGGCGTTCGACACCGCTTCCACGACGAAGTCGGCCAGCTGCGGGACCGGTTCCAGCGCGTGGAGGAATCCGCTGAGGTAGCGCGGATAGGCAGGCACGACCAGGGGGTTGTCCAGCAGCGCGTCGCACCTCTCCCGCAGGTCCGCGCGGGAGAGCTGCCCGAGCTGCACCTGGGCCGCCCACAACAGCGCCACCCTCGACGGCTCCCGCGGGTGCGACTGCGCGAAGGCCAGGTCCAGCTGGGTCCGGTCGCAGCCGAGCGACAGGGCGAGGCTCTCCATGCTGAACAGGAAGCCCAGCATCGCCGCGACCTGGCGTACGGTCGCGTCCTCGTCGGTGAACGCCGTCGGCAGGAGCGTGCAGTAGTGCGCGTAGCCCGTCTTCGCGAAGGACTCGATCCAGGACGGCAGCACCGGCCGGCTGATCCGGTAGTACGCCAGCAGCCTCCGCACCCGGCGCAGCACCTCCGGCGCCCCGTCGACACTGCGCTCGGTGGCCAGCACCTCCAGGGCCCGGGTGCCCAGCTCGTCGGCCAGGCGGTCGCTGCGCAGGTACAGCACGGCGTCCTCCACGGCCTCCAGGACCGTCGCGGTGGTGACGTCCGGGGCGTACGCCACCCGGCGCAGGCGCTGTTCGAGGACCTGCTCGATGCTGACGCCCTCGTAGCCGAGCTCGATCAGGGCCCGCTGGTGGGTGCCGAGGGCGAGGTCCCAGGACTCCTGGACCGACCGCTTGCCGAGTTCCCGCTCCCCCATGATCGGCCGTGCGGCGCCGTGCGGCATCAGGCGGCGCAGCATCCACAGCACGTCGGAGCACGGCCGCAGCTCGGGCCGGGACGTCATGTCGAGCAGCGCCCGCTGCACGCCGCGCTGCTGGAGCTTCATGTCCAGTGGCGCGAGCCTGTCGTGCACGTCGCGTGCGAGGGGCGGCAGGGCCTCGTAACCGACCTGGCCGACCCGGTCACCGCCCATGAGGATCTCGACCAGGCGGCGCACGTCACGCCGGCCCGGCACGGTGTCCTTCTCGATGCAGGTGACCGCCGCGTCCTGGAAGTCGTACGGGGTGGGCCTCGCCCGGTCCCGCATTCCGGCCAGCAGGATCGACGTCTCGAACACCGCGATGGCGTCTGCGGTGGACGCGAGATAGCCGTTGCGACGGGCGGAGCGCACGATCTCCACCGACCAGCCCAGGAGTTCGGTCTCGTCGAGCAGGTCGAGGGCGGGCGGGCTCTGCAGGAAGCCGGACAGCTTGTCGGAGGGCGGCTCCGGGACCACGGGGACGGCCGGCGCCGCCGCCTTCTTCGGTTTCCTGGTGCCTGCCTGCCCGGCGAGCCGGAACGGCTGCACCCGGGTCCGCCGGAGGTTCTTCGCCCACTGGGTGGCGGCGATCGACACCGAGCCCGCCGCGAGGCCGAACTGCGCCTCGATCGCGGCGTGGCTGGACGGGATCAGGCCGTGCTGCCAGGTGCTTCCGCCCGGCGGGGTGATCTCGAAGGTGTCGCTGCCGTGCACGCCGAACTCCGCCACCCGGCTGGAGGCGTGGAACGCGCCGCAGACGTAGAGGCAGTCCCCGGGATCGGTGCCGGTCGCGGCGAGGTGTTGGCGCATCCGGGTCCACATGTAGCGCTCGCGGTCCTCGTCGACGCGGACGCGCCCGGGATCGCCCGGGGCCAGACGCCGGAACAGGCTGCCGATCAGGAGCATCACCTGCCGGTAGGTGTCGTGGTCGCTGTCGCCGAGCGGCAGCTCGACGTACTGGTGCCACCACTCCGACCAGTGCCGCACCCGGCCGTGGTGCAGGAGGTGTTCCTCCAGTTCGGCGAAGCGGGGGCGGAGGTCGCCGATCTCCACCCCGACGGCGTCGCCGTGCAGCGCCGCCTCCTCCTCCGCGGGCCGGTCGTCGGAACCGGCGGGCTCCTTCTCGCCGGCCTGCCACTGGAAGACGTGGTCGGATGACCGGTCGACGAGGACCAGCTCGACGCCCGGGGTGTCCAGCGCGTAGGCGATGGCCTGGTACTCGGCCGACGCCTCGGTGATCGGGGCGACGACCGAGAGCGGCGCCCACTCCGCGGGGAAGCCCTTGACCTCGCTCGCGAAGGCCTGGACGGCCACCGGGAGACGGCAGTTGCGCAGCTCGGACAGGAGCGGCGCCATGTCCTCGCACAGTTCCAGGTAGACCACCTTCGGCTGCTTCTCCCGGAGCCGGCGCGCCATGGCGACCGCCGACGCGGGTGAGTGGTGGCAGACGGGGAAGATCTCCAGCGGCTCCTGGACGGCGCGCTCGACGTCGTCGACGATGCCGAGGAGGATGCCCTGCAGCGCGTCCGGACCGTCGGCGAACTCCGTCGCCGCGTGCTGGAGCTGACCGCGCAGGGCCTCGAAGGGCGTCTCCCGGCTGTCGGGGACGTCCGCGCTCACGACGGGTTTCACGGGGCCACCGGGGATCGCAGGGCTCACAGGACTCACGGGATTCGCGGGGCCATGGGGGCTCCCGGGGCCGGCGGGGATCACGACAGGGTGGCGATCGCGTCGCGGCCGCCCTCGAGGAACTCCGGCCAGGAGCCCCCCTCTTCCTTGCTGCGCGGCTCGACGACGCCGTGCAGGTACTTGTTGAGGATGGCCAGGTCCTCGGGTTCGCGGCGCGCCAGCGATCCGACGAGCGAGGAGGCGAGGGTGCGGGCGGTCAGGGCTCGTTCACCGAAGAAGTTGCTGTGCAGGATCGCGTCCTCCAGCACGCCGATCTGCTCGGCGCTCGACAGGGCCGACTCCAGCTTCTCGTCGTCGCTGCCCGCGGCCGCCGAGGAGGCCCGCAGGTCGGCGAAGCTCTGCAGGAGTACGTCGAGGAGGGTGGGCGGCACGTCCAGGTCGATCCGGTGGCGGCGCAGCAGTTCCTCGGTGCGGAAGCGGACGATCTCCGCCTCGCTCTTCTTGTTGGTCACCACCGGGATGCGGACGAAGTTGAAACGGCGCTTGAGCGCGGAGGACAGGTCGTTGACCCCGCGGTCGCGGCTGTTGGCGGTGGCGATGACGGAGAAGCCCGGCTTGGCGAAGACGATGTTGTCGCTGTCCATCTCCGGCACCGAGATGTACTTCTCGGACAGGATGGAGATGAGGGCGTCCTGCACGTCGCTGGTGGAGCGGGTGAGCTCCTCGAAGCGGCCGATCGTGCCGGTCTCCATCGCGGTCATGATCGGCGAGGGGATCATCGACTCCCGCGACTGGCCCTTGGAGATGACCATCGAGACGTTCCAGGAGTACTTGATGTGGTCCTCGGTGGTGCCGGCCGTCCCCTGCACCACGCGCGTCGAGTTTCGGGAGATGGCCGCCGACAGCAGCTCGGCCAGCCAGCTCTTGCCGGTCCCCGGGTCGCCGATCAGGAGCAGTCCGCGGTCGGAGGCCAGGGTGACGATGGACCGCTCGACGAAGCTGCGGTCGCCGTACCACTTCTGGGGGATCTCGCGGTCGAGACCGTCCGCGCGCTCGGACCCCAGGATGAAGAGGCGGACCATCTTGGGTGACAGACGCCATGAGAAGGGCTTGGGAGCGTCGTCGACCGACTCCAGCCAGTCGAGCTCCTCGGCGTACTTGATCTCGGCGGGGGCGCGCAACAGGTCGGACATGGGTGTGCCTTTCGACGGGTGTGGGTGTGGTGCTGGGGGCGCACACGGGCGGTACGGGCGGGGCCGGCCGCTCTTCGGTCCGGCGCGGGGCCTCGGACCCGGCGTGAGCTACGTGAGGAAGGTCTTGAGCTCGTGGACGAGCTTGCGGATGTGGCCGGACAGCACCGGAGTGCCCTGGTCCTTGAAGCGCTCCCGGAACCAGGGGTTCACGCTGGCGCGTCCGGCGCTGGTCACCGACCCGACCGGGATGAACTTGGCCCCTGAGCGGTGGATCGCCGCCATGCTGTCGAACAGGGGCTCGCACTGCCATTCGTAGAAGTCCGATATCCAGACCACGACGGTGTTCCGGGGCTCGGCGATCTTCGGCTGGGCGAGGGCCATGGCCACGGTGCCGTCGGTTCCGCCGCCGAGGTTGGTGCGCAGCAGCGTCTCGAACGGGTCGTGGACCCATGGGGTGAGGTCGAGCGCCTGGGTGTCGTAGGCGATGAGGTGCACGTCCACCTTGGGCAGCCCGGCGAAGATCGAGGCCAGGATGGTGCAGTTGACCATCGAGTCCACCATCGAACCCGACTGGTCGACCACCACGATCAGCCGCTGGGGTGTCGTCTTCCGCGCGGTGTGGCGGTAGAAGAGGCGGTCGACGTAGAGCCGCTCCTCCTCCGGGCTCCAGTTCGTGAGGTTCTTCCAGATCGTCCGGTCGAGGTCCAGGTTGCGGAACACCCGCTTGGGCGGGACCGACCGGTCCAGGGCGCCGACCGTGGACTTCTCCACCTGGGTGCGGAGCACCTCGGCGACCTCGTCGACGAAGCGGCGGATGAGGGACTTCGCGTTGGCCAGCGCCACCCCGGAGAGGTTGTCCTTGTCGCGCAGCAGCTGCTCGATCAGCGACATGCTCGGCGTCAGCTGCCCGGCGAGCTTCGGGTCGGCGAGGACCTCGCGCAGCCGCATCCGCTTGACGAGGCCGGCCTCGATGGAGCCGAGCTCGGGTCCGATCTCCGGGATGAGCCGGCTCAGGTCGGGTGTCCTGCCGCCACCGCCCGTGCCGGTCGGGCTGACGCCCCGGCCCCCGCCGCGACGACCGGCGCGCAGCTCCCCGGGCTTGCAGCCGAGGGCGCGCTCCAGCCAGTCGGCGTCGGACTGCCAGCGCGACAACTGGCCTGCGCTGACGGTGCCGGGCGGGGACTGGAAGACGTTGAGCAGCACCTTGGACACGAGTGCCGCGCGCCGTAGCTCGGCCGCCCGGTCGCGGTGGCCGTCGCCGTCCGCGTCCTCCGCAGGGGTCTCCTCGGTCTCCGGGACCATCAGGCCGTCGAACTCGGCGGCCAGCTCCGGGTGGCGCTGCACGACCGAGTCGACGGAGGCCTGCGGGTCCAGGAGCGCCGGGGGCAGTCCGATGTCCTCGACGACGGCGAGGCTCGCCGACTCCAGGGACGCCTGCTCCTCGTGGTCGAAGAGCCGGGCGAGGAGGCGCCAGTACATGACCTGGCGCCGGTTGTCGTACGAGGTCGCGGCGGGCACCTCGGGAATCTCCCGCTCCGTCATTTCCGCAGCAGCCTTCCCGCTCGCTCGCTCAGCACCTTCGCGGCGTCGGTCGCGGCCTTCTCCGCCCTGACCCCGGCCTTGTCGGCCGTGCCGCCCGCCCAGGCCCCCGCGTGGACGGCGGTCACCTTCTTGCGCACGGCGGTCTCGACCGCGAGCGGCTGCACGCCGAACTCCCCCGCGTCCCAGCGGATCAGCCCGATGCACGCGCCCGACTTGGCGACCGCCTCCGGGGTGAGGGGGCCGGCGGCCGGCACTCGGTCGGTGTGGACCGGGAGTTCGAGCCCGGCGACGGTGAACGTCACCACGCCGTCGTCGTCCGTCCGCGCGGTGTAGCCCTCCAGGAAGACGGGTACGGCGATGCGCGCCGGATGCCGGTCCAGCGGCGCCGTCGCCGGGGCGGACGCGGTGGGCAACGACACCCTGGCGGTGGCGAACGCCTCGGCGGGCTCGCCCAGCCGGGCGTGCTCGTCGCTCCAGATCAGGTCGCCCTCGGCGGTGACGGGCATACCGGTGAGGGTCATGGAACGGCCCTCGCCGGCGGCCGCCAGCAGAGACATGTGCGGACGCAGCAGTTGCCAGATGCCGGCCCCGACGACCGTGTCGGGCTTGGGCACCGAGACACTGGCGCGCACCAGGCGGGGAGTGCAGCCGTCCGCGGGCTCGAACACGGCGTGCACCTGCGCCTGGGCGGCGGTCGCGTGTTCCTGTACGTCGACGCCGAGCGGCAGGAGGCGTCCGTCGGCGGTCCCGACGACGGACGCGGGACCGGCCCCGGGCACGGTCAGGAGCATCCCGCGCGACCACAGGTCGGCCCAGCGGCGCACGGGGAAGGTCTCCATGGACGCGCCGGGGCAGGAGGCGGCGAGCTCGGCGGCGAACCCGTCGAGGAGGGTGGCGAGCCGGCGCAGCGCGGGATCCGGGAGCATCGCGGAGACGACCTCCGCGGCGCCGGAGACGACCTCGTGGTCGAGGCCCTGCCATCCACAGCGCGCCAGGTCGGAGAGCCAGGCGCGGGCGGCGGTCAGCAGGTTCGCGGCCGGCTGCGCACCGGCCTCGGGAGCGGGGGCGTCGTCGCGGGCCCGTCCCGCGGCCTCCTCGACGCGGGCCAGCAGGGCGTCGTGGACCGACCCGAGCAGCGCCGTGCGGGCCGCGGCCAGTGCCGTGAAGTGGTCCTCGCCGGCCGCTCCGGCCGCGGCCTTCGCCGCCGCCTCGGCGACCCGGCCGGCGAGGGGGGTCCCCGACACGGCGTGGGCGAGCAGGGTGGCTCCGGCGCTCTCGGCGGGCTGCGGCCGGATCAGCCCGGCGACGAGCGCGCGGTCGAAGGCGTCGACGGCGGCCATGGCCTCGTCCAGCCCCTCCACGGGTCCGGCCAGCAGATCGGCGCGCATCAGGCCGCCGCCCGGGTCGGCGGGAAGAACTGCATCTCGGGCAACGGCGTGGTCACCGGGGGGTGTTCGAGATAGGTGAGGTGACGGAGGAAGCGGCTGAAGACGGACGCGGCCGCCTTGGTCGCGTCCATCGGGGGGCGGGTGCTCCTCATCGCCGAGGCGAGCACGGCCCCGTCGACGTCACCGTCGGGGACCTCGGCCTTCAGGTACCGGGCCACACGCGCCGCGCCGTACTGCAGGACGGCCTCGTTGATCAGAGCGCCGATGTGGTTGCAGAACGAGCCGCGCGCACCGCCGCACGGCCGGTTGTTGTTGGTGCTGCAGGCGAAGGCGTAGGTCCCGGTCGCGACCGAGGACACGTAGACCCGTCCGATGTCCGAGCCGCTGGACACCACGCCCTGCAGGCGTCCGTCGGCCAGCTCGACGAACGGAACCTTGGCGAGCTTACGGGGCCGCGCGGGCGGTATCACCCGCGCCGTGCTCGACCTCTCCCAATCCGACAACGCGCCATCTCCAATGCACAGCTGAGGGGTTGTCCACGCCGGATCGGCGGAACACGACTGAACCTACCGGCGCCCACTGACATCGCCGTGGCCACGGCCGATGGACCACTCCTCAGCCACCGCCGTCCGCCGCGGTGAGCCCCGTGACCCGCATGGTGATGTTCAGCCGTCCCGACTTCAGCCCGGTCGCGGGATCGCCGGTGCCCTCGATGACCCTGGGCACCCCGTGATAGGCGAAGCGCGACGGGCCGCCGAGGACGAAGAGATCGCCCGAGGCGAGTTCGATGTCGGTGTACGGCCTGGTGCGGGTCTCGGTGTTGCCGACACGGAAGACGCAGGAGTCACCGATGGACAGGGAGACGACCGGCGCCGAGGAGCGCTCGTCCTTGTCCTGGTGCATGCCCATCCGGGCCTGACCGTCGTAGAAGTTGATCAGTGCGGTGTCCGGGGTGTAACCGTCGGCCCGCGTCCGGTCGCCGTACGCATCGAGGAGGGCGCGCCGGCCCAGCAGCACCATCCAGTCGGGGAAGTCGGCGACCCGTCGGCCGTTCACGTCGTCCGCGGTGCGGGTGTAGGCGTACGGGCGCCAGTGCCAGCCCACGCACACGGTCTGTACGGACATGACGCCGCCGCGCGGCAGTCGCGTGTGGCGGATGGGCACGGGGCCGGTGGCCCAGGCGCGGCAGGCCGTCACGAGGTCGCGCTGCTCCTCGTCGCCGAGCCAGCCGGGGAGGTGCATCGCGCCGGGTGCCACCTCCATGGGCGGTCGGGGGATCAGCGCGCTCATGACACCGACGCCGACGCCTGGTAGGAGGTCACCCAGCGGTGGCGTACGTCCCAGGTGCCTCCGGCGGCGGTGGCGCCGCGCAGGCCGTGCACGGTGTCAGGGCCCGCGAGTGCCGGAAGGCGGGAGTCCTGGAGCGAGGCGAAGGCGTAGGTGCGGGACGGGTCCCAGGCGGTGGAGTCACGCAGTCTCCGGGCCAGCCGGGCGAATCCCGGCAGCGCGGCGGCGACCACCCAGGCGTCGGGCGGTCCGGCCGCCAGGCGCGTCGCGGGCCGCAGCCAGGAGGCTGCCGCCTCCGGCCAGTCCACGACGGCGAGAACCGTGCCGCCGCGCGCCTGCCAGGCGTCGGTGAACGCGTCGGCTGCCGCCCGCGAGGCGGCGTCCCGGCTGCTGCCCACGGCGACGGCGCCGGCCCGGGCGTCCGGATCGCTCAGCAACAGGGCGATCAGAGCCGCGAGTTCGGCCTCGGTGTGAGGCCCGGGGCTCTCCGGAGCGTCAATGCCGGCGGGACCGGCCTCTCCGGCCATCACGGGCGGGTGGGTGGTGGTGGTGGTGTTCACGGGTGACACCTCCTGTGTCTGTTCCGGTGACCGGGCCGCTCCCGTGCCTCTTCCGGTCTGCCTCTTCCGGCCGCCTCCGGTGACCGGGCCGCTCCTGTGCCTTCCGGTGACCGGGCCGCATGAGGGAGACGGCGCGGGGCGTGCCCAGCCCGCCGCTCCCGGGCTGCCCACCCCGAGCACCGGGGCGGCAGCCGTCAGGCGTCCTTGTGGTGCAGCTCCAGGTCCAGGAGCTGCCTCTTGCGGTCGAGTCCGCCCGAGTACCCGGTCAGGGCTCCGCTCGCGCCGATCACGCGGTGGCAGGGGCGCACCACCAGCAGCGGGTTCGCGCCGATCGCGGTTCCGACCGAGCGCACCGCGGCGCGCGGCGCCCCGATGCGCGCGGCGATCTCGCCGTAGCTGAGCGTGGTGCCGTACGGGATGTCCTCCAGGGCCGCCCAGACGCGCCGCTGGAAGTCCGTGCCACGGCCGGTGGTGTACTCGATACCGAAGCCGGTCCGCCGGCCCTCGAAGTAGGCGCGCAGCTCGGCGGTGATCCCGGTGAAGGCGTCGGCGTCCTCCTTCCAACCGTCCTGGACCGTCGCGCCGCCCTTCTGGCCGGGTACGGAGAGCGAGGCGAGGGCCGTGCCGCCCGGGGCGGTGGCCGACTCCTGGCCCACGAGCAAAAGCTCGCCGAGGGGGCTGTCGACTGTCGTGTAGAAGGTCATCTTCGGGGTCCTTCCGGATGCTGCGGTCATGTCGTCGGTGCTGCGGTCATGTCGTTCGACGGGGCCGGATCAGCCGTGGCCTCTCCGCCGGGATGCGCACGGCGGGCCGGGCCAGGGCCTCCGCCCCGAGGCCGCCCGGAAGCGGTGCCCGGCCTCCGCGCCGCGCCCCCGGGCGGCGCCTGGCCCACGCGCGCCGGACTGCCGGGCCGCCGCGTCCACCGGACCGGCGCCGTCGAGCCCGCCGTCCCGGTCGCGTACCGCCCGGTCTCCGCTGTCGTCCGTCATCACCTCTCAAGGGTGCGGCATCCCGCGTCACAGGGCTGGCGGAAATCGGACATCACGCTGCCACGGCCGGGGCTCCCGAGGGCAGGGAGCGCCAGACGCCCCGGGGCCGGGATTGCCGGGCGCCCGAGCCGGGAATGCCAGTGACGGCGGGCCTGGGTTTCGGGCATCTTCCGGACTTTGATTGGAATCATTCCAGAAGAGTGGTTGACTGCCCACGTGATCGAAACCGAGGCCACGACCCTCCTGCGCGGAGCGTCACTGCGGGTGACCCGACCCAGGGTCGCCGTGCTCTCGGCGGTCCACGAAACCCCGCACGCCGATGTCAGCACCCTCCTCGCGCTGGTGCGCGAGCGCATCGGCGCGGTCTCCACCCAAGCCGTCTACGACGTGCTCAAGACGCTCGTCGACGCCGGACTGGCGCGGCGGATCGACCTGCCGAACTCTCCGGCACGGTATGAGGGACAGACCTGGGACGACCATCAGCACGTCGTCTGCCGCTCGTGCGGCACCATCGCCGACGTCGAAGGCCCCCAGAGCTCTCCGCGCCTGGACGCGCCCCGGAACCACGGGTTCACCATCGACCACGTGGAGGTCACGTACTGGGGCCTGTGCCCTGTGTGCCGGCCCGAGCGCGGCCAGGGGGATCCGGAGTCGGTGAACAGAAGTTCTCACACGGAGGAGCAGGACAATTTCTGACAACACGAAGCCGCTGACCACTGCCGCCGGCGCACCGGTCGCGAACAACGAGAACGCCGTCACCGCGGGTCCGCGCGGGCCGATGCTCCTCCAGGACGTCTGGTTCCTGGAGAAGCTGGCCCACTTCAGCCGTGAGGTCATCCCCGAGCGCCGTATGCACGCCAAGGGCTCCGGCGCCTTCGGCACCTTCACGGTGACGCAGGACATCACGCGCTACTCACGTGCGGCACTCTTCTCCGAGGTCGGCAAGCAGACCGAGCTCTTCGCCCGCTTCTCCACCGTCGCCGGTGAGCGCGGCGCGGCGGACGCGGAGCGCGACATCCGCGGATTCGCCCTCCGCTTCTACACCGAGGAGGGGAACTGGGACGTCGTCGGCAACAACACGCCGGTCTTCTTCCACCGCGACCCCCACCACTTCCCCGACCTCAACCGCGCGGTCAAGCGCGACCCGCGCACCAACCTGCGGTCGGCGGAGAACAACTGGGACTTCTGGACCAGCCTCCCCGAGGCCCTGCACCAGATCACCATCGTGATGTCGGACCGCGGGATCCCCGACGGCTACCGCCACATGCACGGCTTCGGCTCGCACACCTACTCGTTCATCAACGAGAGCAACGAGCGCTTCTGGGTGAAGTTCCACTTCCGCACGCAGCAGGGCATCAAGAACCTGACCGACGCGGAGGCCGCCGCGGTCGTCGCCGAGGACCGCGAGTCCTCGCAGGCGGACCTGTTCGACGCCATCGAGCGCGGCGACAACCCGAAGTGGACCTTCTTCATCCAGGTCATGCCCGAGGCGGACGCGGCGACCTACCGCTACCACCCGTTCGACCTCACCAAGGTGTGGTCGAAGAAGGACTACCCGCTCATCGAGGTCGGCGAGTTCGAGCTCAACCGCAACCCGGAGAACTACTTCGCCGACGTGGAGCAGGCCGCCTTCACCCCGGCCAACCTCGTGCCCGGCGTGGGCGCCTCGCCCGACCGCATGCTGCAGGGCCGGCTGTTCTCGTACGGTGACGCCGCCCGCTACCGCGTCGGGGTCAACCACCACCAGATCCCGGTCAACCAGCCCCGCGGGGCGAAGAACGTCAACACCTACCACCGGGACGGCCAGTTGCGCGTGGACGGCAACCAGGGCGCGGTGCCGGGCTACACCCCGAACAGCTACGGCCGCTGGGCGGAGCAGCCCCAGTTCGCCGAGCCCGGTCTGGCGCTGGACGGTGCCGCGGCCGACCGGTTCGACTACCGCGAGGACGACGACAACTACTTCGAGCAGCCGGGCAACCTGTTCCGGCAGATGACGCCGGACGAGCAGGACGCGCTGTTCGGGAACACCGCCCGGGCGATCGACGGCGCCTCGAAGGCCACCGTGGAGCGTCACATCGGTCACTGCACGCAGGCCGACCCCGCATACGGCGAGGGGGTCCGCAAGGCCATCGAGGCCCTGCAGGCGAGCAAGCAGGCCTGATCACGCCACAGTCGCGGAGACGCCCCCCCCCCCCCCCCCCCCCCCGGGGCGGGGGGGGGGGGGCGCGGGGGCGGGGGGGGGGCGCGGGGGCGGGGGGGCGGCGGAACGCGCCGGGGCGGCCGCCCCCACAACAACCCCCCC
>NZ_JBIATW010000018.1:54818-141728 GCF_042892135.1 Streptomyces sp. NPDC001822
GCCCCTCTGTGCATTAAACCCCCACTTGCCACTTCGCCGCGCGCTACCCCCCCCCCGGGGGGGGGAAAGAGCCCCGCGTCCGGGGCGTCTTCGCGCGTCCGCGGGGCCGGGGCGACGGCTATCCGAGCAGTGCCGTCCGCCCGAACATCTCCGCCGCGGCCCGGGCGCTGGGCGTACCCGCGTCCAGGTCGGCGCCGGCGGCGATCAGCGCCGCGACGATCGCGTCCTCCCCCTTGAACAGGGCTCCCGCGACGGGAGACTGGTCCCGGCCGTTGCGCAGGTCGACGTCGGCGCCGAGCCCGATCAGCGCCCGGACCGTCTCCGCCCGTCCGTGGTACGCGGCGAGCATGAGCGGGGTGTTGCCCTCGGCGTCCTGGACGTCGACCGGCAGTCCGTGGCCGAAGAACTCCAGGAGCTCTTCCGTGCGCCCTTGCCTCGCCAGGTCCGACACGATCACGATGAGCTGGTTCGTCTGTTCCTCGGAGAGCGGTTCCATGGTTCAAGCCTAGGCAGCGGCCCGAGCGCCCCGCGAACGCGCCCCCGTCCGCCCTTCGCCCGCCCCGCGGTACGGGCCCGGAACGGGACGAGGATCACAACGCCCGACGTGTCTGAACTTCACGGGAACTCCAGCGAAATGGCACGTGTGTGGATATCGTGCACCGAGCGAGGGCGCATCCGTCAGTCCACGGGATCGGCGGATGCGCCCCGTTTGTGGGGATGCAACTGTGGCTGGGGGGTTCATGGGGCATGTCGAAATACCTGAAACGGATATATCCGGGCCTGTCGGGCTGGCGGGGGCGCCGCGACCGCGTACCGCCACGTCCAGGAACCGCACAGTCGCTCCGGAGCGCGTGTGGAGAGCGCCGACGACCGTAGAGCGTGATCGCGCGGAACGACCACGGGCGAGGAAGCTGCCCGATCCGCGTGTGCCCGCTCTCGTCCTGACCGATCTGCTGGGCCTGGGAGTGCCCGCTCTGCTCGTGCTGCGTGCGGGAGACCAGGCGGAGGCCCTGGCCTCCGCCGCGTCGGCCGCTCTCGTCTGGGCCGGGGTGCGCGCGTCGCGCGGACGGTACGCACGACGGCTCCCGGGGGAACCGGGCGGGGCGGTCCACGGCCCCTTCGGCGACTGGCTGGCGCTGGTCGGCCTGCTGGCCGTTCTGCTGGCGATGACGGGAAGCGGCCACGACCCGGCCACGGCCGTCGCCGCCCTCGTCCCCGGGCTCGGGGTGGCCGTTCTCGTCGCCGGGGCGGGCCGATGGCGGGCGGCCGGCCGGCGCGGGCGGCGGGTCCTGGTGGTCGGCGGGGCCGCGGGCCTGGACCGGGCGGTGAATCTGCTCAACTCCCGTACGGATCACTTCTACAGGGCGGTCGCCGTGGTTCCGGTGGGCCCGGACGTGCCGGCCTGCGCGACTCCCGTGCCGGGGCGGCTGGCCCCCGAGCGGGCTGACGACGACGTCTCGACGGTGCTGGGCAGCGCCTTCGCCCACGACGCGGACCTGGTGCTCGTGGCGCCCGGCCCGCAGCTCGACGACGACCGGCTGCGCCGGCTGGCGTGGGGCATGCACGACAGCGGGCTCGCCCTCTGCGTGCTCTCGGAGCTGTCCGGCGTCGCGGCGGCCCGGGTGCGCCCCGCCTCCGCGGCCGGGCTGACCCTGCTGCACGTCGCGCCGCCCCTGCGCAGCGGCCCGCAGGCGCTGCTCAAGACCGTGGTGGACCGGGCCGGTGCGGCTCTCGGGCTGCTGGCGCTCGCGCCGCTGTTCTTCGGGGTGGCCCTGGCCGTGCGGCTCTCGTCGCCCGGCCCCGTCTTCCACCGCCAGACCCGCCACGGCCGGCACAACAGGCCGTTCACCATGTGGAAGTTCCGCACGATGGTGGCGGACGCGGAGGCGCGCAGGGAACAGCTCTCGACGGCGAACGAGAGCGAGGGCCCGATGTTCAAGATGCGTCGCGACCCCCGCGTGACCCGTATAGGGCACGCCCTGCGCCGGACGTCCGTGGACGAGCTCCCACAGCTCCTCAACGTGCTACGGGGTGACATGTCCCTGGTAGGACCGCGTCCGCCGCTGCCGGAGGAGGTCTCGCGCTACGACGAGCGGGAGCTGCGGCGGCTGGCCGTCAGGCCCGGCCTGACCGGGCTGTGGCAGGTCAGCGGCAGGTCGGACCTGTCCTGGCAGGAGACGGTGTCGCTGGACCTCTGGTACGTCGACAACTGGTCGGTGGCCGGCGACATGGGGCTGCTGGCCCGTACGGTGCGCGCGGTCACCGACGGCCGCGGCGCGTACTGAGGCACGGTGGGGGGACGTGGGAGGAAACGCGTGCGCGGGAGCAGGACACGGTGCGGCCGCCGGGCCGGGCGGTCAGTCGCGGGGGGTGCCGCCGTCGAGCCACCAGGCGTAGGTGCGGGCGATGCCGTCCCGCAGGGGGATCTGCGGCTTGAAGCCGAGGGAGGAGAGCCGGGACACGTCGAGGAGTTTGCGCGGGGTGCCGTCGGGCTTGGAGGTGTCCCAGACGATGCGGCCCTCGAACTCCGTCACCTCCCGTACGGTCTCGGCGAGTTCACGGATCGTCAGGTCCTCGCCGCAGCCGACGTTGACGGGTTCGGCCCCGTCGTAGGACTCCAGCAGCCGCACGCAGGCGGCGGCGAGGTCGTCGACGTGGAGGAATTCGCGGCGGGGACTTCCGGAGCCCCACAGCGTGACCTCACCGGCGCCGTCCCGCTTCGCCTCGTGGAAGCGGCGGATCAGGGCGGGCAGGACGTGCGAGGTCTCCAGGTCGAAGTTGTCGCCGGGGCCGTAGAGATTGGTGGGCATGGCGCTGATGTACGAGGCGCCGTACTGCTGGCGGTAGGACTGCACCTGGACGATGCCGGCGATCTTGGCCAGCGCGTAGGCCTCGTTGGTCGGCTCCAGCGGGCCCGTGAGCAGCGCGTCCTCACGGATCGGCTGCGGGGCGTGCTTGGGGTAGATGCACGACGAGCCGAGGAAGAGCAGGCGCCCGACGCCGGCGGCGTGCGTGCCGGCGATCACGGCGAGCTGGATGCGGAGGTTGTCCTCCAGGAACTGCACCGGGCTGGTGCTGTTGGCCATGATCCCGCCCACCTTGGCGGCGGCCAGCACGACGGCGTCCGGGCGGGTCTCGCGCAGGAAGGCCTCGGTCGGCGGGGCCTCACGCAGGTCGAGCGCGTCCCGGCCGCGGGTGATCACCTCGTGGCCGTCGGCGGTGAGGCGGCGCACCAGCGCCGATCCGACGAGACCGCGGTGGCCCGCGACGAATATGCGGGCGCCCGGGCGCAACAGGGGCAGGGCGGATTCCCGGGCCGGGCCGGGGGTGTCAGTCGTCATGGCTCGGATTCTGCCAGCCGCCCGGTACCCGGGTGACCCTTTGCCGCATTCCACTCAGATCCAGATATTTCGGTGACACAAACCGCCCTACGGGCGAACACAGAAGGGGGGAGTCATGGCAAAGACCGCACTCATCACCGGCGTGACCGGACAGGACGGTTCGTACCTGTCGGAGCTGCTGCTCGAGAAGGGGTACACCGTCCACGGCCTGATCCGGCGCTCGTCGAGCTTCAACACGGAGCGGATCGACCACATCTACCAGGGGCCGGAAGAGGCGAACCGTTCCTTCGTGCTGCATCACGCCGATCTGTCCGACGGTGTGGCCCTGGTGAACCTGCTGCGCGACATACAGCCGGACGAGGTCTACAACCTGGGCGCCCAGTCCCACGTCCGGGTGTCCTTCGACGCGCCGCTGTACACCGGTGACGTCACGGGGCTCGGCACCGTGCGGCTGCTGGAGGCGGTCCGGGCCAGCGGGATCGAGACCCGGGTGTACCAGGCGTCGTCGTCCGAGATGTTCGGCGCGAGCCCGCCCCCGCAGAACGAGAAGACGCCGTTCCACCCGCGCAGCCCGTACAGCGTGGCAAAGGTCTACTCGTACTGGTCGACGGTCAACTACCGTGAGGCGTATGGGATGTTCGCCACGAACGGCATCCTGTTCAACCATGAGTCCCCCCGCCGGGGCGAGACCTTCGTGACCCGCAAGATCACCCGAGGGGTGGCGAGGATCAAGGCGGGGCTGCAGGACCGGCTGCATCTGGGCAACCTCGACGCCGTACGCGACTGGGGTTACGCCCCCGAGTACGTGGAGGCCATGTGGCGGATGCTCCAGTGCGACACACCCGACGACTACGTGGTGGCCACCGGCGAGGGTGTCAGCGTCCGGCAGTTCCTGGAGTACGCCTTCGAGCACGCGGGCCTCGACTGGGCGGAGCACGTGCGCTACGACCCGAAGTACGAGCGCCCCAGCGAGGTGGACGCGCTGATCGGTGACGCGTCCAAGGCCGAGGAACTCCTGGGCTGGAAGCCCGAGGTGAAGTCGCGGGAGCTGGCGCAGATCATGGTGGACGCGGACATCCGGCTGCTCGGCGACCAGCTCACGGGGTCCGCGGTCCGGGTGGACCGGTGAGAGGGCCGGGGCGTCTCGGGCGTGACCGGGCCGGCGTGTTCACGGCCGTCCTGGCCCTGGCCGCGGGCGCGCTCGGGGTCAGCGCGGCCACCGCTGCCCCGGCCGCCGCACTGACCCCGCCGGTCGGCTTCACCGCCGACGCCCTGTCGACGTACCAGACCAACGGCATCGTCTGGACGCTCGCCGAGGCGAACGGGGTGGTCTACGCGGGCGGCACCTTCACGGGCGTCCGGCCGGCGGGTTCGCCCGCCGGGAGCAACACGACCTCCGCCGTGAACTTCGCCGCGTTCGACGCGGCGACGGGTGCGCCCACCGGGTGCTCGCTCTCCTTCACCCGGAGCAGCGGCACGGCCACGGTCCGGGCGCTCGCCGTGTCACCCGACAAGTCCACGCTGTACGTGGGTGGTTACTTCAACGCGGTCAACGGGACGGCCGTCAACGGCCTGGCCGCCGTCGACACGGCCACCTGCCGGCCGCGCACGGGCTTCGCGCCGCAGTTCGGGGCGACGGTGCGCGCGCTCGACGTCGCCCGGGACGGCACCGTGTACGCGGGCGGCGACTTCCAGACGGTCAACGGGACGGCCCGCCGCTTCTTCGGCGCGGTCACCGCGACCGGAGCGCTCACCGGATGGAATCCGGACGCCGACGAGCCCGGCCGCGCCCTGCGGGTGACCCCGGACGGGAACAGCGTGCTGATCGGCGGTGACTTCTTCACCGTCGGCGGCGCCGCGTCCCACGCGCTCGCGGTGACGAGTGCCGCCACCGGATCGCTCACCCGCGCCTACGGCGCCTCCTTCATCCCGGCGTCCGCCGTCATCAAGGACATCGTCACGGACTCGGCGTCCGGCGGGTGGTACGCCGCGGGCGAGGGTGCGGGGGGTAACTCGTTCGACGGGCGGCTGGCCATGGGTCTGGCCGGCTTCGACCAGCGCTGGCGGGACACCTGCCAGGGCGCCACGCAGGCACTGCGGGTGTACCAGGGCGTCCTGTACGCGGGCAGCCACGTCCACGACTGCTCCAGCATGGGCGGATTCCCGAACCAGGCCCGCAAGCATCTGACCGCGCAGTCCGTGGACGACCCGGAGCTGCTGGGGTGGCTCCCGGACACCAACGACGGCATCGGCGAGCCGGTGGGCCCCCGGGCCCTGACGGTGTCCTCGCGGGGCGGACGGGACTTCCTCTGGGTCGGCGGCGAGTTCACCACCGTCAACGGCGTCGGCCAGCAGGCCCTGACCCGGTTCGCGAACACCCCCGACACGGGGGCGCCGGCCGCTCCCGCGGTGAGCGTGTCCGCTCCGCGTGCGGGTGAGGTCAAGGTCAGCTGGCGGAGCAGTCTGGACCTGGACGACAGCCTGCTGACCTACCGGGTCTACCGGGACGGCGGTTCGACGCCGGTGCACACGACGACGGGGTCCTCGCTGTTCTTCAGCAGGCCGCAGCTGACGTTCACCGACCGGAACGTGGTGGCCGGGCGGACGTACAGCTACCGGATCTCGGCGAGCGACGGCACGAACACCGGAGGGCTCTCCCCCGCCGCCACCGTGACCGCCGCGTCGTCGGCGTCCCCGTACCAGGAGAAGGTGCTCGCGGACGGGGCCGACCTGTACTGGCGCTACGACGAGGCGGGCGGGGCCTTCGCCGCGGACACCTCGGCGAGCGGCGACGGCGGGGTCTACGTGAACGCGCCGGGCTACCGGGCCACGCCGTCCGCGGTCGCCGGTTCGGCGGCGCTGTCCCTCAACGGCACCGACGAGTACGTGTACAGCGACCGGCTGCACCACTACACCTCGCCCACGCCGTACTCGGTCGAGACCTGGTTCCGCACCACGTCGACGACCGGCGGGCGGATCGTGGGCTACGGCAACAACATCGGCACCGCGCGCGGCCACACGAGCAGCATCTCCGACAAGCTGGTCTACCTGACGAACGACGGGCGTCTGGCGTTCGGTGTGCAGAGCGGTGCCGCCCGGCCCACCATCACGTCCTCCGCGTCCTACAACGACGGAGCCTGGCACCACGCCGTCGCCACGCAGGGGCCGTCGGGCATGGTGCTGTACGTGGACGGGGCCGCCGTCGGCACGAACGCGGCGACGGGCAACCGCTCGTACAACGGGTTCTGGCGGGTGGGCGGTGACGCCATGAACAACGCCTGGCCGAACCGTCCCACGAGCGACTACTTCGCCGGCCAGGTCGACGAGACGGCGGTCTACCCGGCTGCGCTGACCGCCGCGCAGGTGGCCGCGCACCACGCACTGGCGGGGACGCCCCCCGGGCCGGGCGACTCCACCGTCACGGTCACCCCGGACGAGGACGCGTACGTCAACGCCGCCGCCGCGAACACGAACTACAACGACGGCCAGCTCGCCTCCCGGGGCAGCACGGCCTATCTGGGCTACCTGCGCTTCACCCTGCCGTCGGCTCCGGCCGGCCAGGTGCTCAAGAGCGCGCGGCTCGCCTTCCGTACCTCGTCGGACTCGACGGCGGGATCGGCCGAGAGCCACAGCGTCGTGCCGGTCACCGGCACGTGGACCGAATCGGCGGTCACCTACAACACCCGGCCGACGCTCTCCACGTCCGTGCTGGGGACCATAACCGGCGCGTCAGCGGTCTCCACCGGCTACTCGGCGGACCTCGACGCGACGGCGCTGGGCGGGGCCCTGGGCTCCGCCACCTCACTCGCCCTGACCAGCAGCGGGACGGACAGTCTCCGCATCTGGTCGAGCGAGGCAACCGCGGCCTACCGGCCGCAGCTCGTTCTCACCTTCGGAGATGAATGATGAACGGAAGTACGGGGCGGAGACCAGGGGGACGTGGCCGCGTGCGGGCCGCCTCCACCGCGCTCTGCCTGTTCGCGGGCGCACTGACCGCGACCGCCGTCGGGGCCTCGCCCGCCACGGCCCTGACACCGCCGGTGTCCATCACGGCGGACGACCTCACCACCTGGCAGACCAACGGCATCGTCTGGTCGATGGCCGCGACGAACGGCGTCGTGTACGCCGGAGGCACCTTCTCCACCATCAGGCCCCCCGACGCGGCCGCGGGCACCTCCGAACAGCCCGCGGTCAACTTCGCGGCGTTCGACGCCGCCACCGGCGCGCCGACGGGGTGCAGCCTGTCGTTCACCCTCTCCTCGGGGACGGCCACCGTCCGGGCGCTCGCGCTCTCACCGGACGGCGGGACCCTTTACGCGGGAGGCCAGTTCGGCGCGGTGAACGGGGTGGGCGTCAGCAACATCGCGGCGATCGACACCGCGACCTGCACGCCGCGGCAGAACTTCAAGATCGCGGTCTCGGCGACGGTCCGGGCCCTGGACGTCACCGCGGACACCGTCTATCTGGCCGGTGACTTCAACAGCGTGGGCGGCCAGACCCGGAGCAAGTTCGCCGCGGTCAGCACGGGCGCGAGCCTGCTGCCGTGGACCGCCGACGCGGACGAGGTGGCCAGGGCGGTCCAGGTGACCCCGGACGGTCAGCACGTGGCGCTCGGCGGTGACTTCTTCACCGTGAACGGCACCGCCTCGCACGCCCTCGCGGTGGTCGACGCCACCACGGGCGCCCTCACCAAGAGCTACCCGGGCTTCATCCCGAACACCTCGACGGTGCAGGACCTCACAACGGACGCGACCGGCCTGTACACCGCCAACGAGGGCACCGGCGGCGGGGTGTTCGACGGCCGCATCGCCATCGACCTCGACGACTACCAGCAGCGCTGGCGGGACACCTGCCTGGGCGCCACCCAGACCGTGCTGGTCCACTCGGGCGTGCTCTACAGCGGGAGCCACGCCCACGACTGCGCCAGCATGGGCGGCTTCCCGGACCAGCCGCGCAGGCACCTGCTCGCCCAGTCCGTCGACGACCCGACGCTCCTGCCCTGGTTCCCGGACACGAACGACGGCATCGGTGAGCCCGTCGGTCCGCGTGTCATGACGCAGACCGACAAGGGAGGCCGCCACTACCTGTGGGTCGGCGGTGAGTTCACCACCGTCAACGGCGGCGGCCAGCAAGGGCTGACCCGGTTCGCAGACGGCCCGGACACCGGGGCGCCGTGGGTGCCCAACGTCAGCCTCTCGACGGTCGCCCCGGGGCGGATCGACGTCAACTGGCAGACCAGCTTCGACACCGACGACGGTGAGCTGACCTACCGGATCTACAAGGACGGCGCGAGCACACCCGTGCACACCGTCACGGGCTACTCCCTCTTCTGGGACCGCCCGCAGCTGAAGTGGACCGACACCGACGTGGCGGTGGGCGAGACCCACTCGTACCGCATCACGGCGAGCGACGGCACCAACACCAGCGCCAAGTCCCCCGCCCAGTCCGCGACCGTGGCGGCGGCCACGCAGGCGTATCCGGCGCGGGTCCTCTCCGACGGGGCCACGCTCTACTGGCGATACGACGAGGGCACGTCCACCTTCGCCGCGGACACGACCGCCGGGCTGAACAGCGGCTTCCTGCGCAACGGCCCCGCCTACCAGCAGACACCGGCCGCGATCGCGGGCAGTTCGACGGCGATCGGCTTCGACGGCTCCACCGAATACGCGTACAGCAACAAGCTGCACGCCCAGCCGACCCGCTTCTCCGTGGAGACCTGGATCAAGACCACCACCACCCGTGGCGGCAAGGTCATCGGGTTCGGGAACCTGACCATGCAGAACAGCAGCCGTTACGACAAGCAGGTCTACATGGCCAACAACGGACGCCTCGTCTTCGGCATCTACAGCGGCGGCTACCGCACCGTCACCACGACGGGGGCCTACAACGACGGCAACTGGCACCACGTCGTCGCCACCCAGGGCACCGGCGGTATGGCGCTGTACGTGGACGGGCAGCTGCGCGCGTCCAACTTCCTCTACACCGGCAACGAGAACTACCCCGGCTACTGGAGGGTCGGCGGGGACAACCTGGCCAACTGGCCGAACCGCCCGACCAGCAACTTCTTCGCCGGGCAGATCGACGAGACGGCCGTGTACCCGACCGCGCTGAGCGCTTCCCAGGTCAGCGCGCACTACGCCCTGAGGACGAGTGAGTGAGATACCCGTTCCTGGCCGGCACCGCCGTCGCCCTCGCGACGGCGGTGCTGGCCGCCTGCGGCTCGTCCGGCGGGACCGGCGACGGGGGAAAGGAGGCCGCCGCGGGCAGCAAGCCGCCCGCGGCGGCCTCCGCCACGCCCTCCGTGGCCGGCCCGGCGGCCGGTACGACGGCCCCCAGGCCCCAGAAGTCCAGTGACGCTCCGAAGGCGCCCGCCGGGGAGCTCACCCCGGCGACGGGGTCCTTCACCAAGAAGCAGAAGGAGTACCTGACCGACCGGGTACCCAAGGGCATGGACCCCGCGGCGGTCCTCCAGACGGGGCAGGAGACCTGCGACAGGCTCCGCTACCTGGACAAGGCCGACCGGGACATCGCCGTCGGCGCGATCGTCTCCGGCGAGATCACCGACGCCGGGCCGGCGGTCACCCATCTCTGCCCGCAGCACCAGGACCTCGTCGACGACGCCGCACGCGGTTACGCCGACGGTACGCACAAGGGCGCGGCCCTGCGGCCCGGCCGCTACCGCGCCGCGTCGCCCACGAAGACGTGCGGCTGGCAGGTGACGGGGCCGGGCGGCAAGGCCCTGACCTCCGGGTCCTCCGACACCGGCAAGCCGGTGGAGGTCACTGTCCCGGAGTCCGCCCGCACCTTCACCTCCACAGGCTGCTACGCCTGGCTGCCCCGAGGAGACAACGGATGAGCAAGCTGCCCATAGCCGTCGCGATCCCCACCAAGAACGAGGGGCTGAACATCGCCGAGGCGGTGAAGTCGGTCCTGGGCCACTTCGAGGCGGTCGTCGTGGTGGACTCCCACAGCACCGACGACACCGCGAAGATCGCCGAGGAGTGCGGGGCCGAAGTGGTCACGTACACCTGGGACGGCGGCCACCCCCGCAAGAAGCAGTGGTGCCTGGAGAACGTCCGCACGGATCTCGACTGGATCCTGCTGCTCGACGGCGACGAGCGCCTCAGCCCGGGGCTGCTCGCGGAGCTGCGGCGGATCTTCGCGGACCCGGCCGCGCCGAAGCCGGCGGCGTACGACATTCCGCTGGGGTACTGGTTCTCGGGGAAGCGGCTGCGGCACGGGTACACCATCCGCAAGCGCTCCCTCACCGACCGGACGCGGTGCCACTACCCGGAGGTGGGAGACCTCGCCGCGCCCGGCATCGGCGAGGTGGAGGGGCACTACCAGCCGGTCGCGGCGACGGCCGAGGCCCTGAGCAGTCCTATCGAGCACCAGGACCTCGACCCGGTCACCGCGTGGTTCGAGCGGCACAACCGCTACTCCGACTGGGAGGCGTGGCTGGAGCACCACCCCGACGTCAAGGAGCAGGTGCGGAAGGTGAAGTCCCGTCAGGGGCAGCTCTTCCACAAGGCGCCGTTCAAGCCGCTGGTGTCCTTCGCCTACATGTACGTCTACCGGCGGGGCTTCCTGGACGGGCGCGCGGGTCTGGACTTCGCCCTGGCGATGAGCTTCTACCGCTGGCAGATCGCTCTCAAGTCGCGCGAGGGGAAGACGGGTTGAGCGCTCACGCCTTCCGGCGGACCACGTCCTCGTAGGTCCGCCGGAGGGCGGCGGTGACGGCCTCGATGGTGAACTGGTCGTTGACCAGCTGCCAGGCGGCCTTGCCCGCCTGCTCGGCGGCCTCCGGCTCCAGCAGCTCCAGGATCGCGTCGGCGACCTTACGGGCGTTGGCCGCGTCCTCGCCGACCCGGCTGTCGATCACCCGGCCCGCTCCGGCCCCCGACACGTCGGGGCCCTGTCCGCAGGTGCGGGTGATGACGACGGGGGTGCCGACCGACATCGCCTCCAGGACCGAGACCGGGAAGGGCTCCTCGATCGCCGGCAGCACGTACACATCGGCCTCGCGTCCGGCGGCGAGGACCTCGTCGTGCTCCAGCGGGCCCACATGGTCGAGGGAGCCCGTGACCCCCAGCTTCCGGGCGAGGGCCAGGGTGCCGGCCAGCGCCCCGGTGTCCGGGCCGGCCAGCACGAAGCGGGCGTCCGGGTGGCGGGCGAGGACGTGCGGCATCGCGGCGACGAAGTCCTCGGGGCGCTTGCGCTCCTGGATGCGGGCGAGGTACAGCACGGTCGGCGGGCGGCCGGGTTCGCGGGCGGGCTTGCGCTCCTGCGGGCGGACACCGTTGACCAGCCGTACGGTACGGGTGAGCGGGACGGGCGCGGCGACGGCGTTCACGTCGACCCGCTCCATCTCGGTGAGGTGCAGGACGGCGTCAGCCTCGCGCAGTACCTTGCGCACCCCGAGGACGTCGGTGAGCTGGGCGGCCTTCTTCTCGGTGGGGTCGATCATGCCGTGGGTCTGGACGACCAGGGGTGTACGGGTCGCGAGGGCGAGGAGCGCCGCCGGCAGGGTCACCAGGTCCCGCATCAGATGGACGTGCACGAGGTCGGCGCCGCGCATCATACGGCGTGCCGTGCGCAGCAGCGCGGCGGAGGTGATGCCGCTGACCTCGAACATGGGGAGCACGTGCCGCGCCTGGAACAGGTGGACGGGAACGCCCTCCACGTGGCTGGGCAGTTCGCCGCCGGGGAAGCCGTCGCCGAGGGCCATGACGCGCGCGTCGTCGCCGTTCGCCCGCTGGACCTTGGAGAGGTTGAACGCCACCCGGGTCGGCCCGCCGAAGGCATGGTCCGGAGTGTGGAGCGTGACAACATGCAGGATTTTCACCAGAGTTCCCCTCAACTGCGGCCAATACTTCACAGACTAGTCATCACGCCCCCTCAAGTGGGCTGATTCGCTAGAGTGTTCAGCGGTTCACTGATCCCGGGGGGAGCATGACGTCGGTGCACACATCGGCGACCGAGCAGGCCGCCCGCACGGTCGCGCCTCCGAAGTGGCCGCTCCGGGGCGGCGCCCCTGAGCCGCCCGAGCAGCCGATCGCCTGGTCGATGCTGTCGCGGGCCCTGTCCGTGCCGCTCATCCTCGGCCTGGTGTGCTTCCTGCCCGCGGTGATAGCCGCCCAGCCGGGCGGCGAGGTCCGGGACACCGCCTACTGGCTCCAGTTGGTGCTGACCTGCTATGCGGGTGCCCGGCTGGCGACGATGATCCTCTCCACCCGGCGGCGGCTGCTCCAGGGCGTCTTCTGGATGTTCGTGTACATCGCGATGGGCGTGGCACCGTTCGCCCAGGTGGTGATCGGGCAGACGCCTACGCCGATGGTGGGGCCGCGCCAGGACCTGGTCACGGCCATCGCGATGGTGCTGGTGGGGTGTGCCGCCTTCGACCTGGGGGCGCTGCTGGCCTCGCGGCGGCCGCTGCGGCGCCGTACGCCCTCCACGCGGAGCCCGGGCGGAGGGCCGGCCGTGGCGCACCCTGTGCGGCTGCGACTGCTGGTGCTGCTGGCGTTCGCGGCGAGCGCGTTCTACGTGCTGAAGCTGGGCGGGCCCTCGGTCTTCTTCTCCAGCCGGCAGGAGATCAACGAGACCGTCGCGGCGAGCGGGGTGGTCTCGGAGGGGTCCAACGTCGGCTCGGCGTTCGTCAAGGGCTTCGGCCAGGTCCCCGCGCTGCTGGCGCTGCTCTTCTACACCCGCCGTCTGGCGACCTCCTACCGGGCCCGGCGCGCCCCGTCGACGGTGCTGGTGTGGGTGGCGCTGGTGGCACTGAACCTCGTGGTGAACAACCCGGTGTCCAATGCCCGTTACTGGTTCCTGACGGTGCTGATGGCCTTCGTGTTCACCGCTTTCCCGAGCAGTGCGGCGATCTACCGCATCGTGCTGACGACGGGGGTGGTGGGGGCCCTGGTGGTGTTCCCGTATGCCGACAGGTTCCGGTACGACGACGAGGCACAGCGGCCCGCGCAGTCGGCCTCGGTCTTCGAGCCGCTGGTGACCAAGGACTACGACCAGATGGTGATGTTCGCCAACAGCATCTCCTGGGTCGACACCCGGGGCCACACCTACGGACGCCAGTTGACGGGCTCCGCCCTCTTCTTCGTGCCGCGCGCCGCGTGGAGCGGGAAACCGGAGGACACCGGGGTCCGGGTCGGGCAGTGGATGGGGCTGAAGATGACCAACCTCTCGGCCCCGCTGTGGACCGAGTTCTGGGTCGACTTCGGCGCGTCCGGGGTGATCGGCGGGTTCGCACTGATCGGTTACGCGGTGGCGCGCACCGACCGCCGGTACGCGCGGGCCGTCACCCGGGCGGGACCCGGCCCCGGGAGTGTGCTGGCCATCGCCGCGCCGCTGATCGCCGGATACACCTTCATCCTGCTGCGCGGCCCGCTCCTGCAGGCGGCCGGGAAGCTGGCCATAGCCGCGCTGTGCCTGCTGCTGATCAGCACGTTCAAGGAGCGGAGGGCAGGGCGCCGGCGGTGACGGCCGTGTCGGGCGCCGGCTTCCCGCGTCGGAGCCTGACCACCCGGATCCAGGTGGCGGCGGCCTTGCACACGGATCCCAGGCACAGCCCCCAGGCAGCGCCCTGGACACCGCCGACGGCGTAACCCGTGCCCATGAGGGCGACGGCGGTGAGCGAGAAGACCACCTGGATGCCGAGGGTGGTGCGCGGGTCGAGCATGCGCAGGGCGAGCAGCCCGCAGGTGCCGACGGCCATCGCCGCGTACTGGCTGCCGGTCGCCGGGAGGAGAGCGGCGGCCGTGGGCCAGGTGTCGCCCAGGATCTGGCGTCCCACCCGGTCGGGGAGTACGGCCAGCACCGTGGCCCAGAGCGCGGCGGTGGCAGCGAGCACGGCACCGAGGACCGCGGTCGCTCGCACACGGCGGCGTTCGTCGCCCACGCGGCCCAGCAGCGGCGGGCCGAACGACGTGGCGGAGGTGAACAGGACGTTGAGCGGCCCGAAGAGCGTGGTGGCTCCGCGCAGCGCGCCGACCAGGAGGGGGTTGGCGACGGCGCCGAGACCGAGGACGGACAGCTGTCCGGCCGCGTTGCCCACGCCGAACTCGACGACGAAGCGCTGCCCGAGATGGCCCCTCCTCAGCATCGGGCGAAGCAGCAGCGGGGGTCCGGCGGTCGCGCGGTGCAGCAGGACGGCCGACAGCAGCAGCGCGGGCAGCGCGGAGAGTCCCCAGACCAGGACGAGGCGGCCGGGAGCGGCGCCGTACTGCTGGAGGGAGAGCGCGCCGAGCACGCACGCCAGCCGCAACACGTCGGACGTCAGGGCGAGATGAGGGCTCTGGAGGGTCGAGAAGGCGTACCGCAGGGCGTCCTGCCCCAGCACGACGGGCAGGACGAGGCCGAGCATCACGAGTGCGCGGGCGGTGTCCCCCGGCAGCGCCAGGCAGACGGCGGCCAGCAGCGCGCCGGCGGCGGCCGACGCGCAGACGGTGAACACGACGGCGGACCGGCAGGCCCCCCGCGTGGTCTCGCCCCCGCCGCGCCGGAGGACGAGGGGCTGCCCGGTGTACGCGCCCGAGACGCCCAGCAGCACCGTGAAGACCAGGTAGACCGCGGAGAAGCGGGCGAAGTCGGCGGCGGTCGACAGCCGGGCGGCGGCCACCAGCACCAGGATGTTGGTGAGCGCCGCCACGCCCTGGTCCGCGACGGAGCAGAGGATCGCGGTACGGGCTCTCACTGCCGTGCGGCCGGGAGGGTGAAGGAACGCAGGCCCATGGTCTCGGCGGGGTCCCCCTTGAGCTCGGGCGCGTCCGCCTCCATCGTCGGCCCGCCGGGCCCGCCGCCGGTGCGCCGCCGGGCGGCCTTCCCCCGGGACTCCGTCCGGCGCAGCCGTCCCCTGCCCGGGTGGAGCAGGGCGCCGAGCACCGAGCCTCCGGAGGCGCCGATGATCTCGCGGATGCGTTCCAGGTCGCTGCGGTGCACCTCGCGGGGATCGCAGACGATCATGACTCCCTCGACCCGGTCGACCAGGGCGACCGCGTCGGCGTACGACAGGACCGGTGGCGCGAGCACGATGACGACGGTGCCCGGGCGGTCGGCCTCGGCGACGATGCGGCCCACGGGCGCCGAGGTCAGGGCGCGCGGGACGTTGTCCGCGGTGACGCCGGCGATGAGGGCGAACGCCCCGGAGCCGGGCACGTCCACGTTGTAGCGGGCGCCCGTCGGCCAGCTGCCGTCGCCCTCCTCGGCGGCCCAGCGCGGCGGCCGCACCTCGTGGGCAGAGGACCCCAGGTCGCGGGCCAGGGAGGGGGTGCGCAGGTCGGCCTCGACGATCAGCACGTCGCGGCCCATCTCGGCGAAGGCGGCGGCCAGGTTGACGGCGGCCGCCGCGGCTGCGGCGCTGTCGCCGCGCGGGGCGGTGACGAGGAGGCGCCGCCGCTCCGCGAACGACGGGTCGTAGGCCAGCCGGAAGGCGACCGCACGGTACTCCTCGGCCAGCCGGGAGCCGCTGCGGCCGATGGCGAGCAGGTTTCCCGCGGCGGCGCGTTCCCGGGGCAGCGTCCCGAGCAGCGGCGCACCGAGCGAGCGGACGAGCTCGCGGGGTGAGCGGACGGCGGGGTCGAAGACGAGACGCACCCAGGAGAGCAGCAGCCCCAGTGCCAGGCCGACGACCGCGCCCAGACCCAGCAGCAGCGGCATTCCGGCGCCGGTGGGCGAGGTGGGTGCCACCGGCTTCTTGTTGAGGTAGCCGGGTGTGGTGTCGAGGGCCTTGAGTTCGGAGATCTTCCGGGTCAGCTCGGAGATGGAGACGATGATGTTGGCCCGGGCGCTGCTGACGTCGTCCGTGGCTCCGGCCCCCTCCTCCAGCAGGTCGCGCTTGTCCTCCAGCGGTTCGAGCTGGGCGCGGTAGCCGTTCGCCATGTTCTCGATGCTCTCCTGGGTCCGCGCCTTGCGGTGCGCCAGGTAGCCGTTGGCGAGGGCCTCCGCGCGGGTGCGCGCCTGCTCGGGGGTCGCCCCGGTGTAGGAGAAGCGGAGGGTGAGGGTGTTGGGCGGGTTGGTGACCTGGAGGCCCGAGAGCAGCTTGCGGGCGGTGACGTCGTCGCCCTGCTTGAGCAGGGTCGCCGCCGCCAGCACGCCCACGGTGTCGCTCACCGCGGTCTGCCGTTCTGAGCCGATGTTGATGCCCTTGTCGGCGGAGGCGCCGGTGGCGAACGGGTCGGCGGTCGCGGAGCGCACCTGCACCTCACCCGTCGCGGTGTAGGTGTCCTCGCCGCTCAGGGCGAGGAAGCCGCTGCCGAGCAGGCCGACGAGGACACCGCCGGCGAGCAGGGCGCGGTAGCGCAGGAGCTGACGGAACTGATCGCGCAGCAGCGCCGGTTCGTCCTGGTCGTCCAGCGGGCGGATCGGATGGCTCATCGGCGTGGTCTCCCTTGTGCTTCCCCTGCGCGTTCGTCCCCGACCGGTCCGTCACCCGGTCGCGAGCCCGCGGACGACGCGTCCGCGAGCGCTTCGGTGAGCAGCGCGTCGAAGCGGGCCAGGCCCGCCTCCCTGCCCAGGTGCCGTGCGACGTACCCGGGGCCGTGCGCTCCCAGCGCGTCCGCCGCGGCGGGATCAGCGGCCAGTTCCCGCACGGCGCCGAGGAGTGCGGCCGGATCCTCGGGGGCGACGAGCACTCCCGCGCCCGAGCGGCGCACCTCGTCGGCGGTTCCGCCCTCGCCGGCCACGGAGGCGACGACGGGCCGTCCCGAGACGAAGTACGAGGTGAGTTTCGACGGCACGCTCATGTCGAGCACCGAGGCCCGCTGGGTGACCGCGAGCACGTCGGCGGCGGCGAGCACGTCGGTGAAGTCGTCCGCGCCCGCGGGCGGGAGGAAGTCGATGTTGGGCAGCCCGGCGGCGAGCGAGCGCAGGGCCTCGCGCTGGTTGCCGTCGCCCATGAGCACGACCCGGACGTCCGGTGCCAGCCTCGCCAGGGCGACCAGCACGTCGAGCCCCTGTTTGAGGCCCATATTCCCGGAGTGCAGCACGACGGGGGTGCCCTCGCGCCAGCCGAGCCGTGCCCGGGTCGCGGCCCGGTCACCCGAAGGGCGCTCCACGTGCGTCCAGTTGGGGACGACGCGGATGCGGCCGGGGTCGACGCCGAGGGCGGTGACCCCCTCCACGAAGCTCTCGTGGATGACGCCCACCAGCGCGGCGCCGCTCAGTGCGTGGCGTTCGGCCCGCGCGGCGACGACCGCCGCTCTGCCCCCGCCCCGGATCCCGCTCTGCGCGGCGGCGGCGCCCATCAGGTCCTGGACCACGGGTATGTGGGGGACGCGGTGGCGGCGTGCCAGCCGCGCGCCTATGACCCCGCCCGCGAGGCTCGGCATCTGCGAGACCACGGCGTCGGGCCGGCCCGGAGGCGGTGCGAGGATGCCGTGGAGGAGTACGGATGCCTCGAAAAGACCTCTGCGCACGGCGGTCTGACGTGGCGGCACATAGTGACGGCGCCGGTGGACCCGCACGCCCCGGAGCTCCTCCTGCCGGCGCCAGGCTCCCCGGTACTCCTCGTCCACGCGCCAGGCGGGGTAGTGCGGCATACCGGTCAGGACCTCGGTCCTGGCCCCCGACGCCGCCCAGTGCTCGGCGAGCTGCGTGGCGTACGGGCCTATGCCCGTCAGCTCGGGTGCGTAGTTGGTGGAGACCACGAGAAGGTGGCGGTTTTTGAACGGTCTCTGATGCTCAGCAGCGGACAACGGATGATCGCCTTCCCCCCGGAACAGCCTCTCCTTCGAGCTTATCCGTTCACGGGTTGCGCAAGTGTTCTTCACAGTAAGGTCGTTGAACCAGTTCCACCGTGGGGGGAGAGAACGGATGGTGCAGCACAGAGTCGGTTACGCACCGGGGGTGTACGACCTGTTCCACGTCGGCCACCTGAACATCCTGCGGCACGCCCGCAGCCAGTGCGACTACCTGGTGGCCGGGGTCGTCTCCGACGAGATGGCCGCGCTCGCCAAGGGGCACAGACCGGTGATCCCGCTGCCCGAGCGGCTGGAGATCGTGCGCAGCGTGCGCCATGTGGATGCGGCGTTCGTGGAGACGGTTCCGGACAAGGTCGAGACCTGGCAGCAGGTCCGTTTCGACGTCATCTTCAAGGGCGACGACTGGCGCGGCACGGAGAAGGGTGAGCGCCTGGAGCGGGACTTCGCCGAGGTCGGGGTGGAGGTCGTCTACTTCCCGTACACGGTGCACACGTCCAGCACCCAGCTGCGCCGGGCGCTGGACGTGCTCGTCAGCCGGCCCGGAGCGCTCTCAGCTCCCTGAACCACTTGGCCAGGAACGCCACCAGGAACACGGCGTGTACGGCCGCGAGCAGGGCGTACCCGGCACGGAAGGCAGAGGGCGCGCCGAGCAGCAGGAAGACCAGGCAGAACACGCCGTAGTCGGCGGGCAGCAGCGCCACGGCCCGCACCGGGGACACCGGCGCCGCGGGACCGGCGGCCACCGGTGCGGTGCGGGCCGCCGCCTTCCCCAGCTGCTCCCGCAGCAGCCCGGCACAGAAGGTCAGCACGGCGACGAACAGGAAGCCGAGCGGCAGCAGCAGCCACCCGTCCCCCGGCAGCGAGGCGAACCGGTGGAAGGAGATCAGCACGGCGGTGTGGACCAGGATCATCTTGGCGCAGTCGACGACATGGTCCAGCCATTCGCCGTCGGGGCCGCCCCGTCCGGTCAGCCGGGCGAGCTGCCCGTCCGCCGAGTCGAAGGCGAAACCGGCCGCCAGGCCCGCCCAGACGAGGAACCCGAGCTGCCAGGACGGCTCCGCCAGCGCCACCGCTGCGATGGCGGAGAAGGTGAAAACCGCGCTGACCAGGGTGACTTGATTGGGTGTCAGTCCTATGCGGTACGCGCCGGCGGCGAGCACCCGCCCGGTCGGCCGGTTCAGGTACCGCGAATAGAGAGAGACGCCCTTGGACGTCTTCTGTGCGCCGCGCAATTCGCGCAGCACCGTACCCGTGCTTTCCATACGCCCCCCAGCGACGGCCACAGCAGTCGCTGCATCATGGCAGACGGACGGCCCGGGAGGCGCGGGTACGCCGCAGTTCAGGACTCCGGACGTGCGAGACCCCTGCGGCGCGGGCAGCCCGCCCGGCTCAGCGCTCCCCCGCGCCGTGCTCCGGTCCTGGACCCCGGTCCGGAGCACGCTCCGTCAGCTGCCGGTCCAGGTCGTCGCGCAACAGCTCGGCGTGCTCGATCTGGCCGGTGCGGTAGGCGGACCGCGCCACCAGGTGCGCGGCGACCGGACCCGTCATCAGCTGGAAGAAGCCGATGAGGACCAGCGTCGCGAGGTCCATGCCGCTGCGCAGCCGCAGCGCCACACCGGCCAGCACCAGCAGCAGACCCAGGGTCTGCGGCTTGGTCGCGGCGTGGCTGCGCGAGAGCACGTCGGGAAGCTTCAGCATCCCGACGACACCGAGCAGGCAGATCGCCGCGCCGACGAACACGAGGGCGGCCCCGAGGGTGTCGCTGATCTGCACCCAGGCACTCATCCGGTGCCCTCCTCGTCGGCGTGCCGGCCGGGCGCCGGCCGCGAGGGCGGCCGGTCGCGCACGGCGATGAAGCGGGCGATGCCCACCGATCCGGTGAAACCGAGGAAGGCGAGCACGAGCATGACCGGGAAGTAGAACGGGTCGCGTGCCAGGGCCGACTTCGCGCCGAGGCCGGCGATGATCAGGGCCGCGATCACGTCGAGCGCGATGGCCCGGTCCAGCATCGAGGGACCGCGCCAGACCCGGTAGAACATCAGCGCTCCCGCCATCACCAGCACCACGACGGCCGCGGTCAGCAGGACCCGGTCGACGGTCTCGGGCGCGCTCACGTCCCCTCCTCCATGTCGTCCTCCACGGCGTCGGACGACCCGTGGCCCGGCGGCGGTCCGGCCACCCTCCGGATCTCGTCACGCGTGCCGAACGCCCGCACCGTCAGACGTTCCAGCCGCCAGACCGAATGCCGTGCGGCGGCCAGTTCCTCCGGCCGGTCCGCGTCGAGGACGTGCAGGAACAGCGTGGCGGTGGCCCGTCGCACCTCGATGACGGCGCCGCCCGGCACGTTGGAAACCGTGACGGCCGTCGCGGCGAGCATCAGGTCGCTGCGGCAGCGCAGCGGTACCGCGATCACGGCGGGCCGGTGCGGGCGCCCCGAGAAGATCTGCCGGGTGACCTTCACGCCGGAGGTGTACATGTCGTAGAGCAGGTACCCGGCGAGCAGCAGGATGCCCCAGGGGTGGAGCCGCAGTCCGAGATCGACCTGGGGCAGCGGGAAGGCGAGGCAGACGACGACCGCCACGACGGCTCCGATGAGGACGTTGGCCCAGTTCAGCGTGGACCACAGGAGCACCCAGATCAGGGTGAGCCACGCGATCAGCGGAAGGTCCAGCACTCGCCGCCGTCGCCCGGCGAACTCGACGCTGAACGGGGGAAGTTCGGGATTCCCTCGGGACAGGGTGATCAATCGCCTCACGGTCCGAGCACCTCCTGCGTGTAGGGCGTGCGTGCGAGGAGTTCGGCGGCGGCGCGGTCGGTGAAGGTGGTCAGTGGGCCGGCCAGCACGGTGAACGCGAGGCCGAGCGCGACGGCCGCGGCGGTGGCAGCGGTCATGGCGGGGGGCGGTTTGGTCGTCGTGGTCACCGCACGCCCGTGCAGGCTCGCCGTGATGGTCTGCCCGGCCGGGAGGGGAAGCCCCGCGACCCCTTCGTCCCCGGTGCCCGGCATCCGGTCGGGGCCGAGGTCGGCGTCGTCGTCACCGGTGTCGTCGGCGTCCTCGAGCACCGTGCCGTAGGCGGCCTGGTCGGGGGGCTCGGCGCGCCAGAAGGCCAGGTTCCAGACCTTGGCCATCACGTACAGGGTGAGGAGGCTCGTCACGGTCGCCCCGGCGACGAGGATCCAGGCCCAAGCGCCGCCGTCGGCCACACCGGCCCGCATCAGGCCGAGTTTGCCGATGAAGCCGGACAGCGGCGGGATGCCGGCGAGGTTCATCGCGGGGACGAAGAAGAGGACCGCGAGCACGGGGGCGGCCCTGGCGAGCCCGCCGATGCGGGTGAGTTCGTTGGTGCCGCCGCGGCGTTCGATGAGCCCGGCCACGAGGAAGAGCGTGGTCTGCACGGTGATGTGGTGCACGACGTAGAAGATCGCCCCGCTGTACCCCGCCCGGGTGGCGAGGCCGATGCCGAAGACCATGTAGCCGATGTGGCTGATGAGGGTGAAGGACAGCAGCCGCTTCAGGTCCGTCTGCGCGACGGCCCCCAGGATGCCCACGATCATCGAGACGAGCGCCACGGCCAGCAGCAGGTCACCGAGCCGGTTGCCCGGGAAGAGCAGCGTCTCCGTCCGGAGCATGCAGTAGACCCCCACCTTGGTCAGCAGGCCCGCGAAGACGGCGGTGACGGGCGCGGGAGCCGTGGGATAGGAGTCGGGGAGCCAGGCCGCGACCGGGAACACCGCGGCCTTGACGGCGAAGACGGTCAGCAGCATCGCCTGGATCAGGGTCTGGACGCCCAGGGGGAGTTCGGGCAGCCGCGCGGCCAGCTGGGCGAAGTTGGCGGTGCCGGTCGCCGCGTAGGTCATGGCGATGGCCGTCAGGAACAGCATCGACGAGAACAGCGAGATGATGACGTAGGTGGAGCCCGCCCGGATCCGCGGACCGGTACCGCCGAGGGTCAGCAGGACGAAGCTGGCGACGAGCATGATCTCGAACGCGACGTAGAGGTTGACGAGATCACCGGCGAGGAACGTACAGGACACCCCGGCGACCAGGATGAGGTAGGCGGGGTGGAAGACGGCGACCGGAGTCTCCTTGTCGCGGTCCGACATGCCCTGGCCGAGCGAGTAGACCAGGACGGCGAGGGTGACGGCCGACGACACCGTGAGCATCAGCCCGGACAGCCGGTCGGCCACCAGGGTGATGCCGAGCGGCGGCGCGAAGTCGCCGAGGTCGACGTGGAGGGGACCCTGCCGGTCCGCCGCGATCATCAGCGCGAACGAGAGGCCGAGTACGGCCGTGAGCACGGCGACGCTGATGAAGCGCTGGAACCTGGCGAGCCGGGTCCCGAACGCGAGGCTGAGCCCGGTGGCGCAGAGCGGCAGCAGCACCGGCAGCGGGACGAGCGCGTTCATCCGGCGTCTCCTCGGTCGGGGTCGGAGGGATCGGGAGCGGAGGGCCGTGCCGCCCGGGCCGTCCCGCCGGGGTAGTCCTCCGGGTCCGCCCCGACGACGTCGTGCCACAGATCCCCCGTGGCGTCCCGGCCCCTGGCCTGCAGGGCGCGGTCGGCCCGGAGTCTGGCCCTGAGCCGGCCGCGCTCCTCGCGGTAGCGCGCGCGGTCCTCCGGAGTGCGGTCGGACTCCGAGCGGTACTCGTCGCGGAGTTCGGCCCACTCGCCCCGCACTTCGGCACGCAGCACGATGCGCCGGTCCTCCAGGTCGTCGTGGACCTCGTCGGTGCCGGTCAGCTGATGACTGCGATACGCCATGGCCAGCAGGAACGCGGTGGTCGCGAGGGTGATGACGATGGCGGTCAGGGCGATCGCCTGGGGGAGCGGGTCCGTGACCCGGCGCAGCGCGACCCCGTAGAGGAGCGGTGCCTCGCCCGCCGAACCGGTCGCCGAGAGCACCAGGAGGTTGATGCCGTTGCCCGCGATCACCGCGCCGAGCAGGATGCGGGTCAGGGGCCGGGTGAGCATGAGGACGCCGCCGACCGCGCACAGGACGACGGCGGTGAGGAGCAGCGAGACGCTGACGGTCATCGGCCCGCGCCTCCGGTCCCGGTGTCCGGCGCGGGGGCGAGCGCGCCCGCCGCCCGTTCGATCTGCCGGTCGACCTTCGCGCCCAGTGCGCGCACGATGTCCAGGACCACGCCCAGGACCAGGAGGTAGACACCGCAGTCGAAGACGACCTGGGTACCGATGTGGTAGTCGCCGAGGACCGGCAGGTGGCCGTGGTGGACGAAGGCGTGGAAGACCGTGCCGTCGACGAGACCGCCCAGGGCGACCCCGGTCGAGAGGAAGAGGCCGAGTCCGGTGAACAGCCCCGGCTGGAGCGGTGCGGCCTCCGCGAGCTCGAAGCGGCCCCCGGCCAGGTAGCGGGTGATCAGGGCGAGCCCCGCGACGAGGCCGCCGACGAAGCCGCCGCCCGGCATGTTCTCGGCGCAGAACAGCAGGTACAGCGAGAGCACCAGGATCGGATGGAAGAGCAGCCGGGCGACCACCTCGAAGACGACGGAGCGGTGTTCGGGCGCGAGGGTGTCCCCGGCGGCCAGCCAGCCGCGTTCGGGGGCCGTGTCGTCTCCCTGCGGCAGGCCGGTGAGCGGGGTGGTGTGGAGCGACCAGGCGGTGTCCCCGCGCAGTTCGTCCCTGCTCATGGAGGTCTCACCACGCCGGTGCAGGTAGATGAGGCTGGTCACCCCGATCGCGGCGGCGGCAAGCACCGCGGACTCCCCCATCGTGTCCCAGGCCCGCAGGTCGACCAGGATCGTGGCCACGACGTCCTTCAGGCCGTGGTCGGCGGTCTCCTCGACCATCGCCGATCCGGCCGAGGGCGCGACACGGGCGGAGGCCACCACCCACAGGGAGACCCCCAGCGTCGCCGCGGCCCCCAGGGCCACGGGGACGCGCACCGCACGCCGCCAGGGGCTGACGGACTCCTGGAAGTGCACGGGCATCCGGCGCAGGACGAGCACGAACACGATCATCGACACGGTCTCGACGCAGAACTGGGTGAGTGCGAGGTCGGGTGCCCCCTGGACGACGAAGAGCAGCGCGGCACCGTAACCGGTGAGCCCGGCCAGCACCACCCCCTTCATGCGGCGGCTGACGGTGAGACAGCACAGGGCCGCCGCACAGGTCAGTGCCGCCATGGCGGCCTGGAGCGGGCTGTCCCACGCCCGGGGTGCGACCGCGTCGTCCCAGGGACGGTCCGTGAACAGGACCGCCAGCTGCCCGGCCAGCATCACGAGCAGGGTGGTGGCGAGGTAGACCGAGAGCGAACCACGCTGGACGAAGCCGGTGACCTGGAGTGCGAGGCGCTCCAGGCCGAGCAGGAGGTGGCCGAAGACGCTGTCGGCGGTGGGCCAGGCGACCCGCCGGGAGATCCGGTTGACGGTGGTCCGTCCGGCGAAGAGGACGGCACCCGCCGCCCAGGCCACGGCCGACAGGAGCAGGACCGTCCCGAAGCCGTGCCAGAGCGCCAGGTGGTAGGGGTGGGCTGGGGCCGGGAACACGTCGGCGTAGGCGCTCAGCAGGGGGTCGGTCCAGCCGACGCCGGGACCGAGCACCAGGCAGGCGGCGGCGAGCAGGGCGGGCGGGGCGAGGAAGGCGGCGCCGGCCCGGTGTACGGGGGTGTCCGCGACGCCGGGCTTGCGCGCGAAGGCTCCCCAGACGAAGCGCAGCGTGTAGGCGACGGTCAGCACCGAGCCGGCCACGGTGACCGCCAGCATCCAGCGGTCGAGGGTGTCACCGCGCAGCAGCGCGTCGAAGGCGGCCTCCTTCGCGGCGAAGCCGAGGAACGGCGGCAGGGCCGCCATCGACGCGGCGGCGAGGACGGCCGTCGCGCACACCAGCGGCATCGAGCGCCCTAGACCGGAGAGCCTGCGCAGGTCCCGGGTGCCGGCGGAGTGGTCGATGATGCCGGTGACGAGGAACAGGGCGGCCTTGAAAAGGGCGTGGGCCAGGATCATGGCGACTGCGGCGAGTGCGGCGTCGCGGTTGCCCGCCCCCGCGAGCAGGACGAGGAAGCCGAGCTGGCTGACCGTGCCGTACGCCAGCACGATCTTCAGGTCGTGCAGGCGCAGCGCCCGCCATCCGCCGAGCAGCATGGTCGCCCCGCCCAGCACGAGGACCACGGGCCGCCAGAGCGGGACGTCGGCGAAGCCGGGGGCGAGACGTGCCACGAGGTAGATGCCGGCCTTCACCATGGCGGCGGCGTGCAGGTAGGCGCTGACGGGGGTGGGTGCGGCCATGGCGTTCGGCAGCCAGAGGCTGAACGGCCAGATGGCGGACTTCGAGAGGGCCCCGAGCAGCACGAGGGCGACCGCGACCGACACGGCGAGGGTGGTGTCGGGGGGATCGGCGACGATCGCGGAGATGCGGTAGGTGCCCGCTGCCTGACCGATGATCAGGAAGCCGACCAGCATGGCCAGGCCGCCGAGTGTGGTGACGGTGAGCGCCTGGAGGGCGGACCTGCGGTTGTGCTTGCGCTCGCTGCCGTGGCCGATCAGGAGGTAGGAGAAGACCGTGGTCAGTTCCCAGAACACGTAGAGGGAGATCAGGTCGTCCGCGAGCACGAGGGCGAGCATCGCGCCCGTGAACGCCAGGAGGTTGCCCGCGAAGGAGGCGAGCCGGGGTGAGTCGTCGGTGAAGTAGGCCGCGCAGTAGAGCAGGACGAGTGTGCCGATGCCGGCGGCCAGCAGCACCATGAGTTCGGCGAGGGCGTCGAGGCGCAGCGCGAGCGAGACGTCGTACGCCGGGATCCACTCCCAGCTCCAGGTGACCGCTCCCCCGGCGGCCGCGTCACCCCATTCGGTGGCCGCCCAGACGGTGGTGGCGGCGGGCGGCAGCGCGAGGACGAGGAACGCGCGTCTGCCCGTCCGCCGCACCAGCGGACTCGCGAAGGCGGCGAGCGCGAAGTGGCAGACGATGAGCGCGATCACGGGTGGGGGACCGGAGTATCAAGGGGCACACGCTGAACAAAGGGCACCGAATACAGATATATCCCCAGGCACCGTTCACCCGTCCGGCGCGCCGCGCGTGCGCGGACCACCGGTACGAGGGCGGCGTCCGGCCCGCCCGCAGTGGGGGACGGTGGGGGCGTCGGGGACCTCGTCCGGCATCCCGTCGGTGCGGTGGTCTCGGGGAGCGCGGCGGACTGGGCCGACGGCCTCCTCCGCCGGAGCGGGCGCACTCCACCGCCCGCGACCGGCGTCGAGGACGGTCCGCGTCCCCCGGGTGCGCTCCGCTGCACGCGGACACGGATGCACCTCGTAGCGCACGGTGATGCCGTCACCGTCATTCGGACGAGTGGCGGGGGGCGGGGGCTGTTCGCCGGTCACACCGGACCTCCGGGGGGCGGATATCCGTACGCCTCCAGGCTCGCCCCGGAGGCGTGACGCCGCTACCCGGACGGCCTGCGGCAACCGCTGGACGACCTCCGCCCCGGCGCACGCCCGGCCGGCTCGCCGCCCGCCGGACCGCCTCCCCCGGTCAGTCCAGCACGGCGATGCCGTCCAGCTCGACCACGGCCTGCTCGTCCCACAGCCTGGCCACCCCGATGACCGCCATGGCCGGGTAGTCGCGCCCCGCCAGCCTCCGCCAGATCCGGCCCAGTTCGGGGGCGTGGGCGCGGTAGTCGCCGACGTCGGTGGCGTACACGGTGACGCGAGCCAGGGCCGCCGGGGAACCTCCGGCGGCGCGCAGTGCGGTGAGGAGGTTGCCCAGTGCCGTCTCGAACTGCTCGGGCAGGGTGGCACCGACCACCTTTCCGTCACCGTCCAGCGAGGTCTGGCCGGCCAGGAAGACGAGCCGCCCTCCGGTGGCGGTGACCGCGTGCGAGAAGCCGGTGGGCGGTGAGAGTTCCGCCGGGTTGATCCGGCTGAGGGGATTCATGCGGGCGCCTCCTGGGTCGCGTACAGCTCCTTGGCGATGATGGTGCGCTGGACCTCGGTGGCGCCCTCGTAGATCCGGGGCGCGCGGACCTCCCGGTAGAGGTGTTCGAGCAGGTGACCCCGTCGCAGCGCCTTCGCCCCGTGCAGCTGGACCGCCGTGTCGACGACGTACTGCGCGGTCTCGGTGGCGAACAGCTTGGCCATGGCGGCGCGCATGGGGACGCCGGACTCGCCGGCGTCGTGCGCGGCGGCCGCCGCGTACACCAGGAGCCGGGCCGCCTCGGTGCGCGTGGCCATCTCGGCCACCTGGTGCGAGACGGCCTGCAGGTCCTTGAGCGGTGCGCCGAAGGCCTCGCGGTCCGCCGTGTGCTCCAGGGTGGCGTCGAGGGCGGCGCGGGCCATGCCGACGGCGAACGCTCCGACGCTCGGCCGGAAGAGGTTCAGGGTGTCCATGGCGACCCGGAATCCGCGGCCGGGCTCCCCGAGCACGTCGTCGGCGCCCACGGGTACGCCGTCGAAGTCCAGCGAACCGATCGGGTGCGGGGAGAGCATGTCGAGGGCTTCGCCGGTGAGTCCGGGGCGGTCCGCGGGGACGAGGAACGCGGTGACCCCGCGGGCTCCGGCGCCTTCACCGGTCCGGGCGAAGACGGTGTAGAAGTCGGCCTCGGGGGCGTTGGAGATCCAGCACTTCTCCCCGGTGAGCCGCCATCCCTCCCCGCCGGGTGCGGGCCGGGCCTCCAGCGCGAGTGCCGCCGCGTCCGAGCCGGCGCCCGGCTCGCTCAGCGCGAAGGCGGCGACGGCGCGGCCCGCTTTCACCTCGGGGAGCCAGCGCGCCCGCTGGGCGGGGGTGCCCGCCCGTCGGACCGGGCCTGAGCCGAGCCCCTGGAGAGCCAGGGCGGTCTCGGCCTCGGTGCAGCCGCGGGCGAGCGACTCGCGCATCAGGCAGAGGTCGAGCGCGCCGGAGGCGAGGAGCCGGTCCAGGAGGCCGTGGCCGCCGAGTGCGGCGACGAGCGGACGGTTCACATGACCCGGCTCGCCCTTGTCGGCGAGGGGTCTCAGCTGTTCCCGGGCAAGGGTGTACAGCTCGTCGCACCAGGCGGCTCGACCGGGATCGAGGGAGAATGCCGTCATATTTCGGCGCCTCTCTTGTCACGACTTATCGCGGACCGTTGACTACCGTCACCCAAACGATACGCTCCAAGGGCGACAAGGGGGCGATGCTTCATGAAGCCGTCAGGTACCGCGAGCGCGCACACCGACACCTTCGCGCGCGACCATCTCCCACCCGCCGGGCAATGGCCCGAGCTGGTCTTCGAACTCCCCGAACTGGCCTATCCGGACCGCCTGAACTGCGGTCACGAACTGCTCGACCGCACCGTGCAGCGGCTCGGCCCCGACCGCCCGGCCTTCCGGAGCGCGGACGGCGGCTCCTGGAGCTACGGGGAGCTGCTGGACCGGGTGGACCGGATCGCCCAGGTGCTGACCCACGATCTGGGCGTCGTCCCCGGCAACCGCGTGCTGCTGCGCGGCCCCACCACCCCTTGGCTGGCGGCCTGCTGGCTCGCCGTGATGAAGGCCGGCGCGGTCGCCGTCACGGTGCTGGCCCAGCAGCGGGCGTCCGAGCTCGCCACGATCTGTTCCATCGCCCGCGTCAGCCACGCGCTGTGCGACGCCAGGTCGGTGGACGACCTGACCGCCGCACAGGTGCCCGGACTCCGCGTCACGACGTACGGGGGCGGCTCCGCCGACGACCTCACGCGGCTCGCGGCCGCCCGGCCGGGCCCCTACCGGGCGGTGGACACCGCCGCCGACGACGTCGCCCTCATCGCCTTCACCTCCGGCACCACCGGGCGGCCCAAGGGCTGCATGCACGTGCACCGCGACGTGCTGGCCGTCGCCGACACCTTCGCCCGCCACGTCCTTCGGCCCGGACCCGACGACGTGTTCACCGGCAGCCCGCCGCTCGGTTTCACCTTCGGGCTCGGCGGACTGGTGATCTTCCCGCTGCGGGCCGGCGCCTCGGCGCTGCTGCTGGAACAGGCGGGTCCCAAACAGCTGCTGCCCGCGCTCGCCGCCCACCGGGTCTCCATCCTGTTCACGGCCCCGACCGCGTACCGCGTGATGCTGGACGCGCTCGACGGCCACGACCTCTCCGCGCTGCGACGCTGCGTCTCGGCCGGGGAGAACCTCCCCGCCGCGACCTGGAGCGCCTGGTACGAGCGCACGGGACTGCGCATCATCAACGGCATCGGGGCCACCGAACTGCTGCACATCTTCATCTCGGCGGCCGACGGGGCGATCCGGCCGGGCACCACGGGCGTCCCGGTGCCCGGCTGGCAGGCACGTGTGATCGGTGAGGACGGTGAGGAACTGCCCGACGGTGAACCTGGGCTGCTGGCGGTACGCGGTCCGGTGGGCTGCCGGTACCTCGCCGACGAACGCCAGCGGGTGTACGTGCGCCACGGCTGGAACATCACCGGCGACACCTACGTCCGCGAACCCGACGGCTACTTCAGGTACGTCGCCAGAGCGGACGACATGATCATCTCGGCCGGGTACAACATCGCGGGCCCGGAGGTCGAGGAGGCCCTTCTGCGCCACCCCGACGTGGCCGAGGCCGCGGTGGTGGGCCGCCCGGACGAGCTGCGCGGCCAGATCGTCGCGGCGTACGTCGTGCCCCGTGAGGGGGCCTCGCCGGACGCCGACGCCCTGCGCGCGCACATGAAGGCCGAACTGGCGCCGCACAAGTGCCCCCGCGCCATCGAGTTCCTGCCCGCCCTGCCGAGGACCCCCACCGGAAAGCTACAGCGGTTCCGGCTGCGCGGCGGCACCGCTCTAGAGTGAACGCGTGGCCGAGCACACTCCCCGTTCCCTGATCGTCACCCTGTACGGCGCCTACGGCCGACTGCCGGGTGACGCCCCGCTGCCGGTGTCCGAGTTGATCCGGCTCCTGCACGCGGTCGGCGTCGACGCCCCGGCGGTACGCTCCTCCGTCTCGCGGCTCAAGCGACGCGGGCTGCTCGTCCCCGCCCGCACGACGGACGGCGCTGCGGGGTACGCGCTGTCGGCGGACGCGCGTCAGCTGCTGGACGACGGTGACCGGCGGATCTACCGGCCCGCCCTGCCGGTCACCGGGGACGGCTGGGTGCTCGCGGTCTTCTCCGTACCGGAGGCCGAACGCCACAAGAGGCACCTGCTGCGCTCCCGGCTCGGACACCTCGGCTTCGGCACGGCGGCGCCCGGGGTGTGGATCGCGCCCGCCGGACTGTACGAGGAGACCCGGCACACCCTGGACCGCCTCGAACTCGCCCCGTACGTCGAGCTGTTCCGCGCCGAACACCTGGGCTTCGCCGCGACGGCGGAGGCGGTGGCCCGCTGGTGGGACCTGGAGGCGATCGCCCGCCTGCATCTGGACTTCCTCGACCAGCAGGAGCCGGTGCTGCGCGCGTGGGAGTCGGGGGACGGGACGGCGCCCGGTGCCGAGGACGCCTACCGCGACTACCTGCGCGCCCTGGACTCGTGGCGCCGGCTGCCCTACGCGGATCCGGGCCTGCCCGCCGAACTGCTGCCCGAGGACTGGCCGGGCGGCCGTTCGGCGGAGGTGTTCGGGCAGCTGCACGCACGACTGCGGGACTCCGGGGCGGAGTTCGTGCGGCGCGCGCCCTGACCGCACCCCGAAAGAAACGGGGTGCCCCCGGGTGGCGGGGCGCGACACGATGGGGCATGACCTGGACCTTCACCGACGACGTCGGCGTCTTCCTGGACGCCGCCGGAGCGTCGCTGGCCGCCCGGCCGGCCGCCAACACCCTCGTACTGACGATCACCGCCACCCTGCGCGACCAGGGGCCTCACGCCTACGGCTCCGGGGTGCCGTTGCTGGGCTGGTGGCGCGGGCCGGACGGCGTCGTGGACGGGGCCCTGGTGCGGACGCCTCCGTTCCTCCCCGTCCTGGGCACGGCGGCCCCGGAAGCGGTCGCCGCGCTGCCCGGCGCGCTGCCGCTGCCCGGCATCAACGCCGACCGGGACACGGCCCGGCTGCTGGCCGCTCGCTGGCCCCGGCACCACGTGGACAAGGAGCACCGGCTGTACCGGCTGGGCACCCCGGTGCCGCCCTCCCCCGCTCCGGCGGGCGCGCCGAGGACGGCCACGGCCGCCGACCGTGCACTGCTGGTCGAGTGGCTCGGAGCCTTCGGCGAGGAGACCGGGCAGCCCGGTGACCAGGCGGCGCGGATCGTGGACGCGGCCACGGCGCGCGGCGGGATGACGCTCTGGGAGGCCGGCGGCGTACCGGTGTCGCTGGCCGGTGTCTCGCACAACGTCGCGGGCACGGTGCGCGTGTCGTACGTCTACACACCGCCGGAGCACCGTGGGAACGGATTCGCGGCGGCTGTCACGGCGGACGTCGGGCGCGCCGCTCGGGAGAGGGGCGTCCGCGAGGTGCTGCTCTTCACGGATCTCGCGAATCCGACGAGCAACGGGCTGTACCGGCGCATCGGTTACGAGGCGGTCTCCGACCGCCTGCTGATCACGGCGGAGCCGGAATGACGGCCCGGCGGCACGCACCGGAGGCCGTCAGCCCAGGGTGAGCCGGGGCTTGGGGGCGTCGGTGCGGCCGGTCGGAGGGGTGCGGCTGCCCGCGCGGTACGGGAGCGGCCAGGTGGCCCCGGGCCCCGTGTACCCCTGCTCGGCGGCGGCGTGCAGGGTCCAGTGCGGGTCGTACAGGTGGGGCCGTGCCAGGGCGCAGAGGTCGGCGCGCCCGGCGAGGAGCAGCGAGTTGACGTCGTCCCAGGAGGAGATGGCACCGACGGCGATGACGGGTACGCCGAGGGCGTTGCGGATCCGGTCGGCGTACGGGGTCTGGTAGGAGCGGCCGTACTCGGGGCGTTCGCCGGGTACGACCTGGCCGGTGGAGACGTCGATGGCGTCCGCCCCGTGCTCGGCGAAGGCACGGGCGACGGCCACGGCGTCGTCGTCGCTCATGCCGCCGTCCGCCCAGTCCGTGGCGGAGACGCGTACGGTCATGGGCCGGTCGGCGGGCCACACGGAGCGGACCGCGTCGAAGACCTCCAGGGGGAAGCGGAGGCGGTTCTCCAGCGAGCCGCCGTAGGCGTCGGTGCGCCGGTTGGTGAGCGGGGACAGGAAGCCGGAGAGGAGGTAGCCGTGGGCGCAGTGCAGTTCGAGCAGATCGAAGCCGCTGCGGGCGGCCCGCCCGGCGGCATCGGTGAACTCGTCCCGGATCGCCGCCAGTCCGGCGCCGTCCAGCGCCTGCGGCACCTGGCTGACACCGGGGGTGTACGGCAGGGCCGAGGCGGCGCTGAGCGGCCAGTTCCCCTCCTCCAGCGGCTGGTCGATGCCGTCCCACATGAGCCGGGTGGAACCCTTGCGGCCGGAGTGACCCAGCTGGACGCCGATCGCGGCGCCGGGGGCGGAGTCGTGGACGAAACGCGTGATCCGGGCCCAGGCGTCCGCCTGTTCGTCGGTCCACAGGCCGGCGCAGCCGGGGGTGATGCGGCCCTCCGGACTCGTGCAGGTCATCTCGGTCATGACCAGTCCGGCGCCGCCGAGCGCGCGGGCGCCGAGGTGGACGAGGTGGAAGTCGCCCGGGACGCCGTCGACGGCCGAGTACATGTCCATGGGTGAGACGACGACGCGGTTGCGGAGTTCGAGTCCGCGCAGCCGCAGCGGGGTGAACATGGGCGGGACGCCCGGGGCGCAGCCGAACTCCTCCTCGACGGCTCCGGTGAACCCGGCGTCGCGCAGACGCAGGTTGTCGTGGGTGACGCGGCGGCTGCGGGTGAGGAGGTTGAAGGCGAAGCGGCGGGGCTCCTGGTCCACGTACTGCGGGAGTTCCTCGAACCAGCGGAGGCTGGCGGCGGCGGCGCGCTGGGTGGACTGCACGACGGGGCGGCGCTCCTCCTCATAGGCGGCGAGGGCGTCGGGAAGGGCCGGATGTTCGTCGACGCAGGCGGCGAGGGCGAGAGCGTCCTCGACGGCCAGCTTGGTGCCGGAGCCGATGGAGAAGTGCGCGGTGTGGGCGGCGTCGCCGAGGAGGACCGTGTTGGCGTGCGACCAGCGTGCGTTGCTCACCGTGGCGAAGGTGAGCCAGGAGGAGCGGTTGGAGCGCAGCGGCCGGCCGTCCAGCGCGTCGGCGAAGACCTTGGCGCAGCGGGCGGCGGATTCGGCGGTGTCACAGGTGTCGAGGCCCGCCGCACGCCAGACCTCCTCGCGCATCTCGACGATGACGGTGGAGGCGCCGGATTCCCCGGGTGCTCCGGGGAGCCGGCCGGGGGACGGGCGGGAGAAGGGGTAGGCGTGCAGCTGCATCACGCCGTACTCGGTCTCGGCGATCTCGAAACGGAACGCGTCGAACGCGAAGTCAGCGGCCAGCCAGATGTAGCGGTTGCGGTGCGTGGTGACCGTCGGGCGGAAGTGGAGGGCGTGGGCGGCACGGGTCGCGCTGTGCACCCCGTCGGCGGCGATGACCAGGTCGTATTGAGCGGCGAGTTCGGCGGCCGGCGGGGCGGGCGACCGGAAGCGGAGCCGGACGCCGAGGGACGCGCACCGCTCGTGCAGGATGCGCAGCAGCGTACGGCGGCCGAGGGCAGCGAAGCCGTGGCCGCCGGAGGTCTGGACGGTGCCGCGGTGCACGACGTCGATGGTGTCCCAGCGGACGAACGCGTCGCTCAGCGCGCGGTACACGACGGGGTCGGCGTGTTCGATGCCGCCGAGGGTCTCGTCGGAGAGGACCACACCGAAGCCGAAGGTGTCGTCGGGGGCGTTGCGTTCCCAGACGCTGACCTCCCGGCCGGGGCCGAGCCGTTTGAGGAGCGCGGCCGCGTAGAGCCCGCCGGGCCCGCCGCCGATGACCGCGATCCGCCTCGTGTCCGAGGTGGTCATCGGGCTACCTGCCCTGCCACTTCGGAGGCCGCTTCTCGGTGAAGGCGGCATGGAACTCGGCGTAGTCCTCCCCGTGCATCAGGAGCGCCTGGGTCGCGGCGTCCATCTCGACGGCCGCGGCGAGCGGCATGTCGAGTTCCGCCGTGAGCAGGGCCTTCGTCTGGGCGAGCGCGAGCGCGGGTCCGTCCGCGAGCCGCCGGGCCAGCGCCTCGGCGCGGGCGCCGGTGTCCCCCTCGGCCGTCAGCTCGCTGATCAGCCCGATGCGCTCCGCCTCGGGCGCGCGGACGGGCTCGCCGAGCATCAGGATCCGGGTGGCGTGGCCGAGGCCGACGACGCGCGGCAGGAGGTAGGCGGCTCCCATGTCACCGCCGGACAGTCCCACGGCGGTGAACAGGAAGGCGAAGCGGGCGGAGGGGTCGGCGATCCGGAAGTCCGCGGCGAGGGCGAGGACCGCTCCGGCACCCGCGGCCACTCCGTGCACGGCGGCGATCACGGGGAAGGGGCACTCCCGCAGCGCGCGCACGACCTGCCCGGTCATCCGGTTGAAGTCCAGGAGCTGCGCGGTGTCCATGGCGAGTGTGGCGCCGATGATCTCGTCGACGTCACCGCCGGAGCAGAAGCCGCGTCCTTCCCCGGCGAGCACGAGGGCGCGCACGGAGCGTTCCCGGGAGAGCTCGGCGAGCAGGTCGCGGAGGTCGGCGTAGGCCCCGAAGGTGAGCGCGTTGAGCTTCTCGGGGCGGGCGAGCGTGACGGTCGCCACCCCGTCGTGCGTCGTGACGCTCAGATGCCGCCAGCGCTCCGTATGCGGGACGGAGCCGGTGAACGGACTCATGGGAGATCCCCTCCAGCCGTCGGGCTGCTGCTGATCCGCTTCGAAGTTATCACTCATCCGTGACTTCCGTCATGAGTACGCGATACTCCTCGGCAAGGGGACTCCGGATGGGGCGAGTGTGGCGAAAGTCCCCTTTGTGCCGGTCGGCAGCCTCTATGTCTGGGCCGTCGCACTTCGTATGGTTGAGCGCAGCACGTCCTGGTACGGGCCTCCGTACCCTTCGGTGCCGGACGACGTCGTCCCCCCGGTCACAGCAGTCCGGAACACGAGTCCCCGCCGGAAGTCTCGCTCCCGAACGGATCCCCGCCTTGCCGTCCGACGCCCCCGCGCCCTCGCCCGCCTCCTGGCGAATCGCCCTGCCGCACTCCACGGCCGCCGTGCCGATAGCCCGCGCCCTCGTGCGCACGGCACTGGCGGACCTCGACGGGCCCGCGGACAGCGACACGGCCGAGCTGCTGACCGCCGAGCTGGTCGCCAACGCCGTCGAGCACACCGACGGCTCGGGTCCGATCGAGCTGGTCGTCGAGCTCCTGGCGTCGGGCTGCCAGGTGGAGGTCCACGACCACGACCCCGGGCCGCCCGGCGATCTCTCCGGCCTGCTGCCCGGCAGCACCCAGGACCCGTGGCAGGAGCACGGCCGCGGCCTTCTGCTGATACGCGCCCTCAGCTCCGCCTGCGGCCACCGCCCGACGCCGCACGGCAAGGCCGTCTGGTTCACCCTTCCGTCGGGCCCGCCTCCGCCGGCTGGTCAGCCCCGGGCCACCCGGGGCTGACCAGCCGGGAGCGGCCGCGGCCGTACACCGCGTACACCAGCGCGCCGACGGCCACGAAGACCACGAACTGCACCCAGGTCCCCCAGCCGGTCCCGTACATCAGGTACACGCAGAAGCCGACGCCCAGGACGGGGCTGAGCGGGTAGAGCGGCACCCGGAAGGACCGCTTCAGCCCGGGGTTGCGGCGGCGCAGCGCGATGACGGCGACGTTGACGACCGCCATGGTGGCGAGCGTGCCGATGGTCGTCAGGTTCACGACGACGTCGAGGGACGAGAACGCCGCCGGGACCGCGAAGACGACCGCCACGATCCACGTGTTGGCGACCGGCGTGTGCGTTCTGGGCGACACCCGCTCGAAGACCCTGGGGACGAGGCCGTCGCGGGACATGGACATCAGGATCCGGGTCTGCCCGTACATCACCGCGAGGACGACGGAGGCGATGGCGACGACCGCGCCGAAGGCGATGATCCCGCCGCCGACGTCCGATCCGGTGACCTGATCGACCACCAGTGACAGCGCGGCGGGCTTGTCCCCGACGGCGTCCGCGCCCAGCGCGCCGATGGCCCCGAGCGCGACGGCGCAGTAGAGCAGCGTGACCACGCCGATGCAGATCATGATCGCGATCGGGATGTTCCTGCGCGGGTCCTTGACCTCTTCACCCGCGGTGGTGATGGCATCGAAGCCGATGTACGAGAAGAACGCCACGGAGGCACCGGCGGTGACCCCGGCCGTGCCGTGGGAGGCGAAGGGCGAGAGGTTGCCGTCCTCGAAGGCGGTGAAGGCGATCGCGCAGAACGCGACGAGGATGCCGATCTTCAGCACCGCCATCGCCGCCGTCGCGCCCGCGCTCTCACGGATGCCGCGCACCAGCAGGGCGGCGGCCATCATGATCACGACGACCGCCGGCAGGTTCACCACACCGCCGTCCGCCGGTCCCGACGAGAGCGCGGCCGGCAGGCTCCAGCCGGTGAGGCTGTCCAGCAGTTCGTTGACGTACTGGCTCCACCCCACCGCGACCGCGGAGACCGAGACGCCGTACTCCAGGAGCAGGCACCAGCCCACGAGGAACGCGACGCGCTCCCCCAGCGTGGCGTAGGCGAAGGAGTACGAGCTTCCGGAGACCGGGATGGCGCCGCCGAGCTCGGCGAAGGAGAACGCGGTGAAGACGCAGGTGACCGCCGCGAGGACGAACGAGACGACGACGGCGGGGCCCGCTTCGGCGACACTGTCGGACAGGCCGACGAAGATCCCCGTGCCGACGATCGCGCCGACCCCGAAGCACACGAGCTGGAAGAGCCCCATGGTGCGCCGCAGGCCGTGCCCCTCCAGATCGGTTCCGGACTCGGCGAGCAGCAGGGCGGGGCTTTTGATGCGCGCCCCCGAGCCGGACGGAGGGCGTCGCGGGGCGTGGGTGTGGGGACTCATGGGGGGAGGGTTCTCTTCTCTGGTGGAGCGTGGAACTGAGCCTGTGGGGGGCTCGGGCGTGCGCGGTGCTTCCGGCCGGGCGCACGAAAAAGGGGGTTCGAGCGTGCGAGCCCGAACCCCACCAAGTGACGCCATCGTAGCCACTTGTCTGCATGTTCACCCAATCGGGCGTATTTTCATGCGCTCTCCGCGTCTGCCCCGCCGCCTGCCATCGTCGCGACGAGGACAGCCTTGATCGTGTGCATCCGGTTCTCGGCCTCGTCGAACACGATCGAGTGCTCGGACTCGAAGACCTCTTCGGTGACCTCCAGCTCCGTCAGCCCGTGGCGGGCGTGGATCTCCCGGCCCACCTTGGTGCCGAGGTCGTGGTAGGCCGGAAGGCAGTGCATGAACTTGACGTCGTCGACACCGGTGGCGCGCAGGACGTCCATCGTCACCGCGTACGGCGCGAGGGCGGCGATGCGCTCGTCCCAGACCTCCTTGGGCTCCCCCATGGAGACCCAGACGTCCGTGACCACGAACCCGGCACCCCGCACACCCTTGGCGACGTCCTCGGTGAGGGTGATGCGTGCACCGCTGGACTCCGCGATCGCGTACGCCCGGTCCACGATCTCCTGCGCCGGCCAGTAGGCGGCGGGCGCCACGATCCGCACGTCCATGCCGAGCAGGGCGCCGGTGATCAGATAGGAGTTGCCCATGTTGAAGCGGGCGTCCCCGAGATAGGCGAAGGAGATCCGCTCCAGAGGCAGGTCGCTGTGCTCGGTCATCGTGAGGACGTCGGCGAGCATCTGGGTGGGATGCCAGTCGTCCGTGAGCCCGTTGAAGACCGGGACGCCGCCGTACGCGGCGAGCTCCTCGACGGCCTGCTGGCTGTCCCCCCGGTACTCGATGCCGTCGAACATCCGGCCGAGCACCCGGGCCGTGTCCTTCACCGACTCCTTGTGCCCCATCTGCGAGCCGGAGGGGTCGAGGTACGTGGTGGAGGCACCCTGGTCCGCCGCGGCCACCTCGAAGGCGCAGCGGGTGCGCGTCGAGGTCTTCTCGAAGATCAGGGCGATGTTCCGGCCGAGGAGCCGCTGCACCTCCCTGCCCGCCTTCTTGGCGGCCTTGAGCTCCGCCGCCAGGGCGACCAGGCCGCGGAACTCCTCGGCCGTGAAGTCCAGCTCCTTGAGGAAATGGCGGCCTGTGAGGTCTATGGCCATGGTGACTGCTCCTGGGTCGGGCTGAGGGCGTATGACGAATATCCTGGAAGTCTATACGAGGTACCGTATTGCTATACAGGTCCGGGAGGGGTCGTACGTCCTCACCGCCTCCTCGCCCCGGCCGCCCCGGCCCCCTCACACGGGATCGCGGACCACCGGACAGCTCATGCAGCGCGGGCCGCCCCGGCCCCGCCCCAGCTCGCTCCCGCGGATCTCGATGACCTCGATGCCCTCCTTGCGCAGATAGGTGTTCGTGGTGGCGTTCCGCTCGTACGCGACGACGACCCCGGGCTCCACGGCCAGCACGTTGCACCCGTCGTCCCACTGCTCCCGCTCGGCCGCGTGCACGTCCTGGGTGGCCGTGAGCACCCGGATCCCGTCCAGGCCGAGCGCGGCGGCGATGGCGCGGTGCATGTGCTCGGGCGGATGGTCGGTGACCTTCAGCTCGCGGGGGCCGCTGCCCGGCTCGATCGTGTAGGAGCGGAGCATCCCCAGACCGGCGTACTTCGTGAACGTGTCCCCGTCGACCATCGTCATCACCGTGTCGAGGTGCATGAAAGCCCGCCGCTTGGGCATGTCCAGCGCCACGATGGCCGTGGCCGATCCCGCGTCGAAGAGCCCTCTGGCCAGCATCTCCACGGCCTGCGGGGTGGTGCGCTCGCTCATCCCGATCAGGACGGCTCCCCGCCCGATGACGAGCACGTCGCCGCCCTCGATGGTCGACGGATAGTCGTCCTGCCCCTCCGACCAGTGGTGGAACGCGCCCGCCTCGGGGCCGGTGAACAGCGGATGGTGCCGGTAGATCGCCTCGAAGTGGACGGTCTCGCGCTGCCGGGCCGGCCAGCGCATCGCGTTGATGGACACCCCGTCGTAGATCCAGGCCGATGTGTCCCTGGTGAAGATGTGGTTCGGCAGGGGGCTCAGCAGGAAGTCGTCCAACCGCATGACGTGGAAGCGGACCGAGGTCGGCTCGGCGTGCCGCTCCAGGAACTCCCGTTTCGTCATCCCGCCGATCAGGGCCTCCGCGAGCTCGGCGGCGGGCAGCTCCTCGAAGGCGGCACGCAGGTGTTCGGTGGCGAGCGGGCCGTACTCCTTCTCGTCAAAGACCCGGTCGAGGACGAGCCGGCGCGCCACCGGGATGTCGAGGGACTCCCGGAGCAGATCACCGAAGAGGTGAACCTCCACCCCGCGGTCGCGCAGCACATCGGCGAACCCGTCGTGCTCCTCACGGGCACGGCGCACCCACAGCACGTCGTCGAACAGCAGCGCGTCCTTGTTGCTGGGTGTGAGCCGTTTCAGTTCCAGATCGGGGCGGTGCAGGATGACGCGGCGCAGCCGCCCGGCCTCGGAGTCGACATGGAATCCCATGTCTTCATCCTCACCACGCGGAGCGCCGTTCACCCCGCGAACCGCCAGCCGGTTCGCGATTCCGCCCGGGCGCGAACGGGACCGCCCCGGCGCGCCGACGACGTCATCGGGCGCGTCGGCAGCCGAGACTGAGCTCCGTCAGCACACCGCGCCCGTCCGGGGTCTCCGGGCGGAGCCCGGTCACGCCCCTCGTACGGCCGGCGTCCCGTCCGCGACCCCGGTGACGCGGCCGACGGCTCCGTATCCCCCACGCCGAAGGAGCACTCCCCCATGCCGACCACCCCACCGCTGCCGCCCGTCGTCGGTGCGTTCCTGGGCGCGGCCAACGCCCACGACACGGCCGCCTGGCTGCTGACCTTCGCACCGGACGGCGCCGTCGACGACTGGGGGCGGGTCTTCACCGGCTGGGAGGCGGTGCGGGCCTGGAGCGAGGCGGAGTTCATCGGCGCGCGGGTCACTCTCGACGTCACGGAGGTGTCGGCCGGCCCCGGGGACGAGGACGTCACCGTCCTGGCCCAGGTCGGCGGCGACGGCTTCAACGGACCCTCGCACTTCGTGTTCACGGTCCGGGACAACCTCATCACGCTGATGCGCATCACCGGCTGACCCCGGACCCCGGGGAGGACAAGGGGCCACCCCTCATACGGACGCGGTGCGCCGGGGCGGGTGTACGCACCCGTGGGGAACGGGAGCGCGTCCCCCGCGGGCGGCGAGGTGCCCGTGGGGGACGCGACCGTCTGCAGCCGCGACCGTCTACAGCCGGGGGTCCACCGGCTCCGACTCCAGGGCGAGCACCGCGAAGACGGCCTCGTGGACCCGCCACAGGGGCTCCCCCTCGGCCAGCCGGTCGAGCGCCTCGAGGCCGAGCGCGTACTCGCGCAGCGCCAGCGAGCGCTTGTGGCCGAGGAACCGCGAGCGCAGCCGCTCCAGGTTCTCGGGCCGCGTGTACTCGGGACCGTAGATGATCCGCAGGTACTCCCGGCCGCGCACCTTGATGCCCGGCTGGACCAGCCTGCCCTTGCCGTCCCGGACCAGGGCGCCGAGCGGCTTGACGACCATGCCCTCGCCGCCGCGGCCGGTCATCTCCAGCCACCAGTCCACGCCGGAACGCACGGACTCCTCGTCGCCCGTGTCGACGACGAGCCGCCGGGTGACCTGGAGCAGACCCGTCGGGTCGTGCTCGACCAGGCGGTCCAGCCAGGCCAGCTGCTGGTCGTGCGGCACCGAGGCGAGCGAGCGGCCCTGCACGGCGAGGATCTGGAACGGCGCCAGGCGGACCCCGTCGAGCCCTTCGGTGCTCCAGCAGTAGCGGCGGTACGCCTCGGTGAAGGCGGCGGCGTCCTCGGCGCGGCCCCGCTGACGGCCGGCGAGAGAGCCGACGTCCACACCGCGTGCGGCCGCGGCGGCCAGGGCCTTCTCCGCGACGGGCAGCGCCGCGCCGGCCGCCGCGCCCACCGCCGCGTACTGCGAGCGGAGGAGCCCGGCCGCCTTGAGGGACCACGGCATCAGCTCGGCGTCGAGCACCACCCAGTCGGTGTTCCACTCGTCCCACAGCCCGGCGGCGGCGATCGCGGTGCGCAGCCTGCCGAGCACGACCTCGGTCAGTGCCTCGTCGTCCAGGAAGGGCCGCCCGGTGCGGGTGTGCAGGGCACCGGTGGGGCTCCCCACGGAACCGGGGCCGTGGGAAGTGTCCCCGGTGCCGAAGCGCTCGCGGGCGGCGTCGGCGTCACGGCAGACCAGCGCGACGGCGCGCGAGCCCATGTGCTTCTCCTCGCAGACGACCTCGGCGACCCCGTCCGCGCGGTACTGCGCGAACGCCTCCGCCGGGTGCTCCAGATAGCCGTCCTCGCGGGAGGTGGCCGTCGGTGCCATCGTCGGCGGCAGATAGGTCAGGAGCCTCGGGTCGACGGCGAACCGGCTCATGACCTCCAGCGCCGCCGCGGCGTTCTCCTCCCGCACCGCGATGCGGCCCATGTGGCGGGTCTCGACGGCACGGCGCCCCTGCACGTCGGCGAGGTCCAGCGGACGTCCCTCCCGCCCGCCGGGCGCCTCTATGATCAGCGGCTTCACCGGCTCGTACCAGACCCGCTCGGCCGGTACGTCGACGATCTCGCGCTCGGGCCAGCGCAGCGCGGTCATCTTCCCCCCGAACACCGCTCCGGTGTCCAGGCACAGCGTGTTGTTGACCCAGGAGGTGGTGGGGACGGGGGTGTGGCCGTAGACCACGGCCGCACGGCCCCGGTAGTCCTCCGCCCACGGGTAGCGGACGGGCAGACCGAACTCGTCCGTCTCGCCCGTCGTGTCGCCGTACAGGGCGTGCGACCGGACCCGTCCGGAGGTGCGCCCGTGGTACTTCTCGGGCAGCCCGGCGTGGCAGACGACGAGCTTTCCCTCGTCCAGGACGTAGTGGCTCACCAGTCCGTCGATGAACTCCGCCACGCGCCCGCGGAACTCGGGGTCCTTTTCGTCCTCCCGCTCCAGCTGCTCGACGGTCTCGGCGAGGCCGTGGCTGTGCTGGACCTTGCGCCCCTTGAGATAGCGGCCGAGCTTGTTCTCGTGGTTGCCCGGCACACACAGCGCCTGGCCCGCCGCAACCATGGCCATGACCCGGCGCAGGACTCCGGGGCTGTCGGGGCCGCGGTCGACGAGGTCACCGACGAAGACGGCGGTCCGCCCCTCGGGGTGCGCTCCGTCGTCGGCGTAACCGAGTTTGGCGAGCAGTGTCTCCAGCTCGGAACTGCAGCCGTGGATGTCCCCGATGATGTCGAAGGGGCCGGTGAGGTGGCGGAGGTCGTTGTAGCGCCGTTCCAGGACCACTTCGGCCGCGCCGGCCTCCTCCTCGGTGCGCAGGACGTGCACCTTGCGGAAGCCCTCACGCTCCAGGCCCCGCAGCGAACGGCGCAGTTCCCGGCGGTGGCGCTGGACCACGTGACGGGGCATGCCGGCGCGGTCCGGCCGGCCGGCGTTGCGCGCCAGACACAGCTCCTCGGGCATGTCCAGGACGACGGCGATGGGCAGCACGTCGTGCTGACGAGCCAGCTGCACGAGCTGCTTGCGGCTCTCGGACTGGACGTTGGTCGCGTCGACGACGGTGAGGCGTCCGGCGGCCAGACGTTTACCGACGATGTAGTGCAGGACGTCGAAGGCGTCCCCGCTGGCGCTCTGGTCGTTCTCGTCGTCGGCGACGAGTCCGCGGCAGAAGTCCGAGGAGACGATCTCGGTCGGCTTGAAGTGCTTGCGGGCGAAGCTCGACTTGCCCGAACCGCTGGCCCCGATGAGCACGACGAGGGACAGGTCGGTCACCGGCAACGTGCGAGAGGTACTGGTGCTGGTCATGCGGCCTTCTCCTCCTTCGTGGTGGTGGCGGCGGTGGTGGTGGTGGTGGATGCCGGGGCGGTCAGCGGGCTCTCGGCGGGCCGGGCGTCCTCGGTGAGCCCGGCTTCCTCGGTGAGCCGGGCGTCCGTGCCGGTGCCGTCCGGCGCGCGGCCGTCCGAGCCGGCCATCGTGAAGACGGCCATCTGCGTGGGCGGCCCCACCTCGGGGTCGTCGGGCCCCACGGGCACGAACTCCACCGTGTAGCCGTGGCGCGCGGCCACCTGCCCCGCCCACTCGCGGAACTCACCCCTGGTCCACTCGAAGCGGTGGTCGCTGTGGCGCGCGTGCCCGGCGGGGAGGGTCTCCCAGCGGACGTTGTACTCCACGTTGGGCGTGGTGACGAGCACGGTGCGCGGGCGGGCCGAGCCGAACACCGCGTATTCCAGGGCAGGCAGCCGTGGCAGGTCGAGGTGCTCGACGACCTCGCTGAGCACAGCGGCGTCGTAGCCCTTCAACTGCTTGTCCGTGTAGGTCAGAGCACCCTGTCGCAGGGTGACGCGACCTGCCTGCCGCTCGCCCATCCGGTCGAGCTTCAGCCGTCGTGCGGCGACGGTCAGCGCGCGCATCGACACGTCGACGCCCACGATCTCCGTGAAGCGCACGTCCTTGAGCAGTTCCTGCACCAGCTGGCCCTGCCCGCAGCCCAGGTCGAGCACCCGGCGCGCATCGGCGGCCCGCAGCGCCTCGACGATCGCCGCACGGCGTTGCCCGGCGAGCGGCACCGGACGCTCCTCCGTGTCGGTGGTCTCGTCCACCGCGTTGTCGACGCTCTCCACCTCCAGGTCGTCGGACTCGGCGAGCCGCACCAGCTCCAGGCGCTCCGTCGCCTGCCGAGTGAGACTCCAGCGCCGGGAGAGGTAGCGGCTGGTGATCAGCTTCTGCTCGGGGTGCCCGGCCAGCCAGCCCTCACCGGCCCGCAGCAGTTTGTCGACCTCGTCGGGCGCCACCCAGTAGTGCTTGGCGTCGTCGAGCACCGGCAGCAGGACGTACAGCTGGCGCAGTGCGTCAGCGAGCCGGAACTCCCCCTCCAGTACAAGGCTCACATAACGCGAGTCGCCCCACTCCGGGAACTGCTCGTCGAGCGGTACGGTGACGGCCTCCACGCGTGTCCAGCCGAGCGGCGCGAAGAGCTTGTGCACCAGATCCGCCCCGCCGCGTGCGGGGAGAGCGGGCACCTCGATGCGCAGCGGGAGGGGTTCCGCGACGCGTTCGGGCATCGCCCGGCACGCCCCGTTCAGCGCGGACTTGAACACGGTCGTCATCGCGACCGAAAGCAGCGACGACGCGGCGTACGGCCGGTCGTTGACGTACTGCGCGAGCGCCGCGTCGGGCGCTCCGCCCCGGCCCTTCCCCTTGCCCCGCCGGACCAGAGCCACCGGATCCACCTCCAGCAGCAGTGCGGCCGTGCACCGCTCCGGTGACGCCTCGGGGTAGAAGACGTGGGCCGTGCCGTGGGAGGTCGAGAACGTCTGGGCCTTGTCGGGATGCTTGTGGAGGAGGAACCCCAGGTCAGTAGCCGGGTGCTGCTCGTCGCCAGTGGTTGAGATCGTCAGGAACACATGACCGAGTATGTGTGTCGGCGGGCCTGTTGCGACAGCGGATTACCAGGACATGCGGGCTCCCCCCGACGGCGTGAACCCGGCGAAGCGCCGACGCCGTCCCGTTCGACGGCGCCGGCACGGGTGAATGACAGGGTTACCTACCCCGTGACGGGTAGTGCATGGTCACGATCGTCTCCCGCTTAACAATCACAGTCTTCTCCTTGTACAGACGCAGGACGAGCGCTTTCCTGCCGTCCTGGTTCACCCCTTCCTCGATTACGAGAATTTCGGCTGTCCTGCCGTTCCAAAGCCTCAGGTGGTCACCCACCTTCAACTTCTTCGCCTGCTTGCGTAGTGGCGTGTCGATGCTATTTCCTCCTCTCCTCGACTTCCTTTCATCATCTCACCCACCACTGACAAACAAGAGTTACTCATTCCGCTTCTCGAACGGTAGTACGCCCACCGAAGCCACCGGTATCCCGCACCCGTTCACGCCTTGGCGGTGGCCACCGCGACGGCGTCACACCACTCGTCCCACCGCTTCCGGCGTACCGCCCGTGTGCGGTCGGCGCACGCGAGCATGTCGCCACTCGTAGGCGCCCGGGGCAGTCTCCACGACCTCCTGAGGCCAGGCTGCCCGGACGTGCCCGAGCCGTGCTTCGAGCTCATCGGTCCATGCTCCGGCCACGCGCACCGGGACACGGACCGATGCCCCCGATCCGGCCACGTCCTCCACGACGACCACCGCGACCCCGTCCCGTCCCGTCCCGTCCCGTCCCGTCCGGAGGATTCGAAGCGGATCTCGGGATTGTGTCCGTCGTCCATCCACGTGGCGCTCCGCCCCGCGGCGAGCGCGCCCAAGACCTGGGCCCAGCCGTCCAGATCGGTCGGCGCCAGACAGGCTTCCAGACGTCCATGGACGAACGCGCTCGCCACGACGAATTCCACATCGAGAAAGTCGTGCCAGGGCAATACCCCGGGCATGCGGCGGCCCAGGACACGAACCTTGAAACTGTTCTCCCCATCGGTCAGGTGAACGAGATCCACTTTGCGGTCCTCGGCCATTCCCGCTCCTCCACTCGCATCGGCTGCCGACATCATGCACGCGCCGCGCAGCCGAGGACTGTCCGGTACCCGGCATCGTGTGGGCAGTTCCCCGGACACGTGACCAGGTCTGCCTGCGGCGGCCACCGTGTGCCCGTCGTCCGGCCGTCCGCTGTCGGCCCTGGGGCTCGCGGCCGGGGAGCTCAAGTCGCTGCGCGCGCACGGCGAACTGACCATATGATCTTCGCGCCCGGCATCCGCTGCGGCATCAGGCGCTTCCCGAACAGACAGAGATGGTGACGAACACCTCCCGCAAAAGGCCCTGGATCCTGGCCCGTTCGGCGCAGGCTGCGATAGGCGCGGCCGCCGTGGCGGACGTGTTCCGCGCGGCAGCGGTACGGGATCGCGACCTGCACGCCGACGCGCCCGCGCACACGTCGGGCTCCGCCTCACAGGTCTTCGCCTGTCTGATGGCTCTGGCGATCGTGCTGTTCCTCGTGTGGCTGGCACGATCCCGGCGCAACGCCCAGGAGCTGTCCCCGGCAGGTCCGCCCGGCCGGGTCGACTGCTTCGCCGTTGCCGGGGCACCACGCCGATGGCCCGGTACAGCAAGGCCTGATGGCCGGGCCCGGCACGGCATGGCACTGCACGCCCTTGCCCGGAACGGCACTGCACTGCACTGCACTGCACTGCACTGCCTGATGGTGCGGCACGGCGCCCCCGCGTGATGAAGCCGGGCCGTTCAGGCTCCCGGCCGCACCACCCGCCCGACCAGCTCCTCGATGTCGCGCGGGCCCACCCGGCAGCAGCCGCCGATCAGGCGCGCGCCCGCGCGCTGCCACTCCCGCACCCGGCCTGTCGCGAAGGTGCTGCCTCCGGTCCATCGCCGGGCGGTCGCGTCCCACCGCTCGCCGCTGTTCGGGTACACGACCACGGGTTTGCCCGTCGCGGCCGCCACCTCCACCGCACCGTCCACGTCGGCGGGGTCGCAGCAGTTGACGCCGACCGCGACCACCTGGTCCACGCCCGCGACGAGGCCGAAGGCATCCTCCAGGGGCTGTCCGGCCCTGGTCCTGCCGCCGACGACGCTGTACGACAGCCACGCCGGCACCCCGAGGTCCTGGACCACCCGCAGCAGCGCCTCGGCCTCGTCGATGTCGGGCACCGTCTCCAGGGCCAGCACGTCGGGACCCGCCTCAGCCAGTGTCTCCGCCCGGGGGCGGTGGAAGCGCTCCAGCTCGCGGACGGTCAGCCCGTACCCGCCGCGGTACTCGCTGCCGTCCGCGAGCATCGCGCCGTACGGCCCGATCGAGGCCGCGACCCACTGGTCCCGTCCGGTCACCGCGCCCGCGCGGCGCGCCGACTCCACGCTCCCGGCCATCAGCTCGGCGGCCCGTGCCCGGCCGATCCCCCGCCTGCCGAACCCCTCGAACGTGGCCTGGTAGCTGGCGGTGATCAGCACCTGCGCCCCCGCCCGCGCATAGGCCGTGTGGGCCGCCTCGATCTGCTGAGGTGCGTCGGCGAGGAGCCGGGCCGACCACAGCGCGTCGGACAGGTCGCAGCCCTGCGCCTCCAACTGGTTGGAGAGGCCGCCGTCGAGGAGGACGGTCCCCTCGGCGAGTGCCTCGCCGAGGGGACGGCGCGACGGAACCTCCGGTGTCCGGACGGTGTTCACGGCCGCTCCTCGCTCTGGTGGTTCCGTCGGCCGGTCTCCGGCCGACGGCTGGCCGCGCCGTGCCGCGCCCTGATGCGCCCGGAGGCGTCAGCGCAGCTGCGACTGGACCTGCGACGCGATCAGTTCCAGGTGGTCCAGGTCGTCCAGGTCCAGCACCTGGAGATAGATCCGGGAGGCGCCGATCGCGGCGAAGCGGCCGATCTTGTCGACGACCTCGTCGGGCGAGCCCGCCAGTCCGTTCGCCTTGATCTCCTCGACGTCACGTCCGATGGCGGACGCCCGCCGTGCCACCTCCGCGTCGTCCTTGCCGACGCAGACCACCAGGGCGTTGGAGTACACCAGGTCGTCGGGCGCACGGCCGGCGGCGACGGCCGCGTCCCGGACCCGGCCGAACTGCTTCTCGCTGTCCTCCAGGGAGGCGAACGGGATGTTGAACTCGTCGGCGTACCGTGCGGCGAGGCGGGGCGTACGGACCGCGCCGTGGCCGCCGATCAGCACCGGGATCTTCGCCTGGGCGGGCTTCGGCAGCGCGGGCGAGTCGGTCAGCTGGTAGTACGTCCCGTCGTAGCTGAACGTCTTGCCGGTCTCCGTCCCCCACAGGCCCGTGACGATGGCCAGCTGCTCCTCCAGCCGGCCGAACTTCTCCTTGGGGAAGGGGATGCCGTAGGCCTTGTGCTCCTCCTCGAACCAGCCCGCGCCGAGGCCCAGCTCGACGCGGCCGCCGGACATCTGGTCGACCTGGGCGACCTGGATGGCAAGCACGCCGGGCAGGCGGAAGGTGCCGGCCGTCATGAGGGTGCCCAGGCGGATCCGCTTGGTCTCGCGCGCCAGTCCGGCCAGGGTGATCCAGGCGTCCGTCGGTCCGGGCAGGCCGTCGCCGGACCCCATGCGCAGGTAGTGGTCGGACCGGTAGAAGGCGTCGAAGCCGAGGTCCTCGGCGGCCTTGGCGACGGTGAGCAGGGTGTCATAGCTCGCCCCTTGCTGGGGCTCGGTGAAGATTCGAAGATCCATGCCTCCATCCTGCACCTTCCGGACCTGCGCGTCCGCCTCCCGTGCCCTGCCTGACCGGAGCACCGGTGACCCGCCGGGGCACCCGTCACGGCCGGCCGGCCACCGGGTCCGCGGGCCCCCGGATCACCCCGTACGGACCGTCGCGCTCACCGCCCGGCTCCCGCTCTCTCTCGTGGTCGGCGAGCCGTCGCAGCATTCCGTGCACACGGTCGACCGACTCGTCGGCTGCGTCTATGGCCTCGATGCACTGCCAGTAGAGCCCCTCCTCGTCCGTCCCGCAGGCGACGCCCACCAGCGCGATGCCCACCTCGCCGAGGTAGTGCGCGAGGGCGGCCAACGTCCCCGCGACATCAGCCACTTCGGTGAGGTGCGCCCCGCGCACGCCCCCGGCGGCGACCACGGGGTGGTCGGACACCGGGCCGGCCGGGGCGCCGGTGTCACTGAGCTCGCCCGCCTCGGTCCGCACCTCCGCGGGCCCGCAGCGGGCCAGGTGTCCGCCCACCGCCCGGGCGAGCGCCTGAGCCTGCCAGGCCTCCGCCATGACGGCGGGCACGTCCGTGCTGTCCGCCAGGGCCCTCCGGCCCGCCTCGATCAACCGCTCCGCATCCACGCGATGTCCCCCGTCGCTGTTTCCGTGACCGGTTCCGTGACCATTTCCATCGCCGATGCCGGTCGCCGCACCGCCTGCACGAAAAGTCCACTCACCCTCTTCATTACCCACAGTGAGGTGTGTGGCACACGAACGCCAGAGGAAATCGGAAATCTGTGGACAGGATGTCGAATGTGGATAAGTCGATCACTCCGAAGAGTGACGACGTGGTGCTTCCACGTTCCCCGCAGCCGGAAAACGTACCTCGTTGCGGTCGATCTTGGCGTCGAGCGCCGCCAGTGCGTCGATGCCCAGGACCTCGCAGAACTGCAGCAGATAGGCCAGCACGTCGGCGACCTCGTCCTCGACGCGGAACGCGGTGCCGGGGTCGTCCATCACCCGTGCCGACTGCTCCGGCGTCAGCCACTGGAAGATCTCCTGGAGTTCGGCGGCCTCGACACCGAGGGCGGCGACCAGGTTCTTGGGCGTGTGGTAGGGCTCCCAGCCGCGGGACGCCGCGAAGTCGGCCAGTCTGCGCTGCAGTCGCGCTGCGTCGAATTCCGTCACGGTGCCAGGTCTACCACTGTCACACCGGCAGTCCCTCGGGCCTCCGCCCCGGCCGCCTCCCCGACCGTGCCCAGGAGCCGCGTGTGGCCGCCCCCGCAGACCTCGGCGGCCAGGGCCAGCAGCTCCCGGGTCTGGCGCGAGTCCAGGTTCCGGTCGAGTCCGTCGGCGAGGACGGTGACCGCCCGCATGGCCGACGGCACCTCGGTGTGCGGGTCGGCCGCCATGGCGTGGGAGCCGGTCAACAAGGCTGCTGTCAGGGCCAGATACCGCAGTTCGCCGTCGCCGAGGCGACCGAGGGGGGTGCCGCGCCCCGCTCCGCGTTCGATGAGGGCCCGCACCGTCCCGTCGGCCGGCCGCTCGGCGGTCAGCCCCGTCACCAACCCCGCGCACCCGGCCTCCGCACCGGCGACCAGCCGCGCGTGGCGTCGCGCGCACAGCGTGCGGGTGTGGTGGAGCACCTCCGCGAGGTTGCCGCAGTCCGAGGCCAGCCGCCCTTCCCCGGCCGGAACTGCCGCACGCATCCGCGCCGGCTCCGGATCGCAGACGAAGACGGACCGTAACGCCACCACCGCCTGCTCCGCGGCGGCCAGCACCCTCAGCTCCCCGTCCGTCGTGCCCGCCACCCGCAGGGGCAGGATCGCCGTGCCCAGGCGGTCGCCCGGAAAGGGCGCACGCGTCACCGGAACGGTCCCGGCGGTATGCCAGGCGGCCTGCACCGTGGCGCGGCGCGGATCCCTCAGCGCCGTGCTGAGCAGCGTCTCCTCACGGTCGGCGAGCCGCTCGCCGACGATGCGCAGCACGGGTTCCACCTGGACGGCCAGGTCCAGCCTCACACGGCCGGCCGGACCGTCCACCGTGCAGCCGATCCTGAATCCCCGCCGGCCCTGCGCGTCCGCGCACGCCCACTCCGGCACCCAGGCGGCCGGGTCGGGGAACACCTCCTCCAGCGGGTCACCGCCGGCGAGCCGCGCCAGCGCCTCGTACCCCCGTAAGGCACTCGACTTTCCCGATCCGCTGCCCCCGGTGAGCAGGGTGAGCGGGCCGAGCGGGATGACGGTGCGGCGGTGCGAGGCGAAGGCGTCCAGCCTCATCTCGCGGACGCGGGGGCGGGCGGGACGGGCCGCGCGGGACGGTGGCGGGGCCGTCTTCCCCAGGGGGATCACAGTCATGAGCGGACCGTACGCACGCCCCTGTGCGGCGAACCGTTCCGCCCGCGCGACCTTCCTACGATTGGGGTACGCCCGCGGGGGTGACCCCCTCGACCTCCATGCCGACCGGCGCGAGCAGGAAGACGTTGCGGTCGACCCGGTGCATGCCGCTGCCCAGTCCGAACACCACGCCGCTGCTGAAGTCCAGGATGCGCTTGGCCACGTCGCTCTCGGCACCGGTCAGGTCCAGCAGCACGGGGATCTGCGCCACCAGGTACTCGGCCACCTCGCGCGCGTCCGCGAACACCTGCACCCGCAGGACGACGAGGCGCCGCTGATCGGCCGCCTCGCGCTGATCGGGGACCGCGCGGTGGTCGACCCTGGACGGCCATTCGTTGCGCCCCCTCAGGGGTACGACCTGGGCGAGCCCGTCCCACTGTTCGTCGGTGGCGTCGTACCTGTCGTACCTGTCGTACCTGCTCACAGAACCACCCCGTCCGTATGCCGGTTGGCTGTGCGCCGGCTGCGCTCGCTGTTCATCGGGCAATTCTCTCGTCCCTCACCCGTTCGGCGTACCACCGACACGGGCCGGAACGTGATCGACAGCTTCAGGTGCACCCAAACCCCCGGCTTCGGGAAGCATGTCGAGCGGGGTGAAGCGCACCGGGAGGTGGGCCGGCGCCCGGTGGAAGGGGCCGGGGCGCCAGACCAGTTCGCCCGGATCGACGGCGAGTTCGAGGTCGCAGAGCTGGCTGGTGAGCTCCTCGATCGCGGTCATGGCCATCAGCAGGGCCGGCTGTTTCGCGGGGCACCGGTGGGGTCCGGTCGACCACGCCAGGTGAGCACCGTCACCCGAACGCACCGCCCGGTCCGAGGAGGAAGGCGGCGACTGGGTGTTGGCCGCGGCGAAGGAGACGAGCACCAACTGCCCGGCGCGCAGCGCGACCCCGTGGAACTCGGTGTCGTGACGCGGGTAGTGCGCCCCCATGTTGGCCAGGGGCGGATCGCGCCACAGCACGTCGTCGATCGCCTCTCGCGCGGTCGTGGCTCCGCCGTGCAGGGCCCCTCCGTAACCGGGGTCGCCGAGCATGCGCAGGAGTGCGTTGCCGATCAGGTTCGTCGTCGGGTCGTGGCCCGTGCTCATGATGAGGGTGATCTGACGCACGGCTTCGTCGTCGTCCAGACCGGCGGGGTGCTGGAGCAGATACGTGGTGAGGTCGCGGCGTGGCCTGGACCGCCGTTCGGCGACGAGCGCGGCGACGACACCCACGAGGTCGTCGTACGCGGCCGCCGCGTCCCCGGTCGAGTCCATCATCCCGGCGATGCCCCGGACCAGGCGTTCGGTGGCCCCGGACGCCACCCCGAACGCGGCGGTGAAGACGTGCAGGGGGAGGCGGCGCGCGTACTCGGCGATGAGGTCGCAGCTGCCGGTGGCCGCGAACCCCGTGATGAGCCGCCGGGCCACCGCGGTGACCTCGGCGCGCAGCAGATGGGGTTCGATCAGCGCGAGGGTGTCGTTGATGGCGTCCCGGTAACGCGCGTGCACCGCACCGTCGGTGAAGAGCGCGGTGGGACGGTGCCCGAGGACGGGCAGGACGGGTGAGTCGGCCGCTATCCCCGCCTGCCAGGCGCGCGGGTCCTTGGTGAAGGTGTCGGTGTCGCGCAGCAGGTCGACGGCGGCCTGGTAGTCCACGACCAGAAACGCGTCGACGTCGGGGGCGATTCGGACCCGGGCGAGCGGTCCCTGGTCGCGCAGTCTGCGGTAGTGGCCGTGCGGGTCGGCGGCGAAGCCCGGGCCGTACAGGGCGAGCGGCTCGTGCCCCGAGGCGGCGAAGGCGGGTGAAGTGGCGGGCACGGGCGGTGTCATGAGGGTTCCTGGGGCGCGGGCAGCCGGGTGAGCGCGTGTTCGGCGAGGGCGATCAGGGCGTCGATGCTGCCCCGGCGCTCACGGGCGTCGCACTGGATCAGCGGGGTGCGGGGGTCGAGGTCGAGGTGTTTGCGCAGGACCTCGTCCGGGTGGGCGGGGGCGTCCGGGAAGTGGTTGACGGCGACGGCGTAGGGCAGCCCTTGTTCCTCCACCAAGTCCATGACCGCGAAGGAGTCCTCCAGCCGGCGGGTGTCGACCATGACGAGGGCGCCGAGCGCGCCGCGCGCGATGTCCTCCCAGAGCGGGAGGAAGCGCTCCTGGCCGGGTGTGCCGAACATGTAGAGCACCAGGTCGTCCTGCACGGTCAGCCGGCCGAAGTCCACGGCGACCGTGGTCGTGGTCTTCTCCGGCAGCCCGGCGGTGTCGTCGAGCCCCTCGCTGGACCGTGTCATCGCCTCCTCGGTGTGCAGGGTCGGGATCTCCGACAGGGTACGGATCAGGGTCGTCTTGCCCACGCCGAAGGGCCCCGTGACGACGAGCTTCATCAGGGTCTCGGCGGCACTCGGCAGATAGCCGACGCCGCCCCGGTCAGTGGAGGGTACGGAGTCCAACGAGCAGCCTCTCGACGAGCGACCGGTCGATCTCACCGGCACGGGGTATCGGTGGTCGAGCGTGCAGATGTCCCGCGGCCACGAGGTCCGTGGCCAGGAAGACCGTGGCGCTGACCGGCAGGCCCAGATGGGCGGCGCACTCGACGACGGTGAGGGCTCCGGGTTCCAGGAGCTCGCACAGCCTTCGCTGCTCCGCGCCGGTGTCCGGCGGCACGTGCTCGTCCGTGCGGACCAGCACGGCGAGGCGGTCGAGCGCGGGGCCGGCGGGCACGGAACGGCCACCGGTGACCAGATAGGCGGGGATCAGGCGGCGCCCTGGACCAGGGGTCATGGCCGGGTGGCAGCGTCCGGTTGGCGGGTGGGGGCGTGCATGGCCCTGGTCAGCGCGGTGACCTGCACCTGCATCTGGTAGGCGATGTTGCCGAGGTGCGCGTCGGGTGCGGCGAACAGGGCCAGAGTCGTGTTCCTGCCGGCGGGTACCACGATGGCGAAGCCCAGATCGGACTCCACGACCGTCTGCGCCAGGCGCGGCGACTCCGCCTCCGTGAACGCGGTGGTGAAGGCGCGGGCGGCGGCGTGCAGGGTGGCCGTCATCGCGGCGACGCGCTCGCCGGACGCACGGTCCAGGTCCGGCGAGGCGCCCTCGACGAGCCCGTCCCCGGTCGCGACCACCGCGTGCTGTACGCCGGGCAGTTCCAGCAACGGGGTCAGCACCCAGGCGAGATCACCGGTGGTGGGAGTGGTGCTCACGTCTCGTCGTCTCCTTGGTTGTCCGATGAGGATGCTGAGGGCGCGGGCGCCGCGGGCGCCCGCCTGCCGCTGAGGGTGCCCTCCTGAAGGGCTGTCCAGGCGGCTCCGGCCTGTTCAGGGGTACGGAGCACCGGTTCCTCGTCCGCCGCCCGTCCGGGGGCGGCGGGAGCGACGGGGGCGTCCGTCCTGCGGGAGCGGCGCCGACGGGTGGGCAGCCCGTCCGGGCGGCCGCCGTCCGGCGTGTCGGCGGCGGGGGGTGCGCCGGGGTCTCCGGCCGCCTCCACGACTGCCGGTTCCTCAGCGGCGGCCGGGGAGCCGGTGCCGGAGGTGTCCGCGGTGCCGGGCGGGGTGTACGCGGTGCCGGAGGTGTCCGCAGTGCCGGAGGTACCGGGCATGGTGTCCGCGGTGACGGGTGAGGCGTCCGCCACCGCGGCACGCGCGTGCACGGGCTTCGGGGCGAGCACGGACAGGGTGCGGTCGTCGTCCATGACGGTGAGCAGGTGCGCGGGAATCTTCAGCATGGCGCGCATCCCCCCGTACGGCGACGACTCGATGTGGCAGCCGAAGCCGTAGCGCGCGATGAGGCGCCCCACCACGGCGAAGCCGGTCTGCGGCGGGTCCCCGAGTTCGGTGAGCAGGACCTCGGCGGGTCCGGTGAGCAGTGCACGGGCCCTCTTCAGGGCGTCGTCGTCCATGCCGATCCCCGCGTCGTCGACCAGGATCAGGGCGCCACGGCCTGCGGTCTGCTGGACCGTGACCGGCACTTCGGTGTCCGGGTGCGAGTAGGCCGTGGCGTTGGCCAGCAGTTCGGCGAGCGCGATCGCCAGGGGCTCGGCGGCCCGGGCGACGAGCGCGAGCCGCTCCTGGCGGAGGTGGTTGGCGACCTTGACGCGTTCGTATCCGGCGACCCGGGACTGGGCACCGAGCACGACCTCGACGAGGGAGGAGTTCTGGCGCGCGAGGCCGGGCCACGCGTCGCAGAGCACGGCCGTGGCCTGGGTGCGGCGCAGGGCCAGTTCGTTGCGGAAGTCGAGCTGGAGGATGCGCGGGTCGTCGTACTCGTGCTGCAGTTCCTGCAGCAGGTGCTGCGACTGGTTGAGCAAGGACTGGATCTTGGCGGAGGTACCCCGCATGGCGGACCGCGCCGCCGCGTCGACGCGGCGGCGTTCCTCCAGGATCGCCGTACGCGCGGCCCCCACGGCCTCGGTCAGCAGGCGCGCGGCATCGCCCTCGATCCCGGCGGCCTCCCGCAGACCGGGGACGGTCGCGGTCCGGTGGGACAGCGCGGTGGCCGCGGCGGGGATCCGCTTCCGGGCCAGCTGGCGTATCTCCTCGGTGAGGGCGAGGGTCCGCGCTTCGGCCGCCCTGGCCTGACGTTCGGTCAGCTCCGCCCGGGCGGACGCGGCGTAGGCGTCCCGCCGGGCCTGCTGCGTCTGTGCGGCGGACCATATCGCCGCCAGGACGGCGATGAGGGCCACGATCCATGCCACCACGGCGTCACCGCGTTCCTGTTGTCGGGGACGGCTTCCGGCCCGCGCGGTCGCGGGGTCCGCGCCGGCCGATCCGGCCGGCGGTCACGCCGGCCCGCCGGTACACGCGGCCTCGGTCTCCCGGGCGACCTCGGCCACTTCGGACATCACCTGGAGGACTCCCGGCATCGCGGATCCCTCCAGGTGCCGGTACTCGCTCCCGACCGTCACCACCAGCCGCTCCGGCAGGCCGAGTGCCGGGTAGCGGTCCTCGCCGATCACCCGGCGGGCCGCTTCGAGCGCGGGCACGCCGGCCGCGTGCAGGGCGTGGGCCCGTTCGCGCACGTACTCCAGGTAGCCGATGTGCTCCCGCACGCCTGCCGGATCCAGCACCGGCCCGTGGCCGGGCACGATCACCTCGGCGCCCGTGGCCAGGACCCGTTCGCAGGCGTCGATCACGTTGCCCAGCGGGCCGGCCCAGTGCACCGGATGGTCGCCGGGCTGCCGGAGGGTGGAGGAGAAGATGATGTCGCCGGTGAACACGGCGCGCTGCACGGGGAGATGGACGATGAGGTCGCCACCGGTGTGTGCGGGCGGCAGGGACGTCACCTGGACCGGACAGTCCCCCACGGTCAGTTCGAGCTCGCCGGTGAAGTAGGTCGTCGGCATGACCTGTTCGGTGGCCGACCAGTCGAAGGCTCCGAAGTGGCGCGCGAGGTAGGCGCCGAGCGGCGTCGCCGGGTCGCTTCCGGCCACCAGGGCGTGCTGCTGCTGCGGGGTGGGATCGTAGTGGATGTGTTCCCGCGCCTCGCGGGTGGCGATGATCTCGGCACCGGGAAGCACGCCGGCACCCCAGAAGTGATCCCCGTTGGCGTGGGTGACGATCACTCGGCCGATGTCCACCCCGTCCGGCAGCAGCTTCCGGCTCTCCGCCAGGAACAGCCCCGCGAGCACCGCGTCGTAGGGGGTGTCGATCCACAGGGCGTCGCGGTCCGTCACCAGGAGGCCGCAGTTGGCCAGCCCCCACCCCCGCTTCGGCGGCAGCCAGGCGTACAGGCCGCTGCCGAGGTTGACGACATCCCCGCCCGTGATCGACATGGGCTGATTATGCCGACCCTGATCCGGCCGCGCGTTCGAACTCGACGGGTTCGTGACGCCCGTGACGCGAAATCGACCCTGTTTCCGGTCGACGGCGGCCGGCCGGTGACGGACCGGGGTCACCACAGATCACACCGACGGGCCACCTTCCGTCCGATATCCGGCATGCCACCCGATGGACGCCCGCGGCGCGGTGAATACCCAGAAGGCGGCTACGGAACCTCATTCGGCCGACTACCCACCGAGCATGGCCGAAAACAGCTCATCCAGCGATCGCACGGGAGTGATCGGAATGCTTGTTCTTGCTCATTTAGCCCATGTAACATGCAGAATCGATCAACCGGGCGACGATTTCATTCATGTCATCCCACCAGACGCGAGCAGCAGCGGAAGCGGAGTGCGGACATGTCCCATGTCGAGACCGAGACAGCCGGTCAGCCGGAGTGCTGGCGCCGCGCCGCGGAGATCGCCGCGGACCGGGGAATCTCCCTGCCGGCCACCGGTGAGCGCGTCGCCGTCGTCGGCTGCGGCACGTCCTACTACATGGCGCAGGCCTACGCCGCGCTGCGCGAGGAGTCCGGTCAGGGCGAGTCGGACGCCTACGCCGCCTCGGAGTTCCCCTTCGGCCGCGCGTACGACCGCGTGGTGGCCCTGACGCGTTCGGGGACCACGACCGAGGTGCTGGAGCTGCTGACCCGGCTGCGAGGCTCCACCCCGACCGTCGCGGTGACCGCGGACCCGCTGACACCGGTGATGGACGTCGCGGACGAGGTGGTCGTCCTCGACTTCGCCGACGAGCGCTCGGTGGTGCAGACGCGCTTCGCGACCACCGCGCTGACGCTGTTCCGCGCCCACCTCGGGCTGCACACCGAGAAGGCCGTACGGGACGCGGAGAGCGCGCTCGCCGAACCGTTGCCCGAAGGCCTCCTGGAAGCAACCCAGTTCAGCTTCCTGGGGCGCGGCTGGACGGTCGGGCTGGCCAACGAGGCGGCGCTCAAGATGAAGGAGGCGTCGCTGTCCTGGACCGAGTCGTATCCCGCGATGGAATACCGCCACGGGCCCATCAGCATCGCCACGGCCGGAACGGTCACGTGGATGTTCGGCTCCGCCCCGGAGGGTCTGGCCGGGCAGGTGCGCGCGACGGGTGCGCGCTGGGTGGAGAGCGACCTGGATCCGCTGGCCGATCTGGTCCGGGTACAGCGGCTGGCCGTCGCCCGTGCGACGGCGCGTGGCCTCGACCCGGACCTGCCGCGCCATCTGACCCGGTCGGTGGTGCTCGACGGGACGGAGCGGGCCTGACCCCGCGTCACGGCACAGCGCGCACCAGGCTCGTACAAAGCCCGGTGCGCGGCCGTGGGCGAAGCCCCGGTCAGCCCTCTTCGAAGTGGGCGTCCAGCGCGGCGTCCAGTTCCGCGGTCCACTCCTTGAGGCGGCCCCGGGCATCGGCCTCGACCTCGGCGTTGAACCACCGGCGGCTCGACAGGTGGACCGTGACGGTGAACCGGCGCCCGAAGCGGCCGGTCGTGACCTCGACCGCACCGATCTCGGACCAGTCGAATTCCGCCTCCTGGTCGTCCAGCCGGAAGCGGACACCCTCGGCGTCCACCCTGATGGATCCACGCCGGTCGCTGACCTCGAAGACAGGGCCGCCGCCGGTCGCGCCCGGCTCGTCCGCGCCCGCTGCGCCGGTGACGGCGGCAGCGCCCTCGTCGTCGGTGACCGCCTCGCCGCCTCGCACCGCGTCGTCGGAAGTCCGGGGACCGTCCGCCCGGTCGCCGGCCGGCTGCGCGACCACCGCGTCCTGGACGTCGGCCGCGTCCCGGGCGTCCGGTTCGTCGGACCTGCGGGCATCCTCCGGTGCCGCGTCGGCCGTCTCCGCATCCGCCTCCGCCCGCGCGGGGGCAGGGGCCGTCAGGCCTGGGATGTACGCCGGGTCTGTCCCCGCGGCGAACTCGGGCTTGGTGTTGGAATCTATGCGCTGCTCCACGGCGGGCAGTATGGACGACGAACCTGTACGAGACCAGTCGGCCGCGGCCGGACACCCGTGCCGGATCACCCGCGTGGGGTGAGTGCCACGCCACCCGCCGCACCATCCGCCCCGCGCCCCTGGTCCCCGCCCCGCCCGGCGCCGTGCACGAAGAAAGGGTGGTACGGGTTCCGCCGAACCCGTACCACCCTCTGTTCCTGCCCCTGCCTCACACGCCGGGTGCGGGAGGGTCATTCGTCACCGGAGGCTCAGTAGGCACCGAAGACGTTGTCGATCGAGCCGTACCGGTCGGCGGCGTAGTTGCACGCGGCCGTGATGTTGGCGACCGGGTCGTAGCTGTCCAGCGACGTGCCGGGCACGTGGTAGGCCCGGAAGGTCGGGTCGATGACCTGCAGCAGACCCTTGGACGGGATGCCCGCAGCGGCGTTCGAGTCCCAGTTGTTGATGGCCATCGGGTTGCCGGACGACTCACGCATGATGTTGCGGTGGATGCCCTCGTAGGTGCCGGGGATGCCGTGCTCGGCCATGACGGCCAGCGACTCCTTGATCCAGCCGTCGAGGTCGTTGGTGTACGCGGTCCGCTGAGCGGCGGGGGCCGCCTCGGCAGCGGGTGCGCCCTGTGCGGCGAGCTCGCTCCTGCGCTCCGAACGGTCCGCACGGTCGGAAGACCTGGATTCGGCCCTGGCGGGCTTGTGGGCCTTCGCCGGCTTGTCCGCGGCCTTCTTCCAGTGCTTGCCGCCGAGGGTCAGCTCAAGGCCGGGGTGAATGAGGTCGGGGTTCGCTCCGACGACCTTCTTGTTGTTCTCGTACAGAGCCTTCCAGCCGCCGTGGACCGAATGCTCGCGAGCGATCTTGGCAAGAGTGTCGCCGACGACGACGGAATAGTGCCTGGGCGTTGCGTGCTTTGCCGCAATTCCGTGTGCGGAAGCGGCAGTCGACGTCGCCGTCTTTTCAGCGGCGGCCGGCTGGGCCGGGGCCGCGAAGGCACCGGTGGCGCCGATCACGGGGAGTGCGAGAACGACTCCGCCCGTGGTCACGGCGATGACGCCGCGCTTCAGCGAACTGGTCCTGGAACGACGGTGGTTGGAAAAACCGGGCATGCTGAATTCCTCTCCGTCGCCTACGAAGTGAGCTGTCGGGTTCGAGCTGGAGATGCCCGGCCGCATGACATGCGACTTCACCCCGAGCCGTCCCGGATACCGGGCCGGCGCTTACTTGGGTCCCCCGCTCCTGCCGTACGAGAAGTGGTCGGGTAACCGGACGGCGGCAGGATTCGGCGTTCCATCCGGAATGAGGGTGACCGTAGGCGAGAAATAGCGAAAGGAACAAGCCCGGAGTAATGATCCAAATTCAATCGCAAGATCGAATTTCGGAAATTCCTGTAATCCATCGCACACGGCGCCTCCGGTTCTTCTTGGGACACAAGGGAACCGGCGAGGCCGTTCCGGCGTCCGGGGCGTTTGGGGTGACGCTGGTCACGGAGTCCGAAAAGGGCGTTTTGCTCCCTCTCGAAGGTCCCCAGGTCGCATGAAATGGTCTTTTATGGATTACGGGATCAATTCCAAATAAGGTGCCAAATCGGGCATAAGGCTCACTAGGGCTTCATTCAGGCATAGGGAGTGCGGTCCCGTGGAACCGATCCCGCATGACCTACACCCCTCAGTTCCCTAACCCGCGGATCACCGTGCTGCCCGTTCAGCCCGGCGACCCCCCGTTCCGCATCGTGGAGATCGACGGGGAGGTGATCGGAACCGCGACCGCAGTGACCGACGTGCTCATCGCCGCGGCCGAGGCCGGAATCCCCGTGCACGACCTGGACGACCCGGCGGCCGTCCGGTGGGTGGGGGGCGGCAAGCTCAGCTGGCGGCCGCACTGAGCGGCCGGGCGGACAGGGGCACCACTCCTCGCGCGAGACCGGCACGACGGGAAGGGCGCGGCACCCTGAGCCTCCGCCACGTACGCCGCCCGGGAGCCCCGCCAGGCACACGGTCCCGGCGGGGCGCTCCCTCGTCCTCTCGGGCGACAGCCGGCGCCTCGGGTGCGGGGCCGGGCCGTCACACCTCGCGCAGAGGTGCCCCCGGGGCCGTCGCCCGCAGCAGACCGAGCGTGCTGTCGAGCGCGGCTTCGAGGTGCGTGACCCGGCCGGTGGACATCAGGATGGTCACACCCCCCTGCACCGCGGCGAGCAGGGCTGCCGCCGTGCGATCGGCGTCCAGCCCTCCGTCCATCTCACCGCTGTCCTGCATGCGCCGGACACCGCGACGGAGAGCGGCCTGCCACTGGTCGAGCAGCCGGGCGGTGAGCGCTTGGGCGGCGGGGGTGCTGGGGCCCAGTTCGGTCATCAGCACGCCGAGCGGGCAGGTGACACCCTGCTGCTCGTAGCGGCGGAGGACGGCGTCCCGCCAGTCCTGCCAGGCCTGCCAGGTGCCCAGGTCGCCGAGGTGCGGCTCCTGGTCCTCCAGGACGAGCTCGGCCTCGCGCGCGGCGACCGCGAGCAGCAGTTCCTCCTTGCCTCCGGGGAAGTAGTGGAAGATCTGGCTCTTGCTCGTCGAGGTGCGCGCGCGGATGTCGTCCAGCGTGGTCGCCGCGGCGCCCCCGGCCCTGATCTGCGCCGCCGCGCCCTCGACGATACGACGGCGGGTGGCCTCCCCCTTCGGGGTGAGCCGTGGCCCGGTGGGTCTGACGGGCGGCATCCCGGCACCTCCTTCACTGGACTGACCGGTCCATTCTATGGCCACGGACGGTGCGGGGACGCCCCGGTCTCCCGGCCGGAATCGCGATGGCGGCGGAGGTCAGGCCATGAGACCGGCGGCCACCGTCGCACCCAATTCCCAGCAGGCCTCCTCGTCGGCCTTGCCCGGCTCTCCCGTGAGGGTCACGGCCCCGGCCGCACGCCGCCAGCCGAGGCCGGTGGTGATGGCCTCGATGCCCCGGACGGCACCGGTGACGTCGTTGCCCCCGTGCACCCAGAAGCCGAAGGGCCGGCCCTTCGTCGCGTCCAGGCACGGGTAGTAGACCTGGTCGAAGAAGTGCTTCAGGGCCCCGGACATGTAGCCGAGGTTCGCCGGTGTTCCGAGCAGGTAGCCGTCGGCGGCGAGGACGTCGGACGCCGTGGCGGAGAGCGCCGCCCGGCGCACGACCCGTACCCCCTCGATGTCGTCCGCGGTCGCCCCCGCGACCACGGCTTCGAACAGCGCCTGGCAGTTGGGCGACGGGGTGTGATGCACGATCAGCAGAGTGGCCACATCCCCGAACCCTGCCGCCCTCGGCAGACGTACGCAAACCGGGGCCCCGGCCCCGCCGGGTGCCCGGCTTCCCCGACCGTCTCAGCCCGCGGCGCGGAAGCCGCGCAGGCGAAGGCTGTTGCCCACGACGAACACGGAGGAGAAGGCCATGGCCGCTCCCGCGATCATCGGGTTGAGCAGTCCGGCGGCGGCGAGCGGAAGCGCTGCCACGTTGTACGCGAAGGCCCAGAAGAGGTTCGAGCGGATCGTGCCCAGCGTCCGGCGGGCGAGCCGTATCGCGTCGGCGGCGGCCCGCAGGTCCCCCCGCACGAGAGTCAGGTCTCCGGCCTCGATGGCCGCGTCGGTGCCCGTGCCCATGGCCAGGCCCAGGTCGGCCCGGGCGAGTGCCGCGGCGTCGTTGACGCCGTCGCCGACCATGGCGACGCTCCGCCCCTGCGTCTGAAGACTCCGGATGACGTCCGCCTTCTCCTGCGGCATGACGTCGGCGACGACCTCGTCGATGCCGACCTCGGCTGCGACCGAGGCCGCGACCGCCTCGTTGTCACCGGTCAGCAGGATGGGCGTCAGGCCCAGCTCCCGCAGCCGCCGGACGGCCTCGGCACTGGTCTCCTTGACCGCGTCGGCGACCTCCAGGACCGCGCGCGCCTCACCGTCCCAGGCCACCAGGATCGCCGTCCTGCCCTGCCGCTCCGCCCGGTCCTTGACCTCCCTGAGCGGCCCGGGCAGTTCGACCGCTGCCTCCGCCAGCAGCCTCTGGCGTCCGACGAGCAGCGCGTGGCCCTCGACGACACCCCGGACGCCGAGACCGGGCAGGCCGGCGAACTCGTCGGGGTCGGGCAGTTCGCCCACGCGGCGGACGGCGGCCTCAGCGACGGCCCGGGCGATCGGGTGCTCGGAGGCGTGTTCCAACGCGCCTCCGAGCCGCAGGACTTCGGCCTCGTCGGCGCCCTCGGCCGTGTGCACCTTCAGCAGTGCCATGCGGCCGGTGGTGACGGTGCCGGTCTTGTCGAGGACGACCGTGTCGATGCGGCGGGTCGTCTCCAGGACCTCCGGCCCCTTGATCAGGATGCCGAGCTGGGCACCACGCCCGGTACCGACCATCAGCGCGGTGGGCGTGGCGAGCCCCAGGGCACAGGGACAGGCGATGATCAGCACGGCGACGGCCGCGGTGAACGCCGCGGTGAGCCCGGCGCCCGAGCCGAGCCAGAATCCGAGGGTGGCGAGCGCAAGGCCCATGACCACCGGCACGAACACCGCGGAGATCCTGTCGGCCAGCCGCTGGGCGGCGGCCTTGCCGCTCTGGGCGTCCTCGACGAGCCGGGCCATCCGGGCCAGCTGCGTATCGGCTCCGACTCTCGTGGCTTCGACGACCAGGCGCCCGCCCGCGTTGAGGGTCGCGCCGGTGACCGGGTCCCCGGCCGAGACCTCGACGGGCACCGATTCGCCCGTGAGCATCGAGACGTCCACCGCCGACGAACCTTCGGCCACCGTCCCGTCGGTGGCGATCTTCTCGCCGGGGCGGACCAGGAAACGGTCGCCGATGCGCAGGTCGGACGTCGGCAGCCTCACCTCCCGGCCGTCCCGCAGCACGGTGACCTCCTTGGCCCCCAGCTCCATGAGCGCCTTGAGCGCGGCGCCCGCCTTGCGCTTCGAGCGGGCCTCGAAGTAGCGGCCGGCCAGGATGAACGCCGTGACACCCGCCGCGGCCTCCAGGTAGATGTTTCCGGCCCCGTCTCCCCGGGCGACGCTGAACTCGAAGGGGTGGGTCATGCCGGGCGTTCCGGCCGTGCCGAGGAAGAGGGCCCAGAGCGACCAGAGGAAGGCGGCCGACGTGCCGACCGAGATCAGGGTGTCCATGGTGGCAGCGCCGTGCCGGGCGTTGGTCCAGGCGGCCCGGTGGAAGGGCCACGCGGCATAGGTCACGACCGGGGCTGCGAGCGCGAGGGACAGCCACTGCCAGTAGGTGAACTGGAGCGCTGGGATCATCGCCATCGCGATGACCGGCGCGGCGAGCGCGGCAGCGGTGATGAGCCGCTGCCGGAGTGACGTCAGTCCGGCGTCCACGGGCTCCCCGTCGGCCGGGGCACCGGAGCTGACACCGCCCTCGGACGCGGCGCGGGGTGGCACCGGGGGCCGGGCCGAGTAGCCCGTCGCCTCGACCGTGGCGATCAGGTCGCCGACCGTGACGTGGTCGGCGAACGTGACGGTGGCCTTCTCGGTGGCGTAGTTGACGGTGGCGTCGACCCCCTCCATGCGGTTCAGCTTCTTCTCGATCCGCGCCGCGCACGAGGCGCAGGTCATGCCACCGATGGCGAGCTCGACCCGTGCGGCGTCGGGAATCGTGGGTGTCATCCGCTGCTCCTCCTCCGAACTCCTACCAATACCCCCACGGGGTACCACGATACTGTCAGGGTATACCCCCTGGGGGTATCAGAAGCAACCCTCGAAGCCTCTTCGATTCCTATACCCCCCTAGGGTATCTTTCCGCTGTGGCGACACCGGTCGAGCCGTCCCTGCGTGGAGCGGCGTGGAGCACGGAGGACACAGGAGACGTCATGGACACCATCGCGAAGATCACCGCATTCACCGCCGCGCTCGCGGCCTCCTTCGGTGCCGCATACGGAGTCGGGCTCATCGCCGGCCCCCAGGCCGGAGCCATCGGTTCCCCGGCCCACCCGAGGGGCTCGGAGAGCGGAGCGCCCCGTCCGGGAGGCGGGGTCACGGACGCTTCGGCCGCCGGACTCGGAATCACCGAGGGCGGGTACACCCTCGTCCTGCGCACCTCGCGGATGACCGCCGACCGGAGCGGAACTCTGCGCTTCGCCGTCCACGACAGGTCCGGGCACCCGGTCACCGGGTTCCGCCGCGAACACGGAAAGGAACTGCACCTGATCCTCGCCTCCCGGAATCTGACGACCTATCGCCATCTCCATCCCGTCCGGGCGGCCGACGGCACCTGGAGCACGCCAGTCGAACTACCGGAGGCCGGCGACTACCGGGTCTTCGCGGACTTCACACCCGCCGGGAAGAACACCCGCAACCTCACGCTGGGAGCGGACCTCGCCGTGTCCGGCCCGTACGAGGCGGCGGGGATGCCCGAACCCGCCCCCTCGGTCACGGTCGACGGCTACACGGTGTTCCTGAAGGGCGCGCTCCGGCCCGGGCTGCCGGAGCGCCTGGCCTTCTCCGTGCGCAAGGACGGCCGTCCGGTCACCGGCCTCCAGCCGTACCTGGGCGCGTACGGGCACCTCGTCGCCCTGCGCGCAGGCGACCTCGCCTACCTGCACGCGCACCCCGAGGGCGGGCCGGACGCCCACTCCGCGGAACCGGGCCCGGACGTCTCCTTCACCACGACCGCGCCCAGCCCCGCGACGTACCGCCTGTTCCTCGACTTCAAGCACGGCGGCACCGTCCGTACCGCGGCGTTCACCGTGCCCTCGGAGGCGGCCCAGGACGTCTCTCGGCAGACAGTTCCCCAGGACTCGCCCTCCGAGGTGCACGGGGACGACGGCCACGGGCACTGACAGGCGCGACCCCCGGCGGGGTCGGGGCGCCCGGTTCCCGTCGCCTTGCCGTTCTGACGCCGGAAGGCGGCACTCCGATCACACGCACAGCGATCGACCACCGCACGACCGGGCCGAAATCACATGCCAGCCCGGGCGGTTCCGCGTCTGCGACGAGCGTGTTCGGCTCTCAGCGGCTCCGCATGAGGTCCACGGCAAGTCGAGTCGTTCGCGCCCGGCTCCGACCTCCTGTGGTCCGGCCGGCTGCCAGGGGCTCATCCCTGTCGGGCCGGTGTTCCGGAGGGCGAGTTAGGGTGTTCAGCCGACGACTGGGAGAAGGCGGGCCGGCGACATGGTGAAGAGAGTCGACGAGTCGGCCCCCGTACGGCGGACTGCCAGGATCCAGGACGTTGCCGCCCTGGCCGGGGTGTCGGTGGCCACTGTGTCGAACGTGCTCAACCGTCCCGGGCGGGTCACCGCGCAGACGTCGGAGCGCGTGATGCATGCCGTGCGGGAGTTGGACTACGTCGCCCACCCGGGGGCGGTCGGTCTGCGCAGCGGGCGGGTCCGCGCGCTGGGGCTGGTGGTACCCGACATCGTCAACTCCTTCTACGCGCGGATCGCGGGCAGTGCGGCCGACGCCGCCTATGAGCGCGGCTACTCACTGACTCTGTGCCACAGCGGCGACGACCCCGAGCGTGAGCAGGCGTACTTCGACATGCTCGCCAACCAGCGGTCCGCCGGCGTGATCGTGGTTCCGGTGGCCGCCGGCCCCGACCGCCTCGCCCGGCTGCGTCGGCGCGGCATCCCGCTGGTCACCACCGACCGTGCGGGCTCCACGGCGGACGGCTGCTCGGTCGCCGTGGACGACGAACGAGGCGGCCGCATGGCAGTCGAGCAACTCCTCGCGCACCGTGCAGGGCACCCCGGCGGAGCGGACGGCGAGGTGACCGTCGTGGTGGTCAACGGCAGCCGGGACATCCAGCAGTGCGCCGACCGCTACCGGGGCGCCGAGGGAGTGGTCCGGGACCGGCCGGGAGTCCGGCTGGTGGAGGTCACCGTGCAGGAGATGACGCTCGCCACCGGGGCGGCCGTGGCCCGGACGCTCGCAGCGGCAGCGGACCGGCCCGTCGGAGTGTTCTGCACCAACGACTTCCTGGCGGCCGGGCTTGTTCACGGACTGCTGGAGTGTGGCGTACGAGTGCCGCAGGACATCCGCGTGGCCGGGTTCGGTGATCTGGACGTGGCGATGTCATCGGGGATGCCGCTCACCAGCGTCCGTCAGTCCGTCGAAGACCTGGGCCGTACCGCCGTGGAGCTGCTGCTGGACGAGGTGGAGGCGGCGGGCGGACACACGCACACCTCCCAGGTGTTCGCCCCCACGCTCGTCGTCCGCGACTCCGCCCCCTGACCATGCCCTGCGGGCGAGGCCACGTCCGGTTCACGTCGCCGTCCACGTCGGCGTCCACGTCGGCACGGTAGCCGGGGACTCGTGACTTTCGGCTTCCGGGCTCGGGCCAGCGGGGCCCGCAATGCCGGAAGTTCGCCGGCATCCCATGACCAGGCAGGTCACCGTCCCCTCGAAGCCCGGCCCGTTGGCGAACCGAGAGGCCGTTCAGCCTGTGCGATCGGAGGCAGGTTGCCGGACTCCTCGTGCACGTGTCACGGGCGAACTGGCGCCGAACTGGCGGGTGTTCACGGACCCGGCCGGTGAGGCGTTCTTCGATGCTGCCGGTCGCGGCCGACGCCGCTGTGACCGCGACGGGACCGCAGAAGCGCAGCACGACGGGGAGCCCGGGCCCCCGCACAGACTCTTGACGCCTCGCGGCGGGCACCCTACGGTCCCTCTGAGCTCGATTTTGAAACGTTTTACAAGACGGCATCCCCCTTGGCGGTACGTTCCGAAGGAGCCGAACCATGCCTGTGGAGACCCCCGCACCCGCTGCTGCGGAGCTACCCCGCATGACCCCGCGCATGCCCCTGCGGGAGATCCGCGACACTGCCTCTCGCGTGGACTTCGACCGCGACGCGGGCGAGTCGGCAGACACGTGGAGCGCCTTCGGTCGTCACGGGGCCTTGTGCGTCGGGCACCGCGCCGAGGGGCTACGGGCAGCCGCCCATCCGCTCGGACTGCCGTTCGTCCACAGCACCGTCTAACGGCCGAGCACATCGAGGCCACCAGCGCCTCCAGCGGAACCAGCCGAGTCTTCTGCTTCTGATCCGACCCATGGAGGAACGACATGACGAACACCGCGCGCTTTCGCCGGCGGCTGGCCGGGGTCGGGCTGCCCCTGATTCTGGCGCTCTCCGCCGCGCAGACGACTTACGCGGCTCCAGCCGATGCGGGCAAGCCCCATGCACGGCCCGGCGAGAAGACAGTGACCCTGGTGAATCAGGACGCCGACGGGAACCCCACCATCCGATTCGACGTCAACGGCGACGCCATCGACGCCCACGACGGCCAGATCCAGCGCTTCGGTGACACCTACTACCTCTACGGCACCAGCTACGGCTGCGGGTACGAGTGGAACACCCCCGGGGCTCCCTTCTGCGGGTTCGTCTCCTACAGCTCGCCGGACCTGGTGCACTGGACTCCGCGCGGACCGCTGTTCGACGCCTCCACGAAGACCTGGCAGAAGCAGTGTGACGGCGGCACCTACGGCTGCTACCGGCCTCACGTCGTGTTCAACAAGAAGACCCGGAAGTACGTGCTGTGGATCAATTCCTACGACACCGGCGTCGGTTACCACGTCTTCACCTCCGACCAGCCCACTCATGGCTTCGAGGAGGTGGACGTGCCGGATCTCGCGGCCCCCGAGGGTGCGCCCGGTGGCGTGAACTACGGCGATCATCAGGTCTTCGTCGACCATGACGGGGTCGCCTACCTCGCGTTCACCGACTGGATCCGGGGCGGCGACATCATCATCGAGCGCCTTGACGACACCTATACGACAGGCACCGGCGCCTGGACTCGGACGAATCTGCGCTCGACCGAGGCGCCGACGATCTTCGAGCGGGGAGGCACCTACTACCTCACCTACTCCGACCCCAACCGTGGGTACATGACCACCGGCACCGGCTACGTCACGGCGCCGAGCCCGCTCGGGCCCTGGTCGGGGACCAGCACCAGCCGCGACGCCTGGTCGGTCTCCAACGGGATGATGAACATCGAGGGCGGCGATGTCGGTCTCAGCCGCGAGGGCGAGGACTGGCGGGACTACTCCTTCGAAGCCAAGGTCACGCCGAGGCGAGCCAAGGGGGGCGACTACGCGCAGGTCGGCCTCGTCGTGCGCGGATCGACCGCGGGCAGCTACCAGTGGCTCATCGGCAACTACCCCCACGACGGAGCGACCGGCGGCAACCTCACGAAGTTGGTGCCGGGCAAGCCGGCCACGATCGCGAAGCTGCCGATACCGATCACCACCGACACGTCCTACGATGTGAAGATCACCGTCAAGGGCTCGCTCATCGAAACCCGGATCGACGGCCAACTGGTGGACAGCACGGTGGACACCAGGAGCGACCGCGGTCGTGTCGGATTCCGCGAGAGCCAGGGCGATGGCGAGAAGGCGAGCATCGACGACGTCACCGTCACCGCGGCCGACGGAACAGTACTGCTGTCCGACGACTTCTCCGGCGGCCTGACGAAGTGGGACCGCCCGGCGTCCACCATCACCGGCACCAACATCACCACGACCTCGTGCGGTGGTCAGCCGGCAGACGTCCTGCCGCTCAGGACCGGCTCCGGCACCGTCTACCTCTACCAGTCGGACGTGTGGATGAACGCGAAGGCGAACGAGGCGCTGGCCAAACACTACTGGCAGCCCCTGGAGTTCGGCGGTGACGGCTCCATCCGGCCCATCGAGTGCGGCCGGACCTACGACGTGACCGTGCCGGTCCGCCCCGTCAAGACGCAGAAGCGAACCCTCCGGGTGGAAACCGGGGACGCCGGGTATCGCACCCACTGGGACGTCGCCGGCGGACTCGAACGCGCGCAGGAGATCACGATGCCGGACGCCGGCCGGCTGCGATCGGTGCGCTTCACCACCTTCCAGTCCGGACACCCGAACGCGCCGCTCGTCCTCGACCTGCGCCGTACCGGGGCAGACGGCCCGGGCGCCACTGTGGCCTCCGTGACAATCCCCGCCGACAAGGTCTCATGGGCCGCGCGATGGGCCGAACTGAAGCTCGATCGGCCGCTGCGGGTTCGCGCCGGTGACCGGTTCGCGCTGGTGGTCCGGTCCGCGACGACACAGGGCGCCTTTGGCATCGCCTACAGCGACACCACCCCCTACGGCGGGGGCCGGGCCCTGATCAGTCACGATGGTGGCGAGAAGTGGACCGCGGAAGCCGGTCGTGTGCTGCACGTCGAGGCCGACGTCTCGTGATGCCGCGTCCCTGAGCTCGTTCTTCACGGGATCGACGTTGTCGCAGGTCACGCAAGGAAGTTGAAGGATTCCCGACGCAGAGCAACGGAGCTCGTCGGTACGGGCAGTCGACCAGGACGGCTTGTCCCGAGGAGCTCCGTTGCCCCGGCTTCATGTGCTGCCGGGTGCGCTGACGGCCATCACCCGAACAGCCGCTCAGCGCACCAGGCAGGGCCGTTTCGCGTCGAACGTCCAGCCCGGCACGAGGTAGCGCATGGCCCGGGCGTCGTCACGCGCGCCCAGCGCCTCCTCACGGTAGAGCTCGTGGGCCGCGAGCAGGCGGTCCATGTCGAGTTCGACCCCCAGGCCGGGAGCGTCCGGCACCGCGATCTCGCCGCCCTCGATGCGGGGCGGGGTGACGGTGAGCCGCTCAAGGCCCTCCTGCCAGATCCAGTGGGTGTCCAGGGCGTTGTAGTCCCCCGGGGCCGCCGCACCACAGTGCGTGATCATGGCGAGCGAGATGTCGAAGTGGTTGTTGGAGTGGCAACCCCACGTCAGCCCCATCGCGTTGCACAGCTGGGCCACCCGCACCGAACCCTGCATGGTCCAGAAGTGCGGGTCGGCCAGCGGGATGGACACCGACTGCAGGGCGAGGGCGTGGGTCAGCTGGCGCCAGTCGGTGGCGATCATGTTGGTCGCCGTCGGGAGGCCGGTCGCGCGGCGGAACTCGGCGAGGACCTCGCGCCCGGAGTAGCCGTCCTCGGCTCCGCACGGATCTTCGGCGTAGGCGAGGGTGCCGACGAGGGGCGAGCACAGCTCTACCGCTTCCCGCAGGGACCACGCGCCGTTCGGGTCCAGGGTGATCCGTGCCGCGGGGAAGCGTTCCTTGAGCGCCCGTACGGCCTCGACCTCCTCGGTGCCCGCCAGGACTCCGCCCTTGAGCTTGAAGTCCTGGAAGCCGTAGAGGTCGTGGGCCGCCTCGGCCTGGCGGACGATCGCCTCCGGGGTGAGTGCCTCCTCGTGCCGGACGCGGTACCACTCGGTGTCCGATCCGGGCTCCCTGACGTACTCCAGGTCGGTGCGGTCGGGGTCGCCGACGTAGAAGAGGTAGCCCAGCACCCGTACGGAGTCGCGCTGCTTGCCGTCGCCGAGCAGTGCGGCGACCGGTACGCCGAGGTGCTGCCCGAGCAGATCGAGCAGGGCGGACTCGACGGCGGTGACGGCGTGCACGGTGGTCCGCAGGTCGTAGGTCTGCGCACCCCGTCCACCCGGGTCACGGTCCGCGAACCGGCTCCCGATCTCGCGGAGCACGCGCTTGTAGTCGCCCACCTTCGCGCCCACGACCAGTGGTTCGGCGTCCCGCAGGGTCCGGGTGATCTTCTCCCCGCCGGGCACCTCGCCCAGTCCCGTGCGGCCGTCCGAGTCGGTCAGGACGACGATGTTGCGGGTGAAGTAGGGGCCGTGGGCGCCCGAGAGGTTCAGTTCCATGCTGTCGCGGCCCGCGACGGGGTAGACGGCGAAGCTGGTGACGGTCGGCTGGCTCATGGATGTCGGGTTCCTTGGGTGTACGGGGCGGGCGGGGTCGGGTGCTTCAGAGTCCGAGGGAGTCGAGGATCTGTTCGCCGGCCAGGACACCGCCCAGGCCGATGACCGCGAGCACGGTCGTGTAGCTCGTGCGGACCTTGATCGCCTGGACGACCGAGAGGTTGAAGTACTCCTTGAAGAGCCAGAATCCCGGGTCGTTGACGTGGGAGAAGGCGATCGACCCGCACGAGACGGCGAGAACCATCATCTCGGCGTGGGTTCCACCGCCCGTCAGGAGCGGCAGGACGACGCCGGAGGCGGTGACGACGGCGACCGTCGCCGAACCGAGCGCGATACGGAGGATCGCGGCTATGAGCCACGCCAGGATGATCGGTGAGATCGCCCAGTGCTCCGTGACGTCCTTGATGTAGTCGGATGTCCCGCCCTCGACGAGGACGTTCTTGAAGGCGCCGCCCGCCCCGATGACCAGCAGGATCATCGCCATCGCCTGGGCCGCGGAGGCGCAGGAGGCGCTGACGTCCGCCAGGCCGCGGCCGATCCGGGGGCCGAAGGCCCAGGCCGCGAGGAGGAGCGTCAGCAGGAGCGCGATCGGTGCCGAGCCGATGAAGGCGACGACGTGCAGGAAGGCGCTCTCGCCCGTCGCGAGCATGTCGGTGACGGCGGCACCGGCGATGAGCACCACGGGGAAGAGGGCCACGAACAGGGACCATCCCATCCCGGGCATCTCCTCGTCGGTGAACTCCCGCTCACTGACCAGGCCCTTGGGTATCGACGGGTTCATCGCCCGGACGAAGGGCAGGCGCGGCCAGAGGAGGGCGATCAGCGCACCGGCGGGTACGGCGATGAAGAGGCCGTACAGCAGGGTGTGACCGACGGAGGCGTGGAAGGTGGCGGCGACGGCGGTGGGGCCGGGGTGCGGGGGCAGGAAGCTGTGCATCGTCGAGAGTGCGATGGACATCGGCAGCCCCACCCAGAGCAGCTTGACCCCGGTGACCCTGACGAGCGTGAACGCGATCGGCACGATGATGATGAAGGCGACCTCGTAGAACATGGTCACGCCGATGAGCATGGACGTGACCACCATGGCCACTTGCACCCAGCGCGGTCCGAACGCGTCGAGGAGTCTGCCCGCGATGCGCTGGGCGGCCCCTGAGTCGCCCATGATCCGGCCGACCATGGCACCGAGCCCGATGACCAGCATGGTGTCGCCGATCTGGTCCCCGATGCCCTCGGAGAGGATGTCCGGGATGTCGGCCACCGGGATGCCCTGGACCAGCGCCACTCCGACCGCCACGAACAGGAGGGCGGCGAAGCCGTTGAGTTTCAGCCGGGTCATGAGGAGGAGCAGGACCAGAACGCTGATCCCGACTACGAGGAGCGGCATGTCAGTTCCCCTTTGAACTGTCGAGCTGTCGAGCTGTCGACCGTCTGCCTGTCGAGCCGGCGGCCCGTCGGATGTCCGCCTGTGGCCGGCCTGTCGGATGTCCGCCCGTCAGACGGTGCGCCGCCGCTCGGCGCCGACGATGCCCAGCCCGGCGTCGAGGACCTGTTCCAGGTCGGCGAGGTCGCCCGGACCGGGCGCGGTGAGCGGGGCGCGTACGGGGCCGACGGGCAGCCCGCGCAGCCGGGCGGCGGCCTTGACCAGGGACACGGCGTAACCGGGTACGCGGTCGCGCAGTTCGACCAGCGGGATGTAGAAGTCGCGCAGCAGCGTGTCCACGGCGGTGTCGTCACCGTCGCGCAGGGCGGCGAAGAAGGCGTCGGCGATCTCGGGTGCGAAGGCGTGGACGGCGGAGGAGTAGGCCGGGACGCCGACGGTGGCGTAGGCGCGGGCCTGGATCTCGGCGGTGGCCGCTCCGTTGAAGAGGAGGAAGCCGTCGGGTGCCGCCAGGGTGAGGCGCTGCAGCCGGTCGAGGTCGCTGTGGCCGTCCTTGAGGCCGATGACCCCGGGGATTCCGGCGATCCGCCGCACGCTCGCGGCGGTGTAGGCGACCCGGCCGCGCTGGTAGGCGATCAGCGGCAGCCGCGTGCCGCCCGCGACGCGGCGGAGTTGCTCGACGAGGCCGTCCTGCGGGGCTTCGACGAGGTAATGGGGCATCACCAGCAGGGCGTCCGCGCCCTCCTCCTCGGCGATGCGCGCGAACCGGACCGCCTGTGCCCAGCCGTAGCCGGTTCCCGCCACGACGGGCAGCCTGCCGGCGGCGGTCTCCACCGCCGTCCGGACGACCGCACGGTACTCGTCCTCGTCCAGAGCGCTGAACTCCCCCGTCCCGCACGCCGGGAAGAGCGCGCCGGGCGCGGTGGCCACCTGCGCCGTCAGATACGCCCGGTACGACTCCGGGTCGAGGCTGCCGTCCTCCGTGAAACTGGTGAGGGGGAAGGAGAGCACTCCGCCCGCCATGCCTTCGCGCAGCCTCTGGGCGACGCCTCCGGGTTCCGATTCCGTGCTGGACCGCTCCACTGCTCTCATCCCTATATGCAGATGCCGTACATGTATGAGAACGGAGGCTAGGCCTGTGAACAAGCGAAGGTCAATGGGTGCGGCGGATTTAGGATGTGTCCATGCCGGAGAACAGCGGTGTCCGCGGTGTGAAGTCGGCGTCCCGTACGGTCGCGCTGCTCGAACTCCTCGCCGCCCGGGGCGACCGCCCTGCCCGGCTGGACGAACTCGCCGGGGAACTGGGCGTACCGCGCAGCAGCATGTACCAGCTGCTCCGGACCCTCATCGACTGCGGCTGGGTCCGGACCGACACGACGGGCTCGCTCTACGGCATCGGGATCCGCGCTCTGCACACCGGCACGAGCTATCTGGACAGCGATCCGCATGTACGGGCGGCGCGCCCCCACCTCGACGAGGCTTCGGACGCACTCGGTGAGACGATCCACCTGGCCCGGCTCGACGGCCCGAACGTCGTCTACCTCGCGACGCGCGAGTCCCACGCCTACGCGCGCACCCTCAACCGTGTCGGCCGCAGGGTTCCGGCCCATGCCTGCGCACTCGGCAAGGCCCTGCTCGCCGAGCGGCCGGACGCCCAGCTCCCACTGCCGAAGGGGCCTTTGGCCGCGTACACGGAGAACACACTCACCGATCGCGCCGCACTGCTCGCCGACCTCGCCCGGGTGCGCCGGCGGGGCTACTCCATCGACCGCGAGGAGACCGTGAGCGGCATCGCGGGCTTCGGCTTCGCCCTGCGGTACGACTCTCCGGCCACCGACGCCATCAGCTGCTCGGTTCCCGTAGCGCGGCTCGGCGTGGAGCACGAGGCCCGGGTCGTGGCGGTCATGCGGGAGATCAGGACGAAGATCGAGAACGCCCTCTCGCCGGCGTCCGGAGCGCCGGACTGGCGCTGAACGGGGCCCGGTGCGGGCCCGCCGCCGCCTCACCGGAGGCGTCGGAGCCCCCGGCGAGGCGCCGGGGCCGTACCCCGCGTACGGCACGGCACGTGCGCGCGGACGGCGGCGACGCCTCGCGGAGGGTCAGGAGCGCGGCACGTCGAGGGCGTTCAGCAGCCGGTCGACATCGTCGTCGCTGGTGTAGGGCGCCAGCCCGACCCGCACGCCGCCGTCCACGCCCAGGCCGAGGCGCTTCGACGTCTCCACGGCGTAGAACGAGCCCGCGGGCGCGTCGACATCGCGCTCGGCCAGCTGCCGGGAGACCTCGGCCGGGGTCCTCCCCTCGACCGTGAACAACGTGGTCGGGGTGCGCCGGGCGGCCCGCGAGTACACCGTGACACCGCCCAGCTCCGCCAGACCGCCCTCGACGCGCTCGCGCAGCCGGTCCTCGTGCGAGGCGAGTGCGGTGAACGCGCGGCGCAGGTCCTCCCGACGGCCGCCCCCGCCGGATACCAGTCCGGCGAGGAAGTCCACGGCAGCGGTCGCGCCCGCCAGCAGTTCGTAGGGCAGCGTGCCCAGCTCGAAACGCTCGGGCACGGCGTCGCTGGACGGCAGCAGCTTGTCCGGCCGCAGACTTTCGAGCAGCTCGGGCCGCCCTGTCAGCACACCGAGGTGGGGTCCGAGGAACTTGTACGGCGAGCAGACGAGGGTGTCCGCCCCGAGCGCGTCCAGGTCGACCGACATGTGCGAGGCGTAGTGCACGGCGTCGACGTGGAGCAGCGCACCCGTCCGGTGCACCAGCTCGGCCACGGCCGGGATGTCGGGGCAGGTGCCGATGAGGTTGGAGGCGGCGGTGAGGGCGACGAGCCGGGTGCGCGCCGACAGCACCGCTTCGACGTGCCCGGCTTCCAGCTCCCCCGTGGCGGGGTCGAAGTCGGCCCACCGGACCGTCGCCCCGGCGGATTCGGCTGCCTGCACCCAGGGCCGCACGTTCGAGTCGTGGTCCAGCCGGGACACGACGACCTCGTCGCCCGGCCCCCAGTCCTTGGCCAGGGTGCGCGACAGGTCGTAGACGAGCTGCGTGGCGCTGCGCCCGAACACGACCGCACCCGCCTCCGCACCGAGCAGGTCGGCGAGCGCCCGCCGGGCACCGGTGACGATCGCCTCGGAATTGCGGGCCCCTTCGGTCAGACCACCCCGGTTGGCCAGCGGACGGCTCAGAGCCTCGGAGATCGCGTCGATCACCTGCTGAGGCGTCTGTGTGCCGCCCGGGGCGTCAAAGCGTGCGGTGCCCGCCTTGAGCGCGGGGAAGCAGGCGCGGATCGCCTGTGTGTCGAGGGCGTCGCCGATGGTGATGTCGCTGGTCAAGACGGACTCCAGGGGAAGGTGGAAGCTGCTGCGGCGGGAACGGTACGGGGTGGGCGTACCCGCCGCCGCGACCGGGGCAGCCGTTTCCTCGTCCACCCCGTGCGCACGAAGGGGCGGGGGCCGTCGCGCCCGGCCACCCCCGCCCCGTCCGGCCGGAACCCGTACGGCTATCCGGCGTAGGTCGCGAACTCGGCGATCTTCGGTGTTCCCGTGGAGCCGGTGATCTCGAACGTGATCTTCTTCAGCGCCGTCTTCGGGAAGGTGATGACTCCCGCCCCGGTGCCGGAGGCGAGGACGGCGCCGGTGTCACCGTTGACGAGCCTCCAGGAACCGACGGCCGATCCCGAGGCCTGCCGGATGTCGGCCCTGGAGACCGACGTGGCGGTGCCCCACTTGATCGAGATCGAACCGGTCGGACCGGACGGGGACCAGTAGGTGTTCGGATCGCCGTCCCGCACGTTGCCGTAGCTGGTGCCGTCGGCCTTGCTGGAGCCGTCGGAGCCGGCGCCGATGCTGAGGTTGGTCCCGCTCGGCTGGGTGGGGTCGGGCGTCGGGGTGGTGGGGTCCGGGGTGGTGGGGTCGGGCGTCGGGGTGGTCGGACTCGGCGTCTGTGCCGAGCAGTTGCCGTCCGAGACCATCAGCCCTTTGCCGGCGCCGGCCGTACGGGTGACGATGTCCGGCACGCAGCCGGCACCGTCGAGGCCGTAGGCATAGGGAATACTGACGGTGGTGTTCGACTTCGGGTCCGGTCCTGCGGGGTTGTTCTCCGAACCGGGCGCGGACCAGGTCACGTTGTCGAACGTGTTCCCGCCGACCTGCCAGTATCCGGCCGCGTCGGTGTAGAAGGTGCCCAGGACGTCCTTGGAGTCCTTGAAGTAGTTGTTGTCCACCTTGGCGCGCGCACCGGCACGGGAGTTGATGCCGGACTCGTTGAGCTTCACGTAGTAGTTGTTGTAGATGTGGGCGATGCCGCCGCGCAGCAGCGGGGCCCGCGAGTCGATGTTCTCGTACAGGTTGTGGTGGTAGGTGATGAAGCCGTTGGAGAGCTCGGTCTCGCTGGATCCGACGAGGCCACCGCGGCCGGAGTTGCGCAGGGTGCTGTAGGACAGGGTGACGTACTGGGTGTTGTCCTTCATGTCGAAGAGGCCGTCGTAGCCCTCCGACTCGCCACCCGAAGCCTCCAGCGTGGTGTGGTCGACCCAGACGTTGCGGACGTCGCTCTCCATGCCGATGGCGTCGCCGCCGTTGGAGGTCGGCGAGCCGGACTTCTTGACGTTCTTGACGGTCACGTTCTGGATGATGATGTTGCTGGACTGGCGTATGTGGATGCCCAGTTGGTCGAAGACGGCACCACTGCCGACCCCGACGAGCGTGACGTTGCTGATCTGCTTGAGCTCGATCACACCGGCGGCGGTGTTGCAGCTGTCGCCGGACACCTTGGTGGTGTTGGCGTGGTTGATCGTGCCCTCGACCTCGATGGTGATCGGGGTGCTGCTGTCAGCCCTGCCGCACAGGGCCTGGTGAATGGCCGTACCCGTGGTGGCGCGTACAGTCTGTCCGCCCGCACCGCCGGTCGTCCCGCCGTTCTGGGTCGCGTAACCGGTGGCGCTTCCGGTCACCGCGGCTGATGCCGAGGGCATCGCCACCATCACACCGGTCGCTGTCGCCAGGGCAGTCGTGGCCAGCGCCGCACAGAGTCGCATCGCGACTGGTCGTCTCATGTCGGTGTCCCATTCGCTTCGTATGCCGGATGGTGCTGCTGGATGGCGCGGCGCCGCCCCCCTCGCGCTGCGTTACCCGACCGGGAACCTGCCGGACCTCGTGCCGGACCTCGTCGACGCGGTTGCGCGGGACCGTCCGAGGGGCCTCCGGCGGGGCGTACGCGGGGTCGCCGGATCAGCCTCGGACGCGGTGCACATGCGTGACGAGGAGAGTCGGCGAGCTGGGCGCACACCTGCACCGGACAGGTGGCGGCTCATGCGCGACCGTCACGATGGCCGTCGCGACGGGCGCTTCCACCGGACGGGAATCCCAGGGGGAAAGCGCTTTCTGTCCGCGACAATAGAGCGGTCGGCGCCACGCTGACAAGGTTCATGACAGCGGGAACGAAGGGCCGTCGCGCACGCCGGGTGACGACACCCGCGACGGCTGGCCTCATCCCAACGTCCGCTTGGGGAAAGGAAGTCGACGACCAGACGTCAGTAGGGCAGGCCCTCCGACGCCGCGCGCACGGCGTCGAGCAGGCACCGGGCGATCGCGCGATCCGAGGCGGCGCGGCCGTCGGCGCAACGCCGGGCGAAGTCCTCGGCCGCGGCACGCAGTGCGCCGTTGAGGGTCGCCGCATGCACCCTCACCGTCAGGTCGTCGGCACTGCCGCCCGACCGCCGGGCCAGGAGTGCCGCGAGGACGGGGAGAGCGTCGTCGTGGGCCTGGAGCCAGACCGCGCGCAGCGCCGGATCGATGGAGGTCATGCGGATCAGGTCGAGGACAGCGGGGTCGGCCGGGGGCGGCTCGCCACGCCGGCAGACATCCTCGAAGAAGTCCAGCAGGCTCATGTCCGGGGGCCACAGACGGAGTTGATCCACAGCCGAGTCGAGTCCCGCCGCGAGCAGGGGCAGCACGCAGCTCTCCTTCGTGGGGAAGTGGCGCCACAGCGTGCGCGGGGAGACCCCGACGGCGTGCGCGATCTGCTCCCCCGTGGTGGCGGCGACCCCCTGCGAGGCGAACAGGCGGACAGCCTCGCGGGCGATCTCGAAACGGAGTGCGGCCTTGCGCCGTTGGGCGAGCGACGGCCTGTCGGCGACGTCCGCCGCCGGCCCCTCTTCCATGGACGGCGCGTCACGCACCCTCGCCCCACCCCCCTCCGCCGCCGAGACCGCCCCTGCCTCCGAGACCGCAGCATAGCGAGGGGCACCGAAATGACACATGCAGACGTCTTGTCACTGAGTGACACGCGGTCTTACTGTGAAGTAACTGACTGGCGAGTAACTGTCGCTCTGTCAGCTGCAATTCGGCATGCACCGACCCTGGACGGACGCGTTCGAGTCATCGGTCGGCGAAGGGCCGCCCCGCCGGGGTGAACCCCCGGCCGAACCGACGAAAGGCGCACCACCCTTCCCTTCTCGGCAGGGAGCCACCCCTGCACCGCACCCCTCCATCGCACCACCTCCGTCGCCTGTATGTCGCCGCGATCCCCACGCGACAAGGGCGACCGGAGCGAGCCTCCTGCCGACGACCCCCACCGCCCGGACGAGGCGACGGGGAACCGCTGCCGCCTGCGGCGTCGGCACCATCACCCGGACGACGAGCGAGGAGCATTCCGTGAGCCGCAAGAGAACCCGTTCGATCTCCCCCCTCGGCACCGCCGCCGGCGGGCCCGCCGCACCGGCCGGCCGCACCGCGAGCCTGCGCCTCCCCGCCGTCGCCCTGACAGGCGCGGTCTGCGTCGGCCTGTGCTCGGCTCCGGCCTCCGCCGCCGATACGGAGCCCGTCGTATCCCGCGGCGTGACCATCCCGGCGTTCTACAACCCGCCGGCCGAACTGCCCTCCGCGAACGGCGCGCTGATCCGCACCGAGGCCCTGCCGCTCGGGCTGCGCATCCCCGGGCTGGACGGCCGGCCGATGCCCGGCACCGCGACCCGCCTGATGTACAGGTCCACCGACTCGGCGGGGCGGCCCGTCGCCGTGACCGGCGCCTACATCGAACCGTCGGCGGCATGGAAGGGCACCGGGCCCCGCCCTCTCGTGGCAGTGGCCTCGGGCACCATGGGCCAGGGTGACCAGTGCGCACCGTCGTTCGCGCTGGAGCACCCGCTGACCCTCAGCGGCGACACGGTGTCGGTGGGCTACGATGCGCTCGCCGTCTACCGGATCCTCGCCACCGGGGCGGCGGTCGTCGTCACCGACTACACCGGCCTCGGGACCACCGACCGGCTTCACACCTACGTCAACCGTGTCGACGAGGGCCACGCCCTGCTGGACGCAGCACGAGCCGCCCGTTCGGTCCCCGGGGCGTCGGTCACGGCGGGCTCACGCACCGGCCTGTACGGCTACAGCCAGGGGGGCGGTGCCAGCGCGGCCGCCGCCGAGCTCCAGCCCTCCTACGCTCCCGACGTCCCGGTGGCCGGGACCTACGCCGGCGCACCACCGGCGAACCTGACCGCGGTCATGAAGGGCATCGACGGCAGTGCGCTCGCCGGCGCACTCGCCTGGTCGATCAACGGCTTCGCGCAGTCCGATCCCGACCTGCGGGCGGTCGTCGAGGCGAACATCAGCGCCACCGGCAAGGCGGCGCTGAAGGACGCGTCGACCATGTGTGTCGGCGACGCGATCTTCGGATACGGCTTCGCCAAGAGCAACAAGTGGACCAACGACGGCCGTTCCATCGGGGACGTCATCGCGGCCGAGCCGCGTGCCCGGGCCGCCCTCGACAAGCAGCGCATCGGCACGCTCAAGCCGGTCGGCCCGGTACGGGTGGCCACCGGTGTCCAGGACGACATCGTCCCCCACGCCCAGGCCCGGCAACTGGCCGTCGACTGGTGCCGCAAGGGCGGCGATGTCACCTACGACGCCATCGCGCTGCCGAACCTCGGGGACAAGATCCTCACCAACCACCTGGTGCCCCTGATCACCGACCAGGGCGACGCGATCTCCTGGCTGACGGACCGCCTCGCGGGCAAGCCGGTGTCGTCCAACTGCTGGACGATGCCCCTCCAGCCCTGACGCCCGGCCGCCGCGCCCACCGGGGGGACTCGCCCCGCTGGGCGCGGCGTTCGCGTACGTACGCCTCCGCGGGCCAGCACGGCGCGGGGCCCGTTCCGGGGACTCGCCGCGCCGGGCGGGCCGGCTCACGTCCGGCTGCCGACAGCGGGCAGCAGCCCCGCCTCCACCAGCCTCGCGAGCTGTCCCGGGTCCCCGAACGCCGAACCGATCGCGACGGCGCGGCAGCCCGCTCCGAGGAACTCCCCGGCGTTCGACGCACCCATCCCACCGGTCGCGACGAGACGCGCCTCCGGGAACGGGGCGAGCTGCGCGCGTACCCACTCCGCGCCGAGCACCGAGGCCGGGAACGCCTTGAGCCAGGTGAGCCCCGCCTTCAGCGCGGTGTCGATGTCGGTGGACGTCGCCACGCCCGGCAGGTGCGGGACGCCGATCTCCTCGGAGAGTCGGACGATGCCGAGGTCGAGGCCCGGGGCGACCGTGAACCGGGCCCCGAGTCCGACGGCCCGGCGCAACTGCTCCGGAAAGCGCACCGTGCCGGCGCCCACCGTGCACCCGCGCTCGCGGCCCTCGGCGACCGCGGCGGCGAGGGCCGCGAACCCCTCGTCCGTCTGCACCGGCACCTCGACGGCCGTCACTCCCGCGTCCCACGCCGCGTGGCACAGCCGGACCGTCTCGCGCGGGGACGATCCGCGGAAGATGCCCATCACCCGGACGTCGGCGAAGAGCCCGTCGAAGAGTTCCGCCCCGCTCATGCCCGCTCCTCCTCGTGCCGCAGATACCTGTCTATGTCGTCGCGTTCCGGCACGACGGGGCAGTCGCCGACGATCTGCACGGCTCGGGAGGCCACCAGGTGGCCGAGCCGCAGCGAGCGCTCGGGGCCGAGCCCGCGGAGCCAGCCGCTCAGCCACCCGGCCGCGAAGGCGTCTCCCGCACCCACGGTCTCGACGACCGGGACGCTCAGCGCGTCGGCCCACGCCCTCCCACCCTGGCCGTGGACGCTGGCACCGGTCGCACCGTCCTTCACGACGAGGACCGTGGGCTCCGGCAGCAGCTCCCTGACCTCCTCCGCCCTGTCGGTGCCCCACAGCGTGGCCGCCTCGTCGCGGCCGACGAAGACGATGTCGGCCCGCCGTGCGATCGCGGCCAACTCTCCCGCCGCATCGGCCACGGACCAGAGGCCGGGGCGGTAGTTCACGTCGAAGCTGACGGCCGCGGGGCCCAGCACCCGGTCGCCCACGACGGCGTGCGTGAGCCGCAGGCACGACTCGCTGAGTGCGGGCGTCGTACCGCTGAGGTGCACCACACGTGCGCCGTGCGCGGCCGCCGGGGGGATGCTCGTCACGTCCAGGCGCGAGGCGGCCGAGCCCCGGCGGTAGTAGTGGACGCGTGTGGACCGCCCTTGCGGGTCCTTGGCGTAGAGGCCTGTCGGCGCGTCCTCGTCCGTGACGACGAACGACGTGTCGACGCCGGCACCGCCGAGTTCGTCGAGGACGATGCGGCCGAAGGGGTCGGCGCCCAGAGCGCTCACCCAGCGTGAGCGGTGGCCCAGCCGCGCGAGGGAGACCGCCACGTTCGACTCGGCGCCTCCGACGCGCAGCACGAAACGCGAGTCGGCGGTGATGGGTCTCGCGTCCTCGGGAACGAGCATGGCCATGCTTTCGCCGATGCAGACGGCATCGGCAGGAATATCAGTCACGCGTGACGCCTTTCCAGAAGTTCCCGTCGCACTCCACACGGTTCCGCGCTTCGCAGGGCGAAGCCGTGGCCCACCGCGTACGGCCGTACCTCCGGCCTCCGGTCGGGGACACTACGCCGCCCGGTCCCCCGCACCGACCGGCGGGTCGGTCCGCCGCCGCGGCAGGCGTCCTCGCCGGGCGGCGCCGGGCCCCGGTCGGCCACTCGTGCGGTGGTCGACGACTCAGCCGGAAAACGCCCCTCGGCTCACCTCCCCCGGTTCCCGCCCCTTTCGTACACCGTGGAAGTCATCGCCCGGCCGTCTTCCGGCCGGAGAATCGGGGCAGCGAATACGTGGGGAAGGCATATCGATTCTTTGCAATGGCGAGAATTCGGAGCAACGGGACGGAGGGCCGTCTTGCCGCCCGCCGAAGAGCCCTGATGTGATGACGATTCGGGACCGGCACGAATGGGGTGCAGCGGTGTCCGTGCGGTGGCAGCAGCAGCTGCACAGGGGCCCTCGGGAGGGACGCGTTCATGGGCGAGGACATAGAGGCGCACGGGGTCCGGTTCCGGATTCTGGGCTCGTTCGAATGCTGGGACGGACAGGAACGCGTCCGGGTCGGCGGTCCCGTGCACGAAAGGGTGCTGGTCACCCTGCTGCTGGAGCCGCAACGCGTCCTCCCCGTCTTCCGGCTGGTCGAAGCCGTCTGGGACGAGAACGCACCCGCCACCGCCGCCCACCAGGTGCGCAAGGCGGTCGCCGAGCTGCGCCAGCGGATTCCCGACGGGCGGAACCTCATCGTCACCGAGGGGCCCGGTTACCGGGCGCTGACGACACCCGAGCAGGTGGATCTCAGCAGGTTCACCGACGGACTGAAACAAGCCAGGGAGGCGACCGCGGCCGGGCAGAGCGCGTACGCCGCCACGGCGCTGCGCGAGGCGCTCGACCTGTGGCGGGGCCCGCTCCTCTCGGGCAGTGGCGGCTCCGTGCTCTGCGCCGCTTCCGCAGCCCTGGAGGAGCGTCGGCTGACCGCCGTGGAACAGCTCTTCGACCTGCGGCTCGCGGCGGGCGAGAACGGTGAACTCATCGGTGATTTACGTGAGTTCATCGAGGCGAATCCTCTGAGGGAAACCCTGCGCGGACAGCTCATGCTCGCCCTCTTCCGGTCCGGGCGACAGGCAGAGGCCCTGGAGGAGTTCGCCAAGGTCCGCGAGTTCCTGGTCGACGAACTCGGCATCGGTCCGGGCGACGCCCTCACCGACCTGCACCACGCCATCCTGCAGAACAGCCCCGAGCTCGCCGCACCGCCCCAGTCGGCGGGCCCCGCCCCGTTCTCCCCGGAGGGCTCGCCCTCCACCCTCCCCTACGACCTGCGGGACTTCACGGGGCGCGAGGAGGAGGTCCGTGAGCTGCTCGGGTTCGTGGACGAGGCACCGGGCACCGGGCCGCTCATCGTCGCCATCGACGGCATGGGCGGCAGCGGAAAGACCTCCCTGGCCGTGCGAGCCGCCCACCAGCTCGCCGACCGCTACCCCGACGCTCAACTCCACCTCGACCTGCGTGGATTCACCCCCAGTGAGCAGCCGTTGACCGCGGGGGCCGCCGCCGAGGCCCTGTTACGCATGCTGGGCGCCCCCGGAGAGCGCATCCCCGACGACGCCGAGGGGCGCATCGCCCTCTGGCGGCGCACGATGAGCTCCCGCCGGATGATCCTGCTGCTCGACAACGCGGTCGACGAGTCCCAGGTCCGGCCGCTCCTCGCGTCCCCCACCCAGACACTCGTCCTCGTCACGAGCCGCGCCCTGCTCGTGGATCTGGACGCCGCCCACACCGTGTCCCTCGGCGTCATGCCCCCGCACGACAGCGTCGCCCTCGTCGAGGGGGTCCTCGGCAGCACCCGCGCCCGTGCCGAGCCCGAGGCAGTCGCGCAGTTGGCCGAGCTCTGCGGCCATCTGCCGCTCGCTCTGCGCATCGCAGCGGCCCGCTTGCGCAAGCGTCCCCGCTGGACCGTGCGCTACCTCGTCGACCGGCTCCGCGACGATGCCCACCGGCTGGCCGAGCTCAACTCCGGCGAACGCAGCGTCGAGGTGACCCTGCGCCTCTCGTACGAGGGCCTGTCAGCCGAGAAACGGGAGGCGTTCAGACTGCTGGGCCAGCATCCGGGGGCCGAGATCGAGGTGTACGCGGCCGGGGCGCTGCTCGACAAACAGGCCCGGGACGCGGAGGACGTGCTGGAGTACCTCCTCGACATGCACCTGCTGCAGCAGCACGAGACCGGCCGCTACGCCTTCCACGACCTGGTGCGCAGCTTCGCCCAGAACCTCTCGCGCGGCAACGACCCCGCACCGGAGAGGGGCGACGGAAGCCCCGGTGACGAAGAGGCCGCACGCGCCGTACGCCGCCTCCTCGACTTCGCCCTGGGCGCCACCGACGCCGCCTGCGACCTCCTCTTCCCGGGGCGGGCCCGGATTCGGAACGGCGAGCACCACCGGTGGGAGGGCGAGCTGCCGCCGCTGAACACGCCCGACGAGGCCAGACTCTGGCTGGAGCGTGAGCAGAACTCGTTGCTGGCTGCCGTGTCCCTCGCGTACCGCTGGGAACTCGACCGCCATGTCGGTCTGCTCACCGCCAACGTTGTCTTCCCGCTGGACCTGCGCGGACGGCTGGAGGAGTTCCGGGAGCTGAGCCGCACCGCCGTCGCCGCCTCCCGCAGGCTCGGTGATCCCGCGCTGCTGCGGCTGAGCCTGTCCAACCTCGCCGTCGCCTGCTGGAAGCTCGGGCGTTTCGAGGAGGGCATAGAGATGTCCGAGGAGGCGTTCGCGCTGGCCGTGAGCCTCGCCGACCGGCGCGGCGAGGCGAAGGACACCGGCGTACTCGGGCTCCTGCTCAGCGCATTGGGACGGTACGCCGAGGCGCTGCCGCGTCTGGAACGGTCCATCGCGATCAAGCGGGAGCTGGGCGCCGAGCGGGCGGAGGCCGAATCGCTCACCAGTCTCAGCAATCTGTACGCCGAGTGGGGCCGCTTCCCCGACGCGGTGGAGGCCGCCACCCGCGCCGTCAGGCTGTCGCGCAGCATCGGGGCGGTCGACAAGGAGGTCGAGGGCCTGACCGATCTCGCGGTCGCCCGGCTGGGCCTGGGAGCTGTCGACGAGGCCGCGGACCTGCTGCGGCGGGCCCGCAAGCTGGCCCTGGACGTGATGTCGCCCGCCGACATGTCGCTGCTGCTCGCACTGTCCGCGGAGACGGCGGACCGGCTCGGCGAGTCGGCGCAGGCCTCGGAGTGGGCCGACTCGGCGCTCCAGCTCGGCGACCTGAGCGGTGCGCCGATGCGGGAAGCGGCCGTCGGCAACATCGTCGGGCGCATGCACACCCGCAGGGGCAGATACGCCCTCGCCCTGGAACTCCACCAGCAGGCGCACCGTGCCGCCTCCGGCGTCGGCTACCGCGTGGAGGAGGCGCGCGCGCTGGCCGGCATGGGGGAGGCACTCGCCCACCTCGGCGAACACGAGGCGGCACGGACCCATCGCGACTCCGCGCAACGGGCGTTCGACGCGATGGGCATCCCGAAGGACGAATGACCCGCCGGCCCCTCCGGGCGCCCCTGCGCGGTGTGTGCCGGGTACGCAGGACCGGCCCCCGGCTGATGCCGGAGGCCGGTTCACCGCGTGATCGCCCCGGGGGTGCGGTGGCGGTCAGCTCGGGTCGATGGTGTTCAGCATCGCCTCTTCGACGTGGTCGGCGGCGTTGCGATGGCCGCGGGCGTTGGGGTGGACGAAGGACAGCTGGTCGGGGAGGGTGACGAAGCCTTCGACCCACTTGGCGTCATCGCAGGCACTGTGGTTCTTGGAGGATGTGTAGAGGTCGACGAAGCTTGCGGTGTCCTGCGTGCCGGTGGACTTCTCGATGGCCTTGTTCAGGGGCTCCAGGATGTCGGTGCGCAGCCAGGCAAGGTCGCCCTGGGTGATGGTGCCGAACTTCGTCACGTCGCCGTAGGTGCACTTGGTGGTGTCCTCGGGGACGATCGTGGGGTAGCCGATGGCAAGGATCTTCGCCTTCGGCGCGCGCTCGTGGAGCACGGTGAGCATTCGGTCGTACTCCTTGCTCACCTTGTCCAGCCGGGCCTGGATGCCGGAGCCCAGGGCGTCCTTGCACGGGGTTCCCTCGCCGTCGTTCTCACCGCCCAGTTGGGGGCACTTGGCGAGGATGTCGGCGAAGCCGAGGGTGTTGCCGCCCACGCCGACGGTGATGACGTTCGTGTCGGGTCCCACCGCCTCGGACTGCTGGGGAACTGGGGGGAAGGGATAGTCCGGGTCCTCGGCGAAGGGCGGCAGGTGACGGCCGATCGGGTTCTGGGGGGTGTCGGTGACGTTCTCGATGGTGGCGGCGCCGCAGCTGACGTTGGTCAGGTCGAAGAGGCCGCCCAAGTCGCGGTCGATGACCTGGGGGTAGGACCGGTCGGTGCGCTCGCAGCCGTCGCGCGGAATCTCGAAGGTGTCGCCCGCGGCGCGGATGACGCCGGCGGTGTACGAGTCGCCCAGGGCGACCCACTGCAACTCCGCGGCAGCGGCGGGCTGAGCGCCGCCGAGCTGGACGGCGGTGAGGGCTGCGGCCGAGCCGAGCAGCGCGAGACGGGTACGGAAGCGGGCCACGACATCTCCAAGGTGGGGGGTGACGATTCCACTTCGACCATATACACAGAGTCACGAATCGCGGCATTTTGGTGACTCGGAGTATCCTTTCGGGGTGATTTCTCAGGATCCTCAACGCTTCCCGTGCCTGATCTGGTAGCACCGCTGCGGGTCACCACAGGATCAGGCTGCGAAGTTCGGGCCCTCACCGGACGTCGGCGCGATGTTGGGGCCCTCACCCGACGTCGGCACGATGTTCGGACCCTCACCCGACGTCGGCACGATGTTCGGACCCTCACCCGACGTCGGCACGATGTTCGGACCCTCACCCGACGTCGGCACGATGTTCGGACCCTCA
>NZ_JBIATW010000018.1:141826-142276 GCF_042892135.1 Streptomyces sp. NPDC001822
CACCGCTGTCCGTGAACAGTTGCGCGAGGGTGGCCACGGAAGCGTGCGCCGTGCGGTCCGTCGTGGCCTCTGCCGCGACCGCGCCGCCGGCTCCCAGCGTGAGGACGGCCGCCGTGACGATTCCCGCGAATGTGAGCGCCGTGTTCCGCATCTGATTTCCCGCCTTCTGGTGTGTCCTGCCTGGGCTTTCCTGCTGACAGGAATGACGATCCCGGGCCCCGCTCCCGGCCCGTTCCACATCCGCTACCGGTCTCCGCGGCCCGACGGGAACGGAGCGGGAAACCCTGTCGCACACACGGGAAGAGCACGGGCGGAAGGCGCCTGGACCCGGGGGCGCGAAGGGCCCGCCGGCGAGGGCGGTTTCTAGGGATCGTCGCAACACGTGGTCGTGTTGATCAGGCCGCGAGCAGTTTATGCAGGCGCTCGGCTGGGGTTTCCCAGCCGAGCGTT
>NZ_JBIATW010000019.1:0-117132 GCF_042892135.1 Streptomyces sp. NPDC001822
ACGCCATCCCCGCAACTACCTGGCCTTCCTCGGGCTCGCCGCCGCCCTTTGTTGCTACAAGCGCCTCGCCCGCCTCACCACATAGGACACGGTCTTAGTGGGACACAGCTGCGGATGGAGCACCCCCACATCGGCGGGGAAGGCGTTGAGCTGTTCTCAGCCCCGCGCTCTCCAACTGGAACACCCCCACATCGGCGGGGAAGTGGTCGTACCTCAGTACGACCACCGCCTGGCCCGAGGCTACCGGGACAAGCCGCGGTGCGCCTTGCCCGCCCCGGCCGGCAGAAGCAGGCACGATCCGATGGTGGCCGGGTCGGGTCTCATGCTGACGATGATCGTGATGAGGGCAATCACAAGCGCCCAGGGTGCTGGCAAAGCCCAAGGTGCGGCTATTGCTGGGACTCGATGGACGACGCCTCCTCAGAGCAACTCCGTTGTTATAGACGGAGGTTCCCTCAGAGCCTGACCCTGGGGCCGTATTCCACCGGGCACCCCTCCTCTGACTCCACCCCACGTTCACCAACCTTCTGAGTTCCCGTCACATCTGTCACCGCGAGGTGCTCTACTGGATCGGCAGCTTGGAACGGGACCCCTGTGTCAGTGGTGGCTGCTTGAATGCGAAGCGCGACTCAGGCGGCGTTTCGTTGGGGGCCTTGTCGTGCTGCTTCGCGCTGACCACGTTCGTTGAGGGGGCTGTTTGATGTCTGGGGGGTTCGACCTGCGGGACGAGCCATGGATTCCGGTGCGGCTGCTGACTGGGGAGTCGGTGCGGCTGGGGCTGCGGCAGGTGTTCAAGCAGGCTCATGAGATCGAGGACCTGGAGTTGTCGGTGCCGCCGGCAGCAGCGGGGCTGATGCGGATCCTGGCAGTGATCACGGCCAGGGTCGCCTCCGATGGAGACGACCGTCTCGATGACCTCGATGTCGCCGAGAACGTCAAGGACTGGCTCGATCTGCGTCGGCGCGTTCTGCGGGCCGGCCGATTCGATCCGGGGGCGGTGGACAGTTACTTCGACAAGGAGGTGCCGTCAGGCAGGTTCGACCTGTTTGACGTGGAGCGGCCGTTCCTCCAGGACCCGCGGCTTCATACCGAATGTGTGGACGCCAAGGGTGCGCCGAACCCGTCGGGGGTGAACAAGCTGGTGATGGGCCGGCCGACCGGGATCAACGGCGCGGTCCTGTTCGGTCACTTCACCGACACGGATCCTGTTCCCGTGCCGGCCGCGGAGGCCGCCTGGCATCTGATCGCCCAGCTCTATTTCGGGCCGTCCGGCCAGTGCACGCCCCGGCGTATCGGCGAGGACCGGACGGGCAGTGGGGACGCGGCGCCTCTGCGGAAGTCGGTCTCGTACTTCCCCTGGGGCCGTGACCTGTTCACCTCGCTGATCCTGGCCGTGCCAACGCTGCAGGGCGAGGAGCTCGGGGAGGACGAGGACGCCTGCCCGTGGGAGGGTGAACTTCTCGACCCGCTGGTACCTCTGCCCCCGATGACGTGGCCAGGGCGGATGCTGACCGGCCGGTTCCGGCACGCCGTGCTGCTCGTTCCGTCGTCGGACGGCCGGCAGGTGACCGACGCGTACATCACCTGGTCCACGCACGCACCGGCCCCTGTGGTGCGGGACCCGTACCAGATCCTGGATCGGCGCAAGGACGGGAATTTTCAGCCTCGAGAGGCCGACGGTGCCCGTGCCCTGTGGCGTGACCTGGACGCCCTGCTGCTGAAGGACGACCGGCAGGACACCCAGCGGCCACCCGCCTTCGGCGCACTGCCCAAGACGCTGCTGCCCACTCTGCGCGTGCGCGCCTACGGATTCGACCAGGACGGCCAGCAGAAGGACAGCGTCTGGTTCGCGTCGACAACTCCCCGGGTTCTGACCTGGCTGGAGGAGAACGACGAGGAGATGGCGCACTACATCAAGCGCTGTCATGCCTGCGCAGAAGTGGTAGGAGCCCGGCTGGAGTTCGCGGCCAAGGTGGCCTGGAAGATTGCCACGGACTCCAACGTCGATCCCTCGCCGAAGGCGAAGGTCAAACTCGACGCCCGGAAACCCGGCCCTTGGGTCGCCGCCGCGCTGACGCGGTTCTGGCCGAAGGCAGAGGCCGAATTCTGGCAGCTGACCAACCTTGAGCGGCAAACGGACCGACCCGTGGAACCGTTCATCCACGCGGCCCTCTCGGCGCTGGACGAGGCGATCGGCCCGTCCAGTCGGGCGGACATCAGGGTGGCGCGCGCCCGGCACCGCGCTCGCTCGATGCTCCTTGCGCTGCTGAGCCCCAACGCCGGCTGAGCCGGTACCGACCATTCTGCGCTCGCTGACCGCCTGTCAGCGTTCACACCCCTTTCCCCGTACCAGGGATGCCTCATGAGCGATTCCACGGTGGCCGCTGCGCCGCCGAAACACGACAGATTCATCTCCTATGTCCACGACCTCTGTCAGGACAACCGCACCCGTGCCGAGCTGCGCCGGGGCCTGGGCCTGCCGGTCGAACGGTGCAACTACATGCACCGCTACCTCGTCCCTTGGCTTCACCAGCACGATGACGTCAGCTATCCGGACACCCGCCGGGCCTACTACGGGGTGGCGTCGCTGATCGCGGCGCGCCCGCGCGTTGCCCGGCAGACCGGGCCGGCTGACACCTCGGCCACCGCCTGGTACCTGCGTCCGAATCTGGGGTCCGCGCTCGGCGAGGCCGTCAAGAGGGACGTCATGAAGTCAGGCACGGCCGAGAGCGCTTTGCACCTGATGTCCCGGCAGAGCAGCGATGCCGTTCACCGGACGCTTCCCGCCCTGACCCGGCAGCTCTTGAGTGGTGGCATCGCGGTCGACTGGGCGGTTCTGTTGAAAGACCTGTCCTGGTGGACCCAGGACCGTGACGTGATCGCGACCCGCTGGCTCGACCAGTACTTCCGCCGTTCCATTCCCACCGGCGCCACCGACACCACCGCCACTATTCTTCCCGAGGAGAACGAGCGATGACCCTCTACCTGGACCTGAACGCCCTTCAGTCGGTGCCGGCCGCGAACCTGAACCGTGACGACCTCGGGTCTCCGAAGCAGGTGCGCTATGGCGACGCGCTGCGTATCCGCGTCTCCAGCCAGTCCTGGAAACGGCCCATCCGTCTCGGCGTGGAAAAGGACCTCGGGGAGAAGGCAGCCCGGACCCGCCTGGTGCCGGTGAAGGTGCAGCAGACGCTCGAGCGGGCGGGCTGGCCCACCGATCTGGCCGCGTTCGCCGGCTCCCAGGTGGCGGTGAGCGCCGGGAAGAAGGGCATCGGTCTGGAGGCCGCCGGCCACACCTCGGTGCTGCTGTTCCTGCCGGAGGCGGCCATCGAGGAGCTCGCCACCGTGTGCGCCGAGCACCGCGAGGCCCTGGAAGCGGCCATGCAGAAGGCAGCGAGTGCCAAGAAGGGCACCAAAGCCCCCCAGACGCTGCCCCCGAACACCATTGAGGCGATCCTCAAGCGGCGCACCGCATCCATCAGCCTTCTGGGACGCATGCTCGCCGAGCTGCCGGACGCCAACGTTGACGGCGCGGCCCAGGTCGCGCACGCCTTCACCACGCACGCGGCGGAACCGCAGCGGGACTACTTCACCGCGGTCGACGACTGGCTGGGGGAGTCCGAGACGGGTAGCGGACACCTGGACACCGCCGAATTCGCCGCAGGCGTCTTCTACCGGTACGGGACCGTCAACGTTACCGACCTGCTGAAGAACCTCGAGGGTGACGTCAAGGCCGCCCGTACGGTGCTGGCCTCGTTCGCCGAGCACTTCCTGATGTCGTTGCCGCAGGCCAAGAAGAACTCGACGGCTCCGCACACCCTGCCTGACCTCGCGTACCTGGCGGTGCGTGAGCACCGGCCGCTGTCGCTGGCCGCCGCCTTCGAAACCCCTGTGAACGCAGACCGGCAGGGGGGATTCTCCAAGCCGTCTCGCCAGGCGCTCGACACCTACACCGTCAACATCAACCGGCTCACCGGTGACCGCAACCGCCCTTTCCACGGGCACACGGTCATCGACCCTCAGGAGAAGCCCAAGGGACTCGGCACTGCCCACGAGTCCTACCACATGCTCGTAGAGGCCGCCGTCGAGGCCGCGATCAACGCTGCTGGAAGCACGGTCGCGGGAGCCCAGCAGTGAGCGGACTGCTGCTCAGGCTGGCTGGCCCCCTGCAGTCGTGGGGTGAACGCTCGGCATTCACCCCGGTGCGGGAGACTGCCTCCTTCCCGACCCGTTCCGCACTGGTCGGAATGTTCGCCGCGGCCGAGGGCATCGCCCGCTACGACACTGCCGGCCTCAAGAAGTACGAGCAGGTGCGGCTGACGGTACGAGTCGACCGGCCGGGCACGCTGCTGGAGGACTACCACACCGTCGGCGGCGGCTTCCCCAAGGAACGCACCGCCGCCACGAGCGGCGGCAGCAACAAGGACGCGGCCGTCATCACCCGCCGCCAGTACCTTGCCGACGCGGTCTTCGTCGTCGCCGTCACCGCACCCGACGACCTGGCAGAGCAGCTCGCCGCCGCACTGCGGCGCCCTTACTGGGCGCCCTATCTCGGCCGACGCTCCTGCGCACCCGACGAGCCGTTCCTCCTGCGCCGGCACGCCGACGATCCCGAGAAGGAACTGCTGACCGCAGTACCGCTCACCTCCCCCGAACCCCGTCACGGTGCAGGGGACACGATTGCGGTGCAGTTCCTACGCGAGCGCCCTGCTCCCGAAGCCGGCCCCGGCGCGACCGCCGACGTCATCGAGATCAACGACAGGCCGGTCAGCTTCGCTCCACACGGGCGGGCCCATGCCGGCCGCCGTCTCTACCGGACCGTCGAGCCGGTGAGCCGAGCCCTGGTGGGACCGCAGAAAACCCTGCTCACGCGCCTGATCGACTACGCCCACGCCGAGGAACACGCATGAACGACGAGCCGGTGATCGCCCGGATCCGCCTCAACCCGCACAGCCGCGACGTTCAGAGGGATCTTCGCGACGCCACCGAAATGCACCGCACGGTGATGCGTATGGTGCCCGACGGCCTCGGCGAATCCCCCCGCAGCCAGGCGGGCCTGCTCTACCGCCTCGACGAGACCGACACCACCAGCACCCTCCTCGTCCAAGCGAACCGCCTCGACCCCGCCCGCCTCCCTGCCGGCTACGGGCAGGCAGACCTCAAGAGCCTCACCCCCATGTTCACCGCGCTACGCAAAGGGCTGGCCGTCCGCTACCGCATCGCCCTCAACCCCGCCAAGCGCGAGCGCCTCCCACTCGAGGCACAAGGCAAGCGCGGCCGGATCCTGCCGCTGTCCGGACCGGACGCCGACCAGTGGTGGCAACGCCGGGCGGCCGACGCGGGCCTGCAACTCCACGTCCTGACTCCCACCAACATGCCGCCCATCCGCACCCGCAGACAGGACCCCGACGGCATACGGCACAGCCTGATCCGTTACGACGGCACCGCAACCGTCACCGACCCCGACGCCCTCCACGAGGCCATCCTGGCCGGCGTCGGACGCGGGAAGCCCTACGGAGCCGGACTGCTCAGCCTGGCCCCCGCACCAGCCGCATGAGCGCACCCAGAAAGGGAGGCGACGCCCGGCGACGCCTCGCCTCCCCCACCCTCGCCATGCTGCCCCGCGTCGCCGACTCCCTGTCATTCCTCTACCTGGACATGGTCCGCGTCGTCCAGGACGACACCGGAGTCTGCGCCCAGATCCAGGTCGACGACCACCGCACCGACCTCGTCTACATCCCCACCGCAGCGCTCTCGTGCCTCCTCCTCGGTCCGGGCGTCTCCATCACCACACCCGCCCTGAGCACGCTGGCCCGCCACGGCACCAGCGTCATCTCCGTCGGATCCGGCGGCGTACGCGCCTACGCCGGCATCCTCTCCGACTCCCTCACCACCCACTGGCTGGAACAACAGGTCGCCTGCTGGACCGACCCCGGACGACGCCTCGACGTCGCCATACGCATGTACCGCATGCGCTTCCAGGACGCCGACCTCCCCGAGGCCGTCACCCTCGACCAGCTCCGCGGCCTCGAGGGCCAGCGGATGAAAGCCTTCTACAAGATCCTCGCCCAGCAGCACGGCATCGGCCGCTTCCGCCGCAACTACCATCCCGATCAATGGAACGCACAGGACCCCGTCAACCTTGCCCTGTCCGCCGCCAGCGCCTGCCTTTACGGCATCGTCCACTCCGCGCTGCTCGCCCTCGGCCTCTCTCCTGCCCTCGGATTCGTCCACACCGGTAAGCAGCATTCCTTCGTCTACGACATCGCCGACCTCTACAAGGCCGAGACCACCCTCCCCCTCGCCTTCGCCCTCCACAACTCCGACAACCCCGAACAAGAAGCACGCCGCCGCTTCCGCGAAGACCTACGCCTCCTCAAGCTCCTCCCGCGCATCGTCCACGACGTCCAGAACCTCCTGACGCCACCCCCCACGGACGCCACCGACGAAGACGAGCCACAGGAGAAGCACGACGTCCAACTGGTCCACCTCTGGGACCCCAAAGCCGGTGTCCTTCCTGCCGGCGTCAACTACGCGGCCCGAGGTGACTGATGCCGTCCATGCTCGTGATCGCCACCACGGCCGTTCCTGACCACCTCCGAGGAGCACTCAGCCGCTGGACCAGCGAGGTCGTCCCCGGCATCTTCGTCGGAAGCACCTCCGCCCGCGTCCGCGACCAACTCTGGCAAGCCGTCACCGAGACCGTGGGCAACGGTGCCGCCGTCCTCGTCCACCCCGCCCCCACCGAACAGGGCTACGCCATACGAACCGCCGGCACCCGCCGCCGCGTCCCCGCCGACTTCGACGGGCTTACCCTGATCCGTATGACCGCCGCACCAAAGGTAAAGGAAATGCAAAGCCCTCCTTGAGCTGCAGGTCAGGAAGTGTCCTCCCCGCCGACGCGGGGGTGTTCCGCCCTCAGCCCCCTCGACCTGCGCGCCACCCTCGTCCTCCCCGCCGACGCGGGGGTGTTCCGGTCCGCATCATCTCTGCTGCACCGCCGGGGCCGTCCTCCCCGCCGACGCGGGGGTGTTCCACCGGCGATGAGACCCAGGCGCATTCCGACGGCGTCCTCCCCGCCGACGCGGGGGTGTTCCGCCGATCATCCCGCCGAGCGCGGACCGGTTCGTGTCCTCCCCGCCGACGCGGGGGTGTTCCGTCGGCTCGTCAGCCGAGACGGTGGCGATGCGCGTCCTCCCCGCCGACGCGGGGGTGTTCCGGCGAGGCGGCACGAGAGTTCTCCCATGGGTGAGTCCTCCCCGCCGACGCGGGGGTGTTCCGGCGAGGCGGCACGAGAGTTCTCCCATGGGTGAGTCCTCCCCGCCGACGCGGGGGTGTTCCGCTCGCGCTTCCGCTCGCGCTCTTCCCGCTCGTGTCCTCCCCGCCGACGCGGGGGTGTTCCGGCTTGGCCAGGAATCCCGTCCAGTGACACAACGTCCTCCCCGCCGACGCGGGGGTGTTCCGAACTGGAGGGCGGAGAAGGACTTGCCCGAGCCGTCCTCCCCGCCGACGCGGGGGTGTTCCGACTATGCTGGCCGGTGCTTCCTCCGGCGAGACGTCCTCCCCGCCGACGCGGGGGTGTTCCGACCATGCTGGCCGGTGCTTCCTCCGGCGAGACGTCCTCCCCGCCGAAGCGGGGGTGTTCCGCAGACCTACACCCTGAACGCGGGCAGCATCGCGTCCTCCCCGCCGACGCGGGAGTGTTCCGGAATCGCGCGAGGTTCCGGACGGTCCGGTCCTCCCCGCCGACGCGGGGGTGTTCCGATCTACGGGCAGGGCCGAACCGCCCTGCTCTCGTCCTCCCCGCCGACGCGGGGGCGTTCCGATGATCGCGGTCGGCCGGGACACCGGTAGGGGGCCTCACCGCCGACACGAGGGTATTCCGTTCATGGAGAACGCGGCGACCCCGAACCTGGTGTACGCAAGGGCACGGGCACACGGAGCGGGCCCGGAGTCAGTTGGTATGACTCCGGGCCCGCTCCGTGCGTGTGTGGTCAGGCGGCCCAGCCGATGGAGGAGACGTTGCTGTACGCGTCGTAGTCCGAGCCGAGGTCCTGGATGATCTCGTCCCAGATGGCATCCAGTTCTCCCAGGTCGTCGTCGATCCAGGCATCGACGGCGCGGTCCCATACGCCTCGGACGTTGATGTTGCGACTGGCGACCTCGCGCTGGTGCTTGTTCTCGACGCGGGACTGGTCGACGGGGTTGATCTCGACACGGGTGCCGCGGCCGTCGTTGTTGAGCCGGTGCTTGAGGTCGGTGGCCACGTTGCGGCGGCGCAGGTCCCAGTAGGCGGCGTCCAGGCGGTTGAGGTTGGCGCCGTTGGGGGTGCGTTCCTCGGCGAGCCAGGCCATGAGGGTGCGGGGGGAGACGTTGATGCCGGCGCGGTCCATGGCTTCGTAGCCGGCGTCGGTCTTGGTGAGGTAGCGCAGGCGGGCGGCGAGGCCGCGTTCGCTGTCGACGGGGGAGGCGATGCCGGTGACCATGTTCTCGATGGCTGTGCCCAGCGCGTCGGCGCCCGGCACTCCGTGGGCGTTGAACATGCCGAGGTCCATCCAGCGGCCGGCCATCAGCTGGCCTTGCCGACGGTGTACTCGCCGGACGTTTTGGCGTCACCGTGCTTGATCTTCATCTGGGAGACGCCGCGGCCTTCGGGGAAGACCTCGCGCCAGTCGCCGGTGACGTGGAGTTCGTCGGTCCCCATCATGCTGATGATGTCGAGCCCGGCCTGGTGGGCTTTGTAGGCCTTGCCCCAGAGGTTGGCGTAGGCCTGGGAGTGGATGATGTGCATCCAGTCCGGGCGGACCATTTCGCGGTTGTGGATCGACTCGCCCATCGTGGAGATGAACTTGGAGTACATCTGCTTGATGTACTCCAGGGTGAGGGTGTCGTCCTCTTCGATGGCGGTCTCCCGTGCCGCGGTGAGGGTCTTGCGCAGGGCGTCGAGGAAATTCTCCGTCGCCCCGGATGTCCACGACTCATGAATGACCGGCGCTTCGGTCAGTCCGTACTTCGGGCCGGCCAGGCGTTGCAGGAGGCGCAGGGTGGCGTTGGTGACCCACAGGGCGCCGGGCTCGTCACGGTCACCGATCGGATCCGGCAGATGCGGGTGCTCCCAGGGTGCGGGAGTGATCAGGTGTACCCCGGAGCGCTTGGGCTCGACATCGTCCGTGCCGGTGCTGTGCTCGAGCTTGCCGATCGGCAGCCAGCACTTGAGTGCCGACAGGTAGGCGGCGTTCACATCGAGGGCGGTGACCTTGATGTCACCGGGCATCCGTGTCGAGAAGTCGGGGTGGTGGAAGCGCGGCCGCGCTTCCCAGATCTGATCCGGATCCTTCTTCGACGGCTTCTTCAGGACGTCGGGCAGTGCCGGGTAGGCGGTGTACTCGTACCGGGCTGTTGCCCTGGTCTCGTTGAACAGGTGCATCACGTCGGGGATCGCACGCTTGATCAGGGCTTTGAGTGTCGCATCCATGTCACCGCCAGCGCGCTCCAGTTCGCTTTGGACGGCGCGGCTGATGAGGCCGGTGGTCTCCTCCTGCGCTCGGGCAGCCGAACGCGCCCGACGCTCCGGCCGCGCCGCCATGGGCACCGGAACGGGTGAGGCGGGAGCTGCGGGAGCAGAGGCGATGAACTCCGCGGTGGCGGGTGTGGGCGTACCCGCGGCCTGAGCGGTGGTGCCGGGCCGGCAGAACGCGCCGGCGTGGAGGGGGTGGCCGTCGGTGGACTGGTAGGTGGTGACGACGCCGCAGCGCATGCACGGGCCGGGCGGGCCGTGAACGGCCAGGCCATCAGGGCCGCGCAGCGTCTCAGGCGTGGCGCCGAACGGAGCGGGCGGCTGCTCCGCGCCCCCTGCGGCGGGCGGCGGGGTGACGGCCGAGGCCGGGTAGATCTCCGAGAGACCCTTCATCAGGCGCAGGTACTCCAGGCGAGCTGGCGGTGCCGGATCCGAGACGCCCTCTTCCCAGTTCGCGATGGTGGAGCGTCCCACGCCTACCGCGGTGGCGACCTGGGCGCGCGAGAGGCTGGCCGCCTCACGCAGACGCCGTCGTTCCGCGGGGGACGGCATCGACGCTGTAAGACGAGCTTCCTCCAACAGCGCTTCCACGCCGCTCAGTCCTTCAGTCATGACCCCAGACTACATTGATTGACTGTGTAATGCGCAGCCATTGGTCATCTATTGGGCGACGGTTGCCCGGGTCGAGTTGGGTTTTGTCCTGGCTCGACCCGACCCGCGCCGCATGCCGTGCGGCGCGGGTCGGGCGATTCACGGACTGCGTGGCGTCTCCGGCGGCCGACGACGCCGATCAGGGGGTGCTCCGGTGCGCCGCTGGCATCCTGAAGTCGAAGACCGGAGCATCGAGGTCGTGCCCTCCTACGCCTTTCCTCAGGACCTCCTCGACGCCCAAGCCGCCCTCGACGAGGTGCAGAAAGAGCACGATCTTTTTGCTCAGATCCTGCCGTGGTCGGCCGAAGCCATGCCCGGCTACCGCCCGGAGAAGGACGCCAGCGCCGGCTACACCCCCGAGCAGGCAGAGCGCCTGGCCGCCTACAGGGCGCGCATCCTGGAACTGACCACGCAGGTCATCACACACCCCTACTGGGAAACACTGTCTGGTCCGGACCGGGTGGAAGCCCGAACCGTCCTCAAGCACGTCAACGACCCGGCCGGCCCCGAGGCGCCATAGCCACGGCCGCGACATCGACGACCTGCAGAAGAACCGGGCACTCCCGGAATGGCCACTCCTGTCGGCGCTGGCCGCCCGAAGTTGTACGCTCATCCGCGCTCTTGTCGGCCCACAATGTGCTCAGGTGCGGTCGATGATCTGGATGCAGGCGGTACGGCGCGAACCCTGGTATCGCGCGCAGAGCTTCCCGTCCGACTGGATGCCGGGCACGAACGTTGCCACCAGTCGATCCCCGCGTCGTCGGGCGGTAACGGTGTAGGCCATGCCTCCAGGCTCAGTGATGTGCACCGTGGCGGACACGCGATGACGGGGCGGATTGGTCCAGGTCGCCCGGACAGTCCCCGGGTTCGCACTGCCAGGGTCACCGGTGGTGGAGAGACAGATCTGCGGGCCGGAGAAGTGGTGGGTACACCCGGAAGCCGCCGCGTGCGCGGGAGCATCCAGGGAAACAGCCAGGGCGATGCCTGTGATGGCGACGGCCAAGGCGCGGAGAGAGCGGTACATACCCGGTGAACGAGCCGGGCCCGCCCGGAGCAACGTCCGGCTGCTGCCGTGGCCTCCGGGCTGCGCGCCGGGGTGCAGCCCGGAGGCCCGGAGGCCACGGACGAACGCCCCGCCTTGGGCGAATCCGAAGGATCGTCGCAACACGTGATGCCGTTGTGCGATGGCACGTCAGTCTAGACAGCCGCTCGGCCAGGCAATCCCGGCCAAGCGGCCGACGGCCGTTGCAGCCGGGGCCCTCCCGACCAGCTCACATTTCTCTCAGCTGCGGTTCCGCAGGCGAGCGACGGGCTGATGGACTCACGCCATGACGACATTGCTTCCCCGCATCCTGCGAGCACTTGAGCAGTTCCATGCCGCCCATCCCTGGGACCACAACGCCCACTACCACCGGTGGATCCTGCGTCAGCTCGCAAGCCGTTTCAACAGGGCTCTGGACATCGGATCAGGCAGCGGTGACCTCGCCAGACTCCTGGCCACACGAGCCGTCGCAGTGCACGGTATCGATGTCGATCCCACGATCGTCGATCGCGCGCGGGAGCTCACAGACCCCGCCGCCCCAGTGACCTTCACTGTCGGAGACGCACTGAAGGAGGTTGCGCCTGGCCCCTACGACGTCATCACATGTGTCGCCACCATCCACCACATGCCGTTCAGCGACGCCCTCACCTGCTTCCGTCAGCACCTGGCGCCCGACGGAACCCTGGTGGTGGTCGGCGTCTATCGCCCGCGGTCTCGAAGCGATTACCTGATCGACGCCGCGGCCATTCCGGCGAACGTCCTCATGGCATGGATCAAGAACAAAGGGCGCAAGGCGCCGCGACCAGCCTCAATGACCGCCTCGACCCGACCGGCGACTATGACCTTTACAGACATCGTTCGCGACACCCACCAGGCGCTACCCGGTGCACGGCTGCACCGACGACTGTTCTGGCGCTACGTGCTGGTCTGGCACCAGAACTAGGAGATCGACCTCGCGGCTCGGCCTGGAGCCAAAGGCACCGCAACGAGGGCCGATCGTCCGAGTCGCACCCACCAGGACACACTCCCAGTCGCTCCGAGCTCGGCGAGAGCCGCCTCGATCTCCGCTTCAGGCGGCACGCTCGAGATGACGTCGCATTCGCAGGTAGGGGCGACGGCGGCCGGCTGCTCGGGGCCATGGCGGTGGGAGGCATCGGATGCCATCTGACGTAATACAGGAACCAGCATCACGACGCCGCTCCCTGCCGCACACCCATACGACGTCCTGCCACAGCGTGAGAGCGTTGTGCGACGTGACCCAGGATGTGCAGGGGGAACCAGGGACAGTGGGGGCAGCGAACTCGGGAAGTCCCGTGCAGCTGACCCGCACGCATCGCGTACTCATCGGGGTCGTCGTCGCCGGCGCCGTACTCATCGCCGCGATCGGTTTCGCCGGCTCGTACGCCGCCCTACGCGAACTCGCGGAGGAGAAGGGCTTCGGTCAGTTCTCCCTGGTCTTCCCGATCGGCATCGACGCGGGGCGAGCTGTCGCATCGTCAGGTTCGTGTGCCAGTACGCGGCCACCAGCAGAGCCCGGTCCTCCAACGGCAGACTCCACGGCCGGCCCTTGCGGACTGCGTCCGCACCCTCGCGTCGCAAAACCGTCACCAGCTCCCCGAACTGCCGCAGGCTCAGCCCTGAGAAGGGGGCTATCCAGGACGACTCCGACGCCGTGATCACACCAGCCACGCCAAGATCATCTCACCCGTAGCAGGACTCAGATACGGACGCTCAGCCGCAGATCAAGCAGGTGACGTAGACGAGCAGATGCCCCTCGGAACATCCCCAGCTTCCTCAGCTCGTCCGCCCCAAGTTCCAGCCGGTCTGCGAGGGCAAGCACGGCGGCGTAAGGCCGTTCGCCTTCATCGAGCTTCGCGGCAACAGCATCGAGGACGGCTCGAAGAACGACGAGATTCGCGCCGGGATGTTCTGCCAGCAGCCGAAGGAGCTTGTTGTCGTTCCAGACGCTGTCCCGGGCCGTGCTCAGTTCCTGCAGAGATGCGGGCGGGGTGTGGGGATTGGCGGCCAGGGCTTGCAGACGAAGGGGTACGGACATCGCGCGAGACGCTGCAGCACACCGCTGTCTTCCTCAGCATGCGCCAGTGCAAGGTAGTCAGCAGGGGTGGGCATGAGGATGGCCTCTCGGATGGTCGGAGCCGTCATCATGCCACCGCACCGTCCCCCCCCGACCATGACTTACGGGACAAGGTGACGTCGTTGACGTTGGCCGCGGTTGTGATGACCTTGAGCATGGGCCGGCAAGCAGGACCTGGCGGCTGGCGGGCAGTCGCCGTCACCGTGTACCGAGCTCCCGCCGCCTCGCATGAGCCATCGCGTCAGGTGCCGCAGAGTGCTGCTGGACAGATCGGGGGGCGGCCGGGGCGCCCTGCGACGGGCGGGATGCCGTCGACCAGGGCGAGGGTCTGGGTGACGTCGTTGACGTTCGCCGCGGTCGTGATGACCTTCAGTGGGGTGCCGCGTCTGTCGCAGATTAGATGGTGCTTGCTGCCTGTCTTCCGCCGGTCGACCGGCGACGGACCGGTGTCGGCGCCCCCTTTTTCGCGTGGATGTGAGAACCATCCACGCAGGCCCGTGACCAGTCGAGCTCGCCGGCCGCGTTCAGCTCGGCGAGCATGACCCGGTGCAGCCGGTCGAAAGCCCCTGTCTTCTGCCACCGGTCCAGGCGACGCCAGCATGTCTGCCCAGAGCCGAAGCCCAGTTCCAACGGCAGAAGTTGCCAGGCTATGTCGTTGTAGAGGACGAACAGAATGCCCTGCAGACAGAGCCGGTCCGACACCGGCCGAGGCCCCGGAGACCGCTCCGGCCACGGCGGCAACAACGGCTCGATCAATGCCCACAACTCATCGTCCACGATCCACGGCCGAGTACCCACACCATCACGAACGGCCGAATCCTCACACCGGTAACGCCCAACAAGCCCACATCAACAAGATCGTGTTACGAGCTCTAAGAGGTCCTAACAAAGGCGTTGGACGTGGCGGTGGGTGATGAGGCAGGTTGCGAGGCCGAGGAAGGCTTCGTGTATGTCGTCGCGTCTTTCCCACCGGACCCGGAGTCGTCGGAAGCCGTGGAACCAGGCGATCGTGCGCTCGACAACCCAGCGATGAACACCGAGGCCGGAGCCGTGCGCTACTCCGCGGCGGGCGATGACCGGCTTGATGCCCTGAGCCCAGACCAGGCGACGGTACTTGTCGTGGTCATAGCCGCGGTCGCCGAGCAGGACGTCGGGCCGTCGACGTGGCCGTCCCACGAGCCCTGGGACCGACGGGATCTTGGCGAGCAGAGGCATCAGCTGGGTGACGTCGTTGCGGTTTCCGCCGGTCAGGGACACCGCGAGCGGGATGCCCTGGCCATCGACGAGGATGTGATGCTTGCTGCCCGGCCGCGCTCGGTCGACCGGGCTGGGTCCGCTTTTGGGCCGCGCCGAGCGGCCCGGACGTGGGAAGAGTCGATCACCGCCCGCGACCAGTCGAGCTGTTTCGCCGCTCGCAGCCTGGCCAGCAGCACGACGTGGAGCCGGTCCCAGACGCCGGCCTCATTCCAGGCAGCGAGACGGCGCCAGCACGTCATGCCTGAACCGAAGCCCAGCTCCTGCGGCAGATACTCCCACTGGATCCCGGTATGCAGCACAAACAGGATCCCGCAGAGCGCTTGACGGTCAGGGACTCTCGGCCGACCAGGCACCAGCTTCGGCGCCGGAACAGGCAACAACGGTTCTACCAGCGACCACAGTTCGTCCGAGACGATCCACGGATGCGACTCTCTCTTCCCCACGAACAGCCCAACGAGCAACCAAGCCGACAGTCACATCATCTGAGGCTTCTGTTAGAACCTCTAAGGGCCCGCGCGAGAGCCTCGCCAAGTGCCGTGACGTCGGCGGATTGACCCCTCGCGACAATTTTCACGATCATATCCCGGCAGGCGTCAGCTGCAGGTCCGGTAGTTGTAACCGGCGTTACGCGATGCGCCGTCTGCGTCGATGAACTGGTAGACGCCGTCTGGGAAGCGATGCAGGACGAAGCTGCGGGCCGAGCCGGCGTAAACGAGATACAGGTCCGAGTCAGCGCCCGAAGAGTAGTTAATCCGCCTGGCGGCATAGCTCCAGCTCGCCTTGCCAGCGCTTCCGTCGGCTGTCAGGCCGGAGGCTGACTGCCAGTTGGCGGTCGCGGTTTTGGTCTGGCTTCCGAAGTCGCCGTCGATGTCCGAGTTGGACGAGAGGTAGCCGTTTGCCCACAGCACCATCTGCCACAGGCAAGTAGCGTTGGAAGTCCTATTCGTGTTGGTGTCCACGACGCCTTCGTTGCCCCAGTCGTCGCTCCAGGCTCCTGCCCCGGTGACGTAGTCGAGGCCGCTGTAGGTTCCGCTTGCCGCGGCCGGCGTGGTGCTCATGGCTAGGAGGGCGGCGCTCAGGGCCCCCACCGTGCACGCGCCCCACTTGATGCGCTTGGTGTACGAACTCATAAAGACTCCTGAATTCGGGCCCCCTTGGAGCCGGACTGGGTCATTACACAGCCTCCGACAACTGATCCACACGGGAAGTTCACGCCAGAGCCTGGATCATGTTCGCGCCAAGTGCTCGGTCTTCGGCGTTGGGCTGGTGAAGCCGCAGGTCTGGGACTGGGGCGCGGCTGCGCCTCGTGCTCGTTCAGCAAGGCCTCGACGGCGTACGTCGACCGGGCGCCAGTGACGGCCCGCGCCCGGTCCGCTTGCATGCACGAGGCGAAGGCGGAGTGCTGCCAGCAGGAGGGCTGGAGGGCGGCGCGACTCAGCGCGCCCACAGCCCTTGGCAGCAGCTCAAGCCGAGCAGCGGGCCGTCGAGATGGAGCCTCGCACCGCCCAGCTGCGCGGGCAGGCTGCTCGCCGACCACAGGACGTCGAGGACTACACCTGCCTTTCCCCGTGCTAGCGCTCCGAGCGCCGCGTTGCGCGCCTGGTGCTGGCGGCCGCATTCGCTTCGGATGACGTCCGGATCGAAGCCGTCCCACTGGCAACCTTCCAGAAGGTGCCGGCGGTGGTTCGGGCCACCGCCAGCAAGCCGCGGATGGTCGCGCCCGGCCTTGTCGAGGGCGGCTGCCAAGGCTGACTGACCTGCAGGAACGGTAGAGGGGTCGCGGAAACCGCGGCCCGGCTCCGTGTGCTCGGGGTTACGGGGCGGGTGTGTAGGTGACGGTGGTGTCGCCACAGTCCTCCGCGGTGCCGAGGAGCGCCTGGCGCTCGTTCTCGTCGACGGCCAGGTCCCAGCGGAGTTTCGTTGCGACCCAGGTCGCGGCGTAGGTGCAGTGGTAGGAGCCGTCCGTGGGCATCCACTGTGCGGGGTCCTTGTCACTCTTGGACCGGTTGGAGGCAGCGGACACTGCGATCAGCGTGTCGGGGCTGTCCTGGTCGTTCGCGTACGCCTCACGCCGCGCGGCGCTCCACGGCGTCTGCTCGGAGTCGAACACCTCCGCCAACGGCACGAAGTGGTCGACATCCAGCCGGCCCGCATCTGTCACCACCAGGTCGTCGTACGCGCTGCGCCAGGACCCGCCGGTGAGTTTGCAGCCGGCCGCGACCTCGGGTGCGTCGACAGCTTCGGCGAGGATGACTTCCCGGCGGGTGTCGCAGCCGTCTGTTGGGTTCAGGCCGCGGTTCCAGTGCTTGTAGAGGGTGCGCTGGTAGCCCTCGCGGTGTTCCGCGGCGACGGGGAGCCGGTCGATCGCGTCGAACAAGGGCAGCGCCATCGAGGCACCGGGTGCGCCGGCGGGAGGCTGGGCCGGGGCGTAGGAGGTGAAGGGCAGCTCGTCCACCGGAGTGGGTACCATCACGGCGCCGGCGGATCCGGTTGTGGTGAGCAGGGGCAGGACTGCGAGGGCGAGCGCGGGCAGACCGCGCCGCATCAGGGAGATCATCACGGGACGTGGTGTAGCAGTCGCCTCCTGCGGGGCGAAGGAGTGCTGATGTCCCGTCACTCGATCGCGGGCACAGGTTCACCTGAAGAAACGGCACACCGCGCTGGCACCAGTGCCTGCGTGCCAAGGGCCTACCCAGCCGAGGGAGTGGGCCGGGTTCGCCTTGACGTCACTGGCAGGCGAAGGGCGGCCGAGCCTCCGGCGGGAGGCCCTCTCAGACCGGCGCGCACGCCTCGGGAACCGTGGTCGTTCCCCGCACGGAGCGCAGGCTCGGACCGGGAGGGCGGCCATCCTGAACTGTGTTCCGGCTACCGTCGAAAAAGCGGTCCACGGAGGTTGCCATGCCTGTGATCGCTGCGTGGGCGTCGTCTGTCAGCGCTGTACGGTCCCCGGCCGGGTGGCGGTGCCGTTCAGGCAGTGGTCCAGGAGTGCGTGCATGCGTGGAATGGGGAGGGCCGGGTTGGACGCGGCGCCCTCGGCGGTGCGGGGGTCGGCGAGGAGGGACTCCAGGGTTTCCGGTGACAGGCTCGGGTTGGTGACCGCTGCCCGGCGAACCGACGCGTCGGGGTCCTCCACCGGGGGGTCGGGCAAGGCGGGATCGGCTGCGGCCAGGGCCCGTACCTCGGGATCCGGGTGGTCGATGAGGTGAGCCCGGCCGGTAGGGGGGAATGCGGGCCGGTCCAGCAGGTGAGGACGGTGGGCAGGGCGTGTGACGAAGACATCCAGGAGGAGGTGCGGCGGAGCCAGCGGGTGGTGGCAGGCCAGCCGGATCCGCACCTCCTCGTCGTCGTCCTGCGCGAGCGTCTCGGAGAGTTCCGCCGACAGGCCCGGCCAACTTGCCGCGACCCGGCGGAGCACCGGTTCCTCGGACACCGCGCAGGTGGCGAACCAGTCGGGTGACGGCCCGACGTCCGGCTCAATATTCGACCTGGTGAACGGCTCGCCGATCGGGCAGGTGCAGTCAGGACCGTGTCCGAGGACCTGATCGATCGCCCAGTACTCCGCCCAGGTGTGGGTGGAGGGGTGGAGGCGCGCGCACATCCGCACGTACTCGTCCGGGTCTCGCATCAACTCCGCCACCAGGTCGGTTCCTACGTCAGGCCGGACGGCGACCGACGCGCGGACCTCCGCGTCAGGGTGGCGGGCGAGACGGGCGAGGGCGTAGGCGGGGATGTTCGGGTTCCTGGCCATGGGGAGCACCGTGCCGTCCGTGAAGCACTGCTCGACGAGCGCGGGGGACAGAGCACACGTGTCGAACACGAATCGGTTGCGCGAGCCGAAGGACGGCAGCATGGCCTCCACCCGTTCCGGGTCCAACCGCCAGCTCTTGTCCTGCGCCGCTTCCCGGACCGCGAGGTCCGGATCGTCGAGCAACCCTGCCCGCTGGGCCGGGGTGAGCGACTCCCACCGCCAAGTGGCTCGCATCCGGAGTTCGGGGTCCTTGCTGCCGGCCATGGAGCGGAAGAAGGACAGCGGGATCTGCCGGGACGAGTCGAGCCCCCCGATGATCTCGTCCACGGTGACCTTGCCGTCCACGCCCGCGTCCTGGGCGGTCAGGAGGGTCACGAGGATGTCGTCCGGCAGCGGTCGGACCCATCGGAGATCGTGCCGGGGGCCTGCGGCGAGCCACCCGCGGACGACCCCCGACGGGTCCGTTGCCAAGGGGGCGAGCCGCGCCGGGTCGACGTACCGGTTGCGGGCGAGCGTGCGGCGGATGACCCCCTCCGGATGGCGCAGGGCAGCGTCGATGATGGCGTCAGGCAGGTCACGGCCCTCGCACATCAGCAGGCTGGCTTCACCGGCCGCTCGATCCAACAGGCGTACCAATACCTCGGAGGGCGCCGCCCGATTGAAGGCGATGCCGCGCAGCCACAGTTCACGCAGAGAGTCGAACACCGTGTGATCCTGCCACCTCGCCTCCTGAACGGGGTCGCCCGACTACGACCGCAGCGGCGGGGAGGGCCCCGGTCCGCAGGGCCCAGCGCCCCGACAGCAGCCGTGCTCCCCGCGCCCGCGGGGATGGTTCCTACCAAGACCGATGGCCTGCTTGTCCGTGGGGTGGTTGAACTTCCGCTTGTGCGTTCCGCCGGCCTTGATGTGGTTCATGCCGTACTTGCTGCTGCCGGCCCGGAGTAGCCGCCCACTGCCCCTGCGGGCCGGTCTGCGTGTGCCGGGCGATATGTCCCCGGTCGCCGGGCCTTCCGGCGTCTCCATGGTGACGTTTCAGCGTGTACGTCGAATGCCCCGCACGGCGGGTGCGGGGCATTCGGGAAGGTCCTGCGACCACGGGGGCAGTCGGGGTGCCTGCCTGGGTAACGACGGGTGGGTGGGCGGGTAACGGGCGGTGCGGTTTCCTGATCAGTCCACGCGTAGGTCCGCAGCTGCCAGTTCCGTCTCCGCTCATGAGGCGAGGATTTCGCGCAGCTCGCGTACTGCCCGCTCGCCGTGGGACGGGGCGGGGATCGAGCGGAGCAGGCCCATGGCCCGCTGGTGGACGAGGCCGTTGCGAAACGCCTCGGGGAGAGGGGTCAGCACCGTGGTGACGCGTCGGCAGGCTTCCTCGGTGTCGCCGTCGTGATGGATGCAGGTGGCGGCGTCGATGGTCAGCAGGGAGCGGGTCATGGTGCTGGTCGGCGCGGACAGTTCCAGCGCCCGCTTTTGGCTTTCGCCGGCGCGCCGGGTGTCGCCGAGTGCGGTGAGTGCGTGGGACAGGTGGACATGGTGCTTCTGTTCGCCGTGCGTGAGCCACGTGTCGGCGCGGGCACCGGCATCGAGTCGTTTCATGAGGGTGTCGGCCTGTGTGATCGCTTCGCGCGCTTGTTCCGGCTGGTGGGAGAGGGCGTAGGCGCGGGCGGCCACGGCGGCCGCGAGGGTCGCGGCCGCCGTGGGCCGGTCCCCTGCGATCTGCCGGGCCCGCTCGGCCAGGAGCGCTGCTGCCTGCGGGGCGCCGTAGTTGATCGGGACCATCGCCTCGCGGGCCAGGACCCAGGCGTGGAGTTGGTGGTCACCGGATTCCTGGGCGGCCTTCGCGGCTGTGGCGAACCACTTCCTGGCCTCTGCGCGGGTGCCGAGGTCGTGCAGGACGATCGCGATCATCCCTGCCATCTGTCCGGCGGTGCGGCATACCCGGATGCGGGCGGCGACTGGCTGAGGGATGTCGAGATGGGACCGGAGCTCTGTGAAGTCGTTGACGAGATCGGCGAGGAACCGGGTCGGGGGCTGCCCGTGGTACCCGTACCCGTATGCCTCGGCGGCTGCCTCGAGATCGGACAGTTCGGCCGGTGCCGTGTCACTGGTCAGGGCGAGGTCCAGCGACTGGCGGGTCTGCGTCAACGCGGTGAGTGCCGTGGTCGTGAGGCCGGCTGCGAGGGCGCCGCGCAGCACCTGACGGCGGTTCATCGGGTCATCTCCATCATCGGACTCCGGGTGCGGTCTGGGGGAGCTGTCCTCCCAGGGTCGCGCAGCAAGCCCCAGAAAGGCACCGGGAATGCGAAGTGCGTCCCCGATGCGCTCGATCGCGTCCAGGGTGATGACCGCCGCCTCGCCCCGTGCGACCTTCGAGACCCGCTCGGGTTTCATGCCGCAGGCTTCACCGATTCGGTAGTAGCTGATCCCCTGCTCGTAGGCCATGGCGAAGACCGTTGTGAAGTCACGGTTCCGGGCGGCATGGATGAAGGCCGGGTCTTCCAGTAAGACGTACGGAATCTGTGCTGGTGACGGCTGCAAGTCGTCCACGAGTCCCCCTTCGCACCCGCAGCGGAAGCCCCGACGCTACCCCCATGACGGGCCCCCACGATGGGCTTATCCACAAGGCGGGTTCCCGCTTCACTGGCGACTGCACACAGCAGGCCAACCGGCCGCTGAACCCTTCTCGCAGGAGGTTCGTCATGGAGTCCAAGTCCGCTATCGCCGCCGTCGGTATCGCGGTGTCCACGGAGGAGACCAACGAGATCACCGGGCCCGTGGTGGTCGCTGTCGACGTGGAGGACGAGGAGTAGTCCTCCCGCGCACGTTCTGACCCGCAGGGTGCCCGCCCCTCTCCTCGTGCCGCTGGCCGTGGGGGAGGCGCGGGCGCCTCTCGCACCGGCCCCTGGGAGGTCGCCATGATTCACGTCTTTGTCGGACCGACACTGTCACGGTCCGAACCGCACCTTGCCGCCCCCGAGATTCAGCTGTGGCCCCCGGCCCGGCACGGCGACCTGTTCGCCAGCGGGATCCGTGACGGCGACACCGTCGTACTCATCGACGGGGTCTACCACCAGGCACCCGCCCTGCGCCACAAGGAAATCCTGGCCGCGATGGGCCGGGGCGTGCACGTCATCGGAGCCGCCAGCATCGGCGCGCTGCGCGCCGCTGAACTCGCACCCTACGGAATGCTCGGCGTCGGCGCCGTCTACACCGCCTACGCCCGCGGCGACATCGTCGGCGACGACGAGGTAGCGGTCGGACAGGCCCCGGACGGGCAGTGGCACGCCTTGACCTGGCCCCTGGTCAACCTCCGCCAGACACTGCGCCTGGCCCAGGCCGCCGGCATCCTCGACGACGCCCGGGCCACCGCCCTCCTGCGCGCACTGCGCGCCGTCTACTACCCGCAGCGCACCACCGCCGCGGTCCGGGCTGTCTGCCGCTGGCAGGGGGAAGCGGATTTCGCCCAGTGGCTGGCCGAACAAGTGCGGCTCGATCAGCACTTCGGTGACGTCAAGCGTGCCGACGCCCTTGACGCCGTCCGCACGGCCATCGCCGGACCGCCGCGGCGGTGCGGCGCGCGACCGGGACGTGGGGTGTGGGACACGACGTACTTCCGGGCCTGGTCCAACGCCTGGGCGCACGCGCACGTCGACGGCGTGCAGCTGTCCACCGAGGACCGCCTCCTCTACCAGCAGGTCTTCGACCCGGCGTTCCGCACACGGTGGACTGCCTATCTCGAGCACCGTTCCCTGCACCCCGCTCACGGACCGGGCCTGCCACTGACGGCCCGTCTGGTCCGCTTCACCGACGGGGGTCTGCCCGCCGACCGGGTCTTCCAGCCGAGCGTCGACCTGCGGCACGAGCCCACTGTGGCGATCTTGCTCGCGGGGGAGAGCGCCCAGGATCGCCAGGCAGTGGCCCGGTACGCCGACGCCCTGGAACAGGCACGTCAGATGCGGCCCGGCTTCTCCACTGCATCGGTCCGCGACGACGTGACCCGTTGCTTCCTCCTGGAACTGTGGGACTGCCCGGAGCGGGACTTCGATTCCGAAGCGTCCGCCCGTGGCCTGGTGTGCGGCGCGCGCGCCGTGATGGACGCCAAGCGGTTCATCCCCGGGTTCCTTCACGAGGCGCGCAGCTTGAAGCGAGGGGAGGCAGCCCATGCCGGACTCTGAAGTCGTACTCGACCTGCCGGGCACCATGCGTGCCCGACCCCCGGAGCAGACGTGGGAGACGGTGGCCGGGCAGCTGCCGGACTACGGCATCACCCGGGTCGCCGACCTGACCGGACTGGACTGCATCGGGCTCCCTGTCTGGACCGCGATCCGCCCCGCCTCCCGCACCCTGAGCACCTCCCAGGGCAAGGGCGCCACCCACCTGCTCGCGAAACTCTCCGCGGTCATGGAGGCGATCGAGCTCTGGCACGTGGAACAGCCGCTGCCCATCGCCGCCCACGGGCCGGCCATCGAAGTAGCCTCCGACTGCCCCGTGGCAGCCCTCCCTGCGACCGTGCCGTGCCCCGAACAAGCCCTGGCCAGGATGGTCTGGGACTGGACGCCGGCAACCGGCCTGGCCACAGGGCACGAAGTCCTCGTTCCGGTCGACGTCGTCCGGCGCCGCTCCCAGCGGCCCGAGTGGAGCCCGGGCCCGCTGCGCGCGACGAGTACCGGCCTCGCGTGCGGAAACACGCGGGACGAAGCCCTGCTGCACGGCTTGTACGAGGTCGTGGAGCGGGATGTGCTCTACCGGGACGGTTTGAACGACGGCAGGAATCGCACGCTCATCGACTCCGCAACCGTCGGCGATCCTCACAGCCGGGAGGTGATCGACCGGCTGGCGGCCGCGGGCATGGCCTTCGAGATGGCTCTGGTGGACGGTCCGTACGGGCTGCCGGTGTGCGTGGCCTACCTCTGGTCGGAGGACTACCCGGTCGTCTTCGCCGGCGGCGGCTGCCACAGCAGTCCCACGATCGCCCTGACCCGCGCGCTGACAGAGGCCGCGCAGTCGCGGCTGACAGCCATCGCCGGAACGCGCGACGACCTCCCCAGCGATACCGGCAGCTTCGACGCCCCCTTCCATCCACCGCGGGCCACCGGCCTCATGCCCTGGACGCAGGCCACCTCCCGACTCGCCCCGCCCGCCCCGACCTTCGCCGAATGCCGAGCCGACGTGGTCCGCAGAGTCGCCGGTGTCACCGGGCACGAGCCTGTGGCCCTGGAGTTGTCCGCCCCCACCGCACCGGTCCATGCCGTGCAGGTTCTCTGCCCCGGCACGCACTCGCGGATCCGGAGATCGATGCCCCGATGAACACCACCACACCCCCGGCGCCCGTGCCGGCCCTGCCGAGCTCCGCCCAGTACGACGCCTTCCACACCGCCCGCGCCCGCACCGACCTCGTCGCACGCATGTACGCCGCGGCGATGGGCGCCGACTACCCGGGAGAGATCGGCGCTTCGAGCTCCTGCGACTGGCCCCTGCTGGGACTCCTCACCAGCCGGCTGAGGATGCGACCGGGGCAACTCCTCGTGGATGCCGGCTGCGGAACCGGCGGCATCGGCCTCTGGCTCGCCCGCGCCCTGGCCCTGCGCCTGGACGGCTTCGACCTCTCCCCGGTCGCCGTCACCCAGGCCACCGCCCGCCGCCCCCACTTCCTCGGCACAGACACCACCCGCGCCGCCTTCCGTGTCGCAGACCTGCAGCACACCGCCCTGCCCACCTCCACCGCCCATGGCATTGTCTGCATCGACGCACTCGGCCGCGCGGCCGACCGCGACCAGGCGATGGCCGAGCTCGCCAGGGTCCTGGCCCCGGGCGGCCGGCTCGTGATGACCCGCTCTCTGCGCCGAGACGCCACCCCCACGTGGGCCGAGCAGGCCGCAGCAGTCGGCCTCGTCCTGGAGCACGTGGACGAACGCCGCGGCGAGCCCGCCATGTGGGAGCGCCTCTACCGCCTCTGGATCACCCACGCCGACGACCTGCGCCGCGACCTGGGTGACGCGCCGGCGCAGAGCATGCTGGCGGAGGCCGAAGGGATGCTGCCCGCACTGCCCGGCCGACGCGCCGTCCTGCTGACCCTGCACCGCCCCGCAACCGCCCCTGATCAGGCCCGCACCGCCGATAGGATGGCCAGGCCCGACCGCCACGGCGGCAGGCACACGCCCGACGAGAGGACCCCGCAGTGAGCCAGCCCCGAAGCCGTGCGGCCGTGTTCTCAGCAGGGTCCTGGGGCACCGCCGTCGCCAAAATCATGGCCGACGCCGGCACCGACGTCATCGTCCACGCCCGCCGCGACGAGATCGCCGACGGCATCAACACCACACACCGAAACCCCGGCTACTTCCCCGACATCGAACTGCCTCCCACCCTCACGGCCACCACCGACCCGGCCACCGCCCTCACCGGCGCCAACTACCTCGTGCTCTCCATCCCCGCACAGTCCCTGCGCACCAGCCTCGCCGCGTGGGCGCCGCTCATCGGACCAGACACGGTGATCGTGTCGCTGATGAAGGGCATCGAACTGGGCAGCGGCCTGCGCGCCAGCCAGGTCATCACCGAGGTGACCGGCGTGAGTGAGGGCAGCGTGGCGGTGCTGTCGGGGCCGAACTTGGCCCGGGAGATCATGGCCGGGCAGCCCGCCGCCGCGACGATCGCCTGCCGCGACGAGGACACCGCCCGAAGGGTTCAGCAGGCCTGCCACACCCCGTACTTCCGCCCCTACACCAGCACCGATGTGACCGGCTGCGAGCTCGGCGGCGCCGTGAAGAACGTCATCGCTCTCGCCGTCGGCATCGCCTCCGGCATGGGCCTGGGCGGCAACGCCTCCGCCATGCTTATCACCCGCGGCCTCGCGGAAACCACCCGCCTCGCCACCGCCATGGGCGCGCACCCGGCCACCCTCGCCGGCCTGGCCGGCCTCGGCGACCTCGTCGCCACCTGCTCCTCGCCGCTCTCCCGCAACCGCACCTTCGGCACCCACCTCGGCCAGGGCATGAGCGTCGAGCAGGCAACCGCCGCCACCCGCACCACCACCGAGGGCGTCAAGAGCGCAGAGGCGATCCTCGCCCTGGCCCGCGCCCACGACGTCGAAATGCCCATCACCAAAGTGATGTCAGACCTGCTCCACGACAAGATCAGCCTCGATCAGGCCACAGCCGCGCTGATGCAGCGGCCCCCCAAGCCCGAGCGCTGACCCCCCGGCCCCCAGTTCACCAGGGCGGCCCACCACCCCTTCACCCTCCCACCCGGAGGTTGGCACCCATGCCCCAGTTCGTGCTGCCCGCTGCCCAGATCTCTCTCACCCTCGCCCTCGCCGCATGGATGATCACCGGCTTCACCCCCCTGCCCGGACGATGGCTCCGCTGGAAGATGTTCTGCCGGGCCAACTTCACCGTCATCACGCTCACCGGCACCACAACCGACGGACACACCGAGCCGGTCAACGTCTACGACCACCTCTCACCAGGCTCCTTCATCCTCGGCCCACCCCAACTGCAAGCCATCATCAACTACCTGATCAGCAGCGGCCGCTACGCACGCCTCGACGGACACGGCCGACTGCTCAACGCCCAAGGCGAGCACCACATCGAGGTGAGAGACAGCCATGTGGTTCATTGACAGCATCACCGCCGGCTTCCAGCACCCCACCGACCCCGGCCGCCTCCAGCGGTTCCGCATCGTCTTCGCCACCGTGCTGACCCTGCGCTTCGCCCTGTCCTTTGGCCACGGCGGCTGGGACCGCTTCACCCTCATCTCACTCAGCACACACCTCGCCAACCAGCGCTTCGGACCCAAGCGCGCCCGTGTCCTGGTCCGCTGCTACCGGCCCGCCCTGCTCATCCGCACAGCCGCCGCCCTCACCCTCGCCGCAGGCCTCCAGCCCCGGCTGTCGCTCGTGCTCGTCCTGGCCGGCGCCGCAATGGAACTCCTCTACCTCAAGAGCCCCAACGCCGTGCGTTTCACCCTGCTCACCGGCACCTGCCTCCTGCTCGCCGGCGACCTCGGCCACGGCTTCCACATCGAGCACCAGCCCAGCACCGCCAACACCTGGGCGCAGTGCCTCCTCGTCCTGATCACCACCGACATCTACTGGAACAGCGCCTGGCAGAAACTCCGCTCACCCCAGTTCCGCAGCGGCCTCTACCTCGCCCAGTGGATCCACGTCTACGACCAGGTCAAAGACCGCCTGCCCCACCGCCGCCAGCACGCCGTCCCCGGCTTCGTCCGCCACCACACAGGCAACCTCACCGACCGGGACATTCGCTTCTGGCGCCTGGCCTCCATCACCGCCATCGCAGCAGAGACCACCCTGCCCCCAGCACTACTGCTCACCCACACCGCGCCCTACGCCGTCGCCGCGGGTATCGCTATGCACGTCGCATTCACCTGCCTCAAACCCCGACAACTCATCACCTTCTCCGGCCTCACCACCGGCACCTACCTCGCCTTCACCACCTGACTTCTATACCGAGGTCGTCGCGGCCGTCACCTACAGCCCACACTCGGGAGGGGCAGTCGGTTCGCGCGCTGTACGCGCTGGCTCAGGCTCAGGAACGGCTCAAGTCGTGTTTTCTTAGCCGCGGATCGCCGCATCACAAACGTGTGACGAGTATCGACTGGGGAACGGCCCCTGCCTGGGCAAGTGCAATCGGGACGAGCGGATCGCTACTCCTCGGCTTCGCCATCCTGCTGCGAGACCGGAGGAAGGAAGAACGTCAGGAAGCACAGAAGATAGTGATCCACTTCAACCGCGACGACAAGAACGTCAAAGTCCACCTGCTGAACACAGCAGACCGGCCCATCCTTCTACCGAGGGTGCTGTGCACTGGTCAGGTGCAGGTGCCATTCGGACAGGAGAGAGTCGGGCCGGGCGAGGAAACAACCGCTGACATCTCGCTATACATCGACGGCAACCGCACGTTCCCTCTGGCTGTGCTGTTCCTCGACGGCGACGGATACAGGTGGGCCCGCGACCTGCAGACTAGAGACGTGATCCGGGTGAGACATATCAAGCGTCGGGCTCCGAATACCCGGCTGCTCCTGCGCCCTCACACTTGGGGAGCCTTCGCACGGTACTGGGAGCGGCGGCGGAGTATCCGCAGAGCCTAGCAACGTCGGCTCTGTCTACCTGAAGTCTGAGCGACCAAGCCCTTACCGTGGGGGCGCTGCGTCGCGGGCGTGCCTATCCCAGCTCACGGACGCTCACTCGGTAGGCCAGGACCTGACCTACCTACGCCGATCGCACCAGCACCAGCCGAACCCACCGCCCGAGATCCCTTCAGTCGCTCCAGCCTCTACGTCCCGTTTTTGCAGGTCAAGGACTTGTGCGGCGCTTGACAGCGACTGAAGCGACTTAGGTTCGGGTATATGAGGCCACCACCATGCGCGCGCCTGTGTCATATATAGGCGTCTTGAGTCGCTTCAGTCGCTGTTGGGCAGCGAGAGGCCATCTGACCTGCCGATATGCCTTCATCCGACGCGAGCGACCCAAGTACTCTCAGTAGCTCGGCTCAATCGTCGGTCGCTGACCGGTGTCCGAGTTGCTGGCTCCGAGAGCGACACAGCGGCTGGCAATCCGCAGGGGCTGCGCCGCACTCCCGAGATCCTTCGCTACTGTATGTCTGTCGTTGAGTCGCTTCGGTCGCTGAAGGGGGAGGTAAATTCGTCTGACCTGCATCTTTCGCCCAGCGACTCTCGGTATCTGCCTCAGCAGCCCTCAGTCGCTCGGCGCTCGCTGCGCACCGCACACGAGTGCGCAGGCAGAGGCGATTCGGATGGCCGGCCGACGCTCGTTGATGACCTGGATTCCTAACTCGGTACGGACCGCGTGAAGAGCCTGCTCGATCAGCTCGTCCAGGTCTTGATCTGAGCGGCGACCTCCCGCACCGGTAGACCGTCCCGGGCGGCGCGGGCCAGCGGGAGAACGGTGTCCAGGCCAGGGCCCACCGGCATCCCGCACGCCGACAAGTAGGCCGCGGTCACCGTGGCCGCGAACAGCAGATTCCGCATCTCCAGGCTCGGGTTTCTCGCCAACTCGCACAGCAGCGCCGCAGCCTTGTGATGAAGTTCGGGGTAGACCTCGTGGTCAAGGATCTCCGCCCGGTGACGTGCTTCCGCTGCTACGGGGACGCCGTAGTCGACGACCTGGGGGTCTCCCGGAATCTGCTGCGCCACTGCCAGGATCCACGCGAGGTCAATCCGAAGGTTCACGCGGCATCCCTCGGTGCCGTCTTCGCCGGGACGTCCGGGAGACCGGGGTACCGGTCCTCACCGACTTCCGCATCGAACACGTCCGTGTACGCAGCCAGGAATGATGCGGCGCCGGCCATGAAGGCTGCGCGGGACTGATTCACGTCCGCCTCGATCAGGTCGGCCACGTACCCCTGCAAGCTCAGGCCTCGGCGCTTGGCCCGGTCCTCGGCGGCTTCCTTGACCTCTTCATCCAGGCGGATGTTCGTCTGCTTTCCCATACCAGCACTGTAGCTATGTGCTGGTACCAGTGCATAGCGAACGGGGACGTCGGCTCGGGACCGGAGCGGTGGTGAGATCATTCCGGGGGCAAGTGGGACGGGCGCGCCGGAGGGGCAACATGATCGACCTTGAAGAGCGCGTGAACCGCGTGTTCAATCCGGACCTGCGTCCCCTCGTCAGCGAGGCGTACCGTTGCTACGTCTCCGGCTCGGGCCGCGGCGCGATCGTCCTGACCTGGACGGCTGTCTGCGCTGACCTCATCGCCAAGGCCCAGATCCTCCATGAAGAGGGCGAGAGCCACGCGAAGGACCTGGTTGCCGATGTGGAGCGAGCGCAGGGCAGTGCGGAGTCCGAAGCGATTCCGATCATGCTCGCCCTGGAGAAGACTCTGCTCGATACGGCGGAGAAGCACGAGTTGATCGACTTCACCCAGCGCAAGCAGCTGGAGCGGATCCGCGACGACCGCCACCTGTGTGCACATCCGTCCATCCGTCCACTCGGCGGTGTGGTGGACCACCACCGCCTTGATCTTGCCCCCAGCCGGCACGGGAGGTGATGGGCGCTGTGGCATGGTGCTTGGCGGGGCGGTGGGGCCCGTGTCGGTCGGGGCAGTGGTCGGGGTTGCCGAAGGAGTTCCGGGCTCGGCAGAGGGTGAAAGCCGAAGGTAACTCGCTCACCGGTGGTTCAGCGGAAGGCTCCTGGCCGGCGGGGTTTTGAGTGTCCGGAGAGGCGCTGGGCTGCGGTTCGGCGGATTCCGAGGGGGTCGGTGCGTCCGTCTCCTCGACTGCGAAAGCCGCAGGCTTGATGGCGCTCACGTCGCCGGTCCCCGGATCCACCGTGTCCAACCGCAGACCGGCCGGCAGCCCCGCAGACGATTTCCCATTCGAAGCCACACGGGCCTCGACGCCGTCGAAGGTCCTACCCAGGCCGGTTCGGTGCCGCCGCGGGCAGCTCCGTTCTCCCCTTGCCCGCTGTCCCCGTCCAGCCGCAGCAACGGCGACCACTTCCCGGTCGTCAGGGAACGGGTACGGACCTCGACCCTCCCTGTGACACTGGCGCCGGGATCGGCCCAGGTCACGCCCAGCATGCTGAACCGCTCCGCGTCACGCCGTGCCAGGGAGGCACCCGTCCCGTCGTCAGCGTTCTGCAGCCGTGCGGTTGTCGCGTGGGCCGTGACGGGCTTTGAGTCGCTTCCCCCGGCGTAGTTAGCAAATTTTGAGCATCACGAGTGATGGACGTCACATTACCTTGCGTATCGAGGGTGTCGCTCTAGGGTAAGTCTGTCTGAGTTCGTGATCTTTCCCTCCTCGATACCTTCGAATTTGCTTCACATAAGTGATGCGAAGGCCACAACGGACTGAGGATCGATGAGAGTTCACAAACCCGCGCACCACGAGCGCGGGCGACCAAGACCGGGCCGAAACCTGCGGTACATAGCGGGCAGCCTTGCATTGGCGTTGTCGGTCACCTTGGTTGACGGCACCAGTGCCGCGATCGCCGCCGCCCCTCAGGTCCCCACTGCACCGAAGAAGACGGCGGCCACCCAGGCCGCGGACATCCCTTCCGCCCGCGTTGCCGCGCGTCTGTCAGGTAAGCGCGTCGAAGCGCTGTCCGAGCGCACAGAGACGTCCACAACCTGGGCCAACAAAAACGGTTCGCTGACGACAGAGCTTGCCGCCGGCCCCGTCCGCTTCCAGGACGGCACCACCGACCAGTGGCGAGACGTAGACCTCGACCTAGCCACCAACCCCGACGGCTCGGTCCAACCTCACGCGCACCCCCGCGGCCTGAGACTCGCCGGCAGGACAGGAAGCCCCGCCACCTCTCTCAAGTCTGCACAAGCCTCGAAGGCCACCGACCTAGTGACGCTCGGCGAGGGCGATCAGCAGATCACCCTGCAGTGGAAGGGCGGACTGCCCACGCCCAAACTGACCGGCACGCGGGCTGAATACGTCAACGCTGTCCCCGGCGCAGACGTGGTGGTCGAGGCGACCCGTACCGGCTTCGAGCAGTACGTCGAGATCAAGCAGAAGCCCGCCACCGACGGCTACACTTACACGCTTCCTTTGAAAGCCAAGGGGCTCAAGGCCAAGCAGCAGGCCGACGGCAGTGTGGTGTTCATCGACAAGAAGAACAAGAAGCAGGCTGTCATGCCTGCCCCGGTGATGTGGGACGCCACCGTCGATGAGCGCTCAGGCGAGCACACCCGGCGGGTACCCGTCGCGATGAAGATCGCCACCAAGGGCTCTTCCGTCGACCTGGTGATTACTCCTGACGCAAAGTTCCTCGCCGACCCGGCCACCAAGTATCCGGTGACGGTCGACCCCTCCACCTCATCCCTGTCGAACGCTTTCGACACGTACGTCCAGCAGGGCGAAACCGTCGACTGGTCGGCCGACGTCGAACTCGACCTGGGCAACCCGGGCACGAAGAACGCCGACGGCACCCCGCGCACGGCGCAGTCCTTCATCTCGTGGAACACCTCCCCGATGCAGGATGCACTCGTCCTGAACGCAAAGCTGTCCCTGTGGAACTTTCACTCGGGCAACAACGTGGACTGCAAGAACTACCCGTGGGAAGTCTGGTCGTCGCCTGCGGCTTCCACCTCCAGCCGGTGGTCCAACCGTCCGACGATGACAGTGAAGAAGGCCACTTCCACCGAAACGCGCGGTAACACATCGTGCACCGCGCAGCCTGACGGCTGGATCAACGCCGACGTAACCACTCTGGCACAGGAGTGGGCGTCGGCCAAGGTCACCCGGGGCCACATGGGGCTGCGCGCCACCGATGAAAGCGCAATTGCGCAGTGGAAGCGGGTGAATTCCGCAAATGCCGCCTCCAACCCGCCGAAGCTGGTCGTCAACTACAACTACCGGCCCCGTACCGGCACGAAGCAGGAAGCAGGTCCCCCCTACTTTTCCTACGGTGGGGCCTACACGGTTAACACCACGACGCCGACCCTGCGTGACACGTTCGTCGACGCCGACGGCGACAAGGTCAACGGCACCTTCCAAATCTTCGACAACGCCACCAACACCCAGGTCGGCGATGTCATTGTCTCCAAGTACGTGCCCTCCGGGCAGGTCGCCTCGGTGACCGTTCCCGCTGGTGTACTCGCCAACGGCAAGACGTACAAGTTCCGCACCTCTCCGTATGACGGGGCGCACTACAACGTGGGCTGGTCAGCGTGGAAGACCTTCACCGTCGACACCACCGCGCCCCAGGCCCCGACGAAGATCACTTCCACGGACTATCCGGCGGCCCAGTGGGTCAAGGGATCCGGGCAGAAGGGCATTTTCACCGTTACCCCGAACGGCACCGACCACAACTGGCTCGAGTGGTCCCTAGACGGCGTGACCTGGACCAAAGTCGCCACCGGTGGATCGACGAGCAGTGTGCCCATCCCGGTGACCCCGGATTCCGACGGGACGCACAGCCTCGAAGTACGCACCGTCGACAAGGCGGACAATAAGTCTCCCGAGCTCGACTACACCTTCCACGTCGGCCCGGGCGGCTTCGTGCAGCCCGCCGAGGACGAGCGCACCGCGCGGCGGCTCACTCTGGTGGCCGAGGGCGACGCGGCCAAGTACGACAAGGTCTCCTTCTCCTGGCGCCGTTCCGAGGCGGATCCCTGGGTGCGCATCCCGGCCGCCGACGTCACCTCCGACGGCGCCCCGCTGACCGCTTGGCCGACGCCGCTGACCGACGGCAGGAACACCCCGCTTGTCTGGAACGCCACCACCACGGTCGACCCCGACGGCTCCGTTGAGATCAAAGCCGACTTCACGGGGCCCGGCGCGGCCGCCGGCAGCACCCAGCCGCTCGTCGTCATCGTGGATCGGGACGCCGACGGCGCCGCCACGACCACGATCGGCCCCGGCTCGCTGAACCTGCTCACGGGTGAGTTGGTCCTGTCCCAGACGGACGCCTCCTACTTCGGCCTGACGGTTGGACGTACCGCAGCATCGCGTAACCCGCAGTCGGGGGCTCAGGAGGGTCAGGCACCGATCTTCGGTGAGGAGTGGGCGTCCGGTGTCCTCACGGAGATCACAGAGTCGGACTACAGTCACGTCCGCAAGATCTCGGACACGGCCGTGGTCGTGGCCACTGCGGACGACAGTGAGATCCACTTCACCGCCAACGCCGCGAAGACGGGCTGGATAGCGGAGCCCGGTGCGGAGCACCTGACCCTCACGGGCGGAGTGACCGGCAGTTTCACCCTCTCTGCGGCGGACGGCACGATCACCCAGTTCGCCAAGCCCGAGACGACGGCGACTACGTGGCAGGTCTCCAGCACGCTGCTCGACGGTCTCGCCAACTCGACTACCACGGTCGCCTCCGAGACCGTCACCGTCGGCGACGAGACGCTGGCTCGGCCCAAGCGGCTCATCGCGCCGACGTCGGCCGCCACGGCGACGGCGTGCAACGCCGATCCCAGCACCAAGGGATGCCGGGTGTTGGAGTTCGTCTACGCCACCACTACGACGGCCACCTCCCAGGCGGACGGTGACTTCGCCGGCCGCGTCCAGGAGATCCGGCTGTGGTCCACGGAGACGGGTGCGACGGCTGCCACCTCGAAGTCCGTGCAGAAGTACCTCTACAATGCCACGGGACAGCTGACCCAAGTCTGGAACCCGCAGATCTCGCCGTCCCTGAAAACCGTCTACGCGTACGACGCGGGCGGGCGGGTCGCTCGCGTAACCCCGCCGAGCGAACTCCCCTGGAACCTTACCTACGGGACAGCGGGAACCGGCCCGTCGGCAGGGCCCGGTATGCTACTCAAGGCATCGCGCGCGACCCTGAAGCAGGGCACCGCGGACGTGGTGGAGGCCGACGCCGTCACCAGCGTCGTATACGCCGTCCCGCTCACCGGTACCCGAGCGCCGCATAAGATGAGCGCCGTGGACGCGAAGGCGTGGGGGCAGAACGATCTGCCCACCGATGCCACGGCGGTGTTCCCGCCCGACTCGGTCCCCGCCTCGCACTCCGGCGACACCCTTGCCGCGGGCGACTATGGCCGAGCCACGGTCCACTACCTGAGCGCGTTCGCCCGAGAGGTGAACACGGCTCAGCCCGGCGGCCATATCGGCACGACCGAGTACGACCGGTTCGGAAACACTGTCCGTGAACTGTCCGCGGCCAACCGTGCCATCGCCCTCGGTCTGTCCCCGGATGCGGCGACCGTTCATGCGGACCTCGGCATCGGATCACTCCCGACCCCGGAGCGTGCCGCCCTGCTGTCGACGCGGTCCGTCTACAACAGCACCGGAACGCGCGAGCTTGAGGGCTTCGGCCCGTTGCACCGGATTACCCTCACCCAGGATCTGAAGAGTGGTACGGCCACGCTGGTGGCGGCGGGCACCTCTGTTCTCGCCCGCGCATGGACCGTCGCTGAGTACGACGCGGGCCGTCCGACCGACGGCTCCGCGACCATTGCCGACCAGGTCACGAAGCGTACGACGGGCGCGCAGGTACGGGAGCACCCGTCGGTGCACGCCGAGACGCGCGTCTCCGAGACGGTCTACGACTGGGGCAAGGGCCTGCCGGTCAAGGAAGTTCAGGACCCGGGTGGTCTGGCGATCACCACGACCGCTCAGTACGACTCCCAGGGCCGCGAGGTCAAGAACATCGCCCCTGGCGGCACCGGCACCGATGCGGCGACCACGGTGACCTCCTACTGGTCAGCGACCGGAAGCGGCGCCTGCGCCGGCCGTCCGGAGTGGGCGGACATGGTGTGTTCCACGGGTCCTGGCGGCGCTATCACCGGAGGCGGCAACAACCCGGCGCAGCTCCCCACCACGACGACCGAGTACGACTGGTGGGGCAACGCCGCGAAGGCGACGGAAGCGGTGACCGGCGCCACTCGTACCGTCACCACCACCCGCGACGCGGCCGGCCGGCCGACGACGGTCAAGACGACCGGTACCGGGGGCCAGGCCGTGCCTGACGTGACGACCGAGTACGACACCGCCACCGGACGCCCGTACAAAACAGTCTCCTCGACCGGCGGCACCGTCACCAAGGCGTACGACAAACTGGGCCGTCAGATCTCGTACACCGACGCGGACGGCGGCACCACCGGCGTCACCTACGACACGCTGGGCCGCCCGGCCAAGATCACCGACAACGTGCCCAGCACGCGCACGTTCACCTACGACCACACCGCCGAACCGCGCGGCTTGGCAACCAAGGTCGTCGACTCGGTTGCGGGGGCCTTCACCGCCACCTACAGCGCCGACGGCGCGGTCGACACCGAGAAACTGCCCGGCGGCTACACCCTGCGCACAGTCGAGGATCCCTCCGGGTCCCAGACCCAGAGGACGTACACCCGGGACAGCGACGGCGTGCTCGTCCACTCCGACACCGTCACGAAGTCGGTCCACAGCCAGGCCACGACCCGGACCGGCTGGTCCGACCAGACCTTCCGGTACGACGCGGTCGGGCGGCTCTCCACAGTGGAGGACACTTCGGAGACCGTCTGCACCTGGAGGTCCTACGGCTTCGACGGGCGGACCAACCGGACGTCGCTCACGACGGCCTCCTCCGCCCCCGGCACCGACTGCCCGACCAGTGGAGGGACCACGCGGACCAGCACCTACGACACCGCGGACCGCCTCGTCGACTCCGGCTACGTCTACGACGGGCTCGGCCGCAACACGGCACGTCCCGACGGCACGGGCATCGAGTACTACGCCAACGACCTCGTATACCGGGAGACTGCGAAGGGGCAGCGTCAGACCTGGCGGCTCGACGCCACCCAGCGCTTCAGGTCGTGGACCGTCGAGACGGGCAGCGGTTCCACCTGGACCCAGAGCGCGTCCCGGATCAACCATTACGACGGCGACTCCGACAGCCCGCGCTGGATTGTCGAGGACACCGCCACCGGGGCGCTGACCCGGAACGTGGACTCGCTCGGCGGCGGGCTCGCGGCGGTCACAGGCAAGACCGGTGACGTCGTCCTGCAGCTCACCTCCGTGCACGGTGACGTCGTGCTCCAACTCCCGCTGGACGCCTCCAAGGCCCCGGTGGCCCTGGACACGGACGAGTACGGCCAACGGCGCGCAGGCCAGACGCCCACCCGCTACGGCTGGCTCGGGGGCGATCAGCGCTCCGGCGAGACCCTGTCCGGCCTCACCCTGATGGGCTCGCGCCTCTACGACCCGGCGACTGGCCGGTTCACCTCGCTGGACCCGGTCGAGGGCGGAAACGCCAATGCCTACGACTACTGTTCCGGCGATCCCGTCGGTTGCAAGGACCTCAGCGGCAATTTCAGCATCAACGACATCTGGCACGAGGGGAAAGCCTGCGCCAAGTACTGGTGGGCCTGCTGGGGTGTGGCCGATGACAGCTACTGGGCCCAGCGGGAGGCGAAGAAGGCCTACAAGAACTCCAACAAGCAGAACGCCTACCGGCACTGCATCTGGCAGGCCATGCTGGTGTGGGACTTCGGCTGGACCATTGCCAAGGCTTTCGGCAACGCCCACGAGGCAAAGCACAAGAACACGAAGGACAAGGCCAAGCGCCGTGACTCCCAGGTCGACTACTACAACAACAAGGTGGGCCGCAGCATCGGCTCCCAGATCACCGCGTGGACGCGCTGGGGAGCGCAAGATGCTGCCTGCAAGCGCTGCAAGAAGGCACTAAAGAACGGCAAACTGGCCATGCGCTGACCGCGTGGGCCTTTCACCGCCGGAGGGTGCGGAAACGGTCACCTGGCCGCCCGCGCCCTCCGGCGCCATCGATGTACGGAGACACTGCTGTGCGAAACCAAGCTTTTTCCCCGGCCCGGCGGCGTATGCCGGTCACCTGGGCGGTGGCCCTCTCGCTCGACTTCGTCCTGACCTGTGTGAGCGCCATGGTTCTGGCGGGCATCGGCCTGCTGATGCCCGCCTTCACGGAGGACTACGACGGCTCCACGGCGCCGTGGACGGTGGGCTACCTCACGGGAGCGGTGATCCTGCTCGGCTCCCTGGCGTTGTCTTTCGTTGTGCTGCGCAGTGACAAGGACGGTACTCGGCGGATTGGACTGCTGCTGTCACTGCTGCGACTGGGCCTGATCGTGTTCACTGCGATGGGGTACGTCATGTACGGCGTAGTCGTCGTCGAATCGTCCTGAGCTTGACTCTGTCGAGGATCTTGGTTGCGCCGTGAGGCGCTGTGGTCCGAGTGGAGATGGAAGACCATTACCTCGGGCCTGTCGCAGCAGGTCGGTGTAGCTGAGGGCCGGGACCAGCCTCATGCACGGCTGCATGTCGTCGGTCAGTGGTGCTGGCTATACCAATGACCGGGGTGTTTGCCCTGCCGTCCACCGTCGTTTCAGTACCTCAGCCTGGCGACCAGAGCCATGGGACCGACGGCCCGGCTCGAGTGAGCCTTTTCAGCGTTGCCTCTGCAGGGTGAGGACTGCTCTGGCGATTGACGTCATGCGGTTCGGGCTGATCCGGGATCTTCGAGCGTGTCGTGCTTGCGCAGGTACACCAGAGCGACCAGCGCACGCTGGTGCGGCGGATGCACCGGCGGTCACCCTTGCGGGTGACGATGATCATGGCGACCCACTCGACCAGCGCATGCGGCAGGTCGAGTGCGGCAGGATAAGAGACCAACGAGGCACCTGCGCTGATGAGTTGAGATTTCAAACACCTCCCTCAACGGCACGGGTGCCTCGTGCGTTGCGCCCCCGTCGCAGTCACCCGATCGGTGGCCACTCTGAGAATGCTCACTGAGCCCCTGCATCTCCTCGTAGCCCGTGGCCGGGCGAGCCAGGTCAGACCGTCACTTCGCCGCCGCGTGTTTTGGCTCCTCGGACAGAACCAGGTCGATGACCTGTTCGGTGAGGGGTTCGAGGGAGATGTCGTAGGTGCGGGTGATCTGCTGGAGGCGGGAGATGGCTTTACGCACGCCGGTTGTGTTGCCGGTGGCCCACTCGATGCGCATCCAGTCTCGGTAGAGGACTTCGGAGGTCTCGTCGACGTCCAGGCCGCGCAGGACGGCGTGGCGGGCTGCGTCCATGTCGGGGGTGTCGCCTTCGGAGAGCCAGGCGGCCAGCGTGTGGGCGATGTCGGTGACGCGGGAGATGACTTCCTGCTGGATGGAGTCGGCCCACGGGTAGTCCTGGCCCTCGAACGGCTTGCCGCGGACCAGGCCGAGGGCTTTCTCCAGGTCCGGGATCCCGGTCTCCGGGCCGGCAGCCAGGCCGCGCGTAGCCAGCTTCTGGAAGTGGTCCCAGTCGGAGCGGATCCCGGTGCGGAACGCGTAGCCGGTCTTCGGGCGCGGCAGGTAGGGCTGCCCGTCGGCGTCCGTGCCGAAGCGGGAGCGGATCTCGGAGAGGCGGGACTGCAGGGTGCGCGTCGACCACGGGTTCACCGGATCCATCGCCGTGCACAAGGTGTCGGCGCTACGTCCGGGCCGCAGGTAGATCAGCGCGGCGAGCGCCCCGACCTTGGGCCCGTGACCGGAGTTGCTGATGCCACTGACCTGCAACGGACCCAGCAGACAGTTCTCCGGCACCGACGAGTCATTCGCCCACCTACCGCTGAACGCGAGGGAGTGGATGCATCGCTCTCCACACCCGGCGGTGTCTGCCGCAATGTTTGAAACTATTTTACCCGCCCATTATATCGCGAGTCATTCTCTTGTAAGCCATCTTAAATTATATTTCTGTTCATTTTTAATACACTTTTCGTGGTTTTCTCTGCGTGAATTTCACGGGTGTACTCATTAGGTTTATTGAAGTGTTGACGGGCTGTCATAAACGTCTGGATGAAGCCTACTTGCGTGCCCTTTTTTTGCTGTTGACGGGATCAATGGGTGATCACCTATGGTCTGCGAGTCTGTGACGATCTTGTGAGCCTGGGGTGGGGAATATGGGCGGGGTGGTGGGGCGTCGCCGTGGCCGGACAGGCTGCAGGAAGGCGCGTCGGCTTTGGTCGGCTGTGGTGATGTCCACGTTGCTCGCGGGTATTCCCGCGTGGGGAACGATGTCTGCATCTGCGGCCCGGGCAACTGAGCGCACGCCTGCGGCCTCGGGTGCGAGGGCCGCTGCGGCGAAGGCCGTTCAAACCGGCGAGCGTCAGGAGGTGGTCGAGCAGCGCACGGAGTACGCGACGACTTACGCGAACCCTGACGGGCTGACCTTCACTCTTGAGCAGTCCGCGGTTCCCGTGAGGGTCAGGCAGTCTGACGGGTCATGGGTCACCCCGGATACGACGCTCATTCGTCGCGCGGATGGTTCGGTCGGTCCGAAGGCCGCGGTTGCGGCCTTGTCGTTCTCCGGCAGCGGTGATGGCGAGGGCCTGGTAAAGGTGTCGAAGAGCGGCCGTTCTCTTGGGGTGGGCTGGCCGGGGGTTCTGCCCACGCCGACGCTGACGGGCGCGACCGCCCGGTACGCGGATGTGCTGCCTGGTGTGGATCTGCAGTTGACGGCCGAGGTTGAGGGCTACCGTGAGGTCCTCATCGTGAAGACCGCTGAGGCTGCTGCCAGCGCAGAGTTGAAGAAGCTGCAGTTCCCCGTCAAAACCGAAAGGCTGACCCTGCGTAAGGAGGGCCTGGGGAGCCTCTCGGCGGTGGATGAGAACGGCACCACCGTTTTCCGGTCCCCAGCCGCACGGCAGTGGGACTCTGCCGGTGACAGAGTCACCAAGAACGTGCCGGCGCCCCGCCCGTCCGACGCCCTTCTCTCGGAGGACGCAGACGGTGAGTCCACGCCGGATCCGGCGAGCGGACCCGGAAACGGCGACGCCTCCACGGTTCTGCCGGTGCACACCGACGCCGAGTCGATCACCGTGGTGCCCGACGCCGCGATGCTGACCGGCGAGGACGCGGTCTTCCCGCAGTACATCGACCCGGACGTGTCGTGGGGTGAGTCCGAGCGCACGCTGCTGTCCTCGGGGCCGGACACCTCCTACAACTTCTCGGGCGGCACCGACGGGAAGGGCGTTGGACGCTGCAGCATCTACGTGACCGGCGGCGTCGGCTACGTGTGCTCGGAGACCTCGTATGCGAACCGGATGTACTTCGAGTTCGCGCCGACGCAACTGGCGGGCAAGCGGGTCCTGGACGCAACGTTCCGAGTAACCGAGCGCTGGTCCATGTCGTGCGTTCCCTCGACGGTCGACCTGGTGCGGACCGGGAACATCTCGTCTGCCACCCGGTGGCCGGGGCCGGCTTCCAGCGGCTGGGACGTGATGGTCGACCGGACGGTGTCCGCGGGGCGGGGCACGGCCTGCAGTCCTGATCAGCCGGACGCCCCTATCGAGTTCCACGATGATTCCAAGCAGGCGTACGAGAATCTCACCCCCACGGTCCAGTCCTTCGCGGCTGGGACGTTTTCCCGACTGACGCTGATGCTCAAAGCGCATGACGAGAACGATCCGAACAGCTGGAAGCGCTTCGATGACGATGCGGTCCTGGACGTCACCTACGTTGGGCTGCCCGCCCCGCCGACCAGCGCGGGCATCGTCGAGGGAACCGGCATCAGCTGCGAGACCAACCCGGCGGATCCCGACGTGATCTCCGACCCGACGCCGACGATGACCGCCACCGCACAGACCGTCGCCGGAGGGGAAAGCGAAGCCAGTCTGCGTGCGCACTTCTACGTGCAGAAGAAGAACAGCGACGGCACGTGGGGCGTGGCGACGGAACCGGTGCGGCCCAGTGCAGGTTTCGTCAGGGACAACCAGGCAGTGGCGGTCAGCTCGCCCATCACTCTGAGCGAAGGCCCCCTCTACCGGATGGCGGTGTTCACCCGGTCCTACTACAACGGGGACACCAGTCTCATCGAGTCGCACAGCACCCTGACCACCAAGGGCTGGTGCTACTTCCTCGTGGACACCACCGCCCCCAAGGCCCCCAGCATCACATTCGACGGCCCGTACACGCTCTGCCTGCCAGACGCCTGTGCGCCGGGGGGCGGCCCCGGAATCAAGGGCAACTTCACCTTCGCACCGGCCTCCGGTGATCGAAACGCCGCCTACCAGTACAAGCTCTCGAGCTCACCGTCCTGGTCCGCGCCGATCACCGGGGCGACCGTGCAGGCCGGCGTGACACCCCAGCTGGCCGGCACCCAGCAGTTGCAGGTGCGGGCGCAGGACAGCGTGGGCTCCGGCCGCTGGGGTGCGAAGGCGATCGTCGAGTTCAAGGTCGCCGAAGGGCAGGAGGCGACGGGGCGCTGGCACTTCGATGACCAGCCGCCGGGATCCACCGTCACCACGGCCTTGGACAGCGCGACGGAGGGCGTCCGACACCCGGCGACCCTGAACACCGCGGCAGGTGCGGGATGGTCGACGTTCGCGCGGCGCGGAGACGGAGATCGCTCTCTGTTCCTCAACGACACGAGCGACACGGCTCATCAGGCGGGCTATGCGGCTACGCAGGCCCCGGCTGTCAACACCCAGTCCTCGTTCACGGTCTCGGCATGGGCTTATCTGACGGACGACTCCGCCTACCGCGGAGTTCTCTCCCAGATGGGCAGCGACAGTTCCGGGTTCTCCCTGTACTACTCCCCGAGCGTGAAGCGGTGGGTGTTCCTGTGGACGTGGAACGAGGGCGGCGTGCAAAAGCAGCTGGGTGTCAACGCTGAATCCGCCGGTGTTCCGCTGAAGGCATGGACGCACCTGGCGGGTGTGTACGACAAGAACGCGCGCACGATCAGCCTCTTCGTCAACGGCCGTCGGCAAGGGACCCCGGTGGCTCTGCCTGCCGCCTCGCTGGCGCAGACCACGGACGGTGTCATGCAGTTCGGACGACGCAGCTCGAAGTTCAACGAGTTCAAGGAATACTGGCGTGGCCGGGTGGACGAGGTAGCCGTGTGGCAACGGCCCCTGACCGACGAGGGAATTGCCACGGAGTCCCGCCTGCTGGACTCCTCAAACAACCCAGCGGTGGAACTGACGGCAGCGTGGAACCCGGCCGGTGCGAGCGGCGCCACGCTCCCCGACACGACCACCGGCTACGGCCGCACCCTGACCCTCTCGGGCGGCGCGACCCTGGACGGCGAAGCCATCGTCCTCGACGGTCTCAACGGCGCCGCAACCACGCCGGGACCGCTGGTGGACGACACTGGCTCCTTCACGGTCACCAGCGAGGTGGCGCTCAACAAGACCGCGCTGATGGCCAAGCCTGACGGGTACAGCGGCCAGATCCTGGGACAGCGCAGTGCGGACGGCTCGTCGTGGGGTCTGTGGTATCACCGCGACGGTTCGACTACCGAGGTCGACGACGACGGCAATCAGGTGCTTGTTCCCCAGGGCTACTGGGAGTTCGGCCGCCTCAACACGGATGGTTCCTTTACCGCCGTGCAATCGGACACCGCAGCGGAGACCGGCAGCCCCGTCCAGCTCACGGGTGTCTACGACGCCATCACGGGTGAGATCCATCTCTACCTCAAGTCGACCGAGTCCGGCGCAGGGGCTACGCACGCCTTCACAGCTGTGGCAGGCACCGGCGACTTCGCCGTCGGCGAGGGCTACGTGGCCGGCGCATGGGACCACTACGCACCGGCTGCCCTTACGGACATCCGGCTCTGGGCGGGAGCCGTCGCCAACGAGGCCCAGCTCGCGGCGGTGGTCGGTGAATAGCCGTCCGCACGCTTGGACTGGGTGCCCTACGGCGCCGCCCGGGCCTCGGTCCGGTGGCTCCTCTTGTTTCCTTCCTCCTCCCATATCCCTTCTTACCCGGCGGGCGTGAATCGTGCAGGTGTGGAGATCAGTCATGAGCACCAAGGGCAGGTCAGCCCGCAAGAGATTTCAGGTGCGGAGCGGGGGGAGCCAGGGCAGAAGAGTGTCGCTGGTACTCGGACTCGCGCTCGCCCTGTCCATACCCACCGGGCTCACATCGGTGAGCCAGGCAGCGGACCCTGAAGGGCTGGGCCGGCAGCAGCCACCCGCCCACAGAGTCAGCAAACTGACCGAGGTCAAGGGCCTGGGTGCGAAGAAGGCCCGTGATCACGTCGCCGCCGCTTGGACCGTAAACGCAGCTCAAGCGGCAACCGCACGGGCCCAGCAGACGAAGACCTGGCCGCACGCCGCAGCAGCGGCCGCGACGCTGCATCGCGGCGCCCCTGCCCGGCTTACGTCAGGCGGCCTCCCCGTCACGATCACCCCGATGGCCGGAGGCAAACGCAAAGCTGCCGCCAGCGGTCAAGTGACGGTGCGGACTCTGGGACAGGACGCCGCGACGGCCGCCGGGATCAAAGGCGTCCTGCTCAGTGCAGCCGCCGCTAGCCCCGGCACAGCTGAACTCTCAGTGAACTACGGGGCTTTCGCCTCCGCCTACGGCGGTGGCTGGGCCGGACGGCTGCGCTTGGTACGCCTGCCGGACTGCGTACTGACCACTCCCGCCAAGGCGGCCTGCGGGAAAGCGGTCCCCGTCAGTTCACACAACCATGTCTCCGCCCGGACACTGACGGCGCGCGTCGACCTGTCGGCCGGGCCGGCAGGGACGGTGCTCGCGCTCGCCGCGGGCGCACCGGGCGAATCGGCGTCGGGTTCTGGCAACTACGCGGCCACGCCATTGGCATCGTCCTCCGCCTGGGAGGCTGGCGGATCATCAGGCGCATTCACCTGGTCCTACGACATGGCGGCTCCCTCGCCGGCCGCAGGTCCGGCACCTTCCCCCTCCCTTACCTACAACTCCGGGAGTGTGGACGGCAAGACGGCCACGACCAACAACCAGACGACGCAGGTAGGCGAAGGTTTCGACCTGAACACCGCCTCCTACGTCGAGCGCAACTACGGACCGTGCGACCAAGATGGTCAGGCCGACAAGTTCGACCAGTGCTGGAAGTACGACAACGCCTCCCTGGTCCTGAACGGCGCATCGACCGAACTGGTCAAGGACGACACCACGGGCGAGTGGCGGCTGAAGAACGACGACGCCTCCACCGTCACGCACTCCACCGGCGCGGACAACGCCGACGAGGGAGACGATGACAGCGACGGCGCGGGCGAGTACTGGACCGTGACCACAGGAGACGGCACCAAGTACGTCTTTGGTCTCAACAAACTGTCCGGCGCAGGCACCGAGCGCACCAACTCGGTCTGGACCGTCCCCGTCTTCGGCGACGACGACGGCGAGCCTGGCTACTCCTCCGCCACCACCTTCTCCGGCCGGTCCAAGAACCAGGCCTGGCGCTGGAACCTCGACTACGTCGAGGACCTGCACGGCAACGCCATGTCCTACTGGTACACGGCGGAGAGCAACTCCTACGCGAAGAACGGCTCGGACACCGCCACCGCCCAGTACACGCGTGGCGGCTACCTCACAAAGATCCTTTACGGGCAGAACAAGGCCACCCTCTTCACCGCCGACGCCTCCAACAAGGTCACCCTCACCTATGACGAGCGCTGCACCGCCGCCGACTGCACCTCGCTCACGAAGGACACAGCGGACAAGTGGCCCGACGTCCCGTACGACAGCATCTGCGCAGCCGGCGCCGACTGTGACGTGGTCGCCCCGTCGTTCTTCACCCGCAAGCGCCTGACCGGAGTCGAGACATCCGTCTGGGCGGCTGCGGCAAGCCCGGCCGCCTACAAGCCCGTCGACGCTTGGACACTGACCCAGGCGTTCAAGGACGGCGGCGACATCGGCGACACCAGCGACCAGACACTGACCCTGACATCCATTCAGCACACCGGGAAGAACGGCAGCACAACCCCGATCGCCCTGGACCCGGTCACCTTCACCTACCAGATGCGCCCCAACCGGGTCGACGCCCCACTGGATGACATCCTTCCCCTCGACCGGCCCCGCATCGACACCATCACCTCCGAGACCGGCGCCATCACCACGGTGACCCTTTCCGAGCCGGGGTGCGTGCGCGGCTCCAGCATGCCGGCAGAGGACGACAACACAACCAGCTGCTACCCGCAGTACTGGCACATCAACGGCTCCAAGGGCGCCGCGATCGACTGGTTCAACAAGTACCGCGTCCTCGCGGTGGTCTCCTCCGACCCCAGCGGCCACGGCGAGACCATGCAAAGCGCCTACTCCTACGCCGCCCCCGCCTGGCACTACAACGACGACCCCTTCACCCCCGAGGACGAGCGCACCTGGTCGCTCTGGCGAGGCTACGGACAGGTCACCACAACCACGGGCAGCGGAAGCACCAAGTCCAAGAGTGTCTCCCTGTATCTGCAGGGCATGGACGGTGACCGGACCAAAACGGGCGGCACCCGCCCGGCCGACGTCGCCGGGATCGACGTGGCGGGCCTGGACGTGCCCGACTTCAAGGACAGTGACCCCTACGCCGGCACGCTTCGCGAACAGATCACCTACGACGGCACCACCCCCGTCGCGGTGAGCGTCAGCGACCCGTGGATGCAGAAAACGGCAACCCAGCACAAGTCGTACGCCGACATCGAGGCGTACTACGTCCGCACCGCGAAAACCTCCACCCACACCTACCTCACCGTCCCCAAAACCTGGCGCACCACCACAGCGACAACCACCTACGACACCTACGGCATGGCCACCGCCTCCGAAACCACCGGGGACACCGCCAAGACCGGCGACGAAGCCTGCACCCGCACCTGGTACGCCCGAAACTCCGCGCTCGGCATCACCTCTCTGGTCTCCCGTACCCGCACTGTCGGCCAGCCCTGCGCCACCGCCGAGACCGCCCTGTCCCTGCCCGCGACCAGCGCGACCCCGGGCGACGTGCTCGCGGACACTGCCACCGTCTACGACAACACCACCGCCACCACCTGGAAGCAGGACCAGACCCCGACCACGGGCGACGCCAGCTGGAGCGGCCGGGCCACGGCCTACCCAGCCGCTGCGAGCGGCGGTGAACGAATGCCCAGCACCTGGCAGACCCTCGCCAAGTCCACCTTCGACACCCTCGGCCGACTCCGCACCGTCACCGACACCGCGAACAACACCACCACGACCGCTTACACCCCAGTCGCCGCAGGCCCCCTGACGCAGACCATCGTCACCAGCCCCATCACGACACAGAAGGTCATCAGCTTCTTCGACCCGGGCCGAGGCTCCCCCCTCACGGTCTTCGACGTCAACAAGAACCTGACGGAGTCGGCGTACGACGCGCTCGGCCGAATAACGAGCGTCTGGTTGCCCAACCGGTCCCACAGCGGCAACCAGAGCGCCAACTACACCTACGCCTATCACCTCTCGAAGACCGAACCGTCCTGGGTCTCCACCGCCACCATCCGCGGAAACAACGTCTACAACACCAGTTACACCCTCTACGACGCGCTGCTGCGGCCGCTGCAGACCCAGGTACCGGCGGCGGATGGCGGCCGGCTGCTGAGCGACACCCGCTACGACAGCCGCGGTCTGGCCTACGAATCGTTCGCCGACATCCCCGACACCACCCATGCCCCCAACAGCGAATACAGCAGGGCCGAATACGGCGGGGCACCCAAGCAGGTGGAGACCGTCTTCGACGGGGCAGGCCGCGCCGTCACCAGCAGCCTCCTGGTCTTCGGAGTCAAGAAGCAGTCGAGCACTACCAGCTACACCGGTGACTCCACAGCCACCACCGCACTGGACGGCGGCTCCGCCACCCGCGTCATCACCGACGCCCAGGGCCGCACAACCGAACGCCGCGAATACGCCGGCGCCTCCCCCGCGGACACCGGCTACGGCGGCGCACTGGGCGCCGCGCATACCTCCACCTCCTACACCTACACCAGCGGCGGCCAGCCGAAGACGGTAACCGGACCGGACAACTCCTCCTGGACCTACTCCTACGACCTGTTCGGCCGGCAGACCAGCGTCAGCGACCCGGACAAGGGCACCACCACCACCGGCTACACCCCTCTGGACCAGCCCTCCTGGAGCAAGGACGCGGCCGGCCGGGTCCTGATCACCGCCTACGACGTCCTCGGCCGCCCCACCGGCACGTGGAAGGCTCCGGCCACCGCAGATCTCACCTCCACCCTCGAGGAACAGATCCCAGCCAACCAGCTCACCTCCCGCACCTACGACACTCTCGCCAAGGGCCAACTCGACGCCTCAACCCGCTACGTCGGCGGCAGCGGCACCACGGGCACCGCTTACACCCGCAAAGTCACCGCCTACGACACCCTCTACCGGGTCACCGGCAGCCAACTGACCCTGCCCGCCACCGACCAGCTGGTCACCCTCGACGCCGTCAAATCCCCCCTGACCTTCACCACCGCCTACAACCTCGACGGCACCCAGCAGAACACCAGCGAACCCGCGGCCGGCGGGATGCCCTCCGAGATCATCCAGACCCACTACAACGCGGCAGGGCTGCCCACCGACGTCGGCGGCACAAGCAGCTACCTGCTGGGCGCCAGCTATTCCGCCACCGGGCTGCCCGAAACCCTCACCCTGGGCACCTCCGCCGCCGAAGGCATCAAGCACACACACATAGGCAACACCTACGAAGACGGCACCGACCGGCTGACCCAGTCAAAGGTCACCGACGACACCCACTCCTACGAACTCCAAGAGCTCAACTACACCTACGACCAGAGCGGCAACGTCACCGCACTCAGCGACCCCACCACCCTCGGCGGCACCGGCAAAGCCGACAACCAGTGCTTCTCCTACGACGGCTACCAACGCCTGACCGACGCCTGGACCCCCACCACCGCCGACTGCGCCACCACCGGCCGCACCACCAACAACATCGGCGGCGCCGCCCCCTACTGGACCTCCTACACCTACACCAACGGAGGCCAGCGCTCCACCGAGACCAACCACACCACCAACACCACCCGCAACTACTGCTACACCAAGCTGGCCCAGCCCCACACCCTCACCGCCACCACCACAGCCGCCTGCACCGCAGCCACCGCCCAGTACACCTACGACACGACCGGCAATACCCTGACCCGTCCCGACGGGTCAGCCACCCAGGCCCTGACCTGGAACGAGGAATCCGACCTCGCCCAGACCAAGGAGACCGCCGGAAGCACCACCAGCACCACCAACTACATCTACGACGCCGACGGTGAACTCCTCATCCGGCGCAACACCGCTGGCGAGAGCATCCTCTACCTCGACGGCATCACCGAAGTCCATCTCGACACCACCACAACCACTCCCAAATACTGGGCAAACCGCACCTACACCGTCGGCGGCACCACGATCGCCACCCGCACCAACAAATCCGGCGCCCCCGCCCTGGTCTTCCTGACCTCGGACCACCACGGCACCGGCGCCCTGGCCATCGACGCCGGCACGACCCAAGCCCTCAGCAAGCGCTACACCACCCCCTTCGGCGCACCCCGCGGCACCACCACCGGCACCGCCTGGCCCGACGACAAAGCCTTCCTCGGCAAACCCGCCGACACCACCACCGGCCTCACCCACATCGGCGCACGCGAATACGACCCAGGCATTGGCCAGTTCATCAGCGTCGACCCCGTCCTCACCCTCACACAGCACCAATCCCTCAACGGCTACAGCTACGCCGGCAACAACCCCGTCACCTCCAGCGACCCCACCGGAATGTGCCCAGCCGACGTCTGCGGCAACGGCTACCCCATCGGCGGCACCGGCACCGGAAAGAACAACCCCGTCCGCGTCGTCCACAACGCGCCCGACATGTCCCAAACCCGCAACGCTGTAGTCCACATACCAAAAGGCAATACAGGTGGAACAAATCACACCAACAGCGGAGGAAGCTGGGGCCTTCGATTCGTCAAGACCTTCGTAGGGCAGGCGAAGAACCTGGGCACCAGCATCTGGGACCAGGGAGTCGAGGAATTCGAACAGGACCGGAACTGTGTCACATCCGGCGATTCGTGCTTCGAGATCGTCCAAAATCAAATAGAAGAGATCACCGGAGCGGCGACGGTAAATGCCCTCTACGCAAGAGGAAGTGAGATCTACAGCGACTTCGATAATGGGCGATCTGCAGAGGGGTCAGCCAAGATTACATTCGATGTCTCCCTATTGGTCGCGACCCACAAGGCCGGAAAAAAATTCAATGCGTGTCACAGCTTCCTGCCCGGCACCGGCGTACTCCTAGCCAACGGTAAACGGAAAGCCATCGAGGATGTCGAAGCCGGAGACGTCGTCGTCACCACAGACGCCGAGAGTGGAGAGACGGTCGCAAAGAAGGTCGTCGACACGATCACGACGGAAGACGACAAGGCCTTCACGAAGATCTTCATCTCCCATGATGGCGACCAGTCAAGCATCGTAGCCACTGACACACACCCGTTCTGGGTCCCCGACCTCAAGAAATGGGTCAAAGCGGGAGACCTTCAGGTCGGACAGTCCCTGCGCACCAGTGCAGGCAGGCGCGTCCAGATCTCCGAAGTAACCCACTACACCAAGCGCCAACGAACCCACGACCTCACCATCGCGGACATCCACGCGTACTATGTGCTCGCAGGCGCCACGCCGGTCCTCGTTCACAATTGTGGGGGAACACGATTCAGTGTGGGTTCCGACGGTGTCGCCGAAGACCTGGCTAACGCTCTTCCCGAACGCGGCGGCTACGTAAAGCCGCCGACGCTTGAGGGGGGAAGAATGAATGTCGTCGGCAACAAGATTTGGGGCAACAGTGACCCCGGGGAACTTATTGGAACGCGCACGCCGGGGGTTCTCCGTGGACTTGCCAGTCGGGGCGACGCAGAGAAGCTCCAGGACTTCTATCAGGGGGCTGTTAATGCGGGCAAGGGCGGCGCAGCCGGACGGGGTGCGCAGAACTCCAGGGCGCCCGTGAACACCGCAAGAAACCGTGTGCAACTGTTGCAGGAGATAATTAACGCCTGGAGCTAGTATGGAGGCTAATCGTTCGATGATGGAAATGAAGCTCGCTGCAACAGCCGGGTCGACACGAATTACGTTCGAGCCGGGTGGGGTCGTCTTCACGCTCGACGCCGACGAGTTCATAACGTTGCAGCTGGATCCGAGCCTTGCTCCCTCCGTCGAGATTAATATCTGGCCGAATGGAATATCAGTTTGGCTGCCCTACCCGGGAGAGTCTGACTATGTTGTCCTAGACTCCGGAAATAGCGAGGTGGCCCGCCTGTGGTGATTTCGTAATCAATTTTCCGGATGGAAAGCCCTGTCAAATGGCGATCAGATGCCTGCGACAGGGCTTTTCGAATTCCTCGTCAGGGCTGTCGCAGCCTCTATTCACCCACACTGGAAATGGGCGGTCGCCTCACCGTAGGCATGCCGGGGTTCCCATGCTTCATGAAGGTGAGCTGAGTGTCTCTGGGTGGAATGTGAGAGGACCCGCCGGGTCCATCCCCGGCAGGGCTCCGGACGTCTGCTCGGCTGTCTGACGGCAGTAGTTGACGGCAACGCCAGCGGATGAGCGCTGCACGGAGTGCTGGCTCGTCGCAGTCGGCTGGCTGGATAGGCGAGCTGTTCAGAGTTTCCTTACTTGATCAAGGGCGTCCCGCTGACGCGGGCCGCCGCGCGCCGGCGGTCGGTGACCGCCGCCCGCTCCTGTCTGCCGCCCCGCTGGCGACGGCCGCCGACCACTCTGCGCGCAGAGCCCAGAGGTACAGGCCGGACTGTCAATCGGAAGCCCCGCTGTCCGACCGCTCAGCAGCAGACCGGCCGGGCCCCCGAGAGGCCGTCCGGTGATCTCGTACCGTGCGGCGTCGGCACTCCGGCGGAGCTGTCGTCCAGAACGCGGCCGTTGTGCCTGGCTGGGGGCCGTGACGATGGAGATAACTGGGCTGATGGCGGTGCGGGGTTGAGCGAGACACACGTGGCGGGTGATCGATTGGCGCGCCCGCCGTCGTGGCTGACTTTCTGGGGCTGAGGCCAGAACCTTACGGTCATGGGCGCGGCGCACACGTGAAGGCCCGTCCCTGCCGGGGCTGACGAGGACGGGGGAGCCTCGATCGGCTGCGCCCGGCAGGGACGGGAGACGGGTGGGTCAGCGCGGTGCGGCGCCTGGGCGAGCGAGGCGGGTCACGTCTGGCGCCAGGTCCGCCAGGGGCGGGTGATGATCTCCCGGTAGGTGTGGTGAGACGGGTTCTGGCCGCAGTGCCGCAGCACCCATTCCTGTGGTTCGGCGAAGTCCTCGCTTGTCGGCGAGGTCTCTCCGTCCACGGCGCACTGCATCTCGTAAAGGACCGGCTCCGCGTCCGGCTCGCGGTCGGGCTGGAGCGTCCAGGTCTCGTAGCGCAGGACCGAGCGAGGGGTCACCGTCCCCACCTCCGGTTAGCCACGGCCACCTTCGCGCTTAACTCCTCCGTCGGAGTCGGTGGGCGAACGTCCTCGGGCGGCACGTCCCACTCCCGGCCACCGCGTGGCGGTCGTAGCTGCACGTACGGCCCCACATGCCCCATCACCACGCCCACCTTGCCGCTCCGCCGGTCGACCACCAGGGCGCCAGCATCGGGCGAGACGGTGTTCCCGTCGGCATCAGGGGTGGAGGACGTCATCGTGACCACCCCGACGAGGCGTCGCACGACCGGGCGTCCAGTCGCAGGGCGGGAACATGGGGTAGCGCTCATTCGCACGGTGACGCTCCTCGGCGGCATTGATGCGTGCCCCTGGGCCTGTTGGTGCCGCAGGGTCGGCACCGATCCTCACGCCGGTCACCGGTACGAAGGAACCTCCACCAAACCCCACTTCGGGACGTCCTACACCGTGTAGAACGTCCCTAGTGCCGTCCTGAGATGTAGGGGGAGACTCGTGCCGAACGAGAGACTACGAGCCGTCATGGCGGCGGGAGGCTGGACGTACGCCGCACTCGCTAAGCAGGTCGAGGTCGACCCCAAGTCGGTCGAGCGCTGGGTGAACCTCGGGCGTATCCCACGTCGTGCCACCGCCCTCCAGGCGGCCAAGGCCCTGGGAGAAGACGTGCACGCACTCTGGCCGGCGCTCCGCCAGGCCCGCCCCGCCCGCGGCATCAGCCCCGAGCTGGTCGCGCTCTACGAGCAGCGGGCCGACATCCCCGTCTCGACGTTCACCGACCTGATGGCCCAGGCGCGGGAACGGATCGACATCCTGGTCTACGCGGCAGTCTTCCTCCACGAGGCGTACCCGCGGCTGAACGAACTCCTCACCGAACGCGCCGCCGAAGGCTGCACCGTCCGCATCGCGATCGGGGACGCCGACAGCGACAACGTCCAAGCCCGCGGCCAGGAAGAGCGCTTCGGCCACGGCATCGAATCCCGCTGCCGCCTCGCACTCATGCACTACAGGCCCCTCGCCGGCACCCCGGGCATCGAAGTCCGCACCCACAGCACCACGCTCTACAACTCCCTCTACCGGGCCGACGACCAGCAACTCGTCAACGCCCATGTCTGGGGCGTCAACGCCTACGCCGCCCCCGTGTGGCATCTTCGCCGACACGAGGCAGGCGGCATGTTCGACACCTATGCCGAGAGCTTCGTCGCCGTGTGGACGACGGCAACCCCCGTACGAGAGGAAGGCTGACCGTGGCCCGCACCGAGTACTACGACGCCCCGAATGCGCCCAAGCCGAACAGCATGGTTGTCGCCGCCTCCGCCGTCGTCACCGACGACCACGGGCGCATCCTCCTCCAGCGCCGCCGCGACAACGACCTGTGGGCGTTGCCCGGCGGCGGCATGGACCTCACCGACTCCCTGCCCGGCACGGCCGTCCGCGAGGTCAAGGAAGAAACGGGCCTGGACGTCGAGATCACCAGCCTGGTCGGCACATACACCGACCCGAAACACATCATCGCCTACACCGACGGCGAGGTCCGCCGCCAGTTCAACGTTTGCTTCACCGCCCGCATCACCGGCGGCCAGCTGGAGATTTCCGATGAGTCCACCGAACTCCGGTATGTACCGCCGGAAGAGATCGAGCAGTTGCCGATGCACCACACCCAACGGCTTCGGCTCCAGCACTTCCTGGAACACCGTGAAACCCCCTACCTGGGCTGAACCCACTGACGGCAGTAGCTGACGGCAACGACCCCGCACAACCACGCACGTCACCGGACCAGCAAACCGCACTTGACCTGCGAGAAAGCAGGTCGAAGGCTTCGCGTAGCACACGTACTATGTCCTGGCGGGTAAGACTCCAGTACTCGTTCACAACTGCAATGGAATTGATGACGCAACCACTCTGTACCGCTTCGGGAGTGGCCCAGAAACCACGGAGAAGCTGGCGGCGGATGCCGTTAGCGCCGAACAGAATAATTTCCCCCACGGGATTTCAACATCGACTCGCCTACCTCCGAAGATCAAGGAATCCGGTGAGTATCGCTCGACAATGGTGGGCGCTTTGAGGGAGAGGGGTTTCAGGGTGGAGCGGACAGGTAACAATAAAGCGCACCACACGGTCCATCTCCCGAAGCCGATTACAGGGCAAGTGACGGATGCGTTGAATGAACTATTCGGGAGTTCCGGATGAGTAACCAGGTAGCAATGGCGACTGCAGCGGTCATGGACTCATCGACTGACCTCGCAGATAGAATTGCCGCGCTACGCTTGTTGTCTGGCCTGAATACTGAACGAGCCATTCAGGTTGCGATCAGCGTGACTGAAGATCCCGATGAGCCGCCAATTGTCCTCGTCGCTGTAGGGGAAGAGCTAGCCCGCATCGCTTTGGAAACTCGATGGCTAACAGAGTTCGAGGTAAGAAACATGAGCGACGTGGCTTTCGATGCCTACTGTGAACACCTCAAGTGACTTGGGCTGCTGGCTTGATCGATCTTTTGGTCTTGGCTGATCGGTAGATCTTTCCGCCGCCTAACGTGTACATTATCGGCCCCGTCGAGCTGTTCCCGACGGGGCCGATGATTTGCCGCTTGACGGCAGTAGCCGCCGCTGCTAAGCGCGTGTCGAGGGCGTCGCCGAGTGCGGTCACACTGGACTGGCGACCACAACCCGCCGAACAAGTTCTCCCCGAATGGTCCGTGGACTCTCTATCCGCACTGCAAGGAATGTTCCAAACCAGTGGAATCGTGGACACACTAATCAAGGAATACTACGACTTCCCAGTATGGAAGCCGAGACAACTGCCTCTTCGCGGGACACGAGCCCGAAATCCTCCGTGTAACGCGTGCAGTCCCCGCGGTGCAGCAGAGCCGTGGTATTGGAAGCCCTCGGCTGGATCTTCCACGTCTGCTTGGCGCGGGCCCGCTCCTGAGCTTCGAGCTCTCTGATCTGGCGGTCGACGCACTGCAGCTGCCAGGCCAGATACTCGCGCGTCGCTCGCCACTTCTCCAGCCGGGAGATCCCGCCGTCGCCGCCCATTGTCAGGCGGCCCCGTTCGTATCCGCGCTCTCCTGGGCGCGCTTCAAGGCCATGCGGGCCTCGACCACCTCACCCCTGTCCACCGTCGCCCAGAACGGATGGGTGGAGACGGTCACGCTCAGGTCGAGCGCATCCTTGCGGAGCCGGGCCACCTCGACCTTCTGCTCCGGCGTGTAGCCCGCGCTCTCGGGCTTCTCGGGCCGGTAGTCGCTGTGCAGCTGCTTCTCGGCCTTCCAGCCGGGCATCGGCTCCACCGACCCGGGGTGACCGGCGGTGTACTGCTCCAGGGCTGCGCGGGCCTGGAGCAGGGCGATCTGAGCGTCACGAAGATCTGCGGGGAAGGTATACGTCGGCACACCGGGATAGTACGTCTGTTCGATTGTCGTGTGCGAGTCACACGCCGCTTACCTGCCCGCGATCACGCGACCAGCCGCAATCAGGCAGCACGCGGCCCTGTCCGGACGCTCATGCCGCCGCCCACTCATGCGGCCTTCCGCCACGCCACCGGACCCAAGCAGCGTCATCGAGCAGCAGATCAGGCTCGTCCTGGCCGATCGACGCAGGAACTCGACGACATCGCGGTCGCTGTACGCGATTCCGAGGATGTGCGTGTCGGCGGCGCTCCGCACGGATACGCGACGGCCGCCATCGGGGCTGAGGTGGTGAACAGTGACGGGCGGGCTCATCTCCCCACGGTGCCTCCCCAGCCCGCCGGACGCCAACGACCAGACAGCGGCTGGCCCCGCCTTCCCGGAGAAGAAGAGGCGGGGCCACCGCGAGAGCCCGGTCTCGGGTTATCGGGGCACTCGCGGGATCAGCATGGCACTGAGCCCCTGCATCTCCTCGTAGCCCGTGGCCGGGCGAGCCAGGTCAGACCGTCACTTCGCCGCCGCGTGTTTTGGCTCCTCGGACAGAACCAGGTCGATGACCTGTTCGGTGAGGGGTTCGAGGGAGATGTCGTAGGTGCGGGTGATCTGCTGGAGGCGGGAGATGGCTTTACGCACGCCGGTTGTGTTGCCGGTGGCCCACTCGATGCGCATCCAGTCTCGGTAGAGGACTTCGGAGGTCTCGTCGACGTCCAGGCCGCGCAGGACGGCGTGGCGGGCTGCGTCCATGTCGGGGGTGTCGCCTTCGGAGAGCCAGGCGGCCAGCGTGTGGGCGATGTCGGTGACGCGGGAGATGACTTCCTGCTGGATGGAGTCGGCCCACGGGTAGTCCTGGCCCTCGAACGGCTTGCCGCGGACCAGGCCGAGGGCTTTCTCCAGGTCCGGGATCCCGGTCTCCGGGCCGGCAGCCAGGCCGCGCGTAGCCAGCTTCTGGAAGTGGTCCCAGTCGGAGCGGATCCCGGTGCGGAACGCGTAGCCGGTCTTCGGGCGCGGCAGGTAGGGCTGCCCGTCGGCGTCCGTGCCGAAGCGGGAGCGGATCTCGGAGAGGCGGGACTGCAGGGTGCGCGTCGACCACGGGTTCACCGGATCCATCGCCGTGCACAAGGTGTCGGCGCTACGTCCGGGCCGCAGGTAGATCAGCGCGGCGAGCGCCCCGACCTTGGGCCCGTGACCGGAGTTGCTGATGCCACTGACCTGCAACGGACCCAGCAGGCGGATCTCCGGCGCCGACGGGTCATCCTCGATCAGGTCGTCGGTGCGTCGCGCCCCGGGCTCTGTCGCTTGCCCGGGGACTACTGGGCTACCGGACTTGCCCATGCCTTCTTGCGGTGCGATGCCTTCGGCGTCGTCGACGGGAGCGTTCTTATCGGTGGAGGCGAGTAGGGCGGGGAACGGGTTGCCGGGGTCCGGGCTTCCCTCGTCGAGGTAGAAGGTGTGGGGGCCGGTGAGTGGTGTCCCGACTGGGTGGGTGTGGTCTTCGGCGAGTTTCCAGGCGCCGGTGGCGGGCTGGGCGGGTTCTTCGGTGACTTCGAGGGCGTGGATGAAGTCTCGGTACTGCTCGTTGGTGAGCCGCTGCAACTGGATGGGTTCACCGGTCAGGTTGGGAACGTCGACCGGGGTGTCCGCGGCGGCCGGGATCGTGTCGGCGTCGGGGAAGGCCTGGCGGGTGGCGTCGTTCGCGGGCAGGACGACGGCGATGGGGAGGGTGCGGGCTGCGGCGATGGCGTCGGCGAGCTGCCAGACCTGGTCGCCGTCGATGTCGCCGGCGCCGATCAGGATCCAGGGCAGGGGAGCGGGGGCGTTCTCGTCCTGCTGGTGGACTTCGACGAGGAGGCTGCCGAGATCGGCCACGACGGACTGCAGGGTTGGCATCGTGCGCACACGGCCCTTGGGCAGCAGCGTGGCGAGGCGGCTGCCGAGACCGACGGTCACGATCTCGGTGTGGTCACTCCAGCCGCAGGTGCCGGCCTCCAGCGCCAGCGCGCGGGTGACAGCGAGAACGTCGTCGGCCTGACCATCAAGGAGGACCACACGGTTCAACAGGTCAGCTAGGAGCAGGTCACCGTCCCCGGTGGCTCCCAGCGTGACGAGTCCCGGGTACGGTGCGGAGACCTGGGCGGCGGCTTCCTCGTCCAGCAGTGCGGCCGCCGCATCCAGCCCCCACACGCCCGTCTCTTTACCAGCCGTGAACGGGGACAGCGGGGTCGTAGCCTTGTCCTCGACCAGCAGGTGCAGGCTCCGACCCGTGATCCGTGCCCCGCGCACGACCGGCAGCTCCGTCTGTGCACTGGCCCCGCCGGCCAGCGTGCGCAGAGCCAGGTCCAGCAACGCGGCGCTGGCGGGCTCACCGCTGGTGTTGAAGATCTGCTCCAGCAGCGACGGGTCGGAGTCGATCGCGATCCTCTCGCCCGCCTTGCGACGTCGCTGCTGCAGGATCCGCTTCACCCCGAGCGCACCGGCGAGCGAGGCGGCCAGCAGCGCACCGATCCCTCCGACCAGCGCCGCCTGCCGCACAGACTCAGACGACTCCTCACCTGCTCTCGGTGTGGCCGTTGTAGGCGGTCCGGCTTGTGACGGGACGGAAGTCGGGGTGCTGCGCGGGGCGGGAGCAGTGGCGTCCTTGGATGGCCCGGCGCCCGGTGCGGTGGTCGGGGCGGGTGATCCGGCGCCGGCGTGGCCGGGAGTTGTGCTGCGTTCCGGGGCTGGCGTACTCGGGGACGGCTGGTCCGTTTCGTCGTCGCCCTGCTTGGCGTCGTCGTGGCGCTGCTCTGCCTGGTCCGGTTGGTTGGTGGTGTCGGGAGTCTGTGGGGCGGGTGTGTTCAACCCCGGCTTCTCTCCTGTCCCGGTGTCACCCGGCACGGGTGTGGTGGCAGGGAGTGTCAGGCTCTGACCGGGGAAGATCTGATCCGGGTTGGTGAAGTGGCCTCCACTGGGCTGGGCTTCGCCCTTGTTGAGCTCGAAAATGTCCGGGTACTTCGACTCGTCCCCGAGCTCGTCCGCCGCGATCTTCGAGAGGCTGTCACCCACCTCCACCACATACTCCTCACCCGCAGCAGGCTGCTTGCCAACAGCCAGTGTCCGCAGCCCACTCGCGCTGTCGGCCTCCTCGCTGGGGCCGGCCACGGGTGTGGTGGGGCGGGCATCGTCGGGAAGGTGCAGGATCCAGCCGGTGTGGATCGGCGCATCGGCGTGGAAGGTCTGGCTGTCGGCCATGGTGCGGCCGTCGTTGAGTGCCGCGATCTCTTCCCACCGGTTGCCGTCGCCGAGCCGGTCCTGGGCGATCGACCACAGGCTCTCGGCCGGCTTGGTGTCGGCCACGGTGTGGGTGACCTGCCTGCTGTCCTCGGACTGCCGCGCCGCACTCGGCCCAGCGGCCACGGAGGCATCGGACGGACTGAGCGTGGACGTGGCGGCGGGGGAGGCGGTCGCTGGGCTGGCGGAGGCGGCGAGCGCGGTCCCCGTCGGCAGGGCCAGCAGGACAGCGCCGACCATAGCGGCGGCGGCGCGCTGCCCGACCAGCAGCCTCAGCTGCGGCGCGGTGCGCCCCCGTAGCTGGGCGGGGATTTCGACCAGGACGGACAGGGCGAACATTCCCCAGCCCACCCAGCCTGCCGCGGACAGGACCAGGAGGAACACCTGCCCGCTGTCCTGCGTCGAGAGCAGGCTGCCGAGCACGTTGAGCCCCGCCGGTGCGACCACACCGGTCGCCCACCACAGAAGGATGGGCAGGCCGGCCAGCAGGGCGGCCAGCACCACGAGGCTGATCAGGGCTCGCAACACCGCCAGTAGCCCGGCGCCCCTGTGGCGGGCTGGGGCGGGTGGGCGCCGGGTCAGACCGGCGGGGGACTCTGGCATGAAACGGCGCCCTTCTTCTCAGGATGGTGCGGGGTGTCAGTCGGCTTGGTGGAGCAGGGTTGCGGATCCGTGCCCGGACACGGCCATGGAGCCGATCCCGACCACGGGCAGGAACTTCGTGGCGTAGGTGTCGGTGACCGTGACGAAGACCTTGGAGTTGTTGTCGCTGAAGGTGACCTCCCCGCTGACACCGGCCTGGCCGAGGTAGGCGTACGCGGCCGCCGCGGCGGCCTGCGGGTCGACCCGGATCGCGTCCCCGCTGACCGCGGCCGCGGGGTTGATGGCCTGACCGCCGGCCCGGGCGGCTTCGAACGCCACAGCGTCCGCACGCTCCGTGGCCCGCAGCTTCCCGCCACCGTCAAGGACCAGCCCGACGATGCCGAGCAACGCCACCACACACGCTGCGACGAACACGACGACCCCGCCGTCGTCCCGCTGCATCCGGTGCGACAACGCAAGTCGACGACGGTCGAACCGACCGAGGAATTTCATCTGCACGTCATTCCTCCCGTATCGGAAAAGTCGTGAGTTCGGCAGCCCTCGCTGTTGCAGGCCGTGTTCCGGTGCTGGCCAGAGGCCTGCCTCGATGGGGGAAGTTCTTGAAGGTGTTCGACCCGTCCATCAACGCCAGCCTCCGCTACACCGAAGTCGTCGACCACTCCGGCTTCACTGACGCCACCCCCTCCGCCTGACCGATCCCGCTGAACATGGAGCCGATCCGCTCCCGTAGCCTCGCGGCTATGCCCACCGGTCACACCCTCTGCCACTGCATCGTCTGCCGGGACATCGAAGAACTGGACCCCCGCATCCAGTCGACGGTCGATGTCGTTCAGCAGCACGGTTGGCAGGTCACGATGGTCCCCGTCGGCCGCGACGAGGCACCCGGCTGGGCGTACACGATCGGCTTGTGGCATAGCCATCGCATCCCCGAGCTCGCGATGTTCGGTCTCGATGTCCGCATGATGCAGACGCTCCTGAACGACCTCGGCAAGCGGGCTGTTGAAGGGCAGCGCCTGGAGGCGGGCCAGATACGGCACGACATCGCCTCTGTTCCGGTCGTGCTCAAAGCTGTCGACTACCGCTGGTACAAAGCGTTCTTCGGCACCGCGATCAACTTCTACCGCAAGCCACCGTTCCCAGTCCTTCAGGTCGTCTGGCCCGACCGCGACGGAGTCCTGCCCTGGCAGCCCGGTGGAGAAAGCCTCCTTTCCCACCAACCCAGGCTGGACGTGCTCCCGGACGAACACCCTGCCGGCGTATGGACGCAGAACCTGTGAACGTCCGACGACGGCACCGGCGCGCACGATAGCGGCATGAAGCACTGGTGCCGCAGCTACTGGGCTGCGGAAGACACTTGGTTCTACTTCGAGATCGACGCCGACGGCTGGGTCGCCCGCCAGGTCGAGCTTCAAGGTCCCCGTGAGAAGCCGATCGCTGCAGCCTGTCTGGCCGAATGGCAAGTCGCTCAGCAGGCCGGAACCCTCGTGGAGTACGAGTCGATGTTCGGTGCCACGGCCGAGGTGCCCCTCCAGGAGTGGGAGGGACTCGAGCCGCAGGACCTCACCCCCGACGAGTTCGAGGGAATCTGGCTCGCGGCTCGAGCAGCCTGCCGAGAAGGATCCCGGAAGTGCGTGCCGCGAGGAGCGTGAACCCAAGTACTCGTGCCTGCTCACTGCAGGGCCTCCCTACTTCGGTTCGTGCTCCATTGGCCTTCAGAATTTGCGAACCCAGGAGCTCTGGAGCGGTAGGCGTCGACCACTGAACTGAAGCTGCTGGACAGCGTCTTCGAACCCGGCACGCCGGGCAGCAGGAGGTCGGAGAGCGCCACGGTGCAGCGCACGGTGACGGTGGTGTAGCCGACCTGGCCGATCGGCACGTTCAGTCCGGAGGCGTCCACGGACACGCTCGTGGACGCGCACTTGATGCCCTGGTCATCGAGCGAGCGCGCCGCAGCGGAGGAAGCAGCCGCGGTCGCGTCGCCGTAGGTCCGCTCGATCGAAGCGGCCCGGGCGGCGTCCTCGGCGGCGGCGTCGATCTTGCTGCCCGATGTCACCAGCCGGCCGGCCGCGACCGCCATGCACACGAATGCGATGAGCAAAGGTGTCACGATCGCCGCCTGAATCGCCTCACTACCCCGGTCGCTCCGAAGCCCGCAAGCGCGGACCCGAAACCAGGACCGGATCCCGAACATGGCGCTCACGGGCTGGTCCAGCGTTCGCGGGCGCCGGTCGCGGACTGCGAGATCAGCAGTCCTCGGATGCCCGGAACCAGGGACACGGCCCGGCCGGTCACGGTGACCTCCATCGTCTCCCCACTGCTCCCGGCCGTGCTGACGCCGGCGCCGCGCAGGCTGTCACCGGCGATCCGGCCCAGCGTCTCCCGGGCCCGGGCCGCGCCCTCACCGGGGGAGGCCTCGTGGATCCGGCCGGCGGCAACACCTTCCCGGGCGGCGGTCAGTGCGATGTTGCGCGCGTAGTACTGCATCCCCACCTGCACCGCGGTGATCATGAGCAGGATGACGAACGGGAACACGATCGCCATCTGTACGGATGAATCGCCGCGATCGCCCTGCCCGCTCATGCGAGACCGGACCGTGGTGGTCCAATGCCGGAGGCGTACGGCTGCTGCTGCTCTGTTCACGGTGGGTCAGATACCGGTGAGCATGCCGTTGTACTTGGAGATGACCACGGCGATGCTGCCCGCGATCAGCAGCGCCCCGGCAACGGCCGCTACCCAGATGATGACGGTGGTGATCGAGATGTCGCCCCGGTCTTCTCCCTGTGCTCGGCCCTGGTCGATGCGGCTACGGAGCCACTGGCCGGCGCCGGAAATTCGGACGGTGAGCTTGCGCATGACGTTGTCTCCTTCGTGCTGGGGATTCAGGTGTTGAGGATGCGGATGACCGCGGGGAACGCGATGAGGAGCATGACGAGTACCGCGAGGAGGGCTCCGGGGGCGGTCATCTTCTCGCTCTCGGCGTTGGCTTCGGTGGCCTGGTCGGACAGCAGTTCGGTGCGCAGGTTTTTCGACCGGGAGCGCAGGGTCGCGTAGACGGACGCTCCATCGTCCGAGGACTGCCGCATGATCGCGGCAAGGTCATCGAGGACCGGAAGGTCGAGCTCGCGGGTGAGCCGCTCCAGTGACTCCCAGTGCGGGACCTTGTCGACCCGGGAGCGGGCCAGGGCTTCCTGGATCCGGACGAACGCCCACCCTTGCCCGACTTGGGCGGCCTGTTCCATGGCCTGCTCGGCGCTGGTGTTCCCGGCCCGGCGCAGGGCGACGAGGTCGAGGTAGGCGGCCATGGCGTGCGCGAACTCTTCGCGGGCTCGCCGTGCTTGGTCGCGTAGCGCGAGATCCGGGGCGAACCACAGGATGAGGCCGAACAGCAGCCCGACACCGACCGGGAGATACAAGGGCATGCCCAGCAGCAGGAACGGCAGCGTCGACAGCGGTGGGAGCAGCAGCCCACCGGCACCGAGCGCGACTTTGGTCAGCATGAAGCGGCTCGGGCTCTGCCCGACCAGGGCGAGATTCCGGTAGGGGACCCGAACCCCTGGCACCTGGGTGAGGTGGTCCAGGAGCCAGGCGCCCCAGCGTTCGTCCCGGTTCGCGCTGGTCAGTTCCGGGCGCGGCGGGGAGGGATGGTTCAGGCGTTGCAGGGCCGGGCCCAGGGCGGGGGCGGGGCGCGCGAGTTCCTTGATGAGCAGGGCCACGCCGGCGCCGATTGTGCAGCCGGTCAGGACTGCGCCGACGGGAATCACAGGACCTCCTCGAGGACCGGGGTATCACATGCGTGTTGGGGTGGTGTGACGGTGACGCGGCTGCGCGGGTCGGCGACCAGGAAGCGGGGGACCGGCTTGGTGTCGGCCAGCGACCTCATCCATGCCAGGACCGCCACGAAGCCGGCGACGAGGAGGGCGAGGACCAGCTGACCCAGGAGGGTTCCGTAGGGGGCGGTGTAGCTGGGCACGAGCATCCCGATGCCGATGACACCGAGGGTGATGATGGTCATCCACCGCACCGTGGTGCGGGGCTTGGCCCGGTCGGACTCGATGGTCCGGCGCTTGGCGACTTCCTCGTGCACGGACTCGGCGAGGTCGTCGAGCGCCTGGGCGAGGCCCGGGCCGCGGTCGGCGGCGGACAGGATCAGCGCGGCGACGACCTTGTCGGCGGTCACGTCGTCCAGCGCGTTCCCGAACTCGCGCAACGCGTCGGTGGAGCGCCATCCGGCCTGGAGCCGGTCGACGAGGTCGCCGATTTCGTCCTCGATCGCCTCGGGCACCCCTTTGCGGGACAGCTTCAGTGCCTCGTCCAGGCCGCGGCCGAGCCGCAGCACGTTGCTCAGGCGCTGCGTCCAGTCGCCCAAGGCCTCCAGCTTCGCGATCCGCCCCACGGCGCCCCTCGTCGGTGCCAGCAGCCACGGCACACCCACCGCCGCGAGCACCACGAGAACACCGAGGACGAAGACCCCGGTCACCAGCCACAGCACCGCACCCATAACCAGACCGAGAACCAGGAGGTTGCGTCGGCGTGCGCGGGCATCCTGGTCGGCGTACCCGGTCCGCGCCCGCAGCCGGGACGCCACCGACGGGCCCTTCGGCTGGGTTGTGCCGACGACGCCGGAGACCAGGCCGACCATTCCGCCGGTCAGGGCGAGACCGGCCAGCACCCACAGCAGCAATGCACCCATCAGGACACCTCCCGAACCTTGAGCGGGAGGACCGTGGGCCACGTGCCGCGTGGCGCGTTCAGGAGGTCGGCGTCGAAGCCGACACGGCGCAGGTCGTTGATACACCTGGGGTGCATCAACGGCACCGCCCGCGGTTCGTCCCACTCGGGGCGCGGCCCGAAGATCGTGTTCGTGTCGGGCCGGCCGCCCTCACCGATACCGGTCACCTCCACGACGTGGGAGAGGAAACGGTGGCGGTAACCGGCGATCTTCGTCTCATCGATCGAGTTCACGAACACGATGAAGTGCAGCCCGTTCGCCGCCTGACGGTAGGCCAGCTGCTCCGACATGTTCGCCTGGGCCAGCAGGTAGAGCTCCGCGATGCGATCGAAGACAACACTGGGGTGGATGGCGTGCAGGGTGCAGAGATTGCCGCCCTGCCCGTTCGTCATCGCCTGCAGCATCGCCACGATCTCCGGCCCACGGACCTCACCGACGACAATCCGAGCCAACGACATACGCAGCGCCCGGTACATCAGGTCCATCAGCGAGATCTCACCCGCACCGTGCCCGTCGACCCGTTCACCGTTGGACTGGCGTGCCTCCATCGGCACGACCTGGCGGTGGAACCCGTTCTCGTGCGCGAACAGCTCGAACTCGGTCTCAAGCGTGGCGAACCGTTCGTCCGGGTCGATCTCCTTGAGTAGCGCCCGCAGCAGCGTCGTCTTACCGGCGGCCTGGCCACCGACGATCATCACGTTCTTCTCGGCACGGACACACGCCCTGAGGAACTGCTGCAGGGTGGTGTCGAGCATCCCGAACCGCACCAGGTCGTCCAGATTCGCGTGCCGCATGCTGTGCCGTCGGATCGCCACGTAGGTGCCGGGGGTGACGTCGATGATCGCCTGCAACCGGGACCCATCCGCCAGCCGCAGGGCAAGGAACGGATCGGCGGTGGAGAGGCTGCGCTCGCTCTGCCCGGTCGTGCGCCGGGCCAGATCGCGCAGCAGTTCCCGGAGCTCCTCATCTGAGTCGGCGACCGGGACGACCTGGACACGACGCCCGTCGGTGAAGTCCAGCCACACCTCCCGAAAGCCGTTGATGAGGATGTTCTCCACCCGCTCGTTGTCCAGGTGCGCCTGCAGACGACCCGCCCGGAACTGCAGATCGAACACAGCCTGCGAAATCGCCGCATCCTCGCCGGGCGTGGTCGCAAGACCACGCTTCACGGCCTCGGCATCCGACCAGATCGCCACCTGCTCATTGATCAACGCCCTGCCACGCTGCTCCTGGGCCGCCTGTGACATGCCCGGCTCGGCACGCAGCAACGCGGTGAGCCGCTCGCCGACTTCCTTCTTGATCAGCCGCACAGATTCGTAGTCGACGGCAACCTGATGGGGACCGCCGGTTGCGCTCTGTGAGGACAGGGGCGCCTGAACGGGAGACGGGTGCGGTCGGGCCTGCGCCTGGGCCGCGATCCTCTCGTCAAACGTGGTGACCTGCGGGTTGTGGTAGATCGGGTTAGCGCGCACCGGCCACCGACCTCTGCCCGGGAGGGCCCAGACGGGCCCGGCGGGCCTCGACCAGCTCCCGTACCTTCTCCGTCGTGGTGCGGGCGCTGCGCATGAGCTCGCTGGTGGCGAACTTCCGCGGCTGACTTGCCCCGTCCGACAGCACTGCGGCCTCGGCCGGCCGCCACGGCAGCGTCGCCACCACATCCGCTTTCAGGTGCTTCTGGACTTCTTCCTTCGGGAAGGGCCCTCGGTCCACCAGCAACAGACCGATTTCCGGAGCGTTGCCCACTTGTTCACGCAGGGCCGTCAGCCGTACCTCCGCACTCTGCAGGCTCCGCAGCGTGTTCTGCGCAACCATCAACACCACGTCAGCCCGCTGCGCTAGGACACCCGACGGGCCGAACGCCCCGCGGCGGCCGAGGTCGACCAGGACGTCGTGCTGGTGCTCCTCGACGCCGGCGAACAGGTGGGCCAGCTGATCCCACACCGGCCCCATCGAGGAGGCGTGGGCAGGATCGTAGAGACCGGGCAGCACCAGACGGTCCCGAGTACCGGCGTCGGTCACATCGACCAGCTGCCGCCAAAATGCCTCGCCCAACTGGCCCTGCCGGCCGGCCAGCGCGAGGTTGCGCAGGCCGTGCGTGTTGCCGAGGGTGCCCTGCAGGGCACCGGGCAGGATCGCACCGCCGTCCGGATCACATTCGGCCAGCACCACCCGATGCCCGGTCTCCAACGGCCACGTCAACAGCAACGCCATCGCCGCAGTCGTCGCACCCGGCGCGCCGAGTCCACCGGCCAGCGCGATGACCGCCATCAGCTGCCATCCCGAGCATCGACGATCACCGCAACGTTGCCCGTGGCAACCTGGGCGGCGAGTGCAGGGCCGTCCTTCACGGGGACCGCGACGTCCACGACCACATTGCCCGTTCCTGTCGCCGGCGCGCCGACCGCGACGACGGAGGCGGTCAGTGTCTTCGGTTTCCGCTCGATGCCGGTCTCCTGCTGGGCTGCTGCGGCGTCGGCGTCCGGAGTGCTGACGACGAGCACCTTCTGCCCGGGCTTCAGGCGGGTGGCGGGGATCTGCGAAGGCTTCAGGCTCACCCCGACGAGCTGCTGGTCAGGCCCGACCAGGGACTTGTCCGTCACCTGCGATGGGGTCAGCAGTGAACCGGCCCGGAGGTCAACTGCAGCCCGCTGGCCCACGAGGTCGGATGCCAGGGAGGCTTTCACCGACTTAACGGCGGGATCCAGCGCGACCGACGCCTCACTCAAGTCCGTCTTGGCCAGCTTCGTGCCTGCCGGGACGTCCTTGGTCACGACCAGGACGGCAGTGCGTTGGCCCGACGCCGAGTACAGCACGGCGCCGGACAGGCCACCCGCGGCGATCAGCGCGACGGACAGGGCGATCAGGCCGGGGCGGCGCCGTCGCTGCTTGACCATCCGCGGAGCGGCAACCGGCTTGGACGAACGCTCCCGGACTGAATCCTGCGTTCCCTGGCCGGGCGCAAGGATGGTGGTGCTCTTACTCACGATCTGCTGCCTCCTGGGACACGCAGGAACTCATGGACGAGGACGAGCCGCGAAGAGCGCGGCTCGAGAGACGGCTAGTTGACGACCTGGACCTCTGCGACGGTGATGTCGACGTCGCTGTCGCGGACCTCGGTCAGCTGACCGGAGGTACCGCCACCGGTCCAGTCGATCGTCCACGTGGAGGTCGCCGTGACGTGGTACTTCCCCGACCCCTGGGTCGAGGAGGGGCGCGTGTAGCGGTGCCCGCAGTCTGGCGACGGATCCGCACCGTACGACTTCTTGTACGGCGTCCCGGGCGTCGTGCACACGACGGTCTTGCCGTCACCCATGGACCAGACGATCCTGCTGACCTTCGCCACCGCCGTCACCGTGACAGCACCAGCCGTAGCGCTCGCCGTGTTAGGCCCGAACGTCTCAGGACCGCGAGCTGTCCACATGTACACCGGCATACCGATGACACCCGTGCCGCCTGGTTTCGGCGTGATACCGATCTGCGGGCCCCGCAGCAGCATTTTGTCCACGGCCTGCCGCGCGACTACCGCAGGATCCACCGCCGGCGCCGCAGGTGCACCACCCGGCCCGCCGTACACGGCCTCGGTGATCGTGTTCGAGGCTCCGGACTCCATGTAGTAGCGGCACGTACGCACATAGACCGCACCACCCTCGGATGGGTCGTGGCCCTCCCAGAATTCGCTACCGGCGGGAGGCTGAGGGGCCACTTTTTTGGGAGGTGAGCACTCGGGCGGCTTGGGCTTCCCACTTGGTTTCGCGGCAGTACCACCGGTGCCGGTAGGAGGACCACCATGTGAACCGCTGCCACCAGAGCCGCCGGTGCCAGCCTCGACACAGAACCACTGGTCCGCACAGTTGCCGGCGCCCACTCGATGGTCCTGGGCTGACGCCGGGCCGGCGAGCACGACTGAAGCGACACCGAGAGCCGCAGCAACGCGGCGCCCAGTCAGCACGCCTTCTCCTGAGGCTCGTCCTTCACGACTCGCCACCCCTCCGGCCACTTCTCGATGACCGAGTGGACGACGTACCTCGTCAGGCGTGTGGAAGGAAGAGGCACAGGCTTCCGCGTCTTGCTGTCGATGACCTGCCACTTTGAGACGTCGAGGCAGCTGGCCAGCTTGACATTGGGGGTCTTCCGGTTGATGTCGCTCTCGGTTGCCGTTGGGCTGTCCACGGTGACCTGGCCTACCGCCAACTGGTCAGCGCTGACCATGCTCGCCATGCCGTCGTTCGCCTTGATCAGCGCAAGGCCAGCGGCGTAGTCCTGCAAGCTGGTGCCCTTGGAACTGCCCTTGGCGTAACCCAGCTCCATCTCTTGCCAGTACTGCTTGTAGACCCCGATGGCAGCCGTCTCGGCGGCCTCTGTCGGATCGGCAGATGGTGCCGGCTGGCCCGAGGGCGCTGCAGGCGTCGCTTTGGCCGGCTTCGCGTCCGTGGCGGGGTCGGCGCTGCACCCGACTACGGCGCTAAGCCCGCAAGTCGCTAGAAGCAGCGCGGCCACTGTGAGGTGGTTTCGCTTGCGAAGATCGGGGCGGTCCTGCCGTCCTGTCCGCATTACTACGTCTCCCATGCATATGCCTAAAAGAGGTACGACCTGGGCTGGACCCCTGGTGGCAGGGTCTCGCCCTCGAAACCAACTCGGCAGTCTAAATCGGTACCTTACGCAAAGTTGTCTCAACAACCCAGCCGGTAAGGGATGTTGGAATTCGGTACAGGTGGCCCAAATCTGCGCAATCCGGCGTGGAGGGCGAAGAAATTCATACGCCCGTTCCAGGCGCCCCCGCCAGTAGTGCTGTTGACCAGCCCTTATCCAGTCAGTTAGTCGATTCGTCGGCATCCTTAGCGAGGGGCGCCCTATGGTGGCGTCTGGGCCGTGGGTCAGTAACCGGCCGAGTGGTCTGTTCTCGCCACCTGTGCGTCATCGAGGTCGAGGTGTGTCCACTCACTGCTGGAGGCCTTGCCCGTACGCCGCAAGTTCTTCCGCCGTGCCCCAACGGCCAGCGATCTGTGCGCGTAGCCGAGCAGTAGTCGGGTCTCCCTCGTCCTGTGACGCCGCTGCCGGAGCTGCATTCGCCTGGCTGTTCGTTTCGGCTTCCCATCGGGCCGACGCCCGCTGCGCGGCTTCCATGGCTTCGCGCTCGTCAGTGAGGCAGCCCGGGCACAGCGGGCCGCTCGCCGGGGGGATCGGCTGCCGGCATGAAGGCTCCGCACAGTCCACAAGCCGCCCCCTTGCCTTCCCGCCGACACCGGGGGGCTCGGTGCGGTCTGCGTTCCCGGGCCGGCCCGTACGAGGGGTCCTTGCAGCCCGGCGGTCACTGATACGGACCTCGCACAGGCGGCAGTCGACACCGGTGATGACGTCACGGCCGTTCTCGCACCGGGCGTCCGCGCACGCGTAGCGGTCGCCGCGCCGCAGCGGCCGCACCATCGCGACGGCCGCACCTACCGGGTTACTCAGCTCCCCGGTGGTGAACTTCGCGGCGAAGCCGTGGTGGATCCACCGGTACTGGATCCGCTCGCCGAGCTGCTCAACGGTCCGCCCGTCGGCCCGCATGGCCGACAGGATCGCCGTGGACACCTGCGGGAGCTCCGGCAGGACCTCCAGCAGAGCGGGCGCGAAGTAGCCGCGCACCTGCCGTACGGTGGCGAGCTCGACCGCTGAGTGCCGCGCCTTCCTGCGGCTTTCAGCCCGTACCGCCTTCCGCCGTCCGCGGCCTGCCTCGATGCCCGGCGAGGAGGACGTCTCTCCGGACGCGGCGGAGCCGCCTTCAGCCTCACGCGCGCTACTACCTGAGGTTGAAGTCCTACCGGACGTCCCACCGCTACGCGGCGCAGCCGCATCCTGGTTCTTCTTGTTGGTCTCCTTAGAAGTAGTGGTCTTCTTATGTAGGCGATTTTCCAACGTAGGGTTTTCCAACGTAGGGAAATCGCATCTTGGTTCTGACCTGCGGGTTTCCTGTGCAGTGACCTGTGTGCGGTTTTCGCATCCTGGTTCTGACCTGCAGGTTTCGTCACCTGCTTGTGGGGCCTGGTCCCAGGGGTCGGACCCGGGGTCGAAGGTGAGGATCAGGCCGTCGGGCATGTCGGTGATGAAGTACTCGGCCTCCCCGAGATGGCCGGCTGCGTTCCGGGTTCGGCTGCGCTGGAGGTAGCCCAGGGCGACGAGCTCCTTGAGCCCGGAGCTGACCGCCGCGATGCCATCGGTGGAGAAGCCGGCGATCGATGCCCTGTTCACTCCGAAGCCGTCCCGGTGGGTGCTGATCAGCCCGAAGATGCCCTTGGCCTTGAAGGACAGGCGACGGTCTCGGAAGAGAGCGTTGTGGATCTGGGTGAAGTGGGCCTGGAAAGCGTCAGCGGCCATCGGCCCCCGCCGGATGCTGCCGCCGAACTGCCGCGGTGGCTTCGCCGCCATCACAGGTCCATCCATGAGCGGCGCTCGGCCGGCCCGGACAGCGGCGTCCACACCGGTGCGGACGGCCCGTGTTCCTCCAGGTCCTCCAGCACGGCCGCACCGAGCGGAACCTTGGCGGCCAGCGTGGCGACGAGCGGATGTTCGGTGGCCATGGCCCGCAGGTCCTCGGTGCGCTGCTGCAGCGTCCGGGCGGAGGCACCGGTGAGGATGAACAGGATCCGGGGGAAGCGCGGGTAGAAGCGCTGCCAGGCCAGCATCGCGGCCTGGTCCCCGACCAGCCCCCGGCGTCCGACCGGCTGCGGGGTGTAGTCGTGGAACCGGGCATAGGAGATGAGCTTGCTCGCCAGGCGCTCCGAACTCATCGTGGCCCGGTCGATCTCCACGAACGACCTGAACTGCAGCCGCCGCGGTGAGGACGCCGTGTAGTGCATCACCGCGTCCGCGATCAGCCGGTCCTCACCACCGGTGTCCGGCAGCCGGTGAGCGATCTCCGGCACCCAGTCCAACGCCCCATACTCATCCCCACGGAACCGTGCATCATCGAGGAATGCCAGATGTGCGCGCACCCCGGTCAGGGTGTGTGCCGCCCGCAGTGTGGCCTCGGCCGCGTTGCCCGGAGCCACGACGCTGCGCCCGCGGAGCTCGGGCCACAGCGTCGCCACCTGGGCGCCCCGGGGGGTGAGGAACCACAACCGGGTCCGGTTGCTGCTGGGCAGGACCGCGTAGGCGATCATCTTGCCGGCCTGCAGCTTGCTCAGCACTCTCGAAGTCGCCGACCGTGCGGCGTGCAGAGCCAACATCTGGTGAAGCTGCGGAGTGGTGATGACACGGTGCTGAGCGAGCAGCGCCATTGTCCGGTGGGCCGCGGAATCCTCGGTGGCAGCCAGCGCCTGCCCTGACCCGGTCCTTGTGCTGAAGGGGGACACCGCGTTCTGGCCTGTTGTGTTCATCGGTACTGCTCCTGCTCGTTCGAGGCCGAATCGGTGGCCCTCGGACTGGACTGGTGAAGGAAGCCGCGAACGGTCTCTTCGTGCTTGGCGGCTGCTTCCGTCAAAGTGGTGAGAGCCATAGCGCCGGTGTTGGTGTGGGCGGCGCGCGTAAGGGTGCGGACCCTGTCGCGCTTGGCGAGCGATCCGAAGACTTCACCGAGTTCCGGACCGCGGATGAGGAGAGGCCCGACCCGTTTGCCGGCGACGGTGAAGGAGGCCCAGTGCCGGTAGCGGTCGAGTTCGGCCGCGTCTTCGGGGCTGACCTGGTCGCCCCATTCGTTGGTGATGTGGCGGACCGCTTCGACCGATCCGGCGGTCGTGGACAGGCACGAGGCGTTCTGCAGCAACGCGGTGCGCACGTCGCCGCTGAGCCGGTGCAGGAGCTGCGTCATTCCGTGCATCCGCACCCCGAACTTGCGCAGCTGCTCGGTGATCTCCGCCAACGATGTGGACGCGGAGCCGTCCAGGGAGATCAGCTCGTCCAGGTACAGCCGGAACGGTGCCCGGCGACGCTCGGGCAAGTCACGCCGGGACAGGCCAGCGCGCAGCATGTCCCGCACCAGAAGCGACACCAGCAGCCGGTCGGTCGGCCCGGTCCCGGCCGGGCAGATCCACACCACATGCGAGTCGTCCATCGCCCGGCGGATGTCGTAGCTGCCAACCGGCTGCCCAAGGAACGCCTTGATGACCGGGGAGGAAGCGAGACGGTCCAGCGGGTTGAGAACGGTCGGCAGGGCGTCCTTGGGGATCTCGGTGAACGACGTCGTCCACCACGCGGCCGCTTCCGCGTCGAGTCCGCCGACCACGAGATGGCGGAAACCGGGATCGGTCAGCAGCGAGCGGATCTGGAAGACGGTGGCCTGGCAGCGCGGTGCGTCGTGCGCGACAGCCTTGCTGTTCACCGCGACCAGCGCCTCGATGGCCTTGGTCAGGATCGTGATGGCCCGGGGAGCGTTCGCGTCGCCCCACCCCAGACTGGTCGCGAAAGCGTCGACCATGGCGGCCGTCACCTCATGAGCGGCACGCCCGCCCCTCATGTCCAGCGGGTTCCAGCACGCCAACTTGTCCTGGCCCCCGCGCACCGTCAGGTCGAACAGCCAGACCCGGCTCATGATCTCCGGGTGAGCGAGGTAGGGGGCGACCGTCGTCCACGAGTCACTGTGCGGGTCGACGAAGCCCAGCCCCCGCCCGCCATGGGCGGAGGCGACGGCCTGGCACAAAGCGCGCATGGTCTTGCCCCACCCGGCTTTGCCGACCTGCACCTCGAACAGGGTGTCGTCCTCACGGGTCGCCACCAGCCGCTCGCGCCCGTCAGGCCCCCGGTACCAGCCCTGCGGCACCAGCCCCTGCTGAAGCTCCTGCGGATCGAACGTCGGAATGTCCGTGGCCAGCAGCGGCAACCGGGCATGCACCGTCGGCGGCTTCAGGAAACCGGCGAGCTCCTCCACCCGAGCCCATGAATTACGCCCCGGCCGCATCAGCCCGCTTGCCCACCGCTCATCGAACCGGTCCCGCCACGGCCACCGGTCCGGACCCACCCGCACCGGGCCCACCGACCAGCCGGCCGACGACAACCGGGTCCGCGCCGCGTACACGTCCAGCGCCGCCTCGATGTGCCGAAGCCGGCGCTCCGCCCTGCCCACCACGTTCGAGGAACACCGCACCAACAACTGCACCCGCACCAGACCGGCGTCCTCGGCCAGCTTCCCCAGTGCCTTGTCCCGATCCAGCCGCGGCGGCCGCGGCGCCATCAGCAGACTCCGACTCGACCCCGAACGCTGCTCGTGGGGCATGGTCAGCTTTGTGACCTGCCATGCCAGGGCGTCCTCCATCGTCGCGGCGTCCTGCGTCATCCACCGCGCCTCGCGACGCGACTCACGCCGCGCGTGCTGCCGCGCGGAGTCGACGACCTGCCAGCGCCTGGCCCGCAGCCGCCACTTCGACGCCGGCGACATGTCCAGGCACACCTCCGCCAGATCACCCAGATCCGCCCGGAGATCGGCGACCGCGTCGATCAGCGGCTGCAACGGATCCGGCTCCAACGGAACCTCCCGCAACCGCGCCCCCGGAGCCCCGTGCAACGCGAACACCGCCCGCACCGTGTGGTCCGGCTCCTTGCGCTTCCGCTTAGCCTGCGGCGGCCGGACAGGCTCGGAGCGCACCCGCGCATACGGCGTCTGCAACAGCAGATGCCGGGCCGACGCCGGGGCCTCGACCAAGTAGGTCAGCGGCTTGCCGCCATCGGCCCGCAACCGCACCCGCACCGCCCGCGCCGACCTCGGCGCCCACCACGGACCCGCACCCGCCGCCCGGATCAGCTGCGCACCGAACCGGCCGATCTCCTCACCACTCGCCTCGAACTGACGCGACGGCACCAACTCCACAAAGGTCCGCCGCTCCAGCGCCGCAGCCGACAAACGGCGCTCCAGCACCGTCCACCCACATGCCAGCACCGTTCCGACCAAACCCAGCAGCCACGCGTTCGCGTAGACCCAGTTCGCCCACGACCACGCCAGAGAACCCAGAGACGTCATCACCTCCCATGCCGCGCTGGGAGCGGAAGCCACGGTGACGCCGTGGAGAGCCATCAGACCCCCTCGGATGAGAGAGAGCCCACGGGCCTATCCCGCCTGATCGTTCCGGCGGGGCTCGTAGCAAGCGCGCGGTGTAGGGGCATGAGGTACTCCTGAGGGGAGGTGATCCGGTGTTGTCTCCAAGGAACCCGGCACCACTCACCGATTTGCTCACCACGGCCACCCGGTTGAAATCACGGTTGAGGAACAGCGCTCGTGGTGAGTGCGTAGCGGCCAGTTGGCCACTCACCATCCCTGGTCAGGGCGCATGTCACGGGATGCAGCACTCGGGGAGCACACGTCCCCGGAAACAAGAACAGGGGAGCCGTCGCGCAAACTCACCACGGCTGCGCATCCGCTGGCTTACTGCGGAGGCGCAGGCTCTCGCTTCGTTGGGAGGTCACCGCACGGGCGCCCAAGCTCCGGCTTGCCGGGTGAATCGGAGGGTCGCGGTGCGTCCGTCCATGAAGGTCCCGGCTGGGTCGGCTCCCGCCCAGACGAGGTGCACCACGGCGTCGGCCGGGTGGTTGTTGTCGCGGCGCGCGATCAGCGCCTGGATTCGAACCCGGGAGTACACGGCAGCCGAGGGCGAGTCCGGGAAGTAGTCGGGCCACTTGGACCGGCCCGCGCCGGTGAGCTCGGCCATCCACACCGCGCGTCCCAAGACGGTCAGCTGCGCTTCGTCGGCCGGCGCGAGGTCGGAGGGGAGTGCTTGTTCCAGGGCGTCCTGGACGAGAGGGTCGGCGCGCGGGCCTGCTCCCGGCTCCGGCAGGGCCCGCGCGCTCGCTGGTGCGGAGGGCGGCACAACAGGCACTGATTCGACTGCGCGGGAACTGGTCGACGGCCCGGCGGTGACCGGCGATGTCGCATCAGCGCTGGGAAGTGCTGCAACGCGGGTCGCCGACGCGGGGGACGGAGTCGTGCGTGGCGCACCGGCTTCGTGGTGCGCGGGCATGGCGTAGAAGACCAGGGCGCAGCCGGTCGCGGCGAGCGTGCCAGCGACGGCCAGCAGTGTGCGGCTGCCTTGCGGGGCGGGTGGATGAGTCACAGGATCCGAGCTCCTCCGGCGTAGTCGGCCATGGAGCTCACGGATTCGACACGGACCCTGGTTCCGGGCTTGGGGGCGTTGATCATCTGGCCGTTTCCGAGGTAGATCCCGACATGGTGGATGGTGCTGTTGCGGGTGGGGACGTAGCCGTAGAACACGAGGTCGCCCGGCTCGAGCGCGCCCACGCCGGCGGAGGCGGGGATCCGCCTGCCGACCCCCGCCTGCTCGGCGGCCGTGCGCGGCAGCCTCACACCGGCCCGGCCGAACGCGTACAGGGTCAGCCCGGAGCAGTCGAAGCCGATGACGGTGCGCCCGTCCTGGCCGCCGGGTGAGCAGCACACCCCGCGAGAGGGGCCCTTGGCGTTGCCGCCGCCCCAGGAGTACGCGATGCCCTTCTGGGCGAGGGCGGCGGACAGAACGGTGCGGGCGGTGCCGGTGGCCTGGCCGATCTCACCTGCTCCGGCGGAGGCTTCGTCGTATCGGTGGATCCAGCTCAGCACGTCGGCGACGTAGGCGTCGGAGTGGTTGTAGACGAAGATCGCCCTCTTCAGCTGGGCTTCGTCCTTGAGGTTCCGGCCCTCCCCACAGAGGTAGGAGGCTGCCGTCAGTGCGGCATCGTCCGCGTTGTGCGGGTCGATGACTCCGTCACCGTTGGCGTCCTCGCCGTACCCGCGGAACGTCTGAGGCAGGAACTGGAAAGGGCCCACAGCCCGCTCGTACACCGGGTCGCCATCCCATGCGCCGTCGTCGGTGTCGGGGAAGACGCTGGTGTTCCCCCCGACACCGGACCCGTTCAGCGCCGGGCCCAGGATGTGCGGGCTGATGTCCCCGGTAGCGCCGATGCTGTGCCCGCCGGCGTGGTTGGACTCGATCCGCGCGATCCCGGCGAGGATCTGCCACCGCATGCCCCGACACCGGGGCGCCACATCCCGCACCGCGACGACCGCGTTCTTGTACGCGGCGAGCATCCGCTCCGGGATCCCCGGGGCCGATCCGCCGACGTCCTCGCCCTGGTCCTCGCTCATCGTGGTGGCGGCGGAGATCATCGAGTTCATCGGGGCGACGCAGCTCACCGCACACACCACCAGCAGCACACCGAGGAGACTCGCCTTCTTCCAGGCCTTCACTCCGGATCACGGCCCCACGAGGGCTCGTTGTCCCACCCGGTGCGCTGCGCGCGCATCAGTGCGTCGAAGACACGGCGGCGCGCGTCGACAGCCGCATCCTCCTGCCGTGTGGCCGAGGTGTTGCCAGCGCCCGGACCCGTCGGCGTCGTCGAGGGGCTGGTCTGACCTGTGGCGATGATCGCTGTGGCGGCGGCGTTGCGCGCCGCGGTGCGTACCGGCGCGGTGGGGTCGTGGGCCTGCCACGTGGCGGCAGCCTTCTGCGAGACGTGGTCGATGCCCGCAGCGGTGGCCCGCCCGGCCGAAGCCCACTCACCGGCGTCCTCACGGACCTGACTGGCCGCGGCCCGCAACTGCGTGTGGGCATCACGGGTGACCGCAGTTGCAGCACGTGCACCGGCCTTGACGTTGCGGGGTGCGCCGAGCGTTGCCCCGTATCCGACGCGGGCGGTGCGGCTGGCGATCCGGTATCCACGGAACCGCATCGCCTTTTCGTGAAGGCGGGTCCCGGCCAGGGGCTGCTCAGGTTCGGTCGGCTGGTCGGGCAGAATTTCGCCGGTGACCTTGTGGACGCGCATGGTGTCCCCGGTTCCACCCGTGCCGGCCGAGGCCTCCGTAGTGCCTTGTGGGCCTCCCTTGGCGATGAGCCGCAACAGCTTCACGGACTCGTCTTCCTCCTGCGGGCGGCGGCCGATCAGGGCTCCGTAGGCGCCGCGCAGAGCGAGGCGGCCTCCGGCCAGGCCGAGCATCATCGGGGCCATTCCGCGACTGCCTTCGGCGGCCGCTTCGCCGAGCAGCCGGCTGCCGTCGATGGGCTGGCCCGCGCCGTCGGCCATTGCGGCCACGCTGTTCAGCAGTCCGTGGCGCATTCCGAGCATGTGGGCGCCAGCGCTCGGGCGGCCGAGCAGGCCCATGCCGAGGCCTGCGCCTGCCTGTCCGCCCAGGTTCATGGCGAGCGCGGCACCGATCTCGGAGGAGTCGCCGGGCAGGTGCGAGCCGCCGATCTTCGCGTAGCGCATGCGCATGGCCATGCGGTTCCCGAAGGAGGTGATACCGGTCAGGAGCCTGCGGTGGAAGGCGAGTCCGACCAGGGCCATGACGTCCAGGAGCAGGATCCGCTCGATCATCAGGTCCGGGCCGTTGGTGAGGATCGCGTCCACGGCGATCCCGAAGAACGGGATGAACATACAGATCCCGAAGGTGGACAGCATGCTGATCGCGAAGACGGCCAGCCACTTCCACACGGCCTGGCGGCTGGGGCCGGGGAGCATGCCCAGGACGAAGGCGACGACACCGCCGGCGGCGGCCGCGACGTCGGCGGCCTGGGTGCCCAGCAGCACGATGACAGCGGACAGCAGCATCGCGCAGATCAGCAGCGCGGCGATCAGCAGCAGCACCGCGCCGCCGGCCCGCCACCACGTCGGCTTCTTCGCATACTCGGCGGCTGCCTTGCCGACCGGCCCCGCCTTCTCCATGTCGGTGAGCGCGGCGGCCAGCTGCTGGTCCTCCTCGGTCAGAACCGGGCTGGGAGTCTTCAGCAGCGCGTTGCCCGGGGTGAGCGGCGGCAGCACCGCGTCCCGCTTGTGACCGGGGCTCTCACAGAACTCACCAGCCGGACCGTCGATCGCCTCGCACGGGTCGTCCTTGCCGTCCTGACCGGTCAGGTAGTTGCCGGAGACGAGCCGCAGATGGATGGCGTAGGCCTTCCTGTCGGAGGCCTTGGCCGGGTCCAGGATCCTGCCCCACTGCAGCAGCATGTACGGCTTCACGACCAGCGCGTTGGTCACCGACTCCTGAATCGGCCGGGCCACCTCGGTCGCCGAGACCGGCTTCGCCCTCTCACGCTCGAGACACTTCAGCTCAGCACCGCCCACCAGGCTCGCGCACGGCTCCGCACTGGCGACCTTCCCGCCCCAGCTGTAGGAGTTCACCGTCAGCAGCGCGACCTCCGCAGCACCCTCGTGCGTCGCCACCAGGGGGCCCTGTTCGGCCAGGAGGTAGTCGGGGCGCACGAACGCCGACGCGGCGAACGCGGCGATCAGCAAGGTGAGCACGATCTCGCCGAGCCCCTTGCCGACCATGCCGCGCATGACCATGACCAGTCCGAACACGAACGCCCACGACAGCAGCCGCCCCTTGAGACCGAGAGTGTCGACGACTGCGCTCTCGTAGGCGTCCGACACCTTCTGCGCGGGACCGGCCAGCATGTGCAGCAGGGGGAAGCGGAACGCGAACTCGACAGCCCAGCAGGCCAAGCCGACGAACACCCGGATGATCGTGAACAGGCCGGACAGCACGAACGCCAGGGCCTGCGACTTCAGGGACACGATCGACCCGCCGTTCGCGGACAGCTCGTACCCGTTGATCGGGATCCCCTCGGAGGACCGGATATTCAGTGGCGCGAGGAGGTCGGCCGAGTCGTTGCCTCCGGTCGCCGCGTGCGCGACCGAGGCATTCACTCCGAGGAACACGACGACGAGCAGGCCTACGTACAGCGCCTGGCGCACAGTGCCGCGCTGCGGGGCCCACCTGCGGACCCACCCACCAATGGTGGCGGCAGTCAGAGACGTCACTGATGCCCCCCGCTCTGGCGAGCAGACGATGCCGGGCAGTACACCAGTCCGGGAACGGGCGCCTGCACACAGGCATGCTCGGGCAGCACGTGGTGCTCGACGGCTGAAGCAAGCGTTGTCCAGGACGGCGCGAGCAGACTCAGGAGCGGGACGATGACGAGGAACAGCAGCGCCAGCCGGTCGGCCTTAGACGTCCGCACGGTGGACCTCCTCGACGGTGGGGGCACTCGTCGTCCGCGCGGAAGGAGCGGCGGTCGCGGGCGTGGTGTAGATGGCCTTCTCGATGCGGGGGACCGGTGGCACGTGGACCTTGATGCGGCCGACTTGCATGCGTGGGTCGCGCAGGAGCATCTCGCCTTCGCGGCCTTTCTGGCCGACGGGGGACAGTCCGGTGGTGACCATGCGGAGGAGGTCCTCGTCCTCGCTGTCCAGGCCCAGGAACGCGAGGCCTTTGCGGGCGCGGGTCTGGTCGCTGGTGCGGGCCAGGGCCTTGTAGGCGAGGAGCCCGGAGTCTTTGCCGAGTTCGTCGGCGTCGTGGGCGGCCAGGATGCAGCCGGCGCCGTGCTTACGGCCGTCGTGGAGGATCTCGTGGACCAGGGCGCTGCCTTCGGCGCTGCTGGTCAGCCAGTACGCCTCGTCCATCGCCACGGTGCAAAACCGGGACGGGTCGCTGAACGCGGCCTGGCGGGCGATGGCCGCGATCAGGTAGAGCACCGCCCGGCCGATCAGAGCCTCCAGCGGCTGTTGGCGCAGCACTTCCATGTCGGCGAACGCCTCACGCGGCGGCAGTGTGAGACCGGTGGTCGTCATGACGACCATGTCCGCGCTGAGATCTCCGTCCAGCGTGACCGGGGGCAGGTCCGGGTCGAAGACCATGCCCGCCAGCGGGTTCGAGCTCACGATCGACAGCAGCTCGGACATGGTCGTTGCCGCGTCGCGGCGGCTGGAGCCGGGCGAGCTGCTCGACGCCAGAGCGCGCAGGGCCCGCAGGACCGATGCCATGGAGGGATCCGGGCCGGCGGCGGCCTCTTCGACCGCGTGGTGCAGCACCGCACCGGACGCGGACATCGGTCCGACACCGAGCTGCAGCGTGAGGTAGGACAAGGCGTAGTGCGCGCCGACGGGCCCGCCGAACACGCGCAGCGGATCGATGGACAGCTGGGCCTTCGCCGCGTCGATGACCTCACACCTGCCCACGGCGGCGGACTGCGCGAACGTCGCCCACTCCCGGATCGGGGTGCGGTCGATGACGATGGCCCGCCCGCCCCGGTCGGCGACCGCGGCCACGAGCAGCTTCTCCAGCACACTCTTGCCGCCGCCGAGGTCCCCGACGATGCCCATCGAGGCGCTCGCGTTGCGCTGCGGGGCATCCGCGAGGTTGATCAGGACAGGGCGGATAGTCCCGCAGTCCAGGTCAACGCCGATCATCATCCCGCTCGGGTCCCCGACCCGGGTGTTCGTGAACGCACCGCCTGCGGCCCAGTCCTCCGACAGCTGATGCTGCGTGAACTCCCGCACCGCAGCCGGGCACACGGATCCCGGCAGGCCCAGGGCGAAGAGTGCTTCCTGCATGCCGTGCGGGCGCACCGCCCGGTAGTCCCCACCCGACAGCAGCGCCACCAAGGCCCGGGCCCTGGCATCACACACCACCGGATCCGGCCCCCACACGGTCAGGACGGTGACGGACTGGACCTCGACCTCAACGCTCGACCGGGACAGCCTGGCGTCCTGCTCAGCCAAGGCCCCGGCCGCCTCCGGCAGCGAATGCGGCATGCCGGTGGGCTGAGCACCGTACTGCTCGGCCTGGTCCAGCAACTCCTTCTTCTTCCGCCGCACCTGCTCACGCGCCCGCTCGGACGGGACCACCTGCATGTCGACGGTGAAGTCGACAGGGAAGTCCAGCGACTCCAACTGCGCCAGGAGATCCGCGGACTCCAGCGCCTGCACCGCGGGAAACTCCGCCAGCGCCAGGTGCGCCTGGTAGCCGGTCCCCGCCTCGCACTCCACCTCCAGCCACCGGCGCGCCAACGGGGAAGAACCATCCCTACGCCACCACGACGCCCCGCCCTTACCGGAGCGGCTCCCCTTCCCCTTCTTCTCCTGCTTGCGGGTGTCGCCCCGATCTGGGGTGGGGCGGCCGCCTTCTGCGAGGCGGACCTGGCCCAGGTCGGCGTACGAGGGGGAGCGGAGCTCATCACCCTGCAGCCGGCTGCCGTAGAGGGAGGACTCCTCGGCGTCGGCGAGCAGCGGCTCCTCCAGACCTCGATGCACCGCGTGCTGAAGCATCCACACAACCTCCGCCGGGCGGGCCGGCCGCAGCGACAGACCGCCACCGAGGGCGGCCTGCACACGGTCCGCCCGCTCGGTGAACTCGGTGACCTCGTCCGCAGCAACCGGCACCGGGTCCAACCCCAGCGCACCCGACAGCTCCGACCACATCGCCGACCCGTTCGCCGCCAGATCGAACCTGCGCCCCGGCGACGTCAACGGGACGGCCAGCCACAGGGTGCGCCGGTGCATCTCCTGACCGGCCAGCAGATCCAGAGCAGCCGCGGTCGTCTCCGCCCAAGCCGGCAGGCGCTGCCAGTCGACACCCTCAACCATCTGCTCGGCGACCTCACCCGGATCGACCCGGGCCGCCAGCCCGAACAGGCGTGGTGCCCCGGCCAGAGACCGCACCAGTGACGTGACACGGCTCAACAACTCGTCGCGGACCTGCGGCGCCACGTAGCGGCCGCCAACCGGGGCCACGCGCCAGATCGCCCACACGGTGCCCGACACCGACCAGACCAGATGCCCCGCTACATGCCGGAACGGAATCCGCATCAGGACCTCCCCGTCTGTGCCCCGGCAAGCAGCCCTGCCAGGCCGGTGACCGGCACCGGCCGCGCCGCCCGGGCCCGCGCGGACGGCTTCCTCTTCGCCTTCGTACGGCGCCGTGCCGCCGTGACCGGAGCGGCGTCAGGGGCGAGGCGGGCAACCTCGTCCGCCGCGGGCTCGACCATGAACGTTCCGGAGAGCAGCGTGGACGAACGGTCACGGGCCACCCGCCCGGCGATGCGTCCCGCAGGGTGGCGGACCAGCAGGCTCAGCCAGCCCATGGCAGCCGTCATAGGGGAGCGCCCGTTGATCTTCGCCCCGCGCACCGCCCATACGGCGACCAGCCACAGCACCACCGGCACCGGGCCAAGCCACGACCACCACGAGAACGTCTTGACCAGCAGCAGGGCTCCGCCGCCGAGCACCGCCAGCTGCGCGGGCGTGTACGGGCCGAACCAGATGACCCAGTCACCGAGCTTGCCCAGCACCCACGGATGCCGACGCGCAGCCGTGTAGACCCGGGCCACCCGCTGCCGGTCCGCCGTCGCGGCGCTCACAGGACACCACCAGGGGTGGGGGCCTGGTCGGTGACCACGACGACGGCCGGGGGCTGCGAGTTGGCGGGGTTGTTGACCTCGTCCTCGAAGATGTTCGCCAGCGAATCCCGCGAGTTGTAGATGCCCAGCGCGAGGACGAGACCGATCAGGGCCCCGATGCCCGCCTTGAGGGAGACCTTCCGGACGACAGTGATGACGACGATGGCGATCAACGCCACCTTCAGACCCTTGTCACCCCAGTCCTCCAGCGTCCCCAGCCACGAGTCACCGAGCGAATCGAGTTTTCCGGCCAGCACGAGAGATCGGCTCACTGCTCCTCACCGCCGGCAGCAGCGGAGTTCTCAGCGGACGGCTTGGCTGTCGGGTCGGCTCCGGCGTGCAGGGCGGTGACTTCCCACCGTCCGGACCGGGCGGTCATCGTCAGCTCGTAGGCCAGCGGCCACTGCTCCGCCTTCGCGGCCAGAGCGGTCACCCGCGCCTGCACCCGAACGCTCGTCCCGTCCTCAGGCACCGGGCCGGCGGCCATCTCAGAGTCGGCTGAGACGTCCTCGACCCGGACCGCGGTGTATCCGGCATCCGCTACCGCCGCGAGCTCCGTATCCGGGGACAGGTACCGGTCCACTTCACCAACCCCCGCGAGGTAGGCCCCGAAGAACTCACCGAGCGAGGCGACCAGCTCGCTGTCGGCCGGAAGCCGGTTCTCGAACCGTGAGGCACCGGACGCCGCCAGCACCGGACCGGCAACCCGCGCCGGGGGAGCCGTCACCCGGAACACACCTGCCCCACTCGCAGACTCCTTCGCGACCACCGGAACGGCGAAGTACTTCACCGCCCGCGAGGCCTTCCCGGACTCAGCAGCACCGGCATCCTCGTCACGGACGGTGAACTGCGCAGCGACCACCACCGACCAGCGATCACCCCCCAGACGCTCGCTGCGCACCGCCATCACGGACTGAACCGGCTGCGCACTCACCGCGCCGGTGTGAGAGGGCAGTGCCACGTCGGGGGCCAGCGTGTGGACCATGCGGGCCGTCTGGCTGTCCGGCGCTGCGTCATCACTGCGCAGCCACAGATCACAGAACAGCGCAGCCACACCGGATGGATCGGCGGTGCGCACCGGGGCCGCGGCGACGGCCGTGGGCTGCGCAGCGGCTACGACCGTGCGGGGCATTGCGCAGGCGACAACCAGCGCAACGGGTCCGGCGGCGAGTGCTGTCCAGACCCCGATCCGTGCCAGGGAGACGCGTCGCTTCGCCTCCCGCAAGGAACTCGCGGGCGGCACGGACGGGCGAAGCGGGGGAGGGGAAGACGCCGCGGGGGCGGGCCTTCGAGAGGTTCCTGCGGTCATGCCGGGGCTCCAAGGAGAGAAGCGGTCAGATCTTGTCTCCAAGGAACCCGGCACCACTCACCGGAAAGCTCACCACGACAACCCGGTTGAAATCACGGTTGAAGCACGCCGCCCGTGGTGAGTTTCTGCACCCTGTGGTGAGTTCGGCCCGCCACTCACCATGCCTGGTCAGAGCCCCAATCGCCGCTTCTGAGACGCCGAGGAGGACCGGGAGTACGGACGAGGGGCGGAGCCGCGGCTGCACAACTCACCACGGCTCGACGCGGAACTCACCACGCTGAATGGGCGCGCGAAGAAACTCACCACGGGACGCCGGGAAACTCACCACGGGATGCCAGAGAACTCACCGGGACGCCGGGAAACTCACCACGGGATGCCAGAGAACTCACCACGGGCAGCGGGCTCCTCAACACGAGCCAGACGCTCGTGCCAGCCGGCGGCGCGACCGGCAGGAGCTCGCCCCGTCGTGAGCAGAACTCACCACCCCTTGCTCGATGTGCCTCGCCGCCTGCGCACAGCCCCCGGCCGACGCCCTGTCACAGACGTCCATCCGAGTGCGCATCCGTCGCTGGGCTACCGAGCCCTGTCGCACTGCGCAGTCTGCGCCGCGCGTCCCCAAGAGCGGCGCGGAACCACTGCGCACCCGCCGAGTCGCGTGTGCGGCGCCCCCTTCACATACCTCCCGGAACGGCTGCGCACTGGGCAGGCGGCACGGTGAAACGGGCCGATCCAGGCAGACGAGGTCGGTGCGCAGGGTGAGACCCGCTGTACGCACCTCGCTGTGCAGTCACCGAAAGCGACGACCGCAGCCGGGGGACCGGTCCTCGAGACCGACTACTCGGCTGCGGCCCGGGCCTCGTCGAGCAGTCGGTAGGCCTGCCGCTCCGAGATGTCCTCAGCGGCGGCGACCTCGGCCGGTGTCAGCTGTGCGCCGGCGTCCTGCAGCATCTTGCGCACACGCTCCTTCCGGGCATCGGCGCGCGCCAGGCGGGCGTCGACTACGCGGTTGCGGGGCTTGGTGTCCTTGCTGCCCTTCGGGCGGCCACCGCCAGCTCCTTCCCCGGGACGGTTGGCGTCCCACTCGAGGATTGTGCTGCGCCGCCAGTGGGACACCCCGCACACCTTCTGATCGGGGCTGGGGGCGAAGCCGTGGTCGATGTAAGAGTTCCAGGCTGTCGGCTTGATGACGTTCTGCAGCTGAAGGCGGGCCTCCTCCCGGTCCAGCAGATCGTCGGCCGACTCGGCCTCGGCGATCGTGGGGATCTCCCGGCCGGCCAGGTGTGCCTCCACCTGCTCGAGGTCCCAGATGCTGGTCCTTGCGCCGGGGCGACTGATCGGGGCGGGCAGCGTCCTGGCCAGGGCGGCGGGCAGAGTCTTGCGCCCCAGGAGCTTGGCTACATCGGCGGTGCCCACGGGAGTGCGGCCGGCGCGGATCATGTGAGTCTCCTTCAACGGCCTACGCGATGCGGGCCTGAGCGGGATCGGGTTTGGGTGCGCACCGCGACCAACGGTGTGACATGAATAACCGTACAGCATTTACGGGAATGGCGGGTAGCCGGCCGCGCCGCGAACAGCCGGACTTCCCGCATTCGGGGCGTCAGGAACGCTCTGGCCGGTGGCAGATGTACTCGCAGGCGTGGCGCGGGAGCACGGGGTTGGGGCTTGCACTGCTAACTGACGCCCGGAGCAGAGTGGGTGTGGCGCCGCTGTGGCGATCCATTCGCCACAGCCGGAGCTCTTGAATGCCCCCTTTCCCCTCTGTTGGTCTGACCGCAGAGCTTCCCCGCCCGACGGCGAGACCTTCCCCTCCGCGCCCGGCCTTGGTTCCGTGCGCTCACGACCGGAGACCCCCTCATGAATCAGCGTCCCCTCGACACGCAGCACCTGCTGCTCGTTCTCCTTGCTGCGGCCGGCACCTTCTACGTGGCCGCGGTCCACCCCTCGCTGACCGAGCCGATCGTCGCGGCCGCAGCGATCGCCACCCTGGTCTGGATCGTGCGGCAGTGACACGCCGCCCTGCCCGCCCCGGGGCATCACGGGCCTCGTGTCCGCCTGAAGGGCAAGCCGCCGCGGTCCCGACCCTCCAGCGGGAGGGTCGGGGTGCGGCGGCTTGCGGCTGGTCAGTTCAGGCTGGGCATCAGGCGCTGACCGAACCACGTGGCGGCGTTGACGGGTACGGCGTTTCCGACCAGGCGGGTCAGGTCGGCGCCGGTGGTGCCCTCGAAAATGTGGCTGTCGGGGAAGCGCTGGGCGCGCGCCTTGGTGCGCAGGCTGATCATGCTGACCTCGCACTCATCGACCGTGGAGCCGGGCCTCACGAGCATGTGGTGATTGCCCTCGGCGGTGATCGCGCCGATCGGCTCGTCGAGGGACTGCACGGTGCAGTGGTTGCGCAGCACGACCAGGAACGGCTCGTCCCCGAACCGCTGCAGCCCGATGGCAACCTTGCGGCGGGTCTCCTCCGCGTAGGGAGCGAACTTCTTACGGTTGGGCTTGCCCGCGCCGAAGCGGCGGCCGGGCACATCGAGATCGATGTGGCCGCGGATCGGCTGGGTGACCGGCTCGACGCGCCTGCCGCACCGGACGGCGGGGCAGGCGTACCGGTACTGCTTGCCGTAGACCCCCACCTTGCGAATTCCCGGCTCGTCGAACCTCTTGCTCCAGACCTGCACCCCCTCGACCGGTCCGCACTCGGTGCACCAGCACGCGGGGCGCACCTGGAGGTCAGGTGCGGGCAGCCCCTCCTTGAGGAAGACGAACACGATGCGGTCGCGGTACTGCGGCGCCGCCTCGTTGCCGGGGCCGGAGATGTGTGCGGCGTTGAAGGACACAATGTGAGGCACCATGCCCATGGCCCTCCACACGTTGAGCCGGGCCTCGAACGGAACCCACCGCGTCGCGAAGTCCGGCACGTTCTCGCCGCAGACCATGTCGTAGTCGTGCACCTCGTGAGCCCGGATCAGATCCCACGCCGTCGCCCTGGTCCGCGACCATGCCGGGGCCGGGGCCGGGCCGCCCTCACCGGGCTCACGGCTGGCAGTCGGCTGCTGGCTCTTGGTGGAGTTGCGCCCGGCCGGAGCGGCCTCCTTGCAGATCGGCGATCCGAAGCACACCTGGGTTCGCGGGATGCGCCGGAAGTCGAGGTTGTTGATGTCGCACTGCTCGTAGGCCACGGTGGGGAAGTTCCTGCGCAGCGTGGCGATCGCGGGAGCCGCGTGGTTCGCGGCGAACCGCGGGTCGAACCCGGCGGCCGCGAAGCCCACCAAATCTCCGAGCCCTCCCGCGAACAGATGCGTCGAAGTAATGCCACTCACCACGTGAGCTCCTTGTCGGAAGCGGTTCGGGACGCAGACGAGGGGCCAACCCCGCCTGACGTAAAAAATCCTAGCACAATCAAGGCAATGTGAAGGGGGTGATCACACCCACTCCGAAGCCACCGGCCCGGCGAACCCCAACTGCTGCGCCGGACGCGCCCCGCGCAACGGCCTCCGCCACGTCCCCGACCGGCCGGTGACCGCCGACCAGACATCCTCGAAACCGCCACGCTGCTTGTCCTGGGCACCCGTGGGAGCAGCCGTGACGAATCCGACCCCGTGCGGGTAACCCGGTCCGGCCTCCTGGTACACCGCCCGGCGGATACCCGACAGGGCACCACGCTCAAGCCGCGCCCCCTCCGCCGCCACGTCGCTCACCCAGGCCTCGGCAGCTGCACGCCCTCGAACAGCGTGCGCACAGACCGCCGCGACTGCCCCTTGCGAGCGGGCTGCGTGCACGCGGCCTCGCCGCGGCACGTGGGAGCGCCACCTTGCTCGTCGTGGGCCCCGCGGCAGAACTCGGTCCGGGCACCTACGCGGTCATGATCGAACAGCTGGCGACGGAGCGGTCCGAGGCGGTCGCCGAACGCGACGAGGCCCTGGCAGCGCGGGACGCCGCGCTTGGAGTCACCCCACTGAATCCTCCACCGCAGAGGACGGCCCCCGCGGGCAGGGTTCACCGCCCGCTTCCGCGCGGGCGGCGCTGATTACGGCCGCTCATCAGGGACAGAAGGGACACATTTCCCGAGAACAAGGCAGTAGGGGTGACTCCGGGGCCGGCTAATGGGTCCGCAGCCGTTTGAGGAAGGTCCGGACTAGTGCGTCCAGCTCTGAGTCCTGAGCGGTTTCCTCCACCAGGATTCGCTCTATGTGAACGAATCCGCTGTTCCGCCAATGTCGATCCCGAGTTCCGTCAGCTGCCAGTCGGCCGCGGTGATGAGGCCCGTCGACCTCGATCAGGCCGGCCCTGCCCTCGCGAACGACTAGGAAGTCTGGCGTCCATGTGTTGCCGACACCCACACGGCCCAGGGGCAAGGGAAAGATCGAGATGGTGGCGTCGGCGGGGAGGGCGGCCTGAGCTCGCTTGAGCGCCTCATAGGCCCGTAGTTCCTCGCGGGAATCAAAGACGAATCCGTCGCGTCGCAATTCGGGCTTCGGATCGGTGACCCGCGCGGCATGGTTTGTCGAGGTATCGGACGTGAGCCGACCTTGCAGGTCCTGCCTCCAGTCCGAACCCACGTCTGGAAGCGCTGGACCGACATAGACAGAATGTGCTTCTACTCCGTTCCGCTCAGCAATCGGCAAGAGAGCGTCTCGGATCCGCGCAAGAATGTCTTCGGCGAACCGTTCCATCAGCCACCCCGGGACGAGGAGGCGGGCATCCATCCAGTCGCCAAACCTGTTGCCGGGAGACCACTCGATCCCCTCGACGTCCAGGAGAAGAGCCGCTGCTTGAACGTCTCCTTGATCATGAAGGAACCAGGCCGTTTGGCCGAGGACGGTCTCTTCGACGGAGAGTGCCGCCTCTTCTTTGGAGAGCTTGCCGCCTTCTGAGGTCACCCCATCAGACTAGAGCTGCGGTCTGACAAGCGAAGCCAGTTGGTCAGAACCGATGAACGACCGACGGCGTCCCTGACCCCGCGTCATACCACAAGGAGAAATTGTCAACACTTGTGGATGGTTCATCAGAAACGGTAGGTGGTAAGTGGCGAGGCATACTGTCCGTCGTGACGACCTATGACCGCATCGGCGCGACCTACAATCACACGCGACGACCCGACAGCCGGATCGGTGTCAAGATCCACGAGGCGCTCGGCGATGCCAGCACTGTCGTCAACGTCGGTGCTGGTACTGGCTCCTACGAACCACCGCAAACGGTGCTGGCGGTTGAACCCAGTGCAGTGATGATCGCCCAGCGTCCGGCCGGATCTGCGCGTGCCCTGCAGGCATCCGCGGAGTTGATCCCCATCGCCGACGACTCGGCCGACGCGGCGATGGCCCTACTGACCGTGCACCACTGGACGAACCTGGAAGCCGGCATCGGGGAACTCCTTCGGATCGCGCGGCAGCGCGTCATCATCTTCACGTGGGACCAGGCTATCTTTCGCAAGTTCTGGCTGCTGGACGAGTACCTGCCCGAGGTGGCCACGTTCGACGACACACGTGCTGTTCCGATCGATCGATTGGTTACGCTGCTGGGAGACGCTCACATCGAGACAGTTCCGATCCCGTACGACTGCACTGACGGATTCGGTGCTGCTTTCTGGCGCCGACCCGAGGCATACCTCGATCCGGAAGTGCGAGCCGGCATCTCGATGCTCGCCCAAACCGGCGAGGAGGTCCTCCGCCTGGGCCTGACCCGGCTGTCCAGCGACCTGTCTTCCGGCCTGTGGCACGAGCGCCATGCTGACCTGCTCGACCGTGAGACGCTAGACGTTGGCTACCGACTTCTCGTCGCGGACCTTTAAGAACTGGCGGACTACCGACTCCCTATTCGGGCAGATTCATGCCTTCTGCGGTGGGACTTGGTCTATGCCGCGAGGGTCTCGGGTCGTTAACCAGAGCAACACGGTTAGACCGGCTAAGGCTTGTCCCGTAACTGATCTTGGACCTGGCGAGGGCAGGGGTGGCTGTCCAACTACTTGTTGGCCTATCCGGCGAGGGCGAGGTTGTGCAGGCGTGCGATGCCGAGGATGGCGTGGTGGACTCCGTCGCCTTTGAGCCGGCAGTCACGCAGGATCTTCCAGCCCTTCATGCGGGCGAAGGTGTGCTCGACTCGGGCCCTGACTTGCTTGTGGGAGCGGTTGTGTTCCTCCCTCCAAGCCGGGAGTCCTTCGCCTTTGCGGCGGCGGTGCGGGACGACCAGTCCGGTGCCCTGGTAGCCGCCGTCGGCGATGGTCATCGTGTTGCCGACGGCGGCCTTAGCGCCGGATTCCTCCCAGCCGCGGGAGTCGTGCCGGTTACCCGGCAGGGGTCGGCCGACCACGACGACCAGGCGGGTGTCGGCGTCGATGACCACCTGATGGGCCGTTGAGTAGCGATAGATCTTCGACTGCTCGGCCACCGTGTGGTCGCGGGTGGGCACCAGGGTCCCGTCGACGATGAGCACGGTGCCCTTGCGGAACCGCTTCCTTGTCTGGAGCGCGAGCAGCGGCCCGAGGATATCGATGACCCGGTCCGCCGCTGACTTCGAGATGCCGAACAGCGGAGCAATCTGGCGCATCGTCAAGTTGGTGCGCCAGTACGCCGTCACCAGCAGGACACGGTCTTCCAGCGACAGACTCCAAGGCCGGCCCCACTGCTGACCCACGGCTTGCTCGCGCCGCACAGAAGCGACCAACTTGTTGAAGCAGCGCGAGCTCAGCCCGGTGAAGGGCTCTATCCAGGACGGCACCGACGCCGTGATCACACCAGCCACAGCATGATCGTTTCACCCTGGGAGTGGTAGTCGAGCGGCACGTCGTCGCCCGCATCGCGGCCACAATCGGCCCCGTACCCTCTTGACCTGAGTCAGTCCAGAATGCCGCCATGGCCGACGAAGAGCACAACGAAGCAGGTGCACGCTCCTTCCTGACATGTGCCGTCGAGGTGGCGCGCCTGATCGATCTCGGGAGCGCGACCGACGTGCCGGAAGCACGCCGCGCACGGTACCTGGCGCATGCGGTGCGCAAGCCATTGCTCGAACGCGCCTACCTACCCGAAGAGTTCTTCGCCCCGTTGATGGCCGCAGCCGTCTACGACCCGGACCCCAGCTTCTGCCTCTGGTTCGTCGAGCCCACGGTCTACGCCTTCGGACGCCGTCGGGTCATGACCTCCTTGCTCGACTATCTACGGACGGGCACGGACGCGGAGCAAGCAGGCGCCAAGCGGGCCTGGTACTGCGCTCATGTGCCGCTCCGCGCCGACCGGTCCCCGGCCTACGCACCCGGCGCAACGCGCGATCCTGCCCTGGACGAGTCCCGCGATGTGATGGACGAGTGGCGAGAAACCCTTCAGCGGTCAGCCGTGTGAGACGGCGCCGTCACCCTGGGGCTGTTGATCACTCTGCCCACTTACGGGACAAGCCTTACGAGCTCGTGCACGGTTAGCGGTGGGACGTCGGTGGCGTCGGTGGGGCCTTGGTGCTCACGTCTGCCGAGCCGGGATCCGGTCTGCGGTCTGTTGCTGGGACAGTAGGCCGGCGATGGCTTGGACGGTGTCGTCCATGTGCTCGCGGTGGCCAAGGTGACGGGCCAGCGCCCGCGAGTTCTTCAGGTGGGCGATGCCGTGTTCTACCCGGATGCGGCGTGAGGAGTGGGCCTTGCGCTGGCGCTCGTGCATCTCCTCGTACCAGTCCGGGGCATTCTTTTTGAACTTGCGGTGCGGTGGCGTCACGACGCGCCCGCCGGTCTGTGCTCCGAGTCCTTGGTAGCCGGCATCGGCAAGGATCTCGACTAGTGGCCCGTCGGCCAGGAGCTTGACCAGCCCTAACTCGCGGGCGTGGGTGATGTCCGCGCAGCTTCCGGGTCTGGTCGGGCTGCAGAACAGCAGTCGCCCGTCCCCGTCGGTGAAGACCATGGCCTTCACGGCGTTCTGCTTGTTCTTGCCGGAGATGAACTTGTCCCGGTCCTTGCGGCCGACGGCCGGGCGGCGGACAGGGATCTCGGTGCCGTCGATGATGCCGGTCTTCCCGGCCTGGCCGAGATGCTCCACGACCTCGGCCAGGGTTCGCAGCCGCACGTCGGGGCTGACGGTGCATCCCCGCGCCGCGAGCAGGGGCCGCACCTCGCCGATCGCCCGGGTGACAGTCGAGCGGTCCACACCGAACCAGCAGGCCAGCACATCATGAGTAACCCCATGGCGAAGGTGCACCAGCGTGGCCAAGAGCCGGTCGACGAAGACCATGCGGTGCTTCGCACCAGCGCCCACCGCACGCTTCCGCGACCGGGACGCAAGCCTGGCCTGGTGCTGCTCATGCCACAACGGGCCCATCTCGGCAACGAGTTCAGCGATCACAGCGGCCGACAAGCCCGTGATCCTCCTGTCGCTGATGATCGCTCTGCGCGTCACGTTCCCCACCACGCAGCCATGATCGCCGATCCGAGCTCGACGTCCCACCGCTAACCGTGCACGAGCTCGTAAGCTGTCCGTCTCTTTGGGATCTCGCTGCCCTCAGCTCGGGTGGTCGGTGCCGTGCCTCGCAAGGCGGGGTCGCTCCTCTTCGCCATGGGCGCATCCCGGTGGGTGGTGCCTGATGACGGAGTCGCGCGGCACTCGTCCGGGACGTTCATCTGTGCAGGTCAATCCAGATCTGCACTGCGGCCCGGAGCGCCTCCTGCTGCAAGGCGAGATCGGCGAGCAGGTCAGCATCCGTCACCTGCTCACCGTTCAGGAAGGCGACGTCGTAGCGAGTACCCCCGGAGTCTCCGGGGTATTGCGGAGCCTTGTCGAGCATGACAATGACGTCCAGGGATCCGTGCGCCGAGGTGTTCCGGCGCTTGACCGCCTTGTCAATGAGGTCGAGCTGCCTGGCAGCGTCGCTGTCCTCGGCCGCCGCCAGCGAGGCCACTACCTCGTGATGCAGTTGGCCAGCTGTCCACTTTTTCCTCTTATCCAGTGCGCCCGGCGCAATCACGTGCAGGACGTCTTGGAGCACGGTGTCGATCTCGACCGACTGGGCGGTGATCAGGCCGCGGAGGTGGTTGAGGCGGGTCGCGTTGCCGTGGACGGGGCTCCCGAACTCATCGCGGTTTTCCTCATCCATATCGGCCAGAACCGAGTCAGCCTTGATCACTTGTTCACCGTAGCGTGGAGCCTGATTGGTCATCAGGCAAGTATCCGGGACACCTCCGCCTGGTATCCAGGGGAATTCGGGTCACGCGGACTTGCGGAACGTCACATGGACTCTGGTGGCTTGGACGTACACAGCCCCTAATTATGTGCTCGGCGTCGATGCTGTCGTATGTGGTGACTCGGGCCCTGGCTTCGGTGCCGGTCCCGCGTTGCGGAGGCTTCGGATCCGTTGACCGCACCAGCGGTGGACGTCATTCGGACTCAGTTCGCCACGACCGCGTAGCAACTTGGATGCCGACCCCGACCTCCCCTCTGCCTCGAGAGCTGGACATGAACTCCCACCTCGCCCTCGCCGACGCGGCATCCATGGTGCCCGGCCCCGCAAGCCCCGTACCCGATACGCGGAGGTCGCCCTGCCCCGGCAGGAAGCCGCCGAGGACGGGAGGATGGCCGGCTGACGGTATGACAACGTGGCCGCTGAATGCGCGACGTGACGGAGTGTCTGTCAAGCCAGGGGTATGCCTGGTCATCTGTAGGCGGCGACAGCAGCGAAATAGATGCCCAGACCGGTGGCCGCGGTGCCCGCGCCGGTAAGGATCGCCTGACAGACGCCGGCGCCAGAACGCCGGGCCAGCAGGCTTGCGGCGATCGCAAGGTTGAGGGCGGTGGACAGGGCAAGCAGCAGGGCAAGGATTTGTAGCGGGCTCATCGCCGGAACTCCCCGATGGACAGTGACGGCCCGGGCGGGCCGTACTTGATGTGCACGACGCTGCCTGTCCAACCGTCCGTCCCACAGGAATCTGATCGCGGCTGAGCAAACCCGCTGGTGGCGTTAGGGTTTCACGCCACGGGACGGTGCGTGTCCACCGGCGTCCACGGCCAGGGTGGACACGCCACGCCCGGGGGTACCGTGAGTGTCAGGGGGCGCTGTGATGAGCGGACAGAGGGCGCAGGATTCTGGTTTCGCTGCGATGCTCGCCGAACTGGAGGCGTTCCACGCCGGTCCTCTGCAGGGCCAACCGTCGCACCGCGAACTGGCCAGAGTCGCAGGGGTTGCGCCGACCACGATCGGGAACTGGCTGCGCAAAAAACAGTTCCCCCAAGTTATTGATCCCCTCCTAGCTCTGGTGCGGGCAGTTCAGGCACGGGCCGACCGCGTGGGACAGGCCGGCGAGCCCGCGGCAGCATTCCTGGATCCTCAGACGTGGCGCCGTGCCTACGAGGCCGAGGCCCGCCGACGTGCAGAAGTCACAAGCACGGCGGTCCTAGCGGGGCACGGTCGGACGGCCCTGGAAGGGATACGGCCGGGACTGCCCTTGTCGGAAGTGGTTGATCCGTTCTACCTGGAGGTGCACCGCTCGATCGCCTCCCCGGTTACTGGCCTGCCGATGCTGCCGGCGTATGTGCCGCGTGAGCACGACCGTGTGCTCGCCGAGGTGGTGGCCCAGGCCGCCGGCGGGGCCAGCCAGATCGCGGTGCTGGTGGGCGGCTCCTCCACCGGGAAGACCCGCACCTGCTGGGAGGCCCTCGCCCCGTTGCGTGAGAGCAACGAGCCGTGGAGGCTGTGGCATCCCATCGCCCCTACCCGCCCCGACGCTGTCCTGGCCGACCTCGCGGACCTCGCCCCGCACACGGTCGTGTGGCTGAACGAGGCGCAGTTCTATCTGACCGCGGACCGGCTCGGGGAACAGGTTGCAGCGGAACTGCGCACCCTGCTGCGGGACCGCAGGCGGGGCCCCGTGCTGGTGCTGGCCACCCTCTGGCCCAACTACTGGGACGCTCTGACAGCCCGCGCCGGCCGGGAGTTGCACCCCCAGGCCCGGGAGTTGCTGGACGGACATCGAATCGGCGTTCCGGATGCCTTCACAGCAGCCGACCTGACCGCGCTGCACGGCACCGTCGACCGTGACCCCCGGCTCGGTGAGGCCGCCGCGCATGCCACGGACGGTCAGATCACCCAGTACCTGGCCGGAGTTCCAGTCCTCCTGAACCGCTATCAGAATGCCGCCCCACCCGCGACGAAGGCACTCATCCACGCGGCGATGGACGCCCGCCGACTTGGCGCCGGACCACGGATCCCTCTGGCCTGGCTGACTCAGGCCGCTCCCGGCTACCTCACGGAAACCGAGTGGGACCATATCGGCGAAGATTGGTTGGAACAGGCCCTTGACTACGCCACGAAGCCGTGCAATGGCGTCCCCGGCATCCTCACCCCCGTCAAAGCCGGCAGCTCCCGCAATCAGCGCACCCCCAGAGCAAACCGAACCGAGGACGCCTCTGCTGTTCAGGGACCGCTGTACCGGCTGGCTGATTACCTAGAGCAGAAAGGGCGCCGGGAACGAGCGGAGCAGATCCCACCCATCGACTTCTGGACTGCCGCCGCCGCCCACGCCCATCGCGCCGATCTGGCCGTACTCGGGGACGCCGCTCGGGCTCGCGGCCTCTACCGGGACGCTGCGCAACTCCACAAGCATGCCACCGTCCATGGCGCATCGTTTGCCCCGACGGACCTAGTCCGCAGCCTCCACGACCTACATCCCGCCGACCAGCGCCCCGCCGAATGGGCGGCTGCCCATGTCGCTGTCGACCGCCCCTATGCCACCGCTGGGGTGCTGATCATCCTGTGGAGATTCGGGGCACGGGAACTGGTTACAGACCTAGCGAAACGGGCCTCCGCCCACGCCGCCCTCGACACCCCGGGCGCCGTGGCCACGCTGTTGGAGACCCTGCGGGTGGTGGGGGCCCACGACCAGGTGGCGATGCTGCTGGCCCGCGATCCTGCGTCGCAGGTCGCTCTCGACGCCCTGGGCGACGTGTGCGAACTGTTGGACATACTGGTGAAAGTCGCTGCAAAGGAGCAGATCACGGTCCTGATCGATCGCATCGCAACGACGGCGGCCCTCAACGACCCACTAGCGCCGTTCACCATGCCCGAGGTGCTGGTGAGGCTGCAGGAACTTGAGGCAGAGGAGCAGATCAGGGTCCTGACCGATCGCATCGCGACGACGGCCGCCCTCGACGAGCCGTACACCATTGCTTGGCTGCTGGACGCGCTGCTGGATTTCGGGACGCAAGAACAGGTTGCCACCCTGTTGGCCCGCAAACCCGCCGCGCACGCCTCCCTCAACAGCCCGGGCGCCGTCGCCGTACTGATGAACAGTCTGCGCAAGGCCGGGGCGCACGAGCAGGTCGCAGACCTGGCCACATGGGCAGCCGCGCATATCACCCTCGTAGGGCCGCTCACCGTAGGTCGCCTGCTGGGAGCGCTGCAGGAGGCCGGGGCGCGCGAACAGGTTGCGACGTTGTTGGCCCGTAAACCCGCCGCGCACGTCGCCCTCGACGACCCACAATCCGTGTCCATCCTGCTGGCCGGACTGCGCTCTGCCGGGGCGCAAGAAGAAATCGCTGTATTGATGGCCCGCACCCCAGCCGCGCACGTCGCCCTCGATGACCCGGGCGCCCTAACCATCCTGCTGCACAGACTCAAAGAGATGGGGGCACAGGATCAAGCCACGCTTCTCGCCGACCGGGCCGCCACTCACGTCACCCTCGGCGACCTTCACAACGTGGCCGTACTGCTGAACTGGTTGCATGACGCCGGCGCGCACGAGCAGGTCAGAACCCTGGCTAAACGGGTCGCCGCGGACGCCGCCCTCGACAACCCGCACACCGTACGTGAGTTGCTGGAGGCACTTGGAAAGGTCAAGGCCCATGAGCAGGTCACAACCCTGGCTAAACGGGCCGCCGCGGACGCCGCCCTCGACAACCGGCACACCGTGCCTCGTCTGTTGGAGGTGGTGCTGCCCGCGCTCAAGGCGGCAAGGGCAGGAGAACACATTGCGGTTTTGACCGAGAGGCTTCCGGGCTCAGGATGCTTCGATTCGTTCATCAGGTTCGGTGACCACGGAACGCGGTTCAGGTCCGGGCGGGAACCGGATGGACGCCCAGCTGACCCCTGGTCATGGCAAGACCTTGAGTGATCTGCACTGACTGATCGTTTCAATATGAGCTGGTGGGACGCTTGGCGCCGGGATGCACCGTAGGTGAGCAGTCATGAATGGTCACCGGCCGGTGGATGACCGTCCCAGCGCGGTCTGCGCGTCGACTGCCGCGAGCACAGTGTCAGCCAGTTCCTCGGCGGACTGTCCGCCACCCGCGTCGATGCGAGCCAGGCCCAGCCTGTCGATGGCCTCGATCATCAGTGCCTGGTAGCGCTCCGTGCGGGCCAGGAACGCCGGCGACCGAACCTCTCGAGCAGCAGCCACCGGCGTTCTTGGTGACATCGGAGAGGTCGTGCGATGCGGAGGGGGGCGGCGCGGTGGTGGCCAAGGAAGGGGCGCTCAGCCGGGGCTGTCGGGCAGGGCGCACTCCTCAAGCGGTACGAGTGGATCAGCGGGTGCGGGAGGCGGCGGCCGTCGGGGCCGCGGGCACGGGCGGAGCCGGGGGTTGGGTGTCCGGGGCCGTGGCGCGGCGCAGGCCGCCCAGGACGGCGCCGGCGGGCATGACGTCCCACAGGGTGTAGCTGGCGTCGGTGTTCTTGCCGACGATGATGAACTCGCGGGTCTCGATGCTCATGCTGGGGACTTCCATCCGTTGGGTGAGGGCACGACGGACCGCACGCGCCTGGCCGGGGTGTGCGGCTTGTCAGTGCTGGACTGTGCTGGGGGCCGGTGGGGCATTCCGTGGGTTCACGCCCCACCGGCGGGCAGAAGCGGCCTATCGAGCGAGTCGGGCCGTGCGTAGGCGGTTGGCATGGCTGCCCCCGGCGCAGCTGTGCCGGGGTAGTGCGCTCAGCTGCGGGCCGGGAAGCCTGGCGTCAGACCCAGGTTCGTGAGGGGTCGCACGTGGCGTCCTGCGGCCGTTCGGCACCGCAGGAGTGGAGCCATGCGGACCGCGCAACCTCGGAGCCGTATCGGTGGCTTTCGGCGGAGACGACGCGGCCGTCAGCAGCGAGCCATTTGAAGCGGGCTGTGTCTCCTCGACCGACGAGGTAGACCCAGGCGATGGGCTGCGGGTTCTCGTGGTTCGCGAACACCGGCTTGAAGAACCGGGCTGTGGGGTCGATGGCTTGAGCAGCGGCGCGGACCGGTGCGTTGACCTCAAGGGCGTGATGCGGGGCGACGGCGGACCTGAGTGCGTAGGCTTCGTGGGCGGCGGCAGCGTAGGTGTCGGCATACCTACCGCCGTCGACCTCCCTGGCGGGGGCGCGCAAGGGCTCAAGCCTGCCCCTTTTGGTGGTGATGGCGACGGCCTGAGTTAGTGCCAGAAATCCGACCACTCCTTCCGGCTCGACCACGATCAGGTCGCCGTCGGCGATGGCGTCGTTCCACTGCACGGCGTCGTTCGCTTCACCTGTGGAGTTGAAGCGGTGCACCGTCCGGGGCGAGGCGGGAACCTTCTGCTGGGGTTCGCTGGTGACTTCGGAGTGGCGGGCCCGGCCGCCCATGCGGCGGAAGGGGTCGGCGGGGCCGGAGGCGAAAAAGTAGACCAGGTAGCCCTGCTCCGGCTTCTTGTTGTCGTACAGACGTTGCACGATGGCCTTGCGCAGTCCGGTGCTCTCGCCGTTGACGTAGTGGGGGCAGCGCACGACGGTCCCCGGCGGGAGGATGGCGTGACCGGTCGTGGCGGTGCGGTCGGACATGGGTGCTCCTCTGCTCGCGGTAGATCAGGTGACGGCAGGGGGCGGCGGATTGCCGCCCTCTGGGATGTGTCAGCTGCTCAGCGGGGAGGGGAGGGGAGGGCTAGACGGGCGCGGAACGGGTCGAGGCCACGTTCGTCAAGGATGCGGATGGTGTTGCTCTCGGTGATCTCGCAGAGGGTGCCCCAGTTCTTCAGGACGTGGCCGCTCCCGGTGTAGAACGCGAGGATCCGGGTGGTGGGCGATCCGCCGGGCAGGGTGTGGGAGGCCTTGTAGACGAAACCGTCGTGCACGATGTCGATCGCGTCGTCGGGCCACCAGTCACCCGTCTCGGCGGTGAAGCTCGATTCGCGGACGTGGACCAGGGGGTCAGCGGCCAGGTCGCAGCTGACCAGGGTGCGGCGGGATCGGTGCTCACAGCCGCAGTCCTCGGCCTCGTACGTCGACAGCAGGAAGTCGTGGGGGAAGAGTAGGAAGTCGCGGCCGTGGTAGTCGGTGAGGCTTCCGTGATAGGCCGCGCGCGTGCCGATGACGGGGAGCGCTGCGCTCTTCGGGTTGGTGACGGTCATGTGGGGCCTCCTGCTGCTCGGGTGCGGTTCGGGTGTCGTCCGGGGGGCCAACCCCTTCTGACGTAAATAATTCTACCAGGAATAGGAGAGATTTTTCGGGTGGATTACCCCCGGAAAACGGTGTAGCCCTGCACCGAGATCTCGAGCGGCACGCAGTTGTCGGGGCGCAGCAGCGCACGGTGGGCCGTGTCCAGGTCGACGCTCACCCGGACCGTGCCGTGCTCGCGGTCGATGTAGACGAAGACCAGGACCCCGGCTACCTGGAGGGCGGGCAGCGAATCCGGTTCATTGCGCTTGAGGTTCCAGAAGCGGGCCGATCGGTGGAAGCGGTGACGGAGGCGGGCGGAGACGCGCATGGCGATGCCTTCTTTCCGGGTCGGCGGAGGGGAGCGGCGGGGCGGGCCAGGCTGACCTGGCCCGCCCCCTGAGGTGTCAGTCCACGGCAGCGACGATGTCGGCGAGCTGCGTGGTGCGGTGGGCGCGGATGGACGTCAGCAGGCGGCCGGTCTTGCTCGTGTAGGGGATGTTCGTGCTGGGGTCCGTCGTAGTGAGCACGTGCACCGGACGGTGCAGGGACCGGGCCGCCTGGGCTGCTTCCAGTGGGACGGTGGCGACGTCGTCACTGGGCTCGATCAGGACGAGGGCCTGGGAAAGGGCGGCCAGGAGGCGGGCCGTGGTGGAGAGGGTGACTCGGCTGGTTGGTGTTCCCGGCCGGTAGACGCTGACTGCCAGGCCACCGTTCGTGGTGACGTGGTCCAGGAGTTCGGCCTGGTTGTAGGGGTGGCAGGTGTCCAGTCCGCACGGCAGGACGGCGAGCGTCGGGGCACCGGCGCCGTGCTGGGCGGCGGTGTCGATGCCGTACGAGAGGGCGGAAGCCACCGTGTGCCCGGCCTGGGTCAGGGCACGGGCCGCGTCCTGGGCGGCGCGGACACCGGAAGGGCTTGGCGCGCGGCGGCCGGTGACGGCGATGGCGTGGGCCGCAAGGGCGGTCAGGTCACCGCGGCCGCGGATCCACACCCCCAGCGGGCGCGCGTCTCCGAAGCCGTCCAGTGCGGTCGGCCAAGCGGGGTCACCAGGGATGACGAAGTCGGCGGCCAGTTCGGCCGTGGTGAGTTCCTTCTCCGGCGCGTAGCCGGAGAGCCGCCCGGTCGGGTCGGCGGCGGTGAGTTTCTCCCAGAGATCCACCGGGCCCAGCTGGGACAGTTCGGCGGCAACACACTCCGGCCGGCTGAAGTGGGCCAGGGCGGCGCGGGCGGCGCGCTCGCTGATACGGACAGGGGCAGTCGTCATGATTACCTCGCGGTGAGTGCTGTGGCTTGGGATCTGCGGAGCGGGGAGAAGGGGCCGACCCTCTTCCCACCCGTGTGCGTGGTTGCTGCGGGGCGCTGATCCGCCGATGTCAGTGAGCGGAGGGCAGACTCAGCGCCGCATCGAGGTACAGGCCTGGCAGAAGTCGCCTGTTCAGGCGTTCGGACTCGTGCCAGTGCCAGGCCATGGCCATCCGGCCGGCTGCTGACACGGCCGCGCGGCCGGTGTGAGGCGTCTCGCTGATCCAGCCGCGGCGTCGCAGCACCGATGCCGCGCCGGGTGGGATGCGCAGCAGGTCCGACTCGATGCTCGCGGCGCCGTCCTCGGTCCCTCGGATCCGGGCACGGCTGCCGGCGGCCTCGATCAATCGCAGGTCGTCGAACTGGCGGCTGGTCACGGTCGCCGGAACGCGGACGGGGTCCAGGACGATGCGGCGTTGCGACGACAGGGACCGGGTGATGCTCATGCTGCCCATGACGTCGATGCGCACGAGGTAGCGGCGCTTTACCGCTCGGGCGATCAGGTTGTCGGCCTCCCAGCCGGTGAGGAAGCCGGTGTCGTAGTCGTCGCCGAAGTGCGACTCCTTGAATGCCGCGTACTCGTATCCCCAGGGGCGGGGGGTCCTGACGCAGGTCTTGCCGTCCTCGCTGTATTTCGTCCTGGGGTGTGCCACTGCTGCTCCTCCTCGGGCCGCCGCGCGCGCAGCGCGGCGAAGGGTGGCCGCCGGCTGGCGGCGTGGCCGGTCGCGCCCCCGGGGGGGGCGGGGTGAAGAGCCCGCCCCCCGGGGGCGCCGGACAGCTACTCGGTGGGGAAGATCAGGGCGTAGGCGCCGTCCAGTTCCGGCAGCACAACGGGCTTCCATCCGCTGACGGTCAGGTCCTCGGCGCTCGGCCGGTAGGCGAACATGCTCGCCAGCCGGTCACGAACCTTCTGCACAAGCCGAGCGGAGGCCGGGTAGCGCCCGTCCGGCTGGGCCGTGTCGGTGAGGAACAGGAGGAACGGTTGTTCCGCGGTCGGGTCGACGATCAGACCGGTGGCGCTGGGACAGGCCGTGACCACGTCGTCGGCGAGGTAGGGCACGGTGGCCGTGAGCAGTGTGCGCCGCGCTTCGGTCGCCGTGGTGCGGGCCTCGTCCAGCGGGCCCTCGCCGACGGAGTCGAGACCGCGCGGTGCGAACACGACTCGGTGCAGATCGGGGCGTCCGATGTCCTGAGCGGGCCGCCAGCCGCTGGCTTCGAGGTCGTCCGCTGCTCGGCCGTGGTTGAGCGCGAGACGCACTACCTCGTCGGCGTCGCCGAGGGTCTCGGCGTCGAACGGCCCGTCCTGGATCTGTCCGGTGGTGACCGGCCAGTCGTCGCCGAACTCTCCGAAGACGCGGCCGATGCGGGCGATCCCGCTCAGGTCGACCAGGCAGGAGGTGGCGTCCGGAACCTGCTCCCGCAGAATCTCCCCGACGCGGTGGGCACTTCGTTTCAGGACCTGCTTCTTGGCCTCGTGAGCGGCCCGCTCGCTGTGGAACAGCGGGCCGTTTTCGACCTCGGACCAGAACCACTCCCAACCGATCCAGTACAGGCCGTTGGCGTCGGGCTTGACGACGGTGACCGACCTGGCCGGGCTGGCCTGGTCGAAGTACCCCCAGCGAATGTGCAGCACGATCGGCTGGGGCTCTCCGTCGATGACGGTGATCTGGTCCCTCTCGTGTCCGTACATCTCGATCGCTTCCTCGGTGCGCGCGGCGATCTCGCGCACCGCGTCCAGGGTGAAGCCGGGGAAGACGCAGCCGTTCCCGCGGTTCGAGGGGTTGAGCCGGGCCGGGTAGATGTGCTCGTCGTCCCAGCAGACAAAGGTGTCGATGGTGGGCACGGTGCTGCTCCTTCGGGCGGTGAGGTGAGGTCAGCTGCTCCCGGAGCGGGCGGACGCTGTGCCCGCTCCGGGTAGGCCGACTACTTGGCGCGAAAGGGGAAGTTGAGCGAGAGGTCGTCGTCGAGCGCGTACCAGCACCAGGGGAGGCCGCCGACGGCGTACAGGCCGGTCTCCCGGTGGGGTGCGAGGATCTCGGTGGCCTCTTCGGCACTCTTCTCGGGCATGTACATCCACGTGACGATGACTACGAGGGCCCGGGTCTCACCGCGTTCGTAGCCGCCGTCGATGACGTGCACGGTGTCGATCGAGCCGTAGCTGAAGTCGGCGGCGTCGTCCTGGGTGCCCTCGGCGATGCGGCGGACGGTTTCCAGGTCGAACCAGGGCAGGACGTAGCCCTCTTCGTTGACCTCGGCGGGGTCGACGTGTGCGGGGTAGCGGTCGCGATCGTTGTTGCTGACCAGTGTCTCGATCATGGGCGTCCCTTCGGCTCTGCAAGACGGTCGGTGTCGGGGATGACGGTCAGTCGAGGGGCATGCCGGCGGCCTTGGTGAGGTCGAGGCGGTAAGCCGGTCGCCCGTCGCGGTCGGGGAGCTCGGTGCACAACGGGTGCCAGACGTGGACGATGCCTGCTCCGGCGCCGTCGGCCGCGTGCTCGGCGAAGGTCCGTTCCGCTCCGTCGGCGGTCCAGTAACGGCCAGTGGCCCAGAGGTCGCCGTCATAGCCTTCGGTCAGCTCCAGGTGCGTGGCGTCGGGATCGCAGCCGGTCAGGCCGTCCCGGACGCCTGCCGCGGTGACGACGGTCATGACGCGGGCGATCCGGTCGGCTGCTTCGGAGTGCGCGGCCAGTGCCGCGTCAGCCGCTGCGGACAGCGTGCCGCTGTCGGGGTGCTGGTAGGCGCGGGTTTGGGTGGTCATGTGATGTCCTCGGAGGAGGGGGCCGGGGCGGGCGCGGGCGCGGCCGGGCGTGCCCGCCCCGGCCTGGGTGACTACGCTTTCGGGGGGAAGGTGACGGCGTACGCTTCGAGGCCCTGGTCGTTGTTCATGGCGTGCCATCCGGCCGCCTGGAGCGTCTCGGGGCTGGTGCCGTACTGGAGCGCCTGGCGCAGGGCCTCGTCGGCTCCTCCGAGGCGCTCGCAGTCGAAGACTCCTTCGTCGGCTTCGTCGGCGGTCCAGATGACCCGGCCCTTGGCCAACACGTTGATCAGGCGCGGGTGGCCGTCCTGGATGACGAACCCTGCGCCGGTGGCCTCGGGGGCGAGCTGGTGGAGCATGTGGCCGGCCTGCCGTGCGCCTTCGCGGAGGACGTCGACGCGTGCGCGGTCGGCAGCGCGGCGGGCGGCTTCCATCGGGCCGTCCTTGACCTGCGACCACGTCCACTCGTAGCCGCCGATGCCGTACAGGCCGTCCGCGTCCGGACGGACGACCGTGGTCGTGGGCTCGTTCATGTCGTCCACGTGCCTCCAGCGGACGTGGGCGACGACCGCCTGGGGGGCGCCGTCGATGTCCGTGCGGCTGTCGATGACGTGGATGGTGTCGATGCCCTCGCAGCCGGGCAGGGCGGCTTCCTGCTGGAGGTCGGCTGCCAGCTTCCGGACGGTGGCCAGGGTGAAGTACGGGTCATACCAGCCGTTGTGCCGGTTGTGGGGGTTGAGGCGGGCCGGGTAGATCTCCCCGCCGGTGCTGACGTAGGTACGGATCTTGTTGTGGTCCATCGCGTGCTCCTGCACTGTGAGGCGTGTCCGGTCGGCCCGGGGTGGGCGGGGACTCGGCCCCGCCCACCCCGGGGTCGGTCAGGTGGCGGATGTAGCGGCCAGGCGGATCAGCTCGGTCCAGCGCAGGTACCGGCCGGTCGCGGCGAGGTGCGCAAGGCTCGCGGGCCCTGCGGTGTCGTACTGGCCGGGTTCACCCAGGGCGGGGTCACAGCCGCAGTCGCACGGCTGCTCCTCGGGTCGGCTGTCGCGGGCGAGGCCGCAGTTCTTGCACTCGGCCATGTGCCAGTTGTTGTAGTTCGCGCACGGGCACCACCAGACGGAGTAGCTCCACGCCCATTCCCAGCCGCCGATGGAGTACAGCCCGTCCTTGCCGAGGGGCTCGGCGGTAGCCGCCGTGTCGCTGCCTTCGTGGATGTACATCCACCGGATGTGGAGGACGACGGCGCGCTGGGCGCCGCGACCGGTGGCCTTGCTCCGGCGGGCCCGCTTGCGGTCGGCGGGTGTCGCGACGCGGATCGAGGTGGCCTCGACCGCGCCCCGGGCCACGTTGCTCCACCGGATGCGGACGGCGACCGCCCATGGCTCGCCGCGCTCGCTGTCCGGGTTGGGGGAGCCCTCGATGATGTGGACGGTGTCCCGGCTGTCCTCGCGGCCGTCGATGACGTGGATGGTGTCGGACTGGTAGTCGTCCTCGGCGGCCCAGCGGAGCGTCTGGGCGGAGAGCTCGCGGACGGCGTCCAGGGTGAAGTGGGGGCTCAGGAAGCCGTTCCACAGGTTCCTGGGGTCGAGCTCGCAGTCGAGCGGTCCAAGGAAGTCGTCGATGCAGACACGGGTCCGGATCATGGTGTGGGTGTGGGGCATGGTGGCTCCTCGACCTGTGCGTTGTGAGGTGTGGTCGGCTGGCCCGGGCGGGGCAGGGGTCCCGGCCCGGGGGTCAGGTCAGGTAGTCGGCTGGTGCTCGGGCTGGCCGTCTCGGGTGAGGTCACAGGTGCCGCACTGGTCCTCGTGCCAGTTCCAGACCGACCCGCACGCGCACGTCCACTCGACGTACGTCCAGGGCCAGTGGCCGTCGCCGACTCCGTAGAGGCCGTCGGGGCGGGGCGGGCAGATGTCGACCGCTGAGGTGGCGTCACCGTCTCGGAACAGCCACTGCCATTCGACCTGAACGACGACCGCGCGTCGGGGGCCTCGGCCGCTGACCTTGCGCTTGCGGGCTGCCTTGATGTCCTTGGGGGTGGCGTGCGAGATGGAGACCGCGTGGACAGGGTCCTGGCCTACACCGGTCCACCGGATGCGGAGGGCGACCACCATGGGATCGTCGCTCTCGCTGTACCGGTCCGGGCCACCCTCGACGAGGTGGACGGTGTCCCCACTGTCCGCGCGTCCGTCGACGATGTGGATCGTGGTCATGCTGTCGAAGCCGTCCTCAGCGGCCATGCGCACTGTCTGGGAGGAGAGTTCGCGGGCGCCTTCGAGGTCGAAGCGGGGGCGGAGCCAGCCGTCGGTGGGGCTGATGTAGCAGTCGAACGGGCCAAGCCAGTCTTCGAGGCTGACGCGACTCCGGATGCTGGGGTGGGTCAAGGACATGTGCGGTGCTCCTCGCGCGTGAGGTGTTGGTCGGCCGGGTCCCGGCGGGCAGGGAATCCGGCCCGCTCGGCAGAGGTGAGGGTGAGCTCGGACAGAGAGATGCCGGGTCAACTGGTGCGCGGGCGCTGTCTCCTCTTCCGGGGCGCGGGAGTGGCGCCCCGGAAGAGGGAGGGGAGTCAGCTGGAGAGGGTGAGCGGGAGGCCCCGTCCGATGACCCGGGCCAGCCCTCGCTCACGGGCGGCCGCGTCCAGCGGGTCGGTGAGCGCCGGGAGCAGGGACCTCAGCTTCGTGACGCGGGAGCCGAACCCGTGGCTGAAGTGGGGGAAGCCGTTGGCGCCGAACTTGGCGTCGATGACCCAGTCCTCTTCGTCGACCAGACGGGAGAGGAAGAACGTGTCTCCGCTGTCGCGGCCGGGCTGGCACACGGTCACCTGAGCTTCCAGGCCCGTCCTGTCACCGCCGAGGAGCTCGGAGCAGGACTCGAAGCGCCGTTCGAGCTTGGTGATGATCAGGGTGTAGCGCTCGGGCTGATCGCCGAACTCGATGTCGACGGGAACGGTGACGGGGGTGGTCTCGTCGTTCACGCGGGCTCCTGACGTGGGGTGATGCGGTTTGGGCGCCGTCCGGGGGGCCAACCCCTTCCGACTTCCTGACATAGATAATTCTACCAGTGTTTAGCGAGTTTTCTTGGGTGGATTTCCCTCGCGTCCTCGGCTCCACCGCACGTCAGAACCGGTTTCCGGGCCCGATGGAGCGAGCGGGACGTCAAGGCCGTGCCGACGGGCGTGGGGGCGGGTCAGCGCAGGATGGTGTCCGCCGGCTGCGGTGCGGGGTGGCGGGCCTTCTTGCGGTTCAGCCGCTCGTCGCGGGCGCGTTGGAGCTGCCCGAAGCTGGCACGGCCTTGCAGTTTGCGCAGCCGCGGGATGTTGTTCGCGGGCATGCCGACACGTTCGGGTCCGCGGACCGCGAGCAGATCGCACTCCGACTGATCGGAGTAACCCGCAGCGGCCAGTGCCTCCTCGTCGGGGAAGACGTCGGCGTGCCGGGCGGAGAGGTCGACGGCATAGTCCTCACGGCCTCCCAGACTGGGAAGCCAAGCGAAGTTCGCCGGAGTGTTGCCGACCACCACATCCTGAAAGAGACGGACTTCCTTGGTGTAGCAGTAGAAGAACGTGTCTTCCGGAGCGTTGCGCATGATCCGCAGCCACGTTTCCAGATAGGCCAGGCTGTGGAAGTCACCTGCGTCGTGCAGCCGCACCGCGCGGTTCCGGTAGCGGCGGTGCTGCACCTCCTCGCTCATCAGCTCCTCGAACCTGGGAAGTGCGTCGTCCAGGGTGAGGAGGAGATTGCGCATGTGCGCCGCCCGCACGTTGGGATACCGGTAGCTGCCCTGACGTGCGAAGCAGAGCTGAGCACAGACACCCGCACTGGGGCACACGTTCATCGATGCGCCGGACGGGAGCGTGACCACCCATGCCGGGAGCCTCCAGGTGTAGATGCCGTGACGGCGTAGATCGCTGTTGTTCTGCTGCAAGAGCCACGTCCGGGCCATGGGGAAGTCATCCCTCCGACGGGTTCGGGTACTTGAAGAGCCGGGCTGAGCCGCCGCGTCTGCCTCGGCGGCCTGCTGGGCGCAGCACGGTCACCGGCCGGACCGGCCAGGCTCCGCCGCTGCGGGACACGAGTGGAGAGGTGGGAGGGCGGCGGCCGGCGGGCACCTGTTCCCCGCGAGTCATCACCGCCCTCCCACGGGAGGATCAGTTGCCGGGGGCTTCTCCGTGCTGCTCCTGGTCGATGAGGGCGCGCAGCACCCGTTCCGCCTGAGCGGCGGAGAGGCCGGAAAGCTCGACCTTCACGTACTCGCCGGAGCGGTCCGCATCGATCTCGACGGACGCGCGCGGCGTGGTGGTCGATCGCTGCTCAGGTCCGCGGCTCCGGTTGGCCCCGGTCCAACCCAGGTGCAGCTTTCGCTTCTCGTAACTTGCTCCGCGGGTGGCACGGGTCGGCGTGGTTGCGAGCACTTTGGCGAGACGGTGGGCGGTCGCGGTGCGCTCGGCCTCTTCCGCGCAGAGCCGTTGGACCTTGTTCTGCCACGTCGCCAGTGCGGTGGTGAGGTCGGGCAACAGGCGGCGGCTCACGTCGCCCGCCACCTGCCGTGGGGTCTTGGTCCCGGCCACCGTGATGTGACCGAAGTTGATCCGATCGGTCTCCTCGGGGAGGTTGGCCGGGGGCTTGGGCTGCTGCCCCGTCACGTGGATGCGTCCCGCTTCGCGGCCGCTGGCGTACCGGTCGACGTACAGGCGGACCTGGCGGCCGTCCTCGTGGATCACGTTGGCGCTGTAGCGGGGATGCTCGGGGTGGGGCTCGTCCTTCCATCCGTGGCCGAGATGGGTGGCGACGGCAGCGGCGAGGGTCTGCATTTCGGGCATGACGGTGCTGTCCATGGGGGGCCCTTCCGAGATGGGGGGCGGCTCGGTCTGGTTGCCCGAGCTGCGGCGCGCAGGGCGTGGAGAGGACAGGGCGGCCCGGCCTGTTGCTCATCGAGCGGGGCCGCCCTCTCCGTGCAGGGGCCTGCTATCGATCCCTTGGGGTGCTAGTCGCCAGTAGCGGCGTCGCGGCCGGCCGGGGCGTCGACCTGGGAGGCGGGGCCGCCGACGTCCAGGCCGAGCGCCTCGAAGTGCTGGCCGACGGCCTCGACCAGGTCGCCACCGTTGATGTCCCCTTCGGGGTCGTCACCGCGCAGTGCGCACCAGGTGCGGAACAGGGAGGCGAGCTCCTCGCCGCTGGTCGTGGTCGGGTCGAATCCGAGCATGCCCAAAGTGTCCTTTCCGGTTGGCGGTAGGAAGGGGCTTGCTGAATCACTCATCGGTGGTCGGGGAGTCGGCAACCTTCTGCATCTCCTGTGCGGTCCGGCGGCCGGTGACCTTGTCGTACGGAAGCCGGTCATCCCAGCTGTAGGCGCGGTTCTTGCTGGTGACGACCGGCTTGATGTCCGGGCCGCCGGGCACGGTCAGGCTCTTCGGGTTGGCCCGCAGCACCTCGTACCAACGGCTCCCGCACTGCACGAAGTCGCCCTTGGTGAAGTCGGCCTTGCCCCACACCTTGAACCCGTCGGCCTCGGCCTGCTCGACCAGAGTCCGCCAGAAGGTGAGCTCCTCCGCGATCTCCTCCTCCCTGCGGCCGAGCTCCGCCACCGTCTCGGGGGCGAGCTCGAAGGGGAAGCCGTGGGCGCCCTTGCCTGCCTGCCGCCGGTGCACCCGCCGCAGGTCGGCCTCCAGCCTCTCGATACGGCGCAGCGTGACAGCGGGGTTCCTGCGGTGGCGCTGGGTGTTCTCCGCCGCGTCGGATCGGCTGGCGAGGTAGGCGGCGCGCTCGCCTTCGGCGATCGCCTTGCCGTACATGCGGTGGGTGCGCTCCCGGTAGTTCCGGTCCCGTGCGTACGAGTGGTGGTCCGGCATCATCGGCTGCCCGAACGGGATGGCGTCCATGCGCCGCCTGGCCGTGGCTCGAAGCTGGTCGCTGCTCTCCTGCGCCCTTGCGGACCGCTCGTCGTAGCGGGCCGCGCGGTCCTCGGCGCGCTGGGTCTTCTCCGCCTCGGCTTCCGCGAAGGATCGCCGGTTGTCCTCGTCGATGTCGATGATTACGTCGAAGCCGGCGTTGCGCAGGGCCTCCGCGGCGGGATTGATTTTCCAGGTCTGGGCGGCGCGGTCGCGGGAGGAGCGGATACCGATGCGGCCGATCGACGGGAAGTAGCGGAACCCGTGCGCCTGGACGATCTCGTAGACGCCGTCGCCCTTTGTGCTGCCCTCGACGAGTGTGCCGTCTGCGCGGGTATGCCGGATGGTGATCACGAATGACCTCCGTATGTCGCAGGTGTGGTCTGGGCGCCGTCCGGGGGGCCAACCCCTTCCGACTGAAATAACCCTACCAGAATTAGGTGTTTTTGTGTGTGGGGGGGCAGGTGGGAGGTCGTTTCCGTCGTCCGATGCGGACGTGTCAGAGATCGCCGGACGTCTTGTCAGCTGGGCGAGAAACGCACAGAGTTCAGCCGCCGCACTCCCGGTCAAGCCGCTCACGGACAGCATGACCTCCTCACCGGCGGGGCCAATCTTGGCCCGGACATCGACCCGTGGGCCGAGCCGCCGAATGTGCGTCGACCGGTGAGCGTCCTGCGCCTCGGTCCAGATGCGCCCGCCCGAGATCTGGGCCAATGCGGCAGCGATGCGGACTGATGATGCACCGCGGGCGCTCCGCTCTGCCTCGGCCGCTGCAGCGCCCTGGATCCACTGGGCGGACACTTCCTCCAGCCTGGCCAGCAGACGCCGCTGGATGTGCCCACTCACATACTGCGCGCTCGTTGGCAGCCATAGTGATCTCCGGTGCGGAGGAAGGCCTGTATGGGGGCCGCGGGCCGTGGGGCCACACGCCGCGAGCGGTGATGCTGCGCCCGTTCAGGATGAGGACGGGACCTCTTCGAGTGGGACGCGATCCGGGCCAGCCGCATGGTGCACGAACTCGGCAGGCGGATACAGGCGGACCCCGGGCAAGGGTTGCCCCGGCTGGATGGCGTCGGGGTCAGGGGGCGCCTGGGGAGGAGTGGAAGGGCTGTCGGGGGAAGTGGTCACGATGGGTCCTCCGAGAGGCTGTGCTGCGCCTGGGTGTACATGACGCCGTCGCGGCAGATCAGCCGCTCTTCGGGGTCCAGGACGAAATCGGTGGTCGCGAGCGTGTGGCCGCACATGGTGCACGCGTACAGGCCGGGGCCGGCTGGAGCGTACTTCCCTTGGTCGCAGGTGCCGCAGATGATCGGGGTGAACATCGGTGGTGATCCCTTCGGTTCACGCCCGGGGGTGCCAGTGACCGGCACCCCCGGGACGGCACGGCTGTCTCAGCGCTCGGCGAGGTAAAGGCGGTGGTCCATCGACGGGGCGCAGCGCTCACACATCGGGCGGCCCTTGATCACGGTCACGGCGTTCGCCCAGCACGTGCCCCATTCGCACTCCCACTCCTCGCGCGGCATGCAGATGGCGCACCTTCCGGTGCTGATGCCGTGCAGCTCACACGGTGAGTACCGCTCCTTGGGGGGCATGGCTTCCAGCAGCACGCGGCGGCGGCTGAGCTCGGACTCCGGGACGGACGGGTACTTCTTGCCGCTGTCCTCCAGAATCCCAATGGGCAGGGCCTGGTAGCGCTGGGGGGGCAACGTAGAACGGCTTCCCCTCGGTGCTCCACACCATGGTCAGGTGACCGGCCTCGGTGAGCTCGTCGAGCTCCCAGAATCGGTGCAGCGTCCTCGCGTCGCGCTCCTCAAGTGCCCAGTTGTAGCCGTAGCGGCGCAGACTGCGCAGCACGTGCGCGGCGGGGCCGCTCTGGGTGTCGTCCAGGGCACGGACGGCGTTGATCGCTGCGAGGGGGGAGGTGTTGAACTCCTCGGCGGTCAGCCGGGCGGCGTCGGCGTCGGGGTGCTCGGTGAGGGTGTAGCCGCTGCGGGTGTCGACGATGCGGTGGCCGTGTCCCGCGAGCGGAGACGCTGTGGTGTAGCGGGGCTGGATGGTGACTTTGGGCAGGCGTGCCATGGGGTTTCCTCCGTCTGCTGGGGGTGTGTGGCGTGGGTGCCGATGGGGGGCCAACCCCGTTCCGACATAAAGAACTCTACCATAATTGCGCTCATTTGATGATGGTGCGCGAATGTTCCGCCCTTTCTTTGTGCACGGCGAAAGGCGAAGGGAGCTACAAATAGAGGGCTTGAATTTCGCTGTCCGCAGCCCTGTAATTCCCGGGCGGCGATCGCGCCGCAGTGTGTTACGTGTTCGTCGGCCGAATGATGTCCGCGTCAGCATCCGCCACCGCTAGTGGTGTTGTCAGGAACGCGGCATAAGAACGGTGACGGCGATGTTGTCGCGCGCGCCGGGCCGTGCCCGGGCGGCGGCCACCAGTGCCCGGGCGGCCCGGGAAGCGGAGTTCGTGCCCGTGAGGATCGCGGCGACGACCTCGGCCGGCAGGACCTTGGACGCCCCATCGGTGCACAGCAGTAGCCGCTCAACCGGGCCGTCGACCCGGACGGACGCGATCTCGGAGTCACGCAACACGCTGCGCGTCACCACGTGGTCGTAGCCCGGTGCGATCTCCCGCGTCCACGCGGTCTCGCTGCGCAGCATGGCGGCGCCCTGGGTGTGGTCCTCGGTCTCCTGGTGCAGCGTCCCGCCTCGCACGCTGTAGGCGCGGCAGTCGCCGACCCAGGCGATATCGAATCCGCCTCCGGCGTGGTCGGGGAACGGTACTGCGGTCACCATCACGCAGTCACCGGACTGACCGCGGGGCGCTCCCTCGTACTCGTCCTGGAGCACCCCGCGCGCGGTCGCGATGCCGCGGAACGCTCCGCCCGTGGTGGTGACCTGGGCGGCGGTGGCGGCGGCGAGCTGTGCTGCGTAGGCGGGCTCGTAGTCGTCGCCGATTCCGTCGGCAACCGCCCAAGCCCGGTGCCCGTTCCCCCGATTGCGGTACGTGGCGGCGTCGGCCATGACTCGGCGCGGGCCCTGATCGGTGGCGGTGGCGGAAATCCAGCGGATCGGCATGGCTGCTCCTGAGGACCGAGGGGTGGGCGAGAGGCGGCCGGTGCCGCGCGTCGGCGCGGCGCCGGCCGTCTGGGGCTGTCAGTCCTCGTCGGGCAGGCTGATCGTGATTACGTCCTCGCTGGCGTCGCCCCGGTGGAGGCGGCATGTGAGCTCGGTGGGCCGCGCGGTGCGGGCTCGTCCTCCCCGGGGGACCCGGTAGAGCTCCACGGGGAAGGTCGTCCGCATGTAGCGGCGGGCGGCGAATGCGGTCATGAACAGGACGTCCCAGAGTCGGCCTTCCTCGTCCTGGGGGGTCTGCCTGTTGCTGTCGGTGTCGCCCCACTCCACGCAGTCGCTCCATGCGGCGCGGGTGATCGCGACCGGCGCGCGGAGTCCCGCTTCGCGGGCGACGGGTTCGGGGACGGCGACCAGGGTTCCGTCCGCGATGGCGTCGGCGCGGGTGTAGGCGTCGATGAGCGGGCCGAACGGCTCGGGGCCTGCGGCGGTGGAGCCTGCGGGGATCGAACGCATGGCGTCATCGCTGACGGAGAGGTCGTGTTCGATGCGGGCGAGGATGTCCGGGCTTTCCACTGGTGACACTCCTTCATGTGGTGCGGTTCGGGGTGTCGGGAGGGGCCAACCTCCCGACATAAAGAATTCTAGCAGAAATGTGTGTCTTTAGTGGAAGGTGAGCGCGATTGACCTGCGATTCTTCTGCTTCTCCTGGCTCGGCTTCCCGGCGCGGATGAGCAACTGTTCGGCGCGGGCCTGCCGGTGCGCACGCCAGCACCATGCGCGCATCTGCTCGGCCAGCTCGTGCACTTCGGCCGTGCCGTAGTTCGGCCTCGTCCGCATCCGGCCCGCCAGTAGTTCGGCCTCCGCCGTGGCCTCCTGGTAGGCGTGCGCGATCACCTCGTGCGCGCCTCGACGGCGCGTGATCCGGCTCCATCCGCACCGGCCGGTCTCCTGCTCCAGCACGGACAGCGCGCAGCGTGCCCACCGTTCGCCTCCCTGGGCGGGCTCGGTGTGGACGTCCACCCAGGTGGAGACGCGCGGGTCGTGCATCGGGTCGTAGGCGTAAGGCTCCAGCGGCACGGGCACGGATCCACCGGCGCGAAGCGAGAGATGGGCGGCGAACTTCTCCAGGGTGGGCGCGCCCTGGGTTCGGTTCAGGGCGGTGAGGTAGGCGGCGACGGTCGGCAGCTGCCAGGCGGAAGCGCCGAACGGTGCGGCGGGCATGCACCAGGACCTGCGGGTGGTGGCCGTGGTGTCGGTGACGGACATGCGCAGCACGAAGAGTCGCGGCGCGCGCAGCGTGAGTGTTCCTGTGGCCATGGGGTGCCTCCGGGCGCGGTGGGCGGATCGGCCGGCGTGGGCGTGGCCGGTCCGGAAAGGGGCCTCGGGCGGGCGGGGGCGGGCGCGTGGTCCGCCCCCGCCCGGTCGGGCTAGCGGCGGCTGAGTGCCTGGGCGAGCGGGCCGAGGTCCTCGCGGCCGATCCGGGAGAGAGCTGCGAGCGTGTTCAGCTCCGCTTCGCGGGCCAGTTCCTCCCCGGCGTGCCCGGCGATCTTCGCGGCCAGGTAACCGACACAGAGCGTGCCGAACAGGTCGTAGTCCAGGGACAGGAAGAACTCTTCGACGTGTCGGCCGGTGTCCTCGGCCATCGCGCGGATCTTCGCGGCAACGGGCCCCATGGCCTCAGCCACGTCGTCCTGGGTCAGGCCGAATTTGGAGAGCGAGTCGATTTCCTCGGTGGTGATCTCGTCCGCCGGTGCGGCGTTGCGGGCCTGCTGGTCCTGAGCGTTCATGTGGGAAACTCCCTGGTGAGGTGGTCTGGGTGTCGTCCGGGGCCAACCGGTTTCGACATAATGAATTCTAGCAGTCTTAGGCGCATTCGTGGGCGAGTGACCGCAGGTGTCCGGGTCGCAATTCGCGTGCCGCTATGCTGGAAAACGCATCACGACTCTGCGCGGAATCGTCCATCGGTCGATCTCCTCTGTTGGGTTGTGGTTTGGGAAGGTCCGGCGGTTGGGCCAACCGCGCAAGCGGCCCGCTTCGGCGGACAACCGCCGGACCGCCACACACACGAAGAAAGGGGCGGGCCGGACGCGTATGCGTCCGGCCCGCCCCTTGCGTCATCCCGCTGCGAGGAAGGCGCGCCCTTCATCTTTTTGCCGGCTGGAGCGCTGAGGTTCGGTGGAGAGCGGCTGGGCGGGCTGATCCTCCGGGGCACGCTGCCGCTGCGCGGTCCCAGGGATCGGCACGGGGCCTATCAGTGGAGAGGCAGCCCGGCAGCCACGCGGACGGCCCGCGCTACCTGGTCGGCGAGCGCCTCCACGCCATCACTGGGGCACGCGTCAGGCAGATAGACCCCGCCGTCACAGATACCGATTCCGATCGGGAGCTCAGCAGGGTCCAGCTCGGGGAAGTCGTCTCCCTGGTAGCGGCAGTAACCGACGACAACGTCTTCGTCGTGGTCGACGTGCAGGCGGAACGCGCTTCGGAACGGTCCGAACAGCCCTGCCGATGCGGCGTACTCCCCCGGCTCGGCTGACCAGCCCTCGCCGAGACGCTGCGCGGCTGCGCGGGCGATGTTGGGCAGCGTGGGCTCGGTGTCCGGCTGCGGAGCAACGGTGGTCTCCATGATGTGCCTTCCGTGTGGGTGCGGTCTGGGTGCCGGGCGGGGACCAACCCGCCCGGCGAGTGATGCTGCGACCAATGGGGGCGGACCGGCGCGCGGCCGGTCCGCTCCGTGGCGGCTACTCCTGCTGTGCGCCCTCCTGCGGCGCCGTGGCGGCGTCCTCGGCCTCGGGCCCGACTTCTCCCTCCTCGGCCTCCCTGTCGGCCTCCTGGGCGCCCTCCGGGGCCTCCGGCGCGGTCGCGGCCTCGGGCTCCTCCTCCGGGGCGTCCGGCGCGGTCGCGGCCTCGGGCTCCTCCTCCGGGGCGTCCGGCGCGGTCGCGGCCTCGGGCTCCTCCTCCGGGGCGTCCGGCGCGGCCTCCTGCTCCTGGGTGTCGGCCTCGTCGGCCTGCTGCGCCTCGGTCGACTGCTCCTCGGCGTCCTCCTGCGGCTCCTGCTCGTCCGTCAGGCTGTCAGGCTCGGTGGCGGCGCGCTCGGGGGTGGTGGCACGGTCGAGAATGGCGGCCTCGTGGGCACTGAGGGTGTAGCCCTCGGCCTCCAGGAACGTCAGCCACATGACCTGAGTGGCGGTCTTCGTGGACCATGCCTTGTCGTGCATCTCGTCCTCGAATGCTGCGGCCACCTGAGCCATGAGCAACTGCGGACGGCGCGCCTTCCCGGTCCGCTGGATGAGCGGCGTGAACGGGTCGTCTGCGTTCTCCTCCGGCGCGGGTCCGCCGGTGAACTGGGCGACTGCCGCCGTCGCCTTCGCCTGGGTCCGGTTGATGAACTTGCGGTAGGTGTCCGACCCGTTCATCACGGTGGTGAGGACGAGCGTCCATGCCGCGTCGGACAGCGTCTTGCCCTTGCACAGCTGGGCAATGAACTCGTGGCGCACCTCGCGTGCGGCGCGGGCGGCCTTGTTCTGCTCGATGACCTTCTTCCGCTCGGCGCGCGCCGCTGCCTTCGCTTCGGCCTCCTCGGCCGCGTCCGGGGCGTCCTTAATCGCGTGGCCGTTCTTCTCCGGGTCGGTGCAGAAGTAGACCGGCTGGGCGTCCTCGTCCAGCCGCGCCGCGTGTCCGGCGCACGCGGCGTGCGTCGTCGCGGTGAACTCCTTGCCGAGCTTCGTGGTGATCTGGTCCAGCGGCCGCGCGGTGTCATCGCTCCGGCTGTAGCGGGGCAGGACCGTGACCCCCGCGTCCGTGAGGGTCTTCGCGGCGGCATCCCGCTTCCGCCGCTCGTCGCGCTCCTGCCGGAGTGACGCCATGGCGTGCTGCCAGTTCCCCCTGGTGTTGCCCTTCGCCTCGGCGTCCCGCCGACGGGCGGCCGCGAGCTTGTTGGCCGCTCCGGACACCTCTTCGACGTCCTGCAAGTCGGCCATCTCGGTCAGGTCGAACCCGTAACGGGCGCCTGCCTGGAGTCCCTCGGTGGTCAGAGCGGAAGCCTGCTTCGCAGCACGCAGAGACTCGCGCTTCATGCCCAGGATTCCGGCCGCGCGGCGGCGGTCGGTCTCGTTCATGCTAATGAGCTCCAGCTGCGCGGCGCCGTTCAGCTGGTCGCGCTGCGTCATGGGGGCGCGCTGGGTGTTCTCCACCATCGACAGGAGCAGCGCTTCGGTGTCGCTGTCGGTCAGGTCCTCACGCACGAATGCGGGGATCGGCCGGACGGGGGCGCCCTTCGCCTCGGCCTTCTTCGCCGCTGCGGTGGCGGCCAGCCAACGGCGCTGACCCTTGAACACACCGAACGTCCCGTCCTCCAGCGGCCGGACACTGATCGGCTCCTGTACGCCGATGCGCTCGACCGACGCGAGCAAGGCGTGATCCGGCTTCACGTTCTCGGTGCGGGCGTTATGAGGGTCCAGCACCAACGTGCGGGGGTCGAACTCGGTCAGGCGTCCGAGTGCCTTCAGGCCGGCCGGAATCTGGGTCGTGGCGGCGGTGGTCTTCTCGCTCATGGGGTTACTCCCTCTGCTGGGGTGGTTCGGGATGGAGCCGGGACGGCGGGGCCAACCGCCGTCCCGGCGGGGTGAAGCTGGTTCAGCTCTTGCACAGACACTTTTCGGGCGGGACTTCGCCGCAACGGTCGTCGGCGCACATTCCCACCTGGCAGAGGAACGGCGTCTTCTCGTGCGTGCGGGGGTGATGCGTCACGTACGCGAAACTCGTTCCGTCCAACATCACCTCGACGTACGCGGAACGGTGGTGCCGGAGATAGGCGGCAATGGCGGCCTTTCCGGCGGTGCGCGGATCGCCGACCCATTCGCCGACCTCGTAGCCCTCGTCGTTCGAGAAAGTCACCACCACGCCGTAAATGGTGCGCCCGCCCTTGGGCTCGATGGTGGGGAAGTGCGGATAGATGGGAATGTGCACGGGTTCTCCAAGGATTGCGGTTCGGGAAGTGCCGGGCGGCGGGGCCAACCGCCGCCCGGCAGTGAGCGTTAGGCGACCACGATGCCGCTGTGGCGGTCGAGGGCGAACGCGTCGCCGTAGCTGCTGTCGCGGCGCCCTTCGGACGCGCGGCGGGCCTGCGCCTCGCCTGCGGTGAGGGCCGTGAGCCCGGTTCCCATGTCCTTCTCCCAAACCCGCTCGGTCGGGAAGCCGTACAGGTTCGAGGACCGGGCGGTCACCTGGCAGACCTCAACGGCCGTGTTCATGAGACCTGCGCCGAGGACAGTGGCGAACGCGGTGACCTGCGTGGGCTCCAAGTTGCCCACGAGGCCGTCCTCCCCGATCTCGAACAGCGCGCGCGCGGGGACCTGGACACCAGGCGCCATCTCCATTACGCAGCTGAGAAGGTGCTGACCGGGCTCCAGCTCCAGCGCAATGCGGAAGAACATTTCCTGGCCGTGGACGAGTGCGACGTCACGGTGGGACTTGATGGTGGTGGTTGCCATGGTGAGTGCTCCCTGTGAGCTGTGGTTTGGGCGCCGTCCGGGGGGCCAACCCCTCGCGACTTCCTGACAAATAAAACTCTACCAGAAACCGGCATACGGGAGGGTGGATTGGTGCGCGCCTTCTGATTTTTTTCCGGAAGACAACAGCTGTCACGCGATGTGTGAAAACAGGTGCGCCCCTATGTGCGACAAGATGTGTGACGGTATGTGTGACACCGAAAACAGTGACCTTCGGGGATAACCCCAGGCGGCATGCCCTCTTTTCGATGGTGAGTACTCAGACTTCCCCTCGTCTTCCTGGCCTTCCCTGTGAGTTGTGATGGTGGGTGGGGTGGTCTGGATTGGTGTGGCTCGGCGAACGGGACCGGTCGCTGCGCTGGCTGTGGGTGCCGTCGGCTGGGTGCCGACGGGTTGGGGTGGCCCGTGGTGGGTGGTGTGTGTCTGTCAGGGGGTGTGGTGGGCAGGGCGGGTGTCGTCCTGTCAGTGGCTCCTGTGGGTCGGCTTTCTCTCGGGGATGGGTGGGGCTTTTCTTCTCGGGGTGGCCGGTGGCTTTTCTGTCCGGGGTTTTTCCGGGGGTCCAGTGGGGTGCAGGGGTGGGGGGTGCTGAGTCATGTTCTTATCTAACTCTCAGTTTGAGTCACCCACTGGGGAAACTGTCCGGCATGTTGATGCTGTCCGGTCCTCGACTATTGCCGGTGTGTTCGGTTGACATGGGTGCGGGTGTCCGGGCCCAGAGGGTCGGGCGCCACGGTCCTCAACGCTCCGTCAGGTGAGGCTGTGTCGCCCGGTGGCCGGTCAGGACTCTTGTCTTGCCTGGCTTGTGATGGCCCGTAGGGCCATGCACCACCACCTCACCCGCACTCGCCGAACCCACCCTCACATCCCACTCTGTTCATGCGGGAATTCCGGAGGAATGGTTTGGGAAACCCGTAGGGTTTCGTCGTCTTTACGACCCGTAGGGTCGTGCGTCGTTCCTCCGGAGGAG
>NZ_JBIATW010000020.1:0-109655 GCF_042892135.1 Streptomyces sp. NPDC001822
CCATCCCCGCAACTACCTGGCCTTCCTCGGGCTCGCCGCCGCCCTTTGTTGCTACAAGCGCCTCGCCCGCCTCACCACATAGGACACGGTCTTAGGTCCTTTGCCAGCCGCAGCAGGTCCCCGCGGACATTGCGCTCCAGATCCAGGCCATGATCCATCAGTTCGAGGTAGTAGGTTTCCTTGCCCAGGATGTCCTGGTAGGCGGCCGCTACCTCTCGGGCTTCGTCGTACTGGTTCAGCCTCAGCCGGGTCTGGATGGCACCCGAGGGGCATCCGGTCGTGCCGATGATCCCCTCGGAGTGCTCAGAGATCAGCTCCATGTCCATACGGGGCTTGCCGGCTGGGAACTGTCCCGTGTAGCTGGCCTCGGTCGAGAGGTAGAACAGGTTCCGCAGGCCCTGCACGTTCTGCGCCCACATTGTCATGTGGGTAAAACGGCCCCCGCCCGAGACGTCCTTGGATCCCTCGCCGTCATCCGACAGCGCTCGCACGCCGCCGGGCCCCCAGAACTCCTGCTTCCGGTTCCGGCGGCTGGACGGAGCTACGTAAGCCTCGATCCCGATGATCGGCTTCACACCCTCGAAGCCCTTGGCCACCTGCTGGAACTCGTAGGCCCCGAACATGTTTCCGTGGTCGGACATGGCGATGGCCGGCATGCCTTGGCGGTCGACCTCGGCGAACATCGGCCTGAGCCGCTGAGCCCCGTCGAGCATGGAGTATTCGGTGTGATTGTGCAGGTGAACGAAGGAATCAGGCACCGGCTACAGACCTCCACGGCGGGGCAAAGGGAGGCGTTCACCCTAGCGCCGGAGGGAGCGCTGGACAGCGCCCTGGCCTGTCGTCGCGCCACATTGTGAGCGCTTGAGGCTGTGGCCTCGGGCGTTCACAACCAGCTTTTCGCCCGACTTCGCTGCAGCAGAAGGCGGCGCTCTCGGGCGTGGCGCGCGTGCCAGCTTTCGGCCGCTGACAGACCCCTGACGCCACACAATGTGCCACCTGCGCGGCCCCAGCAAAGGAAAGTTGCTGGACCTCGATGGTTCCTGGACGCGCCAAGTGCCCCGGCGGCGGCGGGCGACGTCAGTCCTGCCAGGTGCGCAGCCGTTCGGCGATACTCGCCGCAGTCGAGCGGGGGTTGTACAGATCTGCGGCCAGGGCAGCGAGCTGGTCGCGGTCCGGGTCGACCGCGATGCCGCTGGCGTTGAGGTACATGACCGCAACCGCGCAGGCGACGGTGAGGTTGGAGCGCTCCAGCCACCGGCAGCGGCCCAGCGTATGGACGAGGGCGGCGGCCCGGGCGTGGGGGCCGCCGTAGACCGGCTGCTCGAGGAGTTCCGCGCGGTGGCGTGCCACTGCGGCCAGGGGGACGCCGAGGTCATCGGGTGCGGGGTCCCGCTTGCCGGCGCGTTCGGCGACTTCGAGGATCCAGGACAGGTCGACGTGCAGGGACATGCTCACGCGGCGGCGCCCGGGTTTCGGGAGGCGGGGGTGTGCTGGGCGTCGAGGGCGGCCTCCAGGTCCTCGAGGAAGCCCCCGTGCGTGTCGATCATGTGTTGGGCAGCGGCCATGCCTGCCGCGCGGGCCCCGGTCGTGTCTTCGGAGATGAGGCGCTCTACGTACTTGTTGAAGTCCAGTCCTCTTGCGGCCGCGGCGTCTTTCCCTGCGGCAAGGAGGTCGGGGGCGAGGCGGAGTTGGGTCTGCTTCCTGTCGCTACTCATAGTTAATGGTAGCAGGGTGGTAGCATCCCTTGCACTCCCCCTGGCACCGCGAGAGAACGATCAGTCATTCCGCGCCCTGCAGCGGCCGTCACGACTTCCCCGGTTGCGCTTTATCGCGCGCCGAATCTCTATCATCCGGGAGCGTACAGCTGCTCTGCGCCACTGGACCTTCGGCTATTTGGACCTCCACGGCCGCCCTGTTCCCGCACTGCGCCGACGGGATGCCGCGGCGTCACACCGGACCGAGTTGACGGAATTCATGCGCACTTCGGGGGAAGAGGGACGAAAGAATGTTTGACCTGAGTTCTCCATCGAGGGAGGAGGCGAGGAATTCGGTGCAGGATACGGAGAAGTGCTCCCAGCGGTCGCCTCGCGCCTCGTTCACCATGACGGTCCACTGGTCTGCTTCACGGCCTGGCAGAACCAGCCAGTAGAGGCACTCGCCGTTGTCTGTTGTCGCCCAGGGGATGACCCGGGATCCTTCGGTCTCCAGTTCTGCCGGCTTCTTCTCGAATTCCCAGAGGTCTTCGAGGTCTTCAGCTTGGTTGGCTGCCCAGTCGATGAGGTCGTAATTGTCATTCGGGCAGCCAGGCTCTAGGACGTACAGGTAGTCGTCCCAGTTGCTTCCTCCGTAGACGCGGATCAGTTCCTTGTAGTCGGCGGGCAGCGCGATCCCAAGGTTGCGCTCGGCCTCGCTCCAATCCTTTTGACGGGGCTTACCCGGCGCCGGGACGATGTCGAGAAGTCGCGTAAGGGCACTGGTCATGGGGGTCCTCTACCTTGGGCTGAATTTTGGATGTAATGCCAATGGATGCTATTTGATCGCCTGTGTCAGCCGCCCCTTTTCTTGTTGGGTATGAATGCTGTGTTCCCCGACTCGGTTATGCCGGTACTTCTGTGCTGAGTGAACTCGAACCCGTCCGATCCATAGGCTTCGATGTAAACGCCCGTGGGAATTTTGTCGCTGCCATTGTATCGGGGGGTGACGCTGTACTGAATCGTCTCCCCGGACTCGACTGCCGCCCTGACCTGGTTTTCGATGTGCCGCATGACAGGGGAATTTGCGTAGGAGTGCATCGTGACGAAGTTCGCCGGATCGTAGTTGGATCCGCCGAGCTGTGCACCAAGGAGGTGAGCTCGGTTGTACCCCTTGTCCTTCTGCCAGCCGGGGGGATCACCGTGCGGGTCCGTGGGGTTCTTGCCCATCATGTCTTCTCCCAGCGTGGCGTGCATTCCCGTCGGCCGTCCGAGGTCGTCCAGGTCGCCGTAGGTGACCCTGCCGTCCCAGGTAGGGTCATCCGGCTCGTTCTTCCTGCAGGCAAAAAGCCCGAGAGGATCGGCCCACAGCAATGGGTTGTTGACGTAGACCGCTGGGTTCGGGGCCGGGGCCAGTCCGAGGGGATCCTGGCTGAGGTAGCGGGCCGATTCCGGATCGTAGTAGCGGAAGTAGTTGTAGTGGAGACCGGATTCGACATCGAAGTACTGGCCCGGGAAGCGGAGCGGGGTGTAGGCCGTGGCATCCCGGTTCCATGTTGTCGTGCCCCAGAGGGTGGCGCGGGTCCTCCAGGCCAGACCGCCGCGTTCGTCGACGAGCTCCGTCGGAGTGCCGATCAAATCGGTGACGATGGCAAAGAAGCGTTCGTCGTCCGTGTCCGTGCGGCGTTCAGTCTGCGACAGGGGGCGTTGGCCCGCATGGTTCCAGGTCAGGACGACGTTCGCCGTCATTTGCTCGCAGAGGGTGGTGCCGTCCCACGTGAAGTGCACCGTCTCGGATGGGGACTGCTTGGATATTCGGCGGCCCAGGGGATCATAGGCGTAGCGCCAGACGGTGCCGTCCGGTGTGGTCACCGAGGTGAGGCGGTCCTCCGCGTCCCACTCATAGCGCCAGGTGTCGGGTTTGCGGGAGAGCCGGATCTTCCGGCGCCGGGTGATCCGGCCTTGGCCATCGTGTTCGTATCGGACGTCACCAGCCCTGATGATGTGAGTGCCCTCGTACGCGCGCGCGCCCGTCGCTGAATGGGATGGGTGAGTCGCCGGCCAAGAGGCCTGCGTCTGGTTGCCGGCCTCGTCGTAGGCGTACCGCTCCGTCCAGCCCTGCGCATGGACGCCTATGACGCGCCCGGCCGGGTCCACGTCGAAGCCTCGGGCGCCGGAGAAGACGTCGCTGGTGCCGACGAGGCCCCCGCCCGCCCCGTAGGTGTACGTGCGGTGCTGGAGGGTGCGGCCCTGGGAGGTGGTCTCCTGAGCGGTCAAGCGGCTCATGACATCGAACGATGACGTCAGCGCCACGACGTCCGAGACTGAGCGTTCCACTTCGCGACCCGCGGCGTCGAAGGAGAAGTCGATCTGGCGCCCGGAGGCGATGAGTTTGATCCTCCGGCCGGCCGCGTCGTACGACCATTCACTGACTGCGCCGCCGGGAGTCGTTCTCCCTACTCGCCTGCCCAGTCCGTCGTATGTGTACGTCAGCGTGCGGCCGTTGACCTTCTCGGATCTCAGGCGGCCGAAGCGATCTCGCAGGCGCTCCAGCCTGGCATCCGGACCGGTAGCCACCCCGATTTCGTCGAAGATGTCGTATTCGAAGGTCGTGACCGCATTGCCTTCGACCTCTTTGCGGATCACTTGGCCCAAGGCATTGTGAGCGAAGTCGATGCTCTGTCCCAGGCCATTCGCTCGGGACACCATGCGGCCTGCGGCGTCGTAGGTGTAGCTCAGCGCCCGCCCGTCGAAGTCCGTTTCCGTGTTGAGGCGGCCTGCCTCGTCGTATGCGTAGTCCCAGGTTTGGCCCAACGGGTTGGTGACCCGCGTAAGCCGCAGATTGGTGTCGTGGGAGAACTCGTGGCGGACCCCGTCCGGGCCGGTGCGCGCGGTCAGCAGGTCGAAATCGGTGTACGCAAAGCGAGTCGTTCCGCCCATGGCGTCGGTGTGGCTGAGGCAGTTGCCCTCGCCGTCGTAGGTCCAGGATTCGACTGTGCCGTCGGGTGCGGTGCGCCGGGACGGCCGGCCCTCGACCGTCCACTCCATGCAGGTCTCGGCGCCGAGGGGGTCAGTGACCCGGATCCTGCGGCCGAAGGCATCGTGTTCGTAACGAGTCGTGGCGCCCAGCGGATCGGTGACCTCGCTGGGGAGTCCCCGGTGGTCCAGCGTCAGCAAAGTCGTGGCGTCGAGCGGATCCGTCACCGCGGTAAGCCGGCCCCCCACGTCGTAAGTGAACTTGGTCGTCGCGCCAGAGGGGTCAGTTACCGACGTACGGTTGCCTCGCTCGTCGAAGGTCTGGCGCGTGATGTTGCCGTCCGTGCCGACAAGGCGTATCGGCATCCCGTTGCCGTCGTACTCGGCCCGCGCCCGTCGTCCGTCCGGACGCTCCACAAGCGTGGTGCGGCCGTGTTCGTCATAGGCGAGGCGGGTGACGTGGCCCAGCGGGTCCGTCCGTGACAGCAGCCGGTTGTGACGGTCGTATGCAAAGTGGGTGACCGCCCCCAGTGCGTTGATCTCGGCTACAACCTGGGACAGCTCGTTGACTATGAACCGCTTCGTGTAGCCGAGGCCATCTGTGAGGGTCGTCTCGCGCAGGCCGGTTGTCGCGTCCGTGTCACCCCAGGTGAATCGGTACTCGACGTGGCCGTTGGTACCGCACTGGTAGACGCAGCGATCCAGATCGTCGTAGACATAGTCGTAATGGCTGCCGTTGGTATCGGTCCACGAGGTGATGCGCCCACGTTCGTCGCAGTCAAATCGTAGGGGGCGGCCGGAGGAATTGGTTACCTCCGTCAGGTGGCCGTCGGTATAGCCGTAACGCAGGATCTCCTGGTCGGATCCGTCCGCAACTGCTCCGGCGAGGTGGAGAGCCGTCACTCGGGCGCCGCTCGTGGACAACTTCAGGTGGTAGCCGCCGTGATGAATGATCGAAGTCGGGGCGCCCGCTTCGTCGTATTCGAAGCTGATCAAGCGGCCGTTGCGGTCGTCGATCTGGGCCAGGAGCGCGACGTGGTCACTGTGGTCGACAAAGTGCCGGACGTTGCCGGTGTCAGGATCGGTGAGGGTGTAGCCGTCCGCGACCCGGTCCAGCGGCCACCTTCGACCGTGCGTGGGCATGACCGGGACTCCGGGCGCCGGATGCGGATACGCCAACAGGCTGCCCTCGTCGCAGCTAAAGACCACCCCTTCCGCATCGATGTCCAACCTTTGGTCCACCGTGCTCGACCATGCCGGACCAAACCAACGACCCGAACGCCTCGAGGAATCGAAAGTACGCCGAAACACCAGGGGAAGTGATCCAGGAAGGGCGATGTCTGTCTGCGGCAGCAGCATGCGACCGGTCGCCATGTCCACCGGGTCGCCTTCACAGACGTTGTCGCGACACTTGTTGCTGCTGTGATTCGGATCCTTCTCATAGTCTCCCCGACTCCCCCCGGGCTTTCTCCCATCGGGCAGGTGCTTGGAACCATTCAGTCCGACGCGCAGACCTCCCTTGAGCAGGCCCGCTCCCTTCTCTCCGAGCACTTCGGGCACCAGTCGGCCGAGGAACTCCGACGGGTCACCTTTCGCCGCATCCCAGGCATCTTTCAGCGCCCTGTCCGGGTTCGCGGCCGTGGACACCAGACCGGCAAGCGTCATATTGACGCCCTTGTAGTACTCCGCCGGGTGGGTCAGGTTGTACGGGTCCGTCGGGTTCACCGAACGGACAAAGTTGATCAAACCTGCCGTACCCTTAGTGACTCCCCCACCAAAGTGGGCCAACTCGAAGCCCTGGCCCACCCCATAGTCCATCAGCTCGAGCTTGGCCTTCTCAACCCCCGTCGGCTCCTTGGGCGCGTGGGCAAGAGCGGCATGCATCGCGAATTTCGCCGACTCGCCGGCCTCATTCCGTGCGCCTCGCGCATCGTTCAAGATCTCCCGCGCGCGTAGGCGTTTGGCCTTGCCCGGATCAGAAAACTTCCCCGGGTGCGGCAACGGGCTGTCCCCGGTGCGCGCCGCGTTATAGGCGTCGACCTTCTCGTTGAACGCGTCGACCGCCGCCCTGGTGTCCTTCTCACCCTCCTTGTACAGCGCAATCGCCTCACGCGCCTTACCTTGCGCGCTCACGACCGCCTTCGAGTACGTCTCCAGCGCCGCGGCCGCATCCTGCATCGCGTCCGCCGCCTGCAGCCAATCGGTCGGCAGCGTCTGGAACTTCTCCCGGAAGGAATTGGCCGCCTCACCCTTCCAATGGCGGGAATCCAGTCGCTTCATGCCGCCGCCGACCAGGTCGAACGCCTTCCAGAAATCCCGCAGATTCTTCACTGCCTCGGCAATTTTCTCCGGCTTGCCGTGGATCAGCTCATTCGCTTCCTCGCTCTGCCCGAGTTGCTGCTCCCCCACCTCCGCGCCAAGAGCTGAAGCAGTCTCATCACCCCAGTCCTCGACCGCATCGGCCCAGTCATGCGCACCGACCTTGTCCAAGCCCTCCCCGGCCTTGTCGGTCACATAGTCGACACCCTCGCCAACGATCTCCTTGCCCTTATCAATGCCTCGGTCAACGCCGTCAACGATCTTGTCGCCCCACCCCCAGACGTCCACCATCAGCGGTTCTCCCCCCACCGCGGCTGCTCAGCCTGACGAATGGTCTCCTGCGATGGATCCAGCTGCTCCTTCAACCGCTCATCCACCGCTGCCCGCAACGCCGGATCGACCAGCCCGTTGCGCTCCATCGAGTCAAGCGCCGCGTCCTCCACGTCGTAGGCGGTGTTCTTCCAGGTCTGGTTCACCTCGGCCTGGGCGGCGTCCCATGACTCGCGGCTGTAGTCCGGGTTGTCGTACGCGGACTGGCCCTTGATCGTGTCCCAGCTCAAGGCCTTGACCTCGTCCTCGGACGCATGAGGATTCCCGTTCAGGGAGTTCACACCGATCTTGAACGAGTCCTTGATGTACTGCTCCTGCTCCGCATACGAACCCGCCGACAGGCCGACACCGAGGGCGAAGCCGTTCCCCTTCTGCGTCAGGGCCCGCACACCCCACTCCCAGCGGTTGCAGAACGTCTCGAACTCCGACGCCAGCCCGCCATGCCCCAACTCCAGCCCCGACAGCGCCAGATCCGAGAACCCCCGGCCCGTCGACGCCTGGCCGATCATGCCGAGATCCTTCAGCTCCGCATGCGCCAGATCGATGCCCTTCGCGATCTCAGCCAACGCCTCCGGCGGCACCTGAAGATCCGCGTTCTCCCCGCTCACCGCATCCCCCCGAGATCCACCGCAACCGCGTCCGGCACGATGCCCGCCACCGGCGGGAACAACATCCCGCCCTCCACACTGCCCGCATCCAGCGCCACCCCGGCCGGCCCCGGCAACAACGGCACCATCACATCCAGCAACCGCGCGCCCAGCACGCTCTGGTACGCCCACTCCCGTCCGGCCTCACCACGAGCCGACGCAAACCGGGCCAACGCCCCCTCATCCGAGAACGCACAGATCCAGCGCACACCACCCAGCTCCGCCGACCAAAGATCCCCTGCCTCATCGTGCGGGACTAGCACCGCGGTTCGCCGGAACTCCCCTAGCAACACAGCAAATGCGCGCCGAGCCGCGCGTAGCTGGCCCTCACCCGTCCCAACCGGCTCCGCTGGGCCAGGTGCCGATGCAGCACGTAGTGGCGTTTCGGCAACAGGACACTCTGCAAGGTCAGCGAGCCTGGAACGCCGAGCCGACGGGTCTGCTTTGTTACCCCCGCTATCGAACATATGTCGAATGCTGTCACGGCAGTCTTCCCGGAAGCAACGAGCAGACGTGGGCTCCACTCTGCCCGGAGCACCAGCACAGTGGAGGCGTGAAGCTGCCTTATGTGCTCTGTGGCGCCTCCGGATGCCCCCTCGCGGCAGGCGCCGAAGCCTCAGCAGGGGTCGCACCTGCCGTCACATCGCCCTCGTCCCGCCGTTACTCGGATATGGCACTCGTCTCCTGATGTGCCTGCTTGTTGCGAGAAGGCGAGTCGAACCCGGAGACGGTCGAGGCAACAACAGGCCCCGGCTGCACGCTTGAGCTGGCAGCCCATCGCATCAACTGTCGGCCTATGCCGTTCGTCGTTGGCGGCGTCAGCCATCCAACTCAGACGGCGGCCATGCTCTCCAGCCCTGCCACACATATCCCGGTCTCACCCACCGCGCAGACGACGTCGCGGGAACCGACTGCGCCCTCAGTCTTGCCGGGGTCGGAGTAGATAGCCGGGCAAAAGGACAACGCCTCGGACGACGAACCCGTACACCACAGGTCACGGACGGTCTTCCGTTCACACAAGGTATGAGCCGCCCTTTTCCCCGCTCCTCGGACCGAACCCTCTCAAATCAGCGCTTTGACCGCCATGGTTCACCGGGTTGAGAAGGAGGAGCGGCAGGACAAGTCTCAGGGGATGCGAGTGACGTCAGGAGAGACGACAGCAAGAGGCGCATTTGCAGGGCGCTATGACTCACGAACCCCTCCGCTCCCCCAGCGATGACACTGACCCGGATCTACACAGTGGGCACACCGGCGAATACTGCCTCCAGCCACTCCCCCGCCACTTGCACAGGCATCGCCAAGCTCTCGGACAACTACGCGACCTCCACAGCAGACCTCTGCCCAAAAGGTAAAAAAGGGGAATATCTAGCGAAGGCCTCGAAAGCTGAGCTTCATAACGGGCCTTCTGGCGCCCGATCTCCGCATCCCTGGTGTGACGACACCAAGCATGGGATCGCAGGCCACCAGCGAGGCGTACAGGCGGTTTCACTCTCCACCAGGTGAGCGAATTGAGCCTGAACGGGTGAATAGCGCGAAACGTTCTCCAACGCAGTGCTGCAGCAAGTCCGGGATACGGAAGTAGACGCGCCGGTCGTGACTCCGGCGCAGGCCTGGAAGCCCCCGTTGAACGGGGCTCGCCGGCTACGTTGCCCTTCCAGCTCGCCTGCTAAGCCTGGCGGCACTCCCCCGCCAGAGGCCTGGCGGGTGTCGCCATGCAGCCAAAGTCCCAGCCGCATGCAGATGAACGTCCCCGCTATGTCGCGGGAAGCGGCGCGGCAGAGATCTCGGTTGAGCTCGTCAGGCGGGCCGAAGACACTGACTTCGAACAAGACCTTCAGTGAATGGGGACAGGTGTTCGGCGATGAAGTCCTCGCCACCGCCATCCTCGACAGGCTCCTGCATCACTGCGACGTGATCTCCATCAACGGCCCCAGCTACCGGCTCAAGAACCGCCTCAAAGCTATCGAGCGGGACACCGACGTGGCCTGAACTAACTGCCCGATCCTGTCATCGCACGACGAGAATCTCGGGCAGTGGCCGGCGCCAATCACCCTGCAGGCTGACCAGCAGGTCGCGCGCGAGGGTCCGAACCTGACGCCACCCTGCGTCGGTGGCCAGCGCTTCCCTTGACCACCGCTCGGCGTTCTCTCTGCCGCTCATCTCCTCGAGCACCGCATCAATCAGCTGCAGCTTGCCCCAGGCTTCCGTGTCCAGGAACTCTTCCTGCTGGCAGTCGGCCATCAGGCGAAAGGCGTCATCGAATTCCAGGGCCAGCTCGTCGGTCACGACCTTGTACTTGTCGACCCAGGCGAGTTGATCGGCCGAGTCCGCACCAAGTACCGCAAGCGCTTCGATCATGCGCTGCCAGCGGAAAGAAGCCCCAGGAGTCCCCACCCGCACATCCTCGCACGATCACGATCCGAGCCACCGAACTGGGGACGTTCGTTCGTACCGAGCTGGGGCCTTCCACTCGTACGTCGACAAGTGAAGGGCTGGCCGACCTTGGTCGGGCGGGTGGTGGCCGTCTGCATGACGAAGCCCTCGTCATCAGGACTGAGCAGGCGAGGACGGCCTCCCGCCCACTGAGGGTCCAGGCAGGCCAGACCGATCTCGTTGAACCGGTGGATCACATCGCGGACGGTGTCCTCGGCGGCCTGGACCAGCTTCGCGATCACCGGGGCCCGGTTCCCGCCGGCCGAGGCCAACAGCATCATTGCGCGCCGGAACCGCACCGAACTGGTGCTGCCTCGACGCACGATCTGCTGCAGCTTCCGCCCCTCCTGCTCGGTTGACCTGCGCACACCGACAGGCTCGGCCATCGCGCCTCCAGCGGTCGGATTGGACGTCACCGCACACGTCCAACCGCCGCGGCCACGAGCCGGGCGAACCTGCCAGGTCGGAGGGCTACTTCTCGCGCAGATTCTCGACTTCGGCGGCCAGCACAGCCATATCGCGGACGTGCGTGTAGTACCTGGCCGCGTTCTCGTCGTCGATCGCAGGGAGAACTTTCTCGAACACCGCCGTCAGCCGGATCAAGCCTTCACCGCGCTGTTCGTCAAGCGGGCCTTTGAGAACGCCCAGGGCGTAACCGCAGGCGTCCGCATCAAGCATCACCATGTCCTGGTCCTCGATGCCCAGGCTGCGGAAGCCTGGCGGAAACGACATGGCCATGTGCTCGGCCATCACCTGCGAGAGCGCTTCGAGCTTCTCTTCGAACATGCACAAGATCCTGCCGGATCCCACCCCGGCGAACCAAAGCGGTCACGGCACTACTGAACTTGAATACGTGACGTCGGCAGCTTGGATCAGGTGATTACCGCTTGCGGTTGGGGCTCCACTCGTAGGCTCCCGGGGCCGTCTCTATGACTTCCCGGGGCCAGGCCAGCCGGACCTGTTCCAGTCGCCCGCGGTGCTCAGTGATCCAGTCTCCGGGCCGCGTTCCCAGGACCGCCGTAAGGCGGTCCGGGTCGCTGACCTGGATCGACAGCCAGCCGTCTTCGTGCATCTGGATGTCGAGGCTCAGGCCGCTGTCTCCGCCGATGCTGGCTGTCTGGCCGGGTCGCAGATTGGACAGCTGCTGCTCCCAGGAGTCCAGGTCATGCGGGAGGAGGAAAAGGTCGAGCCGGGCGTCGACGAAGCTCGCGGAGGCGAGCACGTCCGCGTGCAGGATGTCGTGGCCGGTCAGCACGCCCGGCTGGAGCCGTCGCGTGACGCGCACGATGCAGCTGTTCCCATCTGGATCGGCGAGGTGGATAAGGTCTATTGGAGCGGGCTCCGTCATGAAGTTTCTCGCTTTCGTGCGCTGGTGTGGGCACATCGTCTCCTATCGCCGGTCGAGCGACACCGTCAGGACCCGGCCTGAGAATCAGGGGCCCAAGGGGCCAGGCCGGTGCCGGCGAGACAGCCGTTGACGAGGTCCGGGCGGTACTGGATCTGCTTGAGCCTGCGCTTGACGGCCCGGGTGATCTGGCGAAGGTCGGCTGCGGCGAGGTTTCCGATGTCGCGCTTCACCAGCGACCAGATGCCCTCCTGCGGATTCAAGTCCGGTGAGTAACTGGGAGGCTGGAAGACGGTGAGCCAGTCCGCGTGGTCGGCGATGAACGCGCGCAGTGGCTCGGCCAGGTGCATGCGCAGGTTGTCCCACACGAGCACGATCGGGCCGCCGAGCTGGATGTGCGCTCTGACCAGCAGGTCGCGCAGGTCGCGCCAGCCGATGCCCTTCGGCTCGTCTTTGCGGCCCCGGTACTCGCGGACCGAGTAGAACATCCTCGATCGCTTCCCCGGCTTGTAGCAGGTCAGCCCGGCCATGGATACCCGGCCCGAGCCCCGGCCACGGACCCGGGCCACCGGTATTTCGCCCTTGCGTCCCCAGCTTCTCGCGCGCGGCGGCGTCATCGACTGTCCGGCTTCGTCCTCGAAGACGATCCAGCCGTCACACGCCGCCGCGGTGCTCTTACCCGCGACCAGGTCTCCCTTTTCCAGACCTCGACCGCCGCGTCGTCGCGTTCGATCGCCCGCCGGGCGGGCTGCTGCCAGGACCAGCCGTGCCGCTTCAGCAACAGCCACGTGCCTTGCACCGTGTAGCTCACGTGGAACAGCCGGCCGATCAGCGTCTTGATCCGGGCAAGCGTCCACCGCTGGTCGGTCCAGCCGGGGACCAGCGGCCACCAGCGGCCCCTTTCCAGTTCCCGCTCCAGCCTCGCGAGCTGCGCTTCACCGAGCCTCGGCCGCCCCGGGGAACCCTTTGATAGGACCCCCGCCTCGCCGCGCTCGCGCCACTGGCGGCGCCACCGCTCCACCGACCGCTCGCTGACCCGCAGCACGGCAGCGATCTCGCTGTTCTTCTGCCTGCCCTCGAAACGTTCCACGGCCCGCAGCCGCACCCGCTCTCTCACAGCCCTCCCGGCGTCGGTCAACCTGCCGCCCTGTGCGTACCTCACAGTCCAGGGCTACCGGAGCGGACCGGCCGTCGTCAGGGCGAACGGCTCCGACATCACCCAATCAAGTTCAGTAGCGACGACGGCATTCTGGTGCCACTGGACAGCGGAGTCTGGGCGCATTTGGCTCATTAGGGCGAGACCTCGCCAGCACCCGCCACCGGTCTTGTCTGCCGTCCGTGTGTTCCTGTTACAACTAGGCTCTGCCACTCCCCTATCACGCCGTGATAGCAGCCCTGAAAGACGCGTTGACCCCTCAACCGCATGGCCTTCCGGTGCGGAAAGCAACTCTTGAGTGCGGGCCTAGGACCTGTGTCAAAAGTGGATCTTGAACTTTTGATGATCATGGCTCGTGGGTCGGGGAGATCTCACTGATGAGCAGTGGGCAGCACTGGAGCCGTTGTTACCGAAGGAGCCCTTGGCGGCCGCCCGCCTGGCCTCGTCGGGGGTTGATCGACGGCATACGGTTTCGGGTCCGGATCGGAGTTCCGTGGCGGGAAATCCCCGTCGAACATGAACCATGGAACCGGGTCTACGTCCTGTTCCGCCGATGGCGGCGGAACAGGACGTAGCGCCGAATCCTCGCCAGTCTCCAGTCCCTGGCCGACGCAAAAGATGCGATCGTTTGGGAGCTGAGTGTCGACTCCACGGTCTGCCGCGCCCATCAGCAGGCCGCCGGGCCCGCACGCAGGGCGACCTACAGAAGGAACCACCGGGCGGCACCTTCACCGAGCCCCGTGATCATGGGCTGGGAAATCGCGTGGCGGGTTCACAACCAAGCTGCACCTGGCCGTCGAGCAGGGGCAGAAGCCCATGTCGATCGTGGTGATGGCGGGGCAGCGCGGGGACTCGCCGCAGTTCGAGCCTATGTCGGAAAGGGTCCGCGTGCCCCGCCTCGGGCCGGGCCGGCCACGCGTCCGCCCTGATCGTGTCCGGGCGGACAAGGCGTACGGCTCCCGCAGCAATCGGTCCTACCTGCGCAGACGCGGGATGAGGGCCACGATTCCGGTGCCTGCGGACCGGGTCCACAACCGCCTCAACCGCGGATCGCGGGGTGGCTGGCCGCCGAAGTTCGACAGACGCGGCTACAAGCAGCGGCACGCAGTCGAGTGCGGGATCAACCGAATCAAGCGCCACCGGTCCGTGGCCTGCCGCTTCGACAAACTCGCGGTCCGCTTCGAGGCCACCGTCTTCATTGCCGCGATCGACGAATCGCTGTGACTTGCCTATGCGCGTCGATCGGCTCAGTCGGACTTGCCGTTCACCTCTGTGACACCTCGTAAGCCTCACGGATTTCCGGAGGGATGCGCCCACGGTCGTTTACCAGATGTCCGTTGGTGCGCGCCCAGAGGCGTATCGGCTCATCTTCCGGACGGGGATCGAGCCCACGGGGTCTTGCGGTCCGGCCAGGGCCTCTCCCATCGCCCGTGGACACGCCTTCGAGCCGGTCCGCTGTTTCTTGGAAGAAGGCGAACAATGAAGTGTATGTGCCCTCCTCGGGACCGTGCGCCTCGTCCCAGGATCCGATAGTTCCGCTGCGTGTGTCCAAGAACGTCCCGTAGAGACCGTCGCGCTCCGCGGCAATGGGCACCCACTCACGACGCCATAGCGGGTAGTCGGAATCTGGGGACGGCTCCATCTCCTCCAGGCCCACCCGGCTGAGGTAGACACGCTGAATATCGATCAGCCCGAGTAGTAGATGGCCGCCGGGAATGTCTATCTCGCACCCCAGCGCCACCAAAGAGGCGTGACGGTCGGGTTGTCTGCCGGCGTCGAGGTCGTTCGTCAGCAGCCACTCCCGCATGTCCTGCGGCAGGTCCAATCCCATGCACAGTTCAGCCTCCCGGATGGTCACTTGGTTCCCCGGGCGGCCGAGCATGGCGAACGTTTCAGGGTCGTTGCGTTCAAGCCATGCGGTTACCCGGCCCCACGCCTCTCGCACGTTCCCTGTTTCATGCACCGAGCCTCCGCTCATGTGTGTTCTCCGCCCCTGCAAGATGCGCAGATGCCTGCAGGGGACCCGCCTCTCTCGCCGGCTCGCAGAACGCGTTGCCAGTTCTCCCAGACTTTGAAAACGTCCTCTTGCTGAGGTGACGACAGCTGATGATTCATTGGAGAACGGTATGCGGGCCCACTGACAGGGACTGATACGGAGCGCGTACTCGTAGGCCATCTACGGTAGGCAGGACGCCGCATCCGAGCACACCGCCACCTTGTAGAACACTCCCTGGTTGCCTGGAGGGTTGCCCGGAACCTTCTTCCCGGATCGCCCCTATCACGGCGTGATAATCCGGCAGCTTGATGAGCTCAATGCTCCCCCGTCTGGACTGCGCAAGGATCTCAGCGATTCTGGCAAAGGCAGCCCTCACTCGTAGCGGAGCACCAGACACGGACTCCTTGGACAGTCCGTACTTGGACCGCCTTCCAGGTTGACCGAGCGCTGAGAACGCCACGCGCGCGCGAGCGTCTGACAGCCTGATGCCCCGAGCACTTCGTCCTGCCCGATGGTTATCACGCCGTGATAGGGCCAGGCCTCGGTGGTGTCCTCTGCCTATCCAGTCGGATGCCCTGTTGGAGACTTGGGCACAGTGCCACGGCGTTCGCTGCCGATGCCAGGCTGACCAAACACCCACCCTCGCTACAGCGACAGCGAGATCCAGCGCGGCCGTCGCACAGCGCGTCCGCTAGAACGAGTACATAGCCACTGGCGGCGGCCGAGCGTCTACGACCTGGTCGTGTACGCACAGCGTATCGGGGCGATCGGTCAGGTCAGGACGATTCGATTTGTGAGTGCGGCGGCCTGCCCGTTGGGATGACGGACCTCAATGCGGAACGGACGCACGCTGACTCTTCCGCCGTTGTGTGCCACTGCACCGCACACACTCCGGGAAGCGAGACGCGGCGGACCTTCCCACTATCGGTGTGGAAGCTTACGGTCGCCGCTGGCACACCAAGGACTCTGTCTGCACTTCGACCCGCCCGGCGTAAGTTGCGAGCTGTTCGCCTACTCCGGCGGTGCGACCGTCGACGCCGGCGGTGAGCGACACCTCCACTTCCGCCGACTCGGCGATCCAGCCCCGGCCCGAGCGGATGCCGTCGAGGATCGCCCGGGTGCTCAGCTCCTCGGAGAAGACCACAGTGTATGGGAGGCCATCGGCAGCCGTATGCGCCCACACGTCGGGTGAGGCAGCAGAGCCGTGCTCTGTCGTCGCGATGAAGTCCAGCCCAGCGAGCCATGCCTGTAGTGCCAGCTCTTCAGAAGCGAGTTGTCCGTCCGAGTGGACAAGGTCTCCCCCATCAATGCTTTGCCGGCCAAGCGTCCAGGCGATCGTTAGGTTCGGTGAACACTGCGGAGGCCGCCCCACCGAGACCTCAAGATCATTTTCTCTCGACGAAGCGACCGGTTGGGAGGTGGTGGATGCTTCCTCCCGGGAAGGCGCCGAATGCAGGACCCACTACGGGGCATCGTCTCCTGGCGGTCTGTGTGGGCCGACAACTCGAGAGCTGGCGGCAGTGGTCCGGGTGTTCGTGGGAATCAACGAGTTCTACTCAGGACGTTCTGCCCGTCTTTCGCGGCTCTAGGACCGTGCGGGCGAGGGCCGTCCGCCCAGATCGGCGGTGATCTTGCCGAGGAAGGCGGCCGGCCAATAGTCCGCCACAGTGGGGGAGAGGTCGACAACTTCGTCCACGTGTCGGTCTCGACGGCGGCTGAAGAGCGTCTGCCCCACGCAAGTACCCGCGGCAGCCGAACTCTGGGCGAAGGATCCATCGCTCTCTCAATCCAGCCCACAGCTGAGGCGCACGAGGGCACTGAACCAGGCGGAAGGTCACCAGCCCGTTGCCACGAAGGCCTCGTCTCAGCGGCGGCCTACTCAGCTCCTCCTCTCAGCAGAGTTCGTCAATCGCACCCGCCGCGTTCAAATGGACCGGTTCCGAGACTCAGCGCCGCCAGTTAAGGCAGTGGAGAAGCGTCGTCCAGTGCGCTCTGAGGTGGTAGCCAGAGGGACCCGTTGACCCCCTCGGGAAGAATCCAGCCCGGAGACTGGGGCAGCACCTATCACGGCGTGATAGGTGCTGCTCATTCTTCCCACCGTGATGGTTGGTGCCGTGCCATCTGTCTCATCGGACCTTGACCAGTCTCACCGAAGTTTCACGACCGCCCAATTCGTCTCATAGAAGCTTGAGCACCCAGCTTGTAGATGAGGCCGCGCACCCACGCCTGCAGGCTTCGCCACCTTGTCTCCGCCCCGGCCCCTGGCGGTCTGACGCCGCCGCTGTCAGAGGCCCCAGTTACGGTTGCCAAGTGAACGGATCGAATGCACCAGCCGACGTACCCGCCCGCTACGGCGCGTTGTTGCCTCTTCTGGGTGCCGACCCGGAGGTCATCGACTTCTTCGTCGGGGTTGCGGATCTCGACGCGACGGACCCGGCGGACCAGGAGCTGGAAGACGGAATCCGGCTCGCCTCTGGAGCCCGGCTGGAGCAGTTTGCGCGGGCGGGCTCAGGTGACGCGTTCTGCTTCGTCGGCGAGGGCGGAGAGGAACGCCCCGTGGTGTACGTCAGCCTCGACGGCGAAGCTGGGCTGCTCGCCCTCGGACTTCAGGAGTTGGTGCGGCTGTGTCTGGTGGCACCGTGGTGGCGGGATGCTCCCGGACGGCCGGCCGGCGAACTCCAGGCGGTTGCTGACGACTACCGGGAGGACATGCCCGACCTCGACCAGCGACGCGACCGCGCGGCCCGGGCGCTCGGCCTCGATCCGGCCGGGCTGCCGTCCGAGGCGGCAGCCCTGACCCGGCTCGTGGAGCTCTCCCTAGGACCGGTCGCCGCGGCCTGTCTCGTCATCGAGTACGACGGCGATCCGCTCGATCCCCTGTTCGTCAGCACCCCCAGCTGACGCTGGCTGACCGGCCGGCCGGACCCGGAACCGTGTGTGGTGGGCCAGTTGTCCGCAGACCGGACCACAGCGGCCGGCCACAAGCAAGCGGTCAAATTTCATTGGATCAGTCAAGGTTCAGTGAGACCGGACACTTGCCCTGGCGTCATCTCTCACGGACGCGTTCCAGTGCCAGCCACCACGACCTCAATGAGACGTTGGCGTGCACACGTAGGCCGCGGATGGTGACCTACGACATCATGATCTTGCGGGTTCGTCCGGGCCGAACCTTCGAAGAAGCCTTGGAGGAGGTCAACTCCTCCTACGACCCGGATGCCGACCTCCAACCCATGAACCTGACTCGTGGACATCGTTCCGATTGGGACAGGCTCCTGCGCTAGATGTCGCGGGGGATCGGCGTGGTCACCACTGCGGAGTTCCCCTACAGCCTGACTCTGTGGCGTGACGGGGCTGCTGGCCATCTGCAGCTGGACTACGACGGGGACTCGGCCTCCATCGAGAACCCGTACCGCTACCCGGGAAACAAGGCGCTGCCGCTGAGGCCTATCGGATCGGACGGATGATCGAGCAGGAGCGCGGCCTTGAAGGTTACGACTACGAAGTCGGGCAGCAAGTACGAACTGGCGACAGCGAAGTAGCGGCAGCCAGGCTCGGCGGCATTGCCCGCTGGGCAGAGGAGACTCTCAACTGACCGCCGAACAGTCCTGCCCACGACGACAACGAAGCCGCAATGGTGCCTGCCCCCGCACCTGGCACAAGTACGTGCGGGCAGCGGACGTGGGGCATGCCGGTCAAGTAGGACACCGGCCCTCGGCTATCACGCCGTGATAGGTGCGGCACCGCGGCCACGGGTCCGTGCGCCTCTTGCTCGGATCGGTATCACGGCGTGATAGCCCGTCACATCAAAAAAGTAGGCATAACTAACGCGTGGCGTACCCAGTTGATCTTTCGCGTTAGTAGAGTGACGAACTATGACGTCACCAGACCCCAGCAGCGACCGCGAGAAGGTCGTCTCGAAGTTGCCCTCCTGGCTCCGCCAGGAACTCAAGATCCGCGCAGTTCAGCACAGCGTCGACATGCAGGACGCTGTCGAATCAGGCATCGAAGCGTGGCGCGGACTCGGATCCAACCTCAGCACCGTGGACACGAGTGGTGCGGAGTCCTTTGCCACGTTTCTGCCCGCCGAACTGTGGTCGGGCTTCCGCGCGGACTGCAAACACCGAGGCGTGTCCCTCATCCAGGGCCTCGCGCAGTCCGTACAGATGTGGCTCGACATCAACCCCGCCCCAGCAGTTAAGCGGCCGGAGATCGTCCGTCGCTTCATCGTCTGCAACCAGAAGGGCGGGGTCGGGAAGACCGCCATCACCGCCGGCACGGGAGAAGCTCTCGCAGAATCTCCGACCAAGCTCGTACCAGTAAGGGTGTCCAAGCACTTCGCCGCCCTCCTGAACCAGGACGAGACCGGGGGACAGGACCCCCTCGCCCTCGAGGACCTCCCCGGGCTCGGTCAGCGCGTTCTCCTCGTCGACTTCGACCCCCAAGGCCACCTCACCCGACAGCTAGGCCAAGAACCCCTCGCCATGGACGGTGACTCCCTCACCAACCACATGGCCGGCGACGGCAAGGGCGACCTGCGCGAACTCATCGTCCCCATCGAGGACGACCGATTCGGTGACCGCCTCCACCTCCTGCCCGCATGCACCGACGCCTTCCTCCTCGACGTGCGCCTCGCAGCGGTGCGCGCACGTGAAGCCTCCCTGGAACGCGCGCTCGCGCCCATCGAAGCCGACTACGACGTGATTCTCGTCGACTGCCCACCCAGCCTCGGCCTCAGCATGGACGCCGCCACCTACTACGGAAGGCGCCGCCCGCAGGAGTCCCCCGGAAACTCCGGCGCCCTCATCGTGGTCCAGGCCGAGGACAGCAGCGCCGACGCCTACGGACTCCTCACATCCCAAATCGAAGACATGCGCGACGACCTCGGACTCGACGTCGACTACCTCGGACTCGTCGTCAACCACTACGACGCCCGCCGCGGATACATCGCCACCTCATCCCTCCAGTCCTGGATGGACATAAAGGATCCACGCGTCGTCGGCGTCATCGGAGACCTCAAAGAACAGAAGGAGGCCGTTCGCGCCAAGCGGCCCCTCCTCGCCTACGCGCCCCGCTGCGACCAGTCCGTCGCACTGCGCGCCCTCGCCCGGGAGATCAGCAAGTGAGCAAGGCCAAAAACCTCGGGGCGGGAGCCTCCTTCGCACAGGCCCGCCCCATCAGCCAGCGACGCGTCGCAATCGGCGCCGCCACCGGAGCTCCCACCGACGGAGTCCCCGACCCCACCGAACTCCCTCTCGCGGTCATCAGCCAGAACCCCGACAACCCTCGAGACGAGCTACGCAACCTCGACGGCCTGGCAGACAGCATCCGAGAAATCGGGCTAATCAACGCCATCACGATCGCCAGCGTCGAGGCCTACCTCTCCGAACGCCCGGACCGAGCCGACGACATCGACGAAGGCGCCCGATTCATCGTCATCGACGGCCACCGACGCCTCGCGGCCGCCCGACTCGCCGGTGCTCCGAAGATCCGAGTCAGCGTCGACAACGCCCTCGTCTCCACGGACGAGTCGCTCCTCGAGGCAGCCTTCGTCGCCAACGTCCATCGCGACGACATGAACCCGCTCGAGCAAGCCCAGGCACTGCGCAAGCTTGTCGAGTTCTACGGTTCACAGAACAAGGCAGCCAAGCGACTGGGTATTGGTCAGTCGACCATCTCGTCAAAGCTGTCAATCCTCGATCTTGACCCCGAGCTTCAGGCAGACCTCGTCGCCGGACGCCGAAAGATCGAGCACGTACGCAACCTGGCCAAACTGACCCCGGAGGAGCAGCGGGATAAGGCAGACGCCCGAGCAGCTGCATCAGCCGAACCGAGGCCCTCGAACTCACCCAGTGGGGGAGCGGTTCAGGAGGTTGTCCCGGCGGAGCCAGTGGCATCGCCTCCTGCCCCGGTCACGCCGCTGGAGCAGCCAGAGCTATCACGCCGTGATAACTCCGCAGTCGCGGCACAGGCAGAAAATGTCCCCGAAGAGTTGCCTACCCAGCGCACGGAGGCCAACAATCAGCAGCCGGATGTCACGGAACTCGCACCGGGGGAGTCGGGCTTTGCGCCGCTCAGTCGCGTGACCAAGATGCCTTGGCACAACGGTGACGCCGTGGCGGATCTCGTGCTGGAGAAGATGGACCCCCAGCAGCAACAGGTACTTCTGGCGCGGCTTCTCAACGTGCACAGCGGGGCTGCCAGCAGCTGACCGCCAAACCATCAAATCACCCAGAAAGGGTGAAAATGGGGCACCTGGGTGTTGCCCCGCACCCTTCGGTGCGGGGCCGCCACGGCACTGGCCGGCATGACGAAAAGACGGCTGGCCCCGCGCACGTGCGAAGTGGCCGCGGGGCCAAACGAGCGCTGTCCTGTCAGGACGCTCACGGCGACCGTATGCGCCGAGAACTGAGGCCGCACCCGCACACGACTGCCTGGGGGAACCCTTATGGGCTCAGCTACCCGTGAGCAGCCGGATGATGGGGGAGGGGTCTTCGAGGTCTACTGCGACGAGGTCGGCTCCGGCCTGCCGCAGTTCGGTGACGGTGGAGCGCCCAGTGGCGACGGCGAGCACAGGAATATGGTTGTCCTGGGCGGCCGCGACATCGGCGGGGGTGTCGCCGACCAGCAGGACATCCTGGGAAGCGAGTGGCGTGTCCAAGCTTCGGCTGGCCCTACGGATCGCGATGCGGACGAGTTCGGCGCGCTCGGCATCGTCCTCGCCGTAGCCGCCGATCGGAAACCTGATGTGCGTACCGAGCCCGAACACCGACAGCTTGGTCTCTGCCGCTCCCCGGATGTTGCCGGTGACCACCGTCTGCACAACCTCGTCCAATGCGGCAACTACTGAGAGCGCGCGTACGGCACCGGGAAGGGCGTGGCCGCGCTGGCGGAGTTCACCGGCGCGCAGCTGGTGCTGCTCGGTAGAGAGGCGGGCGAAGGCCTCGAACATGGTCCGGTCACTGGTGATGCCGTGGAGTTTCGCGGTCTCCTGGAAAATGACGGGCTCCGTCATACCGTCGACTGCAGCTTGCTCTCGCATGGGGCACCCAGTGACCTGCTCGAAGCAGTAGCTGAAGATCTCACGCCCAACACCGCGGGTAGCAATGAGGGTGTGGTCGATGTCCCACAGCACCAGCTTCACGTCAACCTCCCCAGTCCCAGCCAAGCCACCCCCTGCAGAGGATCTCGGTGTCACACGTTGGTGCAACTCCAACTACCGTGCCCTGTCGCGGTTCTACGGTGGGGCACAGCACCCGTGAACAAGGGGATACCAGCATGGTTCTGCCCAGCCTGCCGACCGGCGAACGTGTACGAGAACTGCGCCGCCGCCAGGGCCGTACCCAGGCCGCGGTGGCCGGGCTGTGCGGGATCACAACCGACTATCTCTCCCAGATCGAGCGCGGGCACAAGACACCCTCCGTGACGTGGTCGCCAGGCTCGGCGCCGAGCTCCAGGTCTCCACCGGCTATCTCCTCGGCGACGCCCAGCCCGCCCCACCCGCCACCGGCTCGCCGGCTGCCCCTGCCGGGACCGACGTGGTCCGCGCTCTACTCGGCCGCCACACCACCGCACCCGACGCGGACCTGCGCCCAGTTTCGCTGCGCGGCCGTGTCGAGGATGCCTGGCGCATCTGGCGGACCTCGCCCACCCGCTTCACCGATGCCGAAGCAGTCCTGCCGACTCTCATCATTGATGTCGAAGCCGCCCTCCGGAGCCACCGCACCCGCCCGTCCGAGATGCGCGAGACCCGGCGCCTGGCCGCAGACCTCTACGGACTCGTGCGTTCCTACTGCCGCCGCACCGGCCGCAGCGACCTCGCCCTCGTGGTCACCGACCGTGCCCTGCGCGCGGCCGAGGACGCGGAGGACCCTCTGCGGATCGCGGCCGCGCAGTGGAACCTCGGTCACGCCCTGCTGTCCGAGCCCGGTCAGGAAACGAACGCCGCCGACGTCGCGATGCAGGCGGCTGACACCCTCACCCGGGCCTGGACCGTTCCCGCCCCGCAGGCTGCGGCACTCTGCGGGGCGCTGCACCTGGTCGCGGTCGTCGCCGAGGCCCGGAGCCGCCAGGCGTGGAAAGCCCGCGCCCGGCTGACCACCCACGTACTTCCCCTGGCCCGGCAAGCGGGGGAGGGCAACACCATGCGGATGGTGTTCGGGCCCACCAACGCCCTGCTTCACGCGGTGTCGGTGGAGATGACCGACGGCGACGCGACTGAAGCGCTCCGCCTGGCCGACCGGGTCGACACCGGTCGGCTCCCGTCGAGGGAGCAGCAGTTCACCTTCGGACTGGAAGTCGCCCGCTGCTACGACCTGCGCCGTGACGACCCCCCTGTGCTCGTGCACTCTGGAGTTGGAAGCCCTCCCACCCCAGGATCTCCAGCGCAGCTCTCTGGGCAGGAGCCTGGTCGTATCTCGCTCGTCGGCCGGGCCAGGCCGGCCTACCGCAGGCGGGCCAGCACGCTGGCCGAGTGCCCGACCCTCCTCTGAAGCCCCCGGGGCCCACAGGCGACCCGGACTCTCAGCTCGGGTCGCAGCCCGTTCCCGGTCGTACGGTCATCCCTCGAACCACGGGCCAAGGGGAGCGGGATGGACACGGGCAGCGCGGCACGGGCGACGACAGCAGTGACGTTCGAGGGCGCCATGACGCCACGCCGGTGCGGACTGGGACGCCATCCGAGTCCCGCGCTTCGTGGGCCTCCAGGTCATCGAGCGCCTCGGCCCCCAGGTCGGTCCGGTCATCGTGAACCCCGCAGCGCGCACCCTGCACTTCCTGGTACCTCCCGGCACCGCCGGCGCCTGGGCCGCGATGGCACCCGCCGCGGTGCTCGGCGAGGGGAGCCACGTCTTCCTGCCGGCCCGGCACCAGCAGAGACCACCCGGGCCCTACTGGCTCACCCCCCACCAGCAGCCCCTCGCCGACACGCCCACCCTGCGCAGGAACCTAAACCCCCTCCTGCCCAGCCCCGACACGGCCCAGAATCCGCGTCTGAACCTGACGCGACTGACCTTCGCCCAGGTCAAGGGATGGAATTGCGCACTGTGCGGATCACGTCTCCACGCCGACCGGTCCCTGGGCATCCACCGCTCCGACACCGGACTCCTGACCGAAGCCACCGAACTCTGGGCCTGCGCACCCGTCTGTCGGCCCTGACCAGGCCGCGCAACACAGGGAACGTGCCCGATATAGGTACGACCAGCACAGATGACCATCTGTCAGTGTCCGTGTGGTGCTGCCAACATAAGTGGGTATCACCGCGCCCACGATGGAGTCCGCCTGTGAACGCTCGCCGCGTCCTGCCTGCCGTCGCCGCTGTCCTGCTCGCCGCGTCCTTGGCCGGGTGCAATCCCCAGGCCGCGGACGACAGTGACTCGAAACCCTCCGGAGCCGCAGGCTCCTCGACCGCGGGGTCACCGTCCGGCGCGGCCGGCGGCGGACCCACGGAAGGCGCCCTCACGCTCACCAAGGCCATCGCGATGATCCCAGACGGGGTCGAGAAGCGGGACGGGTACGAGCGTGACAGCTTTAGGCACTGGATCGACGAGGACGACGACGACTGCGAAACCCGGGCCGAGGTCCTCATTGAGGAAGCGACCACGAAACCGGAACAGGGCAAGAGGTGCGTGCTCACTGGCGGGGTGTGGCTCTCGTACTACGACGAGACCGAGGTGACCGAAGCTCGGAAGCTGGACATCGACCACATGGTCCCGCTCGCCGAAGCCTGGGACAGCGGCGCCTACGCCTGGACCGCCGAGCGCCGCCAGGCCTACGCCAACGACCTCGGCGCCGAACGGTCCCTGGTGGCGGTCACAGCGAAGAGCAACCGGTCCAAGTCCGACAAGGACCCCGCCGCGTGGCTGCCACCGGCCGACGCCGCTCACTGCACCTACGCGGCCGACTGGACCGCCACCAAGCTCCGCTGGAGCCTGACCGCCGACGACAAGGAGCGCGCTGCACTGCTCGAACTCGCCGAAGCCTGCCCCGACACCACAGTGCAATACGAGGTCGCCAAGTAGTACAGCCTCCTGGTGGGCGAGCCTCGGTGAGACTCGCGCCCCTTGACCCTCAGCAGTGGCAGCACCTTGAGCCCGGCCAAGTGATCACCATGCACGAGGACCTATCCGTGGCCGGGACGGCAGTCGTCCTGGAGGTGCAGCGACCCTGCGGCCACGCCCACGGCATAGAGTCGAAAGATCAGTAACGACCGCGGGAGGGGAACATGGCGGAGCGGAGTTGGCAGCTCAGACAGGGTGAGCGGCTGGTGGGAACCTTGGCCCTCGAAAGCGGCGACATGTTCTGGTCCGACTGCCGCTTCGAACCCGGCCCAGCCTGGGAAGGGCTTGCTCCCCTGTTCGCCGCTTCTCGTGATGCCTGGCGCCGTGGTGACGAGGATGCGGCCTTGGCCGCAGACGAAACGATCTACGCCCAGGACCTCGTCCTCGTTCCAGACAGCGGCGGAGCCCCGATCACGGAGTTCCTGATTCGGATCGAAGGGGAGGTCGCCCGATTCCGTCACTGATCCGACGCAGTCACGCTCCTTCGGAGTTCTAACGCCCGCGTTGGTGCAGAGAAGGACGTAGACATCCGAGGGGGTAGCCGAGCGTCAGGGCCACAGCGCGGGTGGCCGCGGGGCTCATCACGTCCACCGCATCCCGATGGCGGACAGTTGCTCGGCCCGCTCCGGCGTCAGCGTCGCTGCACGGGTTCGCTGGTTCGCGACCCATGCACCGAGCTTCAGCGGCCGCTCCTCCTCCTCCTGGCCCTCGCCGGCCCCGGGTACGTCGATGGTCTCGATGTGCTTGCGGGGGACCTTGAGGTGGCCTTCCCGCTCGAAGAACTGCCGGGCTGCGGCGAGATGGATCGCCCACTTCTGGGCCTGGCTCATTGAAGCCTTGGGCTTCTCGGCTTCTTCGGCCGGCTCGATGCCCAGAACCTGATCACACATCCACTGCTGCGCCCCGGTGAGCTTGTCCCACCCGGTGCGGACGGTCTGGACCCAGCGGCCGAGGTCCTCGCCCTGGGCCAGGGTCTGCCCGGGGCGGGTGGGGAGGGGTTCGCCGGCTTCGAGGTGGAGGCGGGTGAGGTGGAAGGTGCGCTGCCAGGTGACGGGCCAGGCCGGGCACCACGAGGCGTCGATCTCCTCCAGCTGCTCGCGCCGTTCCTCCGACAGAACCCAGCCGGTGGTGTCAGCGGGCAGCCCTTCGGCCTCGCGCTGTGTGTTGTCGTGGGCGCGGCGGGCGGCGGCGCGGGCGTTCTTGAGGAAGATGCCGACCTTCGCTCCTTCGTAGGTGGCGTCCAAGGGTGCGAGGAGGTGGCCGTGCAGCTGGGCCCAGGCGCGGGCGGCGGAGAGGCCTTCTTCCCAGGCGATGTCGACGGTGGACCAGATCATGCCGAGGTTCTCGAGCTGGTCGATCCGGTCGTCCGACATGGTGCCGCGGGCGTACTGGCGTCGGGCGTCGGCGATCCACTGCCCGAGCGGGAACCCGGCCAGCGACGCTGGCCACCACGTCTCACCGACAGTGTCCCCCGCGTTGTCGAGGTCGTCGTCCTGCGGGGTGCCGGGGACGCGGTAGGTGAACGGGACGCGCAGACCGCCGTGCTGCCCGGTGTAGAGGGCGCAGGCTTCGATGCCGCGACGCCAGTGCTCGTGTTCGGGGTCCAGGATCCGCAGCTGGATGAAGGCTGCCAGCACCGCGGGATCGCGGGGGGTGCTGAACTTCAGCAGGTCCCGGGCTCCGGCACTCGGCCCCTGCGGCTCGTCGCCTTCCCCGAGTTCGGTGTCGACGTCGTCGATGTCCACCTCGTCGGCGGGCTCGGTGCGCGCGGGGGAGGGGGCCTGGCCCAGGGTTTCGATGATGCGGGCGTCGTGGGCGCGGAGGGCTTCGAGGAGTTTGGCCAGGTCTCCGTATGCCTTGCTGGTGAGCATGTTGTGGGCGCTCTCGCCGGGCTTGAAGAGGATCGGGACGACGAGGGAGGCGGTCTTGCCCTCGCCGGGCTTCATCCGCAGGGCGCGGCCGACGGCCTGGACGAGGTCGGGCATGGAGCCGCGGACGTCGGCGAAGTACACGCTGTCGCAGTCGCGGGTGTCGACGCCTTCCCCGAGGACCTTCACCGAGCCGAGGTAGCTCTTCTCCACGACTGTGCCGTCGCCGGCGATGCCGGTGGCGAACTCGTCCAGGACCCGGGTGCGGTGGAGCGGGCTGTGCTCCCCGCACAGCCAGTCGGCCCAGATGGTGTGTGGGTAGAGCTCCGGATCGTCCTTGTGGAGCCGGGCGGCGACATCAGGCAGACCGACGGCGAACGCTTCGGCTTCCTTGACCAGGTGATGGAAGGTCAGGGTGTGCTTGAAGCTCTCCTCGGCCGAGGCCTTCACCAGAGCGGTCTGCAGGGCGGCGATCCGCGCCCCGCGCACCTCCTCGGTGGTCGCCGTGCTTCCCTGGCGCAGGGTGTCCTGGTACTCGGTGTCAGTAACGTCGACACAGACGACCTGGTAGCGGGCACAGATTCCCCAGCTCACCGCGTCCGACAGGGTGAGTGTGTACGCCCTGCTGCCGAACGGGCCGTCGGGGTCGTCCTCCATGCTCGCCACGAGCTCCCCGGGCCTCCCCGGGGTGTCCTCGTCGAGCTGCCACACCCGGGGGGTCGCGGTCATGTAGAGGCGCCGGGCAGCGGGGATGCGCTGGTTGTCGTGAACGACTGCCCACGGCTTCCCGATCCGGCCCGACACTCTGTGGGCTTCATCCACGACGATCAGGTCCCAGCCCTTGAGGCCCGCCTGGTGGGCGCGCTCCAGGGTGCCGAGACCAAGGGAGGCGTAGGTCGCGAAAACTGTCACCCGGCCGAAGGTCCGGGTCCACTCCACGAGCTCGGTGACATCCGTGGTGTTCGGGAAGGACGCCTCCTCACCCCGCAGGGAAGAGACACCGATGACGGGACCGGTACGACCGCTGTCCCGCCAGGCTTGTTCGGTCTGGGTGAGCAGATCCAGGGAGGGGACAAGGACGAGTACGCGGCCGGCCTGGAGCTCGACCGCGCTGCGGGCGGCGACATAGGTCTTGCCCGAACCGGTTGCCATGATTACCTGCGTCCGCAAGCCTCGAGACGGGAGACGGGCCCCTGGTGCCAGCTCCAGGGCACGCAGGACGGCGTCCACAGCTTCGCGCTGATGAGAACGCAGAGGAATCATCGTCACGGGGGCTCCGTCGGTAAGAGGGCATCTTGCGTGCACAGTCTGGCGCTCGTTCTCTCCTTCCACGAGCTGTCTCAGCGCTCGCCACAGGTTTGGTGGTTGTTGCTACCCGCTGTGTGGACATCTGCCAAAGGCTTGGACGCATTCGACGTCTGCATTAAGCGGGAGGGTCTAAGTAGCTCGCCCGCACCATACGGTGCTCGCTGCCCCGGACCGCGTGCCGCAGCCCTGCACAAGTCCCGCAGTCCGAAACCTTGCGTGGCACGACAGATCCCTTGCCTGACAGCTGATGTGGATGCCGTCGGCTTCTTGCTGACGGCGGCTATGCCGCCAAGCTCATCGCAGCGTTGCACAGCAGCAACGGGTGCCTCAGAGCAGGGCGGACTAACGCCGGCTTCCACGATCTCGCAGCTGAGGGCTGCGCGCCGTCGTCAGCCCGCTGGAGGCATCGGGCGGGTGTAGGAGGCCTCGGGATGGCTAGGGACCCAAGGGCAGCTTGAGTCACCGTCTTGGGTCCCTTTGCATAAGACCAGGTCAGCAGGGGTGATAGCGAGGAAATCAGGGACTGGAGGGACTGAAGGGACCGAACTTTCCAGTTCCACGGATCACGTGTGCGTGTGTATGCGCACGCGCGTAGGACTCAGTACTCCTAATCATGTGTAGCTCATAACTAGAACTTTCAGTCCCTTCAGTCCCTCAAAGTGGGCATGAAGGCCACCTGACCTGCACGTTTACGCGAGGGACTGAGAAGGGACTGAACAAGCTCGAGATGCTCAGTCCCTCAGCGCACGGAGCAGGTGTAGCACCGACACGCCCGGCTCGTGGCGCACAAGAATCCGGAGAGGAAGGCTTCCACTGCCCAACTGCCAAGGGACGCAAGGGACCGAAGGGACTCAAAGTTGGAAACGGCTACACGGAAGCCTGACACCCTGCGGTAGGCTCTGGACTCATTGGAAAACTCAGTCCCTTCGGTCCCTCGTTTGCCACCAGTGCCCGTCTGACCAGGTCTTTTACAACCAGGGACTGAAGGACTGTTGGCCCCCTGCAAGGACGATCAGCGTGCCGCGTCAGAGCGAGACCAGCGTTCCCCGCCCCATGGGACACGCCAGTCCCTACGACGTTGCGCGCTGGTGCGCCGCACATGGCTGGCCAGTCCACCCCTTGGCTGCGGGACGCAAAACCCCAGCAGCCAACTGTGCAGACTGCCGAGAGGCAACACACCGGCCGCATCAGTGCCCCTGCCACGCCGCGGGAAGGTGGTGCCACGGCTTCCACGCGGCTACGACCGCCCCTGCACTTCTGGAAGCCTGGTGGGGGACCAATCCATCCCTAGGAGTCGGAGTGTCCTGCGGGCCAGCCCGCCTCGTCATCCTCGATATCGATGCACACAGTGTGAAAGTCCCCGACCGCAACCGGCTCCTGCCCGGCATCGCCATTCACGAGAGCGTCAACCTCGACGGCTTGGCCTCCGGCTTCGACACACTCGCACTCCTCGCAGCGCTACGCGGCAGAAAGAGCCCAGCAGACGACGACACCACGCTCAGAGTCCAAACCCCGTCCGGAGGACTCCACGTCTGGTACCAAGTGCCCAGCCACGGGCCCAGCTACAAGTCATCGGTCGGTTCCAGCCCCAAGGTCGCCCTCGCCTGGCAGGTAGACATCCGAGCCACGGGCGGATACATCGTCACCCCCGCCACACGGACACCCGCAGGGACCTACCGTGCGCTTGGTACGGCACGCACTCCAGCGCCCCTGCCCAATTGGCTGGCCGCCGAGCTCCACCGCACAGGCCACCCGGTCAACAAGCTTCCCGCACCCAACCGCGCTCCCCGCCCGAGCAGGGCAGCGCCGGCCAGAGAACAGGTGCACCGCCTTCTTGACCCCCTCCTGGCCGAGGTCGAAGCCTGTGCTGCAGCCAACGAAGGAATGGCGTTCACGGAGAAGCTCAACCGTGCTGCCTACACTGCCGGAGGCCTAGTAGCCGCAGGCCACATCCCACACGACCAAGCCCAAGACCTGCTCACCGCGGCCGCAGAAGCCGCGCGCCCCAACCGCCACCGGCACAGCAGCGCCATCATCTCCTCTGCCCTGTCCGCCGGCGCCAGTCGGCCGCTCCATCTCAAAGGACGCCCATGAGCAGCGCTGACAACCCGCGCTTCGACGCCGCGGCAGCGGCTCAGCAAATGCTCGAGCTCGAAGTCCAGACCACACAGCCCAGCCTCCCCGCACAGCAGAACACCACAAGCGTCACAGTCCACGAACCGAGCACGGCCAAGGGCCTTCTCCCGGCGATGCTCACCGACCGCGGAAACGCCAAGCTCTTCGCTGTCATGTTCGGTGACCAGTTCAGGCACGTCGAAGGCTTGGGCTGGTACCACTGGGATCAATACCGATGGAAGCGCACCGGAGGGGAGAAGGCCGCAGTCTGGGCCGCCGGTGACCTCGCCGAGCAAATGCCCGCCACGGACCCCACCGGCACCTTCAACGACCGGGAGATCAACGCCCACCGACGAAGGTCCATGTCCACCCCCGGCATCAAGGCGCTTCTCACCCAGGCCAAGGCATCCCCGGCGCTCGCCCTGGATCCCGACGTCCTGGACGGCGACCCCTACGCTCTGTGCACGCCAGCCGGTGTGGTCAATCTCGACACTGGGGACCTCCACAAACCCGACCCCGAAGCAGACATGCACTCCCGGGCCACCAGCGTCGCCCCCGAAACGATGCCCACCCCCCGCTGGCACCGGTTTCTCCATGACACCTTCGGTGAGGACCCCAAGGGGCAGGAGACCATCCACTTCCTGCACCTGCTCCTCGGCTACTCAATCACCGGCGATGTCGGCGCTCAGGTCCTGCCCTTCCTCTACGGCACCGGCGCCAACGGCAAATCCGTCCTCCTCGACGTCATGACGCAGATCCTCGGCGACTACGCCCAGGCCGCCCCGCCCGGATTCCTCATGGAAAAGGGCAAGTTCTCCGAGCACTCCACCGAACTGACCGAACTCCACGGTCGCCGCATCGTGGTCTGCTCCGAACTCAAGCCGAACGACAAGTTCGACGAATCCAGGGTCAAACTCCTGACCGGTGGCGATCGCATCATGGCCCGCCGCATGCGCCAGGACTACTTCAGCTTCAACCCCACCCACAAACTTTGGCTGCTCGGCAACCACCGCCCCGAGGTCGGCACCGGCGGTCACGCCTTCTGGCGCCGCATTCGTCTCATCCCCTTCGAACGGGTCGTCCCTGCCGCCCGCAAGATCGACAACCTGGCCAAGGAACTTGTCCAGAGCGAAGGCCCCGGCATCCTGCAGTGGCTCATCGAAGGCGCCCAGCTTTACCTCGCCACGCGCGACCCCCTCGCAGGCCCCGCTACCGTACGTTCCGCCACTGAGGCATACGCCACCACCGAAGACCACATCGGTCGCTTCCTCACCGAATGCTGCACAACGGACAGCCCTGACAAGAGCCCGGACCGAGTGACGGGAGACCTCCGCGTGGAACAAGGCCTCCTATACGCGACCTACAGCACCTGGTGTCAAGCCGGCGAAGGAATCCGCCCGGCGACCGCACGCGCCTTCGCCACCCGGGTCCGTCAGGAACTCTCCCTCGCCTCACCCGCAGACATGATGAAATCCAGCGGTAAGAAGTACTACCCAGGCCTTGGCCTCCTTGCCGAAGAAGACCCGCAGGCTGACCATGCCTGACCTTCACGCCCTACGCACACACCTCCTGGCCACCTATCCTGGACACGGTGCCCCCACCAGGGATCGTGCTCACCACACAACACCCGCCCAGAAAATGGGCGCAAACAACGAAAAGGGGCTGCAGCCATGAGCTCGCTGCTGAACGAGAGCGACCTCTGCCACGAGAACGCAGTGGTCTGGCTGGAGAACCCCGACGAACTCGACTACGTCCGACAAGCCCTCGACAAGACTCCCCGTCGCCGTGGCAAGCCCCGCTACGAACGCGACGGACGCATGGTCGGCTACACAGAACTCGACGCCCACGCAGAAGCGGACCCCGACAGCGGCCTCCAGCTTCGCCGCGTCTTCTTCCTCCTCCCGCACGACCGCGACGCCAACCCCAACGGCCCTTACCACGAGGGCGCCCCCGGCGAGGCCGTCGACCCCCGCACCATCGAGCCCCGCCGTGTCGGCGACAAAACCCCCCGCTCTCAACGGGGCCCTGCCGCGATAGCGGCAACAGGCAACTGACCGCCCGCCCCGGGCTCAGGCCGAGGGCAGGCAGCTGACCGGTGAGGGTGGGCTGCTCCAGCAGCTGACGAAGCGGCTCCTGGAGTCCGCCCTCGAGGGCGAGATCACTGACCACCTCGGTTATGACAAGCACGATCCGGCGGGGAAGAACGGCGGCAACTCACGCACGGCACCCGAGCCAAGATCGTGCTGACCGATGTCGGCCCGGTGGATATATCCGTGGTTCGCGACCGCGAGGGCTCCTTCGAGCCGACGATCGTCAAGAAGCGCCTATCCGGCGTCGACGAGATGGTCATCTCGCTCGCCGCGAAGGGCCTGACGGCTGGTGAGGTACAGGCCCACCTGGCCGAGGTCTATGGCGCCGAGGTGTCGCGCCAGAACCGGCCTCTGGACGCGGTCTTCTTTCCGGTGGTCTTCATCGACGCGATCCATGTGAAGATCCGCGACGGCGCCGTGGCGAACCGGCCCATCTACATGGCCCTGGCCGTCACGACCGAGGGCCGGCGGGACATCCTCGGGTTGTGGGCCGTGATGGCGGCGAGGGTGCCAAGCACTGGATGCACATCTTCACGGAGATCAAGAACCGCGGAGTGAACTACGTCCTCATGCCGGTCTGCGACGGGCTGAAGGGGCTGTTTGACGCGGTCAAGGCCCTACCGCCTACCACCTGCCGTCTTACGCACCGGACCTCAACCCCGTGGAAGGCATCTGGTCGATCCTTCGCCGGACCGTCCAGGCCAACACCGCCTTTACCGACCCCGCCCACCTCATGCGTCGGGCTTGGTCACGGACTCCGCCGGATCCAGTACCGCAGCGACATCATCGACGGATGCCTCACCGCCACCGGCCTCAGCCTCACGTCTGGACCCGACGTCTCCTGGAGCCGTGCTCGACGAACAAGACGCGGGCCCCGACCGGTGGTCGCAGGGGTGCCGAGTGCATGCTCAACCAGACTTCGGAACCGAAGACCACACGCCGAACCACTGCTCGGCGCCGAACTCCTCGAACCGCTCCACCTCGGTGAATCCCAATTTCTCCGCGAGACTTACCGAGCTGTCGTTGGCCACCTGAGTGCAGAGCACCACCGGCTCGCCGGGGAAGGCGTCAGCGAACCAGCCGAGGGCCGCCGAGCATGCCTCAAAGGCATACCCGCATCCCCAGGCCTGGGGCAGGAACATGTAGCTCAACTCGGCCTCCCCTGCGACAGGGCAGACGTGCCCCGGACGCTCCGCGTCCCGCCGGTCGAGGGTGACGATGCCGATCATCGACTCGTCGTACTCGACCACGAACACGCCGGGGCGCCGTCCGGGCACTTCCGGCAGTTCATTCTCAAGCTCAGCACGTGGTCGGGGGCCACCGAGGTACGTCCGCACCTCTGACGAGGCGAACAGGTCAATGAACGCCTCACGGTCGCGGCCCGACGACTCGCGGACTACGAGCCGCTCGGTCCACAGGGGTGCGGGTGGCCACACAACGGGTCCAAGCTCAGCCATGACAGTAACCTACAGACGCTCCCCTCTGGCAGGAACATCAGGCCAGGCAGTGTCCGGCGGATCAGGGATGGACCGAGAGGCGGTGGGCCGGGGATGAGCCGTCGGCGGGGATGGAGCTGTGCGTCGCAAGGATCTCGCCTGTGTCGGCGAACTCCCAGTGGGTCGCATACTTCCCATCCTTGAACGGTCCTTCGATCCGGACGACAGGGCGGCTCAACAAGCTCTCGGACCAGCTGGCGCACTGCTCCACTCAATCCGAGTTCAACCTCGGTACGGCGCGCCGTCCCCGGATGTTGAGACTTCCGGGGACGGCGGGTTCGGCGGAGTGCGCGGTGGGCGACGCGTGGATCAACGCACCGTGAGCAAAGCGGCGCGCCCGTGCTTGTTCATGTAGCTGAACAGCTGGGCAATGTGGTTGGGGTGGAGCTTGATGCAGCCATTGGACTTGTAGTCCGAGACCCCGTCCCAGCGCTGCGGGCTGTCGGCTCCCGCGCGAGGTCCCTGCTTCCTGTCCCTGGTCATCTCGCTGTGGATGAAAAGCGCGTTGCGCTCGGTCTTGCGCGGGTAGCAGTTCTTTGCAGGCAGGCCGATGGCGTATCCCTTGATCGTCTTGTTCCGGCTGGTCTCGAACGAAGACGGTCGGTACTTGCCGTTGGGGAGCCATCCGACGTTCTTCACGCACTCGTTCCGAGACTGTTTGCCCTTCGCTGTCCCGTTGTTGGCCGCAGTTCCCAGTCCTGACCCGGCCCGGTAGGTGGCGACGCGAGTCCTGCCGTTCCAGACCTGAAGGGTCGAATTGGACGGGTCCTTCGCGTTCTTCACGAACACCAGCGCCACAGGGGAGGCGGCTGCGGCGTGGGAGGCTGACGGTACATCGGTGGTCGGTTGGGCAGTGGCGGTGACCGCTCCGGTGGCGAGCACGGAAGTGGCGGCAATCACCACGATCAACTTACCTGTCAGGTTCATGGCGGTTCTCCTCCTTGGTTGTACGCCCCTACCGCAGGGCGTCGGCCGGACGTTCCGTGCCGTCGGAATCGACTGTTCCGTAGTCGGGCGAGGAGAACACCAGTGCAAGGAATTCCCGCATTTGCAGTGCAATATGTATCTCCGTAACCTGCTGTCTTTCGGTTGCACCGCAACAAGAGACAGGCGGTAGCGGGACTTGACGGCGGCGGACGAAGACTTGTTCGAGAGCCTCGCGCATAGCCTCGTGCGGGCGCTCGACGCATGGGCAGCGTGCGTGGACGGTGCGCTGTCGAAGGGCCGACCGGCGCGCAAGACGTTGATCAGGGTGCTGGAGCAGGAGCGAGACACGCCGGGGTGGGCAGCGCGCGCCCCCATCGACGGCCCCCTGCTGTCGTACTGGCTCCGTGGTCGGGGGCAGTTGCTTCCCGGCACCAAACACAACCGGCTCCCGGGTGCCGAGGACAGCGGGGCCGTCGCTCGAGCGCTGAAGGCGCACGCACCCGGCAGCGCCGGGCGGTTGCCTGCCATCGGCAGGGAGATCTCTGATCTGGCAGCCAGGATTCAGGAGACATCCGGACGCGGGTGGCGCCGCCGGATCGGCGAGAGCGACTTCGTCCAGGGGGGTGAGGCGGGCGCGCTGCCGCGACAGCGCGGTGAGCGGGGTCGGCGGGACGTGCAGGGGGATGGCGTTCCGCATGTGCGCGGCCTCTGGGCTCCTTTCGGGCACAGTTTGGAGGAGGCAACGAGCTTCGTCGGCCGGGCACCCGAGCTCGTCGCGGGCAGAGCGCTGATCGAACGCTGCCGCCTCGTCACCCTCGTTGGCGTAGGTGGTGTGGGCAAGACCCGGCTGGCCCAGCGCCTGACCCGAGAAGTGGCACATCGCTTCGAGCACGGCGTCTACTGCGTGGAGTTGGCCGATCTCCACCACGACCATTCCGTGGCCGCAACAGTCACCGCGGCATTCGGACTGCAAGTCTCAGCCGAACAAGATCCGTTGCGAGAGCTTGCTCTTGCGTTGCAGGGACGTAAGGTGCTCCTGCTTCTTGATAACTGCGAGCATCTGCTGGACGGGTGTGCACGGACTGTTCGAACGCTGCTGGCCGTGCTGCCGCGCCTCCGCGTTATCGCCACTAGCCGTCAGCCCTTCAATATTGGCGAAGAGCACGTGCTTCGTGTGATGCCCCTGGACGTTCCCCTCTTTGGCGGAGGGACGTGGGGCCAGGAGGACGCCACAGGCGGGATGCGTCCGAAATCCTCAGCCGTCGCCCTCTTCGCAGACCGAGCCGAGGCCGCTTGTCCCGGGTTCCGGGTGACCGGCGCTAATCAGGCGGCGGTCATTCGGGTATGCCGCATATTGGACGGCCTACCCCTGGCTCTGGAGATTGCCGCACGCCGGCTGCGCACGCTGACACTGCAGGAACTTGTGCAGCGGATCGAATATCGATTTCGCCTGCTCGGCCCGGGAGGCGGTGAGCGCACCGCACATCCGCGACACCGCGCACTACGTGCGTTGTTCGACTGGAGTTGGGACCTGTGCACCGATGACGAGCGGACCGCCTGGCAACAGCTTTCGCTGTGCGCCGGGGGAGTGCTGCTGACTGATGCCGAGCAGCTCTGCGGGGCCGCCTCGACGCCCGGAACGCGGGATCCGGTCAGCGACCATGCTGTCGATGCCTTCACAACTCTGTCCGGACTCGTGGACAAGTCCCTCGCCAGCAGGGTGGACGTGGGCGGTCACACTCGGCTTCACATGCTTGAGACGGTTCGTGCCTACGGGCTGGAGCGTCTCAGGGAGAACGACCACGCGCAGAATGCCGTGCGCCGCCACCGTGCCTACTTCCTCGATCTCGCGGCGCGGGCGGGCGCCGCCTATGGCTCCGCGGAGCAGGCCAACTGGTTGCGACGGTTGCGTCCCGAGCACCCCAACCTACGACAGATTGTCACTGCAACTCCGCCGGCCGGTGAGCCCGCAGAAGCCGTCCTGCGCGCGGCCCAGGGCTTCTGGCTGCACTGTCTGACGTCGGGCAGGGTGGGCGAAGGCGCTCAATGGATGCAGGTGATCATCGACCGTCACCCGTGCCCCTCCGAGCCGCTGGCTGCGGTCTTCTCCTGGCGCCGAGCCGCATGGGTTGCTGGCTTCCTGCTGCTGATGCACGGCGACCACGACAACGCCGGCCGAGTGATCGACATGGCTGATGAGCCGCTGGAAGACCTGTCCGCCTCGTCCAGCCGGACAGCCATGACGGTGGACGAAGGGGAGCAGACCGAGCTTGCCGCCGCCTTCCTCCAACTACGCGGGCTGGCGGCCCTCATGGAACAGAACATCCCGCAGGCTTCCACGTATGCGCTGTCCTCACTGGCTGCCGGCCGGTGGTCGACGCCGCTGCTGACGCAACCACAGTGTCTTGCTCAACTCAGTCTTGCCGCAGTGATGCAGGGAGATCACGCTCGGGCCCTTCCCCTGCTGGAGGAGGCCCTCGCTATCTCCGTGACGCGCGGTGACACATGGCACCGGTGCTACCTGCTGTGGATCCTCGCCATCATCCACGGAGAAGCCGGGAAGGTTCCTGAGGCCCTCAGGCTTCTACAGTGCGCCCTCCGCCTCGTGGAGGAAATTGGGGAGTGCATGGGAGAGGCGGTACTTAGCGACACCCTTGCTTGGTTGCTTGCTTCGCAGGGCGACGCCCGCTCGGCAGCACTTGTGCTCGGAGCTGTGGACCGCGTGTGGAAACCCTCCGGCGTTCCCCGGCATTTCGGTTTCGCCCATATGGCCGCACACCGTAGGCGAGCCGTGGACCAGGTACGTCAAGCGCTCGGAGACACGGCTTACACACATGTTTACAAGGAGGGTCAACGACTCGCTCTGCGCAATGTGCTGGAGACCGCCTTCGGCGGTCATGAGGAACTGGACAGACACTACAGCCAATGTGACAAATGAAGGGACTGCTGCACTAGTAGGTGACAGCGGGGTTATGCAGCCAGGGCTGCGGTTGGGGCCATGATGGCTTCGTACTCGATAGGGGTAAATCGGGCCAGGCATTTCTGGCGTCGGCGTCGGTGGTAGGTCCGCTCGATCCAGGTCACGATCGCGATTTGCAGTTCCTGGCGGGTGGTCCAGGTGCGATGGTCGAGGACGTTCTTCTGCAGCAGCGCGAAGAAGCTCTCCGTTGCGGCGTTGTCGCCGGCCGCACCGACCCGGCCCATCGGTCCGATCATGCGGTGACGTGTGAGAACGGCAACGTATTTTCGGCTACGGAATTGCGACCCGCGGTCGGAATGCACGGTAAATCCGGCGACTTGGCCGCGGCGGGCGAGGGCGGATTCCAGGGCTGCCACCGCGAGGCTGGACTGCATCCGGGCGTCGATGGAGTAGCCCACGATGCGGCCGGAGTAGACGTCCTTGACCGCGCACAGGTAGAGCTTGCCCTCGCCGGTGGCGTGCCCGGTGATGTCCGTCAGCCAGAGTTGGTTCGGCCCGTCATGGTGCGCCCGCGGTGGCGGAAGCAGGGCATCTCGGACCGTCTGCACGAGGCGCTGCTGACGCAGCGGAGCGAGGATCTCGCCGTACTCCTGGTCGACGTGACCCACCCGAAGGTTCAAGAGCTCAGCGAGACGTGGGGTTACACGAAGGCGGGGGAGCAGCAGCCCTTCGCCGATTCACCGGTGTACGCGGTGGTGCTGAAGAAGTTGCCTGTCTGAATGCCGCCCGTCCTCGCCCCTGCGTTTCAGCCGCGGGGGTGTTGCGCACGCAGTTCTCCTTCCCGGTGGCCAAACAGGTAGTAACAGAATTTTCTGGACGGGCACACGGAACTGCTGCGGGCAGAGCCGCGTTATTCCGCCTCGGCCTGATTGTGGAACGTCGCGCTTGCCCCTACCTCACGGCACGGCTGGGCATACTGATGGAACCCCGTCATGACATACCGATTCACCGCCCGCGCCGTGAGGACCGAGATCGACCCTGACGGCTACTTCACCGAGGCCGCTCTTGCCGAGGGTGAGGATGGAAGCGGTTTCATCCTGATGTTCATGGCGGGCGAAGAGGAGCCCGATGACCAGGAGGCCGCTCTTGGGATGGACACACACTGCCTGGTCACGGCCGGGCAGGGCACCGCATACGGCTGCGTGCGGGAAGCTGCCCTGACGGGCAACGTTCTTCGCATCTCGCTGGACCCCGAAGCACTGCAAGACCTGCGGCTGACCGACCGCGAGATCGAGGCCGTCATCGAAGCGCCGTCCGAAGACATTGGCCAGTTCCGGCAAGTCCTCGCTCAGGTGCTCGGATACGGGCGTGCGGACGCGGTGCCCATGCGTGTAGGCATCTGACCGGCCAGACAGGTCTCTGCCCTAGGGGGTCCGGCGGATCACGAGGCCGTAGGGTCTGACCGTGATTAACCTTCAGGTTCGAGGCAAGAACGGCACGATCGAGGCCCGTGCGAAGCGCGGTGTGGTTTGGGGTCCTGAGCTGGCCGGTCTTGATCAGTCGGTGTTTCCCATGCTGGGACACCTGCTGCCGTACGCGGACACCGTCTTCAACCACCGGCAGGTGTCGACCCTTTTGGAGGAGATTCCGCGGCTGCCTGCAGGAGTGCTGACTGATGAGTTCGCGTGCGAGTTGGTCGAGCTGGGGCAGGTAGTTCTCGACGGACAGGGCCTGTACCTGTGGTTTCTCGGGGACTGAGCTTGTTCTTTATCTACCAGGATCTTCCGACCGACCCGCCGTGGAGTTCGGCGAGTTCAGCCGCGACCACTCCAGGCTTTCGGTCGGGTTCTGCCGCCAGGGCCTCTACGGCCGCCTCCACCCGGGAATCGGGGCCTTCCCTATTCGCCGCGCTGCGGGGGCCGGGACCGGGCGGCCGACCGCCGGGGGTTCCAAGACGGGCGCTGCGGTCGGCGAACTCCCAGAGCTGCGCCCGGGTGCGGTACTCCCGCATCCGTGTCGGCAGGGCATCGATCCGGACGGGTTCGGGCCAGCCGGGAGGCGTGTTCTTCCCGTACTGGGTGATCCGGCTCAGTTCGACGCCCAGGACGCGGGCTTGCTCCGCCGGGGGAGCTACTCGTCCGGGTGTCCGCTCCGGTCGATCTCCTTCGGCGCACGCGGCTGCTGCCGGTTCTCTGTGAACCACCGTGACCACAGCTCCAGATCCCAGTGCAATGGCCCCGCCCAGCGACCGGGCCGGGGGTGGCCGTTGCTGTCGCGTTCCTGCCACAGGGTGGCGAGGCTTCTTCGGCTGTATCCGCTGGTGGCCATGATGTCCTCGCGGGTGGCGAACGGGCGACCGTCGACGGTCTGCATGCTCGGCGTCCTCCTGGTACTGCGGGTCGTGGATACGATGCGGGGGTTCGGTTGTGGGCTTGTTGACGGCTGGTGGCTGGACACACGCGCGGCCCGGGCATGCCCGATTGGGATCAGCAGCTGTTGCGGGCTGCTGTCCGTGAAGCCCTCGAGGGGCATCCTGCGGGGGAGTGGACGGTTCGGTTCGCGGACGTGATCATCGACAACCGCGCAGAGTCCTTCGCGAAGCCCTTCTTCGATCGGTCGGTGGCCCGCGGGGTGAGAGAACTGCTCGAGTAGCACCATCGCCCGCCGTGGCAGGGTCAGTGGGGCGGGCGGATGACACCGCGCCGCTTCAGGCCGTTCCCCTGTGCGACACCGGCATCGTGTGTTCGAGAAGCGATGGCAGGCGCTTGTTACCCGGTGCCCGTGCCTGTGGAGGGTGACGCGCCGATGGGTGGCCCGGTTGTGCGCCGGGGAGAGTCAGCGGTTGCTGTCGATCAGCTGGGCATGGGTGCAACTAGCATCGAATGTGGGGTCCATGCCTATCAGGGGTGATTGGTCGATGAAGGCGACTGTTACTGAAATGTCCGCACCCTGTTACCGGCCTCAGATCAGGCTCCCGCCACCCCGATCGAGCCCGCACAGTGTGTGTTCTCGGCCCACGACGGGCCGGGAACCCATACAGCCCTGCAGCCTCGAACCAGGCTCTGGGCACTGTGATTGAGGGGACATCACCTATGTCTGCTTCTTCGACCGCCCGCCGCACAGCCGCCACCGTCCTTACGGCCGGCGCGATCGTCTCGGCGATCGCCCTGCCGGCTTCCGCGCACGACAGCGACCGCCACCGCCCCGCCCCTCGCGTGGTGATCAGCGACGTGCAGGCCGACAGCCCCGGGCGTGACGACCGCAGCAACCGGTCCCTGAACGCGGAATGGGTCGAGATCACCAACCAGACCCGCCGCGCCGTCAACCTCGACGGCTGGACCCTGCGCGACGCGGACGGACACCGCTACCGCTTCGACAACGTCCGCCTCGCCGGCCGCGCCACCGTCCGCATCCACACCGGCATCGGCCGCGATACCCGCACCGACCTCTTCCAGGACCGCCGCGCCTACGTCTGGGACAACAACCGGGACACCGCGACCCTGCGCGACGCCCGCGGCCGCACCGTCGACACCGACTCCTGGGGCCGTAATCACCACCGCTGACACCCCAGTACCCCCCACGCGGGTCCCGCCCGCATAGCGGACCATCTGTGGTGGTGTTCTGCTGTTACCCGTGGAGCCCTCCGCCGTGAGGCTTTCCGCCCTCTGCATTTCGACCCCGCGCACGGCCCCGGCTGGCCTGCCCTGACCAGCCGGGGCCTTCGCCCGTGCTGCGCCTGCAGCCCGGCGGGCCTCCGGTGGGCGTCTCAGGTCGTGTGACTGGAAGTGATCATATGGTGACGTATTGTCAGTGGTGGCTGCTTCGATGGGCGGAGTTACGCAAGGGGGCGCGGTCGGTGGGGGAGCGGGGGGCTGGTTGTGCCCTGGGTGCGGGATCTCGTCGGCTGCCCTGATGAGTGTTGTGCTGCCCGGCTGCCGTGGAAAGGATTGGGTAGTTGCTGTACTAGTTGATCGGGAGTCCATTGTGAGTCTGACCGGCCAGATACTTCCGCTCGTGGGTGTCGCCCTGGGGGCTGTCACGTCGTTCCTGGTGAGCAGCGCGAACGAGCGTACGAGGTGGCGCAGGCAACAAGCCGTACGATGGGACGAGCACCGCTTGACGGCCTATGCCGAGTACGCTCACGCCGTCAAAGAGCTAGCGGCTCGCTGTCAGATGATTGCTGCCGCCCGCGGGTTGGTGTCAGGGCCCATGCCATTGGAACCGACACCCGAAGTGCTTTCGGATCTGGGCCAGTTGGAGTCTCGCCGTTCTGCGCTGTCGGAAACGCTCGGGCTGCTTGGTGACACAGAGGCGAACACCGCGTCCAAGACCCTGGATCACTGCTTGTGGCGGTTGGAGTGCCTGGCGCGGGGCATCGCCACAGAAGTCGAACAGAACTGGGATCAGGCCTATCTGGAGTTCCGGGATGCGCGGAGTCGCTGGATTGAACACGCTCGGGCGAGCCTCGGTGTGTCAGGGGCCGTTGCCCGAGACGTGGTCTGGCCAGCTGCATGGCGTCCTGCGGCTGGGTCGTCGTCTTCACAATGACGCGGGAAGATGTAGGCACGTTTGTCGTATCTCGTGGCCACGGCCCGGAAGTTCTTGAGCCGGTTGATCGTCCGTTCGCGATCCGTGGCACTCTGCGCGGCCGCGGCAGCGTATTGGTGAGCCCGGCACGAGGTGGAGTCCACGCTCACCCTGCTCCAGTCGGCTCGCCCCACGGACGCCGGCATCAGCCTGGACAGCTTGGAGGATCCCGTCCCAAGTCCCGTCCGCTGACCTGCGGCGGTGGCGCTCGTACACGGCCTTCCAGTTCCCGAACCGCTCCGGCAGATCCCGCCACTGAACACCCGTGCGGATCCGGAACAGAATGCCGTCGATCACCTTCCGATGCTTTTTCCAACGTCCATCCCGGTTCCCAGAACTCGGCAGATGCGGCGCGATTCGCGCCCACTCGTCGTTTGTCAGATCGCCGCGGCGCAATCCCTCAAGTTCTGCCGATGACCCGGCAAGAAAGCCGGGCCCGGCCTCATCCGGCGAGTCTGCGGACGAAGGGTGCGCCTACTGCGAGTAGAACCCCTGATGCTGACGGCTGGCCCGCCGGCGCTGCGTGCTACCGCGGCCTTCGCCGCGCCCGTCACCTTGACCGTCTCGGTGCCGCTGGCCGGCACGACGGACAGGCCACCGACCGGTGTCACCTCCACAGCCTGCTGGGTCTCGCCGCTCTTCGGCTGGTCCCACACGATGTAGACGACCTGCACGGTTACAGGGAACTTCTCGTCGTTGGTCAGCTTGACCCCCGTGAAGCGTTCGAACCTGCTCACGTCTCGTCCGTGGTCGTCCACTGCCTGAGTCGGTATTGCGGAGCTCCCCTGCCCGGAGGGGAGGCGGGTCATGTCCTCGCTCACGACGGTTACGCGAACATCCTCGATGTCTTCCCGGCCCTTGCCCGAGAACCTCAGGACGTCATAGAACCGCCCTTGCGGGACCACGAGAGAGCCCCGATCGCTGCCGAAGACCGTTCTCACCTCGACGCCGGGCAGAGCACGGCCGTTCTCATCGAGAGCCTCGAAGGTCAGGACCGGTGCCAACGACGCCCACGAGGCATTGTGGATCTCCAAGAGCTGATTCATCGTCTCGTCCTCGCCGGAGTCGGCCACGTACTCGAACGACAACAGCTTCGAGCGCTTGCCGGGCATGGATGACTGCCCCTCCGAACTGTCGCGCGCGGCCGCCTCATCGTGTCGTCCGCATCCGCCCAGCAGCGCCACGCAGACGCCCACCGCCGTACTCACGGTCAGCAGTCTTCGCCGCCGCATTCTCGAACCCACAGCTACAGCCCCCCCTAACGGATATGCCAGCGGAGACTTTCGTTGACACCGACGTCTGTTCGATGACCGTCGGCTCGATTCTCCGAGTTGCGGGTAGTCGCCTTTTACCGACCGCAGGAGCTCGTGAACCGGCTCTGAACTGCGACGATTCATAGACTACATGTTCGCGACGGAGAGTGGGGCCGTTGCTGTAGCTCGTCCGGGCGGTCTTGCGGGACGGCCCGTCCACCGGGATGGTGGACGGGCCGTGAGGTGACTGTAGGAGAGCCATCGAGGTGCACGGGGGCGATGCACTGTGCAATGGACGGACCAGATAGAAGCACTCGCTGCAGCGGTCGGAAGCACAGCCGCGCTGGTTGGTCTCGCCGCAGTGATCATGCAACTGCGGCACCTCGCAGAGGGACTACGGTCGTCCGCGCGTGGCGCCACCTACGGCATCGGGGTCCAGATCAAGTTGATCCTCATCGAGCACCCCCATCTTCGGCCTTTCTTCTTCGACAACACCCCAACCCCACCCGATCACCCAGACGCTGGCAGGATTGCCTCCCTTGCGGAGCTCTACTGCATCTACTTCCAGGAGATCGTGGAGCAGTCGCACAACGTGAGTCACGTGAACCGCGCTGCATGGGAGTCGCTTGTGCGATCCATGTACCAGTCGAGTCCACCTATTCGTGAACAATTCGAGCGTCGACTCTCGTGGTACTCGGCGGAACTTCGCGAAGCCGTCGAGGTTCTTCAGCGTGAGCTGGCCTCGGGGGAGTAGTAGCCGCTTTGCCGAAGCCATGTTCAACGAGGCAGGATCACGTTGCCGGTCCGAGGCCGGTGATTCGGGCTTCGAGGTCGGCGACGCGGCGGTCCTGGAAGCGCAGGTTGGAGCGGGCGGCTTTGACTCGCTCGTCGACCCCACTTACCCGCGAGCACGCCCAGTCCCTCGCGATTGACCTGTCCTGCCGCAGCACCCCCGCCGAAGGCGGTCCGCAGCAGGCTGGTGGCCAGACTGTGCCGGGCCTGATGGGGGACCCACCGGCCGATCTCAGGCTCATCGATCCAGAGTTTGAAGCCCTTGTGGAACCACTTGTAGGACAGCGGAGTGCGTCCGTTTCGGTTGCGCTGATTGGTCGGGAACAACGCCATCTGGGCCCGCTCCTCGACGCTGGGCGGCCGGTTGTTCCGGGTCTCGAACAGGGTCAAGGTCTTGCGCTGGCGGTCCTGCAGGAGCTGGTGGATCCGTTCGGGGATCCGCAGGGCCTGGTCGTAGTTGCAGACCTTTGTCTGATCGTGCCAGAGCATGGGGAGCCCGCTGTAACGGCCAAGGCAGTCCAGGCGGAGTTTCAGGACCTCGCTGCAGCGGCGTCCGGTGACGATGATCGTCTCCCAGGCGTCCCTCAGTCCGCGGTCGAAGGGGTCGTAGGTCTCCGCGAGCCTGCTCAAATTGCTCTCCTCGGCGAGTGCCCGGGCGGCCTCGTCGGCGAACAGCGGCCGAGCCCGGCTGATCATCCGCCCGGGAGCGGGCATGGAGGCGATGAAGGCCCGGTCCAGGCCGCGGCGTTCGGCCTCTCCTGATTCCAGGGCCCCTCGCAGGAGCGGCCTGGTGCGGTGGAAAACGCTTCCGCCGAGCTGAACCGGCGGCCGAGGAGTTGAAGGAGATCGACCCTGCGGCCTTCAGTGGCTACGAGGGGTTTCTCTGGCCAGGGCTCCTGGACCGCTGGCTCTACTGACCTCGGTCGGCAAGTCCAGGGCCCGTAGGTCTGGACCGTGCAGGGATGCCAGGCCCATGGCTGACGGTGGTGTCGCCACAGTCCTCCGCGACCCCGAGGAGCGCCTGGCGCTCGTTCTCATCGACGGCGAGATCCGCCCGCCATGGACACCCCCTCAGGCCACTCGTCTATCGTTACGCGATGGGTTACTATCGAATATCGATAGAAGGAGATGTCATGGGGAAGCTGACCGTGCTCGCACTGCGCGCAGTGATCGTGGTGTTGCTCACCGGTTCCGTATTCGTGCAGGCGGTACTGGTGCCGCTGCTCGCCCATGACCTGGACAAGGATGTTGCGGACCTGCCTCGTATTCCGATCTTGCTCATCGTCGTGCTGGGCATTCTGTGCGCCGAGGTTGTCCTCGCCTGCGTGTGGCAGCTCGTGACGAAGGTTCGTCGCGGGACGGTGTTCTCCACCTCCGCCTTTCGGCAGGTGGACATCGTGACCGGCGCCTTCGCGGCAGCCGCGCTCCTGTTGTGGGCGCTCGGTGTCGTCCTGGCTCCGGGGGAGGCCGTCGCACCAGGCGTCGTCCTCCTGATCGGCGGTGCCGGCCTTGCCGTACTCGGAGTCGCACTCGTGGTCCTCGTGCTGCGCACCCTCCTTGCCCAGGCCGTCGCACGCGACGCGGAAGCGGCTCAGATGCAGGCCGAGTTGAACGAGGTGATCTGATGCCGATTGCTGTCGACATCGACGTGATGCTGGCCAGACGGAAGATGACCGTGGGTGAGCTCGCCGAACGCGTCGGGATCACCCCAGCCAACCTGGCGGTTCTCAAGAACGGGCGGGCCAAGGCAGTGCGCTTCTCGACGCTCGCCGCACTCTGCGAAGTTCTCGACTGCCAGCCGGGGGACCTGCTGCGCTGGCAAGCAGCCAACGAGCCCGATCAGCTGCCCACTCAGGACGCTCCGGTCTCGACCTGACGGACGGACGTGGCCCGAGACTGCGCGTCTCGGACGGCTGGTCGTTGCTGAAGGGGATACGGCAGCGGAAACGCGGCGTGTGCTCACTGAGCGTTCTCAGCGTTGCCATTGATCGGGTGACAGGGCGGTGTGGGATCGGAGTACGCAACGGACAGGGCTCCCGTGCCGTCGAGGGAGGTGTTCGACGCCTCAACTCAACAACGCAGGAGCCCTGTTGGTTCCGTATCCTGCCGCACTTGACCTGCCTCACGCTCTGATCGAGTGGGTCACGATGCTCATCGTCACCCGTGAGGGTGACCGTCGGTGCAAACTCCCGCCGCACTGGCATGCGCTGATCGCACTCGTGTACCTGCGCCGCCACGACACCTGGCCCGCATCGCCTCTGCCTTCGGGATATCGGTCGGCACCGCCCATGCCTATGTCACCGCGGTCACCGGGCTGCTCGCCGAGCAGGCACCGGGCCCGCTGAAGACGCTGCGCGCACACGATCCGGACTTCGTGTCCCTGGACGGCACGCTCGCGGAGTGCGACCGCGTCGGTGACGGCAGGGCCGACTACTCCTCGAAGCACAAGCGGCACGGGGTGAACGTGCAGGTCGTCACAGACCCCGGCGGGGAGATCCTCTGGCTGTCGCCGGCATTGCCGGGCCGGAACCACGATCTGACAGCCGCCCGCACCCACAAGATCCTTCGGATCTGTGCGCGGCAGGGCGTCCCGATCCTCGCCGACATGGCCTACATCGGCGCCGGCGACTGGGTGACCACCGCCAAGCGCCGCCCACCAGGCGGCGAACTCACAACCACCGAGCAGATCGTGAACCGGGCCCTGTCCGCAGCCCGTGCACCCGTCGAACGAGGCATGGCACGACTGAAGTCATGGCAGATCTTCCGGAGATCCCGTATCAGCCCCAACCGCATGAGCGTCATCGCCAAAGCCGTCCTCACCCTGGAGAGGCAACGCTGAAGACGCTCATTGATCGGTGGCGGGACCCGGGGTATCTCAAGCGCTCAATGGATAGCCTCGTGATCAGCACTGCCACAGGAATGAGCCCTCGCCGCATGGCGAGCATGCGAAGGCGTATCCGCAGCCGCCTCCGCCGAAGTTCATCGCCGTCTGGTGCTCTCGTCCCTCTTCGAGCTGTGCCACGAAGTTCATCGGCTGCGCGCACGCCGGGCACGTCGGAGTCTCGTCATGCTGCAGCCACGACGGAACGCCGCCCAGCTGACCCAGGACGTTCCGCACGGGACTTCCATGAGCCTGGGCCCAGAGGCTGCGCGCCTCGGAGTAGACGGCCGCGTCGATCACCGTGCAGTCAATGCCGCAGGTCTCCGGCAGTAGGGTCTTGCCTTCCGCCGGCACCGGGGCCACGGTGAGTCCGACGCCGGGAAACAGCAGCGCCCGGTTGCCACCTGCGCCTGGGTCCCACTCGTCGCACAGCCCTGGATCGTTCTGGCACATGAAGACGGACAGCACCCCGGCCGACGCCTCTGGCACGGATCCTTGGGCGCTGAGGTCGCTCACCAGCAGTCGCGCAAGGAACTGCATCGGCCCGGAGCACGCGGCGCACCGCGGCCAGTCGAACCCGGCCGGAACCAACGGCACGCCGCCGGTACGGGGCATCGGTGCGTGATCATCTACTGGACCGGCGTACGTCATCAAGGTAATCGTCATGGCCGGGAAGCCTAGATCAGCCATGCGACAGCCATTGCGGGCCCGGCTGTGGGGAAGACGCCCCCCCCAGCTGGTAGGACAGGGCCTTTCCCGTCCGGTCATCTGCCGAACCTGAGGCTTCACAGTGATCACCTACGCTGCCACGCTCGACGTTCCGCGCCCTGGCGTGGAGTACCTGTCTCGCCTGCCGGCCGCGCACCGGCGGCGGATTGGCACACCACGCGGTAGCCGCGCGCTGGGCCCGTTCCGCCAAGCCATGTTGGTGTTGCGCTGGATTCGCGAGCGTGGCTGTGTCCGCCCCCACTCGTGCCCCGTCGGACCGACCCTCTGACCTGCTGGTTTCCTGCGCTTGCCGAGCCGACGCAGTGATCGAAGGTTCGCCACCACGGAATATGTGCCAGAGCCCGTACTCATGGACAAAGCCACGGGCCGCCCTGCCGGCCAAAGCCTGTGCTCTGGTCCTGGGGTACACCCACAAATCGGCGCCTGCTTGCCGCCACTCGGCTTCAGCCCGCGCGAAGTGTACAGTTCTGTGCATGAGTGACACTTTGCCGATCACGGAAGCGCGCGCCCGGTTCGGGTCGCTGGTCCGCCGCGCCTCCCACGCCCGTGAGCGCATCACGATCACCGACCACGGACAGCCCGCGGCCATCCTGATAAACCCCCAGGAGCTCGCCGACCTCGAGGACGCCCTGGCCCTGGCCCAGTACCGTGCCCGACAAGCCGATAACCCGACTCCCGGCACCCCGCATGACGAGGTGCGCACCCGGCTCGGGCTGGACCGCGCTTGACCTACACCATCACCTGGGACGAAGCCGCTATCAACGCGGCCGCCCGGTTCCTCAAAGACGACCCCTCCGGCCTGGCCCAGCTCATGGACGCCATTGACCTCCTCGCTAATGAGCCACGCCCCGCCGGCAGCGCCGAATACGGATCCCCGGACCTGCGACGCGTCCACGTAGGCCGCTACCGGGTCCTCTACGAGATCACCGACGAGAGCGTCACCATCGTCGTCATCCACGTCGGCCGCCTCGGCTGACCAGCACGCCCCACGCGTACTACGCCGCCTCATACCGGTGAGCCCGACCGCCCCGCCACTGCACCCACACCGGGTCATCGAGCAGCTGCTCGGAGTCGGGCAGCCCAGCCCGGCGTAGAAACTCGACCACGTCGTGGTCGTCGTGGGCGAGGCCGACGATCTGACCTTGGATGGTGACCCGTCGGCCCCCGGTCGCGGAGGGGCGGTGGATCACGATCGGCACGCCCCTATCCCCAGGGTGCGCCCGAGTACCGGACAGGGCATCTGCCTGGTCAGTAGTCGTCGGGTGTGGTGTTGCTGGCACCGCATGACCAGCAGTCCCACTCGCTGGGCACTTCGTAGTGCGTCGTCGTCCAGAAGCCCTTGGGGCGGCCCTGGAGCACGTTGGTCTCCCAGCAACTCCAGCAGTCGAACTCGAAGTCCTCCATGAGCCAAGGATGACGACCCAGGCCGCCGCCAGGGCTCGATTCCGCAACCTCGCACCCGCAAGAGCGAGCACCGCCAGCAGGGCGGGCAAGCCCCGGACCGGTCCGGCCCCGAGGCGTCTCACCGGCCCGCAGGGGGTTGCACCCACGGTTGCTCCCATCGTTGTCCCCACAGGGGGATTCAGGGTTGCACCGCAGGTACTACCGGAGGTGTGAACCCCCCTTCTCAAGATCGCATCGTTTCCCCAGGTCAGACCCCCTGGGCAAGCCGATCTCGCACACCGACACCTCTTTCACGCGATAGCCGTGGAGAGGTGAGAGAGGTCCCGGGCCGTCGCCGTCGGCGCTGAGCCGTAGTCGGCTTACCGCGCCGGCCAACCACCACGAGGTCTCTGACTCCCTTACCAGGGGGCGAGGAACCGTCGGGGCTTGCGCTGCTTGCCGGCCCTCCTCCATCCTGCAGCCCACCACACCGCAACATCCGTCCGCCAAACGTTCGCGAATCCGCGCCGCGCCCGTCAGCAACCGTTCCACGGCGGTCAGGAACGGACTCTCCGACGACCGGTAGTTCTCTGCCACCTGATCTTGACCAACGAGGTCTCCTGTCCCTCGCAGGCCGGGGGCCACCGACGTGACCGGACTCCACCGCAGGAGGGGCGGAACCGAGAGGCGAAACTGCGGAATGGACTGATTGGACTGGCACGCGGCCCGGATCTCTCTCCCCGTGGATCGGCGTGGGGCAGGCGCTGTGGACCGTTTCCGCCCCCTGGGTCATTGGACGGAGGTACGTGGTGGGTGGTCACGACGCACAGGAGACTGGGGCCTCGCACACAAGGAGGGGAACGTCAGTGGATCCTGCGGTTCGAGCGACATGGCATGCCTCGCGCACCAAGCACAAAGGCTGGTCTGACGAGTACATCTGGCCGGGTGGGGGTGGAACGGTGTGGTTCTGTGATTGCGGCGAGCAGTTCTGGCCGAAGGAGGCCATGGAGGCCCTCGGAGACTGGCGCAGCCATACCGTCCGCCGGGAGCGGCCCACGAAGTGACTGAGGGCGGTCCGGTCCTATGGACCAATTCCGCCCCCCAGGTTCGATCGGAGCCGCACCGGGCGGCGAGCCCACAGAACTCTGCGAGGGCGCCAAGCCGACACAGGGCCCTGCCGGGCGGGGCGGCCGGCACACAGAGGTGCAGGCGGACCCGCCCGGATTCTCGGCGTTCCGGCGACCGGGCGTGCGGCAGGGGGTGCCACCCGGGCGACGCGCTGTGGTGCGGCGCTGTGCCGGTCAGGCGACCTGGTACCTGCCGACTTCCAGGAAGTAGCGCAGCGCTTCGGGTGTGTTGTCGTCGAGGGCGGCGTTGGCTGCCGCACGCAGGGCCGGGCTGATGGACGAATCAGCGAGGATGCGGGCGATGGCGACGCGGTCGTCCTCGGCCTGGGCGATGCGGTAGCCGGTCTCCAGCCAGGCGCGCATCGCCTCGGGGTCATTGGCGTCCAGGAGGGCGTTGACCTCGGCGGTGACGCGCCGACCGCTGTCGGGGTCGGCGAGCAGGCGCGAAAGGGCGACGCGGTCGTCCTCGGCCTGGGCGATGCGGTAGCCGGTCTCCAGCCAGGCGCGCATCGCCTCGGGGTCATTGGCGTCCAGGAGGGCGTTGGCTTCTCGTGTCACACGCCGGCCGCTGTCCGGGTCGGCGAGGATCCGGACTATGGCCCCCCTCAGGTCGTCGGCGTCCGGCTCGTTCGCGGACGAGGACACTGCGGGCACCGTCGCCGCGGTCGGTGCCGCCGTGGCGGCGAAGGACGGGGTGGCGAGCAGGAGGGCCGGGGCAAGGATGCCCGCGACGATGCCGGGCGTCACGCGATGCAGTCGCAAGGGAAATGCTCCTCTTCGTTCGCTACGGAGGTGAGTTGAGGACGCCTCAGGGCGTTCACTTCGGTGATGCTTCCACCTGGGTCTGACAGCGGTAGTTGCCCCGCTGCGGTCGCAGGGCACCGTCGCCGCGGACGTGGCCGATGCATGGCGGCGGCGAAAGCGGTGATAGCAGGCCGATCTAGGCACTACCGCTTCCGCAACAGGGCGCAGACAACCGTTTCCGCCCCCGACAGTTGATCGGCCAGAAGCGACGGCCCGTTGAGATAACGCAGGGGTCCCGGGCCGCTCTCCGTCCGGGACCCCTGTCAGCTGTTGCGCTGCGATGTCCTGTCGCTGGTGGATTCAGCAGGACCAGGTGTGAGAGCGCAGGTAGGTGCCCACGCCCGCCAAGTTGACCTTCCCTCCCCTGGCGAGACAGAGCGCCCTGGTGCCGCCGTAGTTGATTGCGGTGTAGGCGGACACGGATGCTCCGGAGGTGCCGTTGTTGAACGCGGACTGCACCCGAGTGCCGGGGGACCAGCTGCAGACGCTGGTGCCATTGTTCCAGTCCGGGTCATCTCCGCTCCACGCGCAGACGGAGCCGGTCCCGTTGTCACCGGTGTAGACGCAGAAGGAACCCGTGTTGCAGTTCCAGGCGGTGGTGGTTGCGTTCGCGGATGTCGGCATGAGCCACGCGCTTGCGACGAGCGCCGCGGTGACTCCGAGCCCAAGCTGCATCCTCTTGAGTACCCGTGCCATGAGTTCCCCTTCCATCGGCCTGCCCTGAGCAGACGCCCGAAGATCGCCGATCATGAACGTATCCGTCGGAGCCGAGTGGCGGCAGGTCGCACGTCCGGGGCAAGCAGGGAGATGGGATCACGTGTCGGGCGCACGGCAATGGGCGATGCGCCTTCACTTGCTGCAGCGTGCCACCCCCCAACCGCCGTCAAGTGGACGCGGAGACCGGACCAAGCCGCCGTTTCCGCCTCTCCGCTCCATCGGGCGACTGTACGACCGTGCCGTTACGCCCCTACGGGCTGTGCAACCAAGACGTGGGAAGGACGACCTCTGCGGGGGCTGGTGTGCCGACAGCAGCCAGAAGCCCTTGCGGAGCCGGACCTGTTGCGTTGTCGAAGCGCACCGTGCAGTCGGAGAACCTTGCGTCGGCGAACTGCACACCGCCGGAGAACGTCGCCCCGCCAAAGTTCACCGTGCCGTCGGAGAAAACTGCTTGGTAGAAGTTCACGCCGTCCGAGAGCACAGCTCTACTGAAGAACACCATGCCGCCAGAGAACGTGGCGCTGGCAAAGTTCACTTTGCCGGCGGAGAACACCGCTCCGTTGAAGGAGACCATGCCATCGGAGAACGTCGCTCCCCTGAAGGACACCGTGCTGCCGGCGAACACCGCACCCTTGAAGGACATCAGGTCGACGTCGAAGGTGACGCCTGTGAGGTCGAGGTAGGAGCCCTGCCAGGAGCGCTGGGTGCCCTGAGGGCGTTGGTAATGCTCGCCGATGAGGCGGAGGATTGTGTGCCGTACCTCGCGGAGGGCGAGGTACCGCTGGTGTTCCTCTAGATGAGCAGCATCCTCGCCGGGGTCGGGTGTGTAGGGGAGCCGTGCCCTGTCCCGGGTGCGGCACTCCAACGCCTGGCTGTGGTGACGATGCCGGCATCGTCCACCGGGTGGAGCCAACGATGTTCAGCATCGAGTGGCGATGCACGACATCGAGCGGGCTCCACTCAGTGGGCTCCACCCGATGGACGCCACCGAGTGGACTCCACCGTGGTGCGCACCGGATAACGATGGACGCCACTCCGGTGCGCACCACGATGTCCGCCACCGCACCCGGTGCGCCTCGCGACGATGCCCGGCACTCTCGCGCGCACCACGATGTTCGGCATCCGATGCTCCGCACCGCACCCGGTGCGCACCGCCCGGGTCGTACGCATCGGCGGCCCGACCCCTTGTCCGCCTCCGGGCGGGAGGGCAGCGACCCCTTGTCCAGGTTCGGACGGGCGCACGTTTCCCCCTGAGATGTCTTGACCACGTTGGATAGCGGAGCGTTTCCCCTAGCCAGAGCCGGTCAGGGCCCGCCGCCGCGCCGCGCCGCGCCGCGCGGCGCGGCGCGCGCCCGGTGTGGGCGGCGGCGCGCCCCCGGACGCGCCGCACGGTGGAATGGTGGTGCGGCGCACCGTCCGGCGGTGGTGCGCGCGCGATGCGCACCACCGCCTTCCTGGTGCGCGCTACGCGGTGGTCGGGCGCACCGGGTGAGCATCGAGGGCCTGGCCGAAGCCGACGGCCTCCATCTGGCGCAGGACGGCGGCGACGGTCTCACCGATCTCTCCCTGGGTGAGGACCTCCCGGACGAAGGCGATGACCGCGTGGGCAACGCCCTCCACCGTGTCCGGCCCGGCCTGTGCCCAGGTGCGCAGGGTGGCCGTGAGGACCCGCCCGACGGCCGCCAGGGCGAAGGAGTCGTCACACGGGTCCGGGTCGATGACGCACAGCGCGGTGACCGGGATGACAATCCGCTCCGCGACATCCGCGAGCAGTTCGGGCATCCGCGGATCGGCGTCGGCGAACCCGGCAGCCGCTTCGGTGTCGCCGGCCTCCACAGCCCGCAAGTAGCGGAAGGCACTGAGCACCGCGTCCGGCGTCATCGGGGCGAGCGGCACGATGGGGTTCTGGAACATGGACGGCTCCTCATGTACGGGTCGCCTCGCTGATCGCGGCGGCCTCAAGAGGAGCCTCCAATTTCGGCCCTGTGGACAGAGTCCGGTGCGCCGTGAAGCGCACGTTGTTCGAGTGGAGGTTGTGACTGGACACGCTTGTTGGCGGATGGACACCGTGGATGGCGGGTCGGAGGTCAAAGCGATCAGGTAGCGCTGAGTTGTGATCAGTTACGGTGATCTGGCTCGTAGGGCGGGCTGGTGAGATGTTCTGGATGTGTGAGGGCTTCTGCGGCAGCGGTGATTCGGTCTGATTCGTGCGGGTTGCTTCAGCTTGTCGCTCCGTACGAGGACGGCGGTACAGGGCGGGGCCGACTCGACTTGAGCGGTGACTGGCCGCGGAGGTGGAGCGGGACGTGGTCCATCGGCGGGGGCGAGGTGGCCTGGCCGGTCCGGGACATGGCCTCGGTGCCGGTACGGTCGTCGGTCCCGCTGCGCGGGTTCACCTGGCGGGCGAGGCAGGGCCACCGGCCGGGCCTGCAGTTCATGGTGTCCACGGGCCGCCACCACGGCTTCGAGTCGTTGGAGGAACAGCGGCTCCTTCTCGTGCTGGATTTCCTGCGGGTGTCGGAGGTGCTGCCGCAGCCGTTCCAGTTGGATTTCGAGCACGTCGGAGGCCGCTCCCGGCACGTTCCTGACTTCCTTGCGGTGCTGCCTGATGGTGGGCTGTGGCTGTTCGACGTGCGGCCGGGGCACTTGATCAAGCCGGCGGACGCCTTGAAGTTCGCAGCGACGACGGAGGCGGCAGCGGCCTGCGGCTGGCACTACTCGGTGGTGACCGGCTGGCGGCCGCACGTCTACAGCGTGCTGGACCACCTGTCTTCCCAGCGCCGGCCGCTCAAGGATCAGCTCGGACTCCAGCCGCAGCTGCTGGGGGCCGTCCGAGACGGCCCGGTGTGTTTCGGGGACCTGGTGGCGGTGACGAGCTTGCCGGCGGTGGCCCGCGCGCAGGCGACGCACCTGCTCTGGCACCGGCGGCTCGCCCTCGATCTCGCGAGGCCGCTGGGAGACGGGTCGAGGATCTGGACCGGCTCCGCTCCCGATCGGCGCGGTTGATGGCGGTGGGTCGAGGGCTGCTCGCGCTGGTGCCGGGCGCCCAGGTTCTCCTGAACGGAGTCGAGTGGAGCGTCGATTCGGTCGAGCCGCAGTTCGGACGGTTCCGGCTGGCGGACTCCCAGGGCCGGGTGGAGTCCCGTTCGATCCGGTGGTTGATCAACCATCCCGATGCCCGGCTCTCGAAGCGGATCACCACGGCACCCGGCGGCGACCGGGCCTGCCAGTCGGCCTCCCTGGCCGACTTGACCCCGGAACAGCTCAGGCAAGCCCGGGTCCGGGCCGAGCACGTACTCGAGGCGACCACTGGGTTCCGGGAGGGCCACTGGTCCCGGGCCAGGCCCGGGGAACCGCGCCCCGCCTACGACCCGGAGACGACGACGGTGACAGAGCGGCGGGTCGCGAAGGCCGCCGAACTGGCGGTGATGCCCCGGCACGAGGCCGAGATGCTGGGTCTGCGTTTCATGAGTTTCCGCACGCTGGAGCGCTTGTCGGCGAACAGTGGCGAGAGCCTGCTGATGGCCTGCGCGGACGGGCGGTGGACCCGCCGCAGCGGGGGGCATCCGAGCGTCACCGAGGAGATCCGCGAGGCGATCTTCGCGGTGAGGGAGGAATGCCGGGACCGGGCCCGGATCACCATGACCAGCAGACACCGGCTGATGCACCAGTACATCAGCGAGAAGTTCGAGGACTTCCCCGCGGAGAAGGTACCTTCCCGTCGCACGCTGGCGCGGATCTGGCCGCAGTGGTTCGGACCGGGCGGCGGCCGGCAACGCTATGAGCGGACTGCGGCCGATGCCGCCGACGCTGACGTCAAGGCCCGCCTGGTGGTGCACCGGCCGGGCCAGGTGCTGGCGTTGGACTCGACTCCGCTGCCGGTCAAGCTGCGGGAGACGGTCTTCGGCGAGCCCGTCACCGCGACGCTCACCCTGGCCATCGACCTTTACACGCACTCGTTGCCCGCGTTCCGGCTGACGCCGGCCTCGGACACCTCTGTGGACGTCGCGATGCTGCTGCGGGACGTGATGCTGCCCCTGCCGATGCGCCAGGGCTGGGGCGAGGAGATGGCCTGGCCCTACCCCGGCGTCCCGTCCGAGGTCATCGCTGAGTTCGCCGGGGGGCAGGCCGCGGCCCTGCCGTTCTTCGCACCGGAGACCGTGACGACCGATCACGGCGGACCTTATCGAAACCACGATGTGGTCGAGGCGGAGCGCGAACTGGGCTGCAACATCCTGCCGGCCCGCGTTCTTCGGCAGACCGACAAGTTCGCCGTCGAACGCGCATTCTCCGCGATCAAGACGATGCTCTTCGAGCACCTGCTGGGGTTCACCGGCACGGACGTCGCGGACCGAGGGAGGGACCCGGAACGCGACGCGGTGCTGACGCTGACTCAGATGGAACACGTGATCGCGACCTGGATCGTCTCGGTCTGGCAGCATCACGTCCTCGGCGAGTACGCGCCGGCCTGGGGTCCGGGCGAGAGCCACAGCCCCAACTCGCTGTTCGCGGCCGCGATGCAACAGGGCGGGTGGGCGATGCAGATCCCCGAGCCCGAGCTCTACTACCAGTGCCTGCGCAAGCACCACGTCAAGATCCACCCACGCCGCGGGGTGAAGATCCTCGGGCTTTGGTACTACGCCGACGTGCTGGACGAGCCGCGCTACCTTCGGCCGTCGGAACGCGGCGGGAAGCACGCCGGCACCTGGGTGGTCCGCAGCGACCGGCGGGATCGCCGCACCGTGTTCTTCCAGGACCCGGTCGACCATGACACCTGGCACGACCTGCGCTGGACCGGCCTGCCGCCCGCGGGCGAGTGCCCCGCTTTCTCCGACAAGACCGCCACGGTCCTGCTGGCCGCGATTCGCGAGCACAACCTCGATCCCCGCACGGACGAACAGCTCCTGCCGACCCTGCTGGCGATCCTGGGCTCGACCATCCCGGTCACCGACTGGCCGACCCAGCAGACGAAGAAGGACCGTGCCGCCCGGTCCCGCGAGGCATCCCGCGCACAGGCCGCCGCCCGTGACCGGGAGCCGGCCCACGCGAGTACGGAACCCGAGCCCTGGCCTGAGCAGGTCTGCAGCGTCGATCGGGCCGTCGACACCGACCGGCGCCGCCGTAGGGAAGCGGCTGCCGGGGCGGAGGAACCGGTGGCCCCACCGCTGCTGGCGGAGTCCTTGCGCCGCAGGCAGGGCTTGTTCCTGGTGCTGGACAGGCCGGAAGACGACGATGTTCCCTCGAAGGAGGACCGTGGGTGACGACCTTCTCGCCGGACTGCCGCCTCGCAGCCGGATCGCCGAGCTGATCCTGGGCAGCAGGCCCCGCCGCGACACCTTCGCCGGCTGGCAGCACTACCGTCGCACCCGCGGCCGCCTCGTTCCCCCACCGAGGCTGACGCCCGCCCAGCGGCAGTCGCTCGGGGCGGACCGCCGCACCGACTACGACCTCTACCGTCGGCTGACGAACGCGAATCTGCCGCTCCAGGACACCCCGATGCTCAGGACGGTCACCCAGGTGATCAACCTGAGTCTGAACGGCAACACCCTCGACCAGGAGGACCCGACTCTTCCCGGGGTGATGGTCAGCGGCTGGGGAAACCACGGCAAGACCGCAACGGTCTCTTCCATCGCCGCCCAGTTCGAGGACAGCTGGCTCGAACTGCACGACTTCCTCCACCCCACCGCCGTCGCGGGCACCGCGGACCTGCATGCTCCGGTCGTCTATGTCTCGCTGCCGGTCACCGCGAGTCCCAAGAGCGTCTGCGAGACCATTCTGAACTTTTTCTCGCCCGAGGTCCGGAAGATGACGCTGCCGCAGCTGCTGAAGCAGGTCGCCGACTCGTTGACGGATCATGGCGTCAAGGCTCTGATCATTGATGATGTCAACCGGCTGCGGATGCACCGGGCCGACGACCAGGACGTCCTGGACTTGATCCGGACCCTGATGAGCCTGAACGTGACGCTGATCCTCGCCGGGGTCAACATTCCCGGGACCGGGCTCCTGCGCGAGGCCAGATGGGACCGCACGAGCCGGCAGTGGGTCATGCCGCCGCTGGAGAGCACCCGCGTCCACGGTCTGGAGGTCACCCAGACCGAACGCCGCTTCGAGCTGGTGGAACTCGACCGGTTCCGCTACACCACTCCCGCCGAGATGCAGGACTTCACCAACCATCTGCAGGGCATCGAGGACCACCTCAGACTGCTGAACGCGCACAAGGGAATGCTCACCTCGGGCGGCATGCCCGAATACCTGATGCGCCGCAGCGAGGGCGTCGTCGGGATTCTGGGCCGGCTGGTCAAGAACGGCAGTCAGATCGCCATGGACAGCGGCCGGGAGATGCTGGACGAAGCCCTCCTCGACAAGATCGTCATCGGCCGGGCGGCACCGTCGGACCAGGCAGCCGAGGCCGAACCCCAGGCCCCGCCCAAGCGCTCCCGCGGGCAGGTGAAGTCCTCCCGGGCACGCGGCCGGAACACCGTGTTCGACGACCGGGGCCCCCAGGCAGCCGACGAGGCGAGCTGAGCCGATGAGCGACATCGGGCCCCTGCCGCGCAGTCTGATCGCCCTGCCCGACGAAAGCATCATCGGGTACCTGCTGCGACTGGGCCACCGCCTGGACCAGGCTCCCGGTCAGCTCCTCTGGCGGGCGGGGCTCACTCCCGCGGGCCACTTCAAGACCTCCAAGGCCCCCGCCCAGCACCTGTTCATGCTCGAAACCGCCCAGCTCACACGCTTCGCCCGGACGACCAGGCTCTCGGAGAGGGAAGCGGACCGCCTCACCCTTCGCTCCTACGTCCGCTCCTATCCACCGGTCGCGGAGGCACTGGTCCGCCCTGGCCATGCGGCACGTCCCCGCGGTGTCTTTCCGCCCTGGCTGTTTCAAGCGTCGACGCGCTGCTGCCATCTCTGCCTGCGCGGTGACGGGTCGGTGATCCAGGAGCGTCACGGCGGTGCCTGGAAACGCCGATGGCACCTCCCCGTCGTCTTCGCCTGCCTGGAGCACAACCTGTTCCTGCAGGACACCTGCCACGGCTGTCGCCAGCCGCTGCAGAGCGGGTTTCCGGGCGCCCCTCGCTCCTTGATGCCTGCCCCCGCCGCCCGCGGGCTCCATCCCGCCCAGTGCCGAAACGCTGCGGAAGGCCGTCGGCACAGTCCCCTCTGCAGCACCCGCCTGGACGCCTCCGGCCGGTCTGGAGCCGAGCTCAGTCCCGTATCCGCGTCCCTCCAGCGTGACCTGCTGGAGTTACTCGAAGGCGATCGCGCCCCAGGCACAGCCCTTGCCAGGTTCTCGGACATCCGGGTGATGTCCGCGATCATCAGTGCCACCTGGCCGCACAGCGCCAGCCTTCTCCCCGCGGGCATGCTGAAGGACGCCTTCGAGGAGCACATCGATCAGCGTCAGCGACGTGTCGAGGACGGCCAGCGAAGGCATGTCCCTTGGAGCGCGGCCCCGCAATCCGCCGTCGCGACGGCGGCGATGCTGAAGATGGCCGACCACTACGTCCGGCTGTCCCCGGACGCACTCCGCGAAGCCCTGGCCGGCCTCCTTGCGAGAACCACCGAGCGGAAACATCCCAGCTGGGGACCGACCTGGGACCTGCTCCGCAACTGCTCACCCGGATTCCGGAGGGAGACAGAAGAAGCGCTTCAACGGCGGTTCCCTCCTCGGCTCGCATCACCTGCCGAGCTCACCGACCCGTTGATCGAGGGCCGGTCACACGGCTACCGCGCGGAACAGATCCCGCAGGAACTGCCCGAGGAGTGGTTCAAGGTCTTCCTTGAGGGTTCCTCCCCGAGACCCCTGCCGACCAGCCGCTCTCTCCGGCGTGTTGCCGCACTGCAACTGGTCCAGGCAGCCACCGGAGTGAGCAGAGCCGAAGCCCAGCCGCACTCGGGGCACTCGCCCATCACATCGCCCAAGATCCTCACCCGACTGACTACGACGCACGACGGCGGCACCTCGCAGTCTGGGATCTGAGCGGCGAGGACTGGGAAGCGCTCAAGGACCGCTCCGGCCACAACAGGTCACGATGGCCGGGCTCCGTCCAATCAGAGGACCTACTACGCGCATGCGTCTCAGCACGCGTCTGGTCCAGGGCCACCCGCAGTGAATGGGTCCTGGCACCGGCCATGCGAGCGGACCGCACCAACACCGAACGCGTGGCTGAGGCGCGTGTCATCCACCTCCTGGCTCACCCGCAGAAGACCAGAAAGTACGAGAGCCTCGCGCACGCGGTCGAGGACTACGCAACGGACCTCATCGAGAAGATCCAGTCCCGCGGTCGTTCATCAGACCGGGGAGGAGTTCACGGATGGTGTTGTTGAAGCGCACCATCTCGGTTCGAGTCGTGAGGGGGCGCCGTTGAAGCATCGGCGCCCCTGCACGACCTGCCCGTCAATGATCTCGCGGCACAGGTCTCGGCGGCGGAGCCAGGAACTGGGCCGCGCGGTCCGTACGGCGTTCATCTGCGACTACCTCGCCGACGCCGCGGCTGCCCGCTGGAGGGCTGCGTCGGTTCAGCTGCGTTCAGCGGTCAGGGTGCTCCAGTCCTGCTGTGCTGCCCACTGTGCGAAGGTCGTCGTGGTCAGGCCGTGGGCGGCGGCGTGGTGGGGGCGTGCGGGGTAGCCGACACGGTCGTTCCAGCGGTCGCCGAACGCCGCGGATACACCCTCACGCTGCGTCTTCTCTTCGAGGGAGATGAAGTCGGTGGTGATCTTTCGGCCGGTGGCCTGGGAGAGGACGTCGGCCATCTGCGGGTAGGTCAGCGCGTCGCCGGCGAGGTCGACCTCGGCCTCGTGGAACTTGTCGGGGTCGGCGACGGCGGCGGCGACAGCGGCACCCAGGTCGTCGGCGCAGATGAGCGGCAGCTCGGTCTGCGGGCTCATGGCGGTGACCAGCTTGCCGTCAGGCAGCTGGAGGGCCATGTACTCCCGGCGGGGCGGGAGGAAGTTCTCCATGTACCAGGCAGGCTTGAAGATGGTCCAGTGCTGCAGCCCTGAGCGCCGGATCGCTTCCTCGGTCTCCTCCTTCTGGTCCCAGTACTCCTTCATCACCGGATCGTTGATCTCGAAGTCCGGGTGCTGGGCACGCCACCCGGTCGCCGACACCGAGGTGTGCAGGAGTTGGGTGATGCCGGCGCGCTGGGCCGCGGTGACGATGTTGCCGGCCTGGCGGCTCTCGGCGGGGTCGGCCGGGTCGATACTGGCCAGCTGTACCGAGAAGACCGCGTCGTGTCCGGCGCCGGCCGCTTCCAGAGAGGCGGCGTCCTCCAGGTCCCCGGTGGCCAGGGCGGCGCCCAGTGCGGCCAGGGCCTGGGCGGGAGCGGAGGAGGGGTTGCGCACCAACGCGGTGACGGGGTGTCCCGCGCGCAGGAGCGCGCGGGCGACAGCGCCGCCCTGCATTCCGGTCGCCCCGGTGACCAGCACCTTGGCCTTGTCGTTGGATGTCATGGCGAGCCTGCTTTCGGTTGATCGTGCGTTCTGGGATCTGGATACGGGAGTGCCGGACTCGGCATGGCATCGCCATGCCGGCCAGGGCGGGCGTGGCCCGGGGTCTGGGGTCTCGTCTCAGAACACGAGCACGGGGCGGCCCCGCACTCCGCCTTCCTCGATGAGCCGGTGCGCTTCGGCGACCTGTTCGAGCGGGTAGGTTCCCGCGACGCGGAGCGTGAGCGCACCGAATTCGGCCTGGTCGCGCAGCCGCGTCAGTGCTGCGGTGTCCCGCATGCGGTCGTAGACGAAGACGGGGAACCAGCGCACGCCCCGGTCGGTGGCGCCGGTGAACCCCTTGACGGTCGCGATGGCGCCGCCGTCGCGCACCGCCGCGGCCACCGCATCGCCCACCGACCCGGCGTCGATGACTCCGTCCGCGCCGTCGGGGCGCAGCCGGCGGACCGCGTGGGGGAAGTCGTCCCCGCGCGGGAGTACGTGGTCGGCGCCCAGGTTCGTGACGAGGTCGCGGTCCTTGTCGGCCGCGTCGGCGATGACCGTCAGCCCGGCCGCCTTGGCCAGCTGCACGGCGTAGCCGCCGATCCCACCGGCGGCGCCGGTGACCGCCACGGTCGCTCCCGGTGCCAGGGCCAGCGCGTCCAGGCCCATCTGTGCGGTCAGTGCGGCCATCAGCAGGGTCGAGGCGGCCGTGAGGTCGACGCCCTTGGGTGCGCGGACCACCGATTCCGCCGGTACGACCACGTACTGTGCCTGTCCGCCCTGGTCCAGTTTCGGCTCGGTGATCGCGACCACCTCGGTGCCCAGGGCCAGCTCCGGACGTGTGCCCTGCCCGACCTCGTCGATCGTTCCGGCGATCTCCCAGCCCACGACGTACACGTCCGAGGGCGGGTTCATCTCCGGGCTGTACTTGGCGGAGAGCCCGGTGCGGATGTTGACGTCGGCCGGATGGACGGCGGCCGCGGCCACCTTGATCCGCACCTGCCCCGGTCCCGCGTGCGGTTCGGGCAGCTCCAGCACCCGCATGACCTCGCTACCGCCGAACTCGGTGAAACCTACGGCCTTCACTGCGCCACCTCACTGTCGGAATCAAGCACCCCCAACCCGAGACGTAGATGTTCCGGGTATGTAGCGACGTTAACAGCCTGGCATACTCGAAACAAATTGGTCCTAGTCTGCGAGGAGAGCCCCATGCCACAACCCGGCGCACAGCTGCGGCGGCCTTCCGGCCTGTCCGGACCGCCCCGCGATCCCGCCCGGGACGCCCGGATCCTGCACGCCGCGACGGAGCTGCTCGCCGAGGGCGGTTACCCGGCCATGACCATGGACAAGGCCGCGGCGCGGGCCGGGGTGGGCAAGGCGACCGTGTACCGACGCTGGCCCTCGCGCGCCGAACTCGCCGCGGAAGCCCTCGGCCACGCCGGACTCACCGACGACGTCGCGCCGGTCATCCTCGGCAGAGGGCACCTGCGCGACGAACTCCTCGCCACCCTGGCCAGCGCCATCGGCAACCAGGACACCTCCCGGGTCGACCTGGTCTCGGCCCTGCTGGACACCGCCCGCCAGGAGCCGGAGCTGTGCGGCCTCATCCGCGTGCGCTACGTCGAGTCCCTGCACCAGGCCCTCGCCGGCGTGCTGGACCAGGCGATGCAGCGTGGCGACCTGCCCTCCCGACCCGACCACCCACAGGGCGGGCACGCGATCGCGGTCTCCGCCGCCATCGCCCTCCTCGTCCACTGGGGATCCATCCACGACCGCCCGCTCGGCGACGAGGACATCGCCCAGATCGTCGACGGCGTCCTCATGCCCCTGCTTCGATAGTCCTTGGACCACGCCGTGCCCGTGCGCGCCAGTGAGCCGTGACGTCGACTTCGACGCGGCGTCGGCTAATTGATCATGCGGGATTCGCTCGATCGACTTCGCCAGTTGCTTCGTTGTCTCGCAGAAACGGTCGCTACCCTGCGGCCAACTATGAAGTTCAGTGTGGCAACTGAAGCGCTCCGTCACAGGATTCGTCCGTGTAATCGGCCGTTTCGGCCAGGGGCCCGCCGACTACTGCGGCCAGGACCCGCCAACCGCCTTGGCCAGAAGGCCCGCGACTGGGCAGAACGCCGACGCTCATCCGCCAACAAGCGTGTCCAGTCACAGTCACGGACAAACTCGGACTGCAAGGGGCTGGCAAGGAGGAATCGGGCGCTTGTCGTCGATGGCAGTCAGACCACGGTCAAGGGGCGCTTCCTCACGGTGGCTCCGGCTCGTGCGCACATCCGCGCGCGGGCCGGACGACCGCCGACCCGGCCGCGTACGGCCGGAGAAACCCGAGGACACGATGACCACCGCACCCGACCCGCACACCCCGCCGGCCCCGGCGGACACCGCTGCGACGGCGAGCCCCGCTCCGAGCCCTGCGACGAGCCCCGCTCCCAGCCCCGCAGCTTCCAGCCGCCGACTGACGGTTGTTGCTGATCAGACCCCCGATTCGCCTGCCCCGGCCGGTTGCAACTCCTCTTCTGCAGGTACTGATGTGCCTGGAGAAGCGTCCCGGGCCCGGAAGGCCGCGGCGACGAAGGCCGGCGCGGACCTCTGCGGCGAGGTCCTGCTCACCCTCGCCCAGTTGCGCTTGGCCACACCCCGCCAGCTCAAGGCGCTGCTGCTGCCCCATCAGCTGGACACCGACCATGTCCGCCGCGCGCTGCGCAACCTGCTCGCCGAATCCCCGGCCCTGGTCGGCCGAACCCACCGCGCCCAGCAGAGCTACTGGTACTGCACCCCGGCAGGTCTCGCCGAAGCCGCCGCCTCCGGTGAGCTCGCGCCGACGACCGGCCGGACCACGGGCAAGCGCATCGCGGCCAGCAAGACGGGCCTGCGCGAGCACGGCCTCGCCCTGGTCGACACCGTCACCGCCTTCCACCAAGCGGAGATGGCCGACCACGCCGACTGGAGGGTGGAAGTTCCCCACCCCACCCTGGCCGGGAACCTCCTGCCCGACGCCGTGGCGCTCCTGGCCGACGGCTCCAGCGCGTTCGTGGAGATCGACCGCACCATGTCCTACGCCCGCCTGCTCGCCAAGCTGGAGCGCTACGACGCTTACCGCGGCGCCCCCGCGTCCGGGCGCGGAAACGCAGCCCGCGCCCCGCGCAGCCACTGGCAGGAGACTTACGCCGGGCCGTCGCTGGAGCGGCCCTTCCCACCACTGCTGTTCGTCTTCGCCCCCGCCCCGCGTCGCGCGGCCCCGGACACGAGGGAGGCCACCTTCCACGACCGTGCCTGGCCGAACTGGCGGATCACCGTGGCGACGACGACCCTGCACCGACTCACCCACGACGGGGCCGACCGGCCCGTGTGGCGGGTCGTCGGCCACGGTGAGGACCGGCGGGCGCTGACCTCATTGCCCAAGCCGCGGTGAGCGCAGCGGGCCCGGCTTCCGGCCAGGCCGGGCCCGTTCCTGAAGCCCCGCCGCCCCTCAGCGCAGCGCACTGCCGCCACTGGGGGAGCGGGCAAGCCTGAGGGGACACTGGGCAAGCCCCGCCTGGTGGCTTGCCCACCCGGCCGGGGCCGGGCGGCGTCGGTCCTGGTCACCTCGCCGGAGCCTCCCGGCGAGGGCTGCGCCTGACCGATGACCGATGGCCATGACCGGTGACCGGTGACCGGTCGGCAGGGGGTTGCATGGATCGGTCACGCTGCTGACGTGCGGTTTGACCGATGGCGTCGGTCGGTCAGCAGATGACCGGTCAAGGCACTCGGTCACCTTGCCGGGCAAGCCGGAGGGCCGTTGGGCAAGCCATGACGCGGCAGGCTTGCCCGGCTGGAGAGGTCCAGCCGGCCGCGCGGCCACCGAACGCACGGCACGCGGGAGGGGCGGGTCGGTGCTGGTGGTCTGCCGTGGTGAGTGTCTGGACCACTCACCACGGCAGATGTCCGCCCGATCAGTCGGACCGTCGGCGGACCAGGCGCTGTGTGCCCCGGGGGAGGGAGGTGCCGCCCGGCGACCACAGCGAGGCGGGCGCTCTACCGTCCGGCAGCTGAGCGTCCACGCACCCATTCTTTCGCTCGCCGCAGTGGCCTGGGCCGATGACGCGCGGGCACGACGCGTATCCGCATTTCGGCTGCTGTCGCAGGCCGTTGTCAGTGGGGCCAGGCGGCGGGCCTGCTTTGTCTTCGCCAGCCAGTCGCCGGCCCGCCGCTGACCTCCGCAGCCGCTCGGAAGGTGGTGTCACCGCACCGACCCAGGGCACCGCGGGGCGCTACGCCGGCAGAGCGAGTGAAGACGCAGCAGAACCAATGTGCCGTCGATCGCTGACTTGATGGTGGTGGCGCGCCCGAGGTCCCCTGTCGGCCGTCGGTGGGCGGGGGCCGTGTCGGGTCTGAGCTGGCGGCGGCGGGGAGGCCCGCGAGTGGTTACGCGGCGAGCGCGGTCTGCAGGGTGGGGTAGATCCGCAGGATGGTGTCGGCGCCGACGATGCTGAACAGCCGGCTGACGGCGGTGGAGGGCGCGGCGATCCGCAGGTCGGTGCGGTGGTGGGTGGCGAGTATGAGTTTCAGGAACATGGAGTCGGCGAACGTGATGCCGTTCGCGTCCAGGACGACGATGGTGTGGCAGGCGACCGCGGTCTCGATCTCGGCTTCCAGGGGCGCGAGCGTGGTGATGTCGAATTCACCAGTGGGAGCGATCACCGGCGGCGGTCCGGCCCGGGAACAGTCGGGAGCATCAGAGGTCATCCGGTCATTGTCCCAGTTCACACCCCAGGCAGACAGTGGACCCGTGGCCCAACTCTTGCCACCCGGCAACCGTCGGCAGGCGCTCCCCACGCCCCCGTCGGCCCAGAGGCGGCTGAACGTGTGGCCCACGGCAGGCCGGCGGGGGGGAACCCTTGCGCGGACGTCCCGCCGGCCTGCGTGGTCGGGTGTCTCCCATGACACACCGCAGCGCAGGCGCCCCAGGCCCACTCGGGACACCAGCACCCCAACCATCTAGCCCCACGCCCGGACCGCGGGGGTGCCATGCAGGGCAGAGGCGCCACGCCACCTCATCGGACGCGCGGTGCGAGAAGTCGCGTGCGGCTCACGCCCGGTCGGCCCGCCGCTGCCTGTAAGAGGCACCTGGGTGGGCAAGCCCGATGGATGTCGCACAGCGACACCTCTAATTCGTAAGCAATTGGAGGTTCTGGATCTCTGGCGGGCCCAGGGCGGCGTGTTCGCCTGGGCAGGACGTGCGTGGTCCGGTCGGTGCCGTGGTGACCTTTACGAAACCTCCGACCGCGCGAGGTCTGTGCAAAGACCGGCGGCGCCGTGGTGCCGGCAGGTCCCTGCACGTTCTGCCCGCACGGGCCCGTCGGGTTCGAGATCCTGACGGTGGTGCGTCGCCGTGAGCCTGGGGACGATGACGCGTTCGAACCGTCGCGGGGATAGGACCAGCTTGCCTTCGGTGCCACATGCCGGAGAAAAATGGTTGAGCCTCGGGTGACCAAGTGGCAGCGGCACCGATCTGGCCGCGCGCCTGCCGCGCACCCCATGGGCGGCAGGCCAGGTGGAACAGGACGCAACCTGGCTGCCGCGCTTGGCCCCTCAGTTGCCACTGGCCGTTCCCGAGCCGGTGGCAATCGGGAATCCCGGCGAGGGCTATCCGTTCAGCTGGGGGGTGTACCGGTGGCTGGACGGCGAGGCGTTCCAGCTTGATCTTCTAAGTGATCCCGCTCAAGCGGCGGCGGATCTTGCCGGGTTCATCTGCAGCCTGCAGTCGGTTGACACGACCGGGGCACCGGCTCCGGCAGAGGATCCGTTCAGCCGCGGCACTGCGCTGGCACCGCGCGATGCCCTGTTCCGCGAGGCGCTGGACGAGCTCCGGGACGAATACGACACCGGGCTGGTGCTCGCGGCGTGGGAAGCGTCGTTGGCGGCCGCACCCTGGGGCGGCGCTCCGGTGTGGATCCACGGCGACCTGCTGCCGGGGAACCTGCTCGTGGCCAAGGGCAGGCTGTCCGCAGTCATCGACTTCGCGACGCTGCGGGCCGCCGACCCGGCCGGCGACCTGCTGGCCGCGTGGTACGCATTCACCGGCGAGTCACGGCGGGTTTTCCGCGACGGACTGGGTGTCGGTGATGACACCTGGGCCCGCGGACGCGGCTGGGCCCTTTCTCTTCAGCTGATCTCGATCCCGTACTACCGGAAGCGGAACCCTGACGCTGTGCGCCAACCTTCGCAAGTGATCGCCGATACCCTCGCCGACTTCGCCGCCGAAGGCTAGCCCTGGAACAGGCCGTGCCAACGAGGTCGACAGCCGACACACGGCCCCTGGGCTGCACAGGCGCCGCGCCACCTCATTGGACGCGCGCGGCGAGCCTGCTGCCGCCGGCGAATTCCCGGCTTGATTCACAGCGATGTCATCAGCCGCGTTTTGAGGTTAGGAGTCGCGGCGAAATTTCCTGCGCCCATGCCTGTATTCAGAAATCAGCGCGTCGGCATTTTCGTAGGATGGGGCGGTTTGCGGGTTCAAGCCTGCTGACTGTCCTCCCTCCTCTTGCCAGGCGCTCAACAATTGCGCTTGCTGTTCCTTGGGTAGATTCTCCACCCAATTCCGGTTGTCCGAGGAAAGGTGGTCGAGGAAGGGTTCCATCGGGAGCGGCATCTGTGCCCCAATCTTTGTGATTGTTATCGATATTCAGTGGCGGGCCGGACGGGCGGGGTGCCTGCTGCAACCTTCGCTTCCTCATCCTTACCCGGGTAGCGACGCGCGCCGTTGCGGTGCTTGAATCACTCCACCAGACCGGGGCCGATTGCTGGGGACGGTGGCTCGCCACGAGGCTTGGCCCGTGAGTCAACCTGCGTAGAGGGCTATCAGCCCTTTGACGGACACCCGCCACGGTTTTCTGTGGCAGAAGCGATGCGGGGGGTAATGGTGGTGGTCGAGTCGAGGCGGTAGCCGACGCCCCAGATCGTGCGGATCAATTCGGGGTGGGCCGGATCGGACTCTACCTTCCCGCGGAGGCGGCGGATATGGACGGTCACGGTCGATAGGTCTCCGAAAGTCCAGCCCCAGACCCCGCACATCAGCTCCTGTCGCGTGAATGCCTGTCCTGGGTGGCGTACGAGGAATTCCAGTAGATCGAATTCTCGTGCGGTGAGGGTCAGGGCATGGCCCCGCAGCGTTGCGTGTCTGGCCGTGGGATCGAGGACGAGCTCCCCTGTTGAGAGAAGTGCGGGGCGTCTCGGGGATGTTGCAGCCGCTCCCACGCGGCGTAGAACGGCATTGACGCGCAGAACGAGTTCGCGGGGGCTGAACGGCTTGGTCACGTAGTCATCGGCCCCCGCCTCGAGGCCACGGAGGCGGTCACTTTCGGTGTCGAGCGCTGTCAGCATGATGATAGGCAACGGTGGCCCGTGCTGCCGTATGAGGCGGCAGACCTCGAATCCGTCCAGGCCCGGGAGCAGAGGATCCAGGACGGCCAGAGCCGGGCGGCGAGCGGCGTACTGAGCAAGCGCGGCCGGCCCGGTCGCTGCCAGTGCCACTTCATACCCGGCACGTGTCAAGTGTTCCGTAACTGTCTCCGCGACTGTGGGGTCGTCGTCGACAACGAGTACGTAGCTGCGGGCGGGGGGCCATGCGCAGGCGGCGGTGTCTGCGGTGACACCACAGCCGGTAGCGCAGCAACTCCCGGGGTGACTGCGTCCGCGGTGCGTTGCCGTTTCGGGAGGGGCGGGAGATGCCTCACCGGCGGGGACGGGCGACAGTGGGGGCGAAGTCATCTGCGTGTCATCACCTTGGCATTCACATCCGTATCGGCCATCCGTGGCCGCGCCTTCATTGCTACCGCACCAGGCTGAGGAATGCTCTGGAGCAACGCCGGAGGTAGGGCTCGATGCTGCTGGTCATAGCGAAGGGCCGGTTACGGCCCCTGCCCCTGTTCCGGCACGGTGTGCTGGAGCGGGGCGTGGGCGCCCGAGAAGATGTGGGGACAGGCCGTTGGTCACGCCCTCGCTCCCAGGCAGTCGCGAAGCCGGATCATTCCGTCTCGCAGGCGGGTCTTGACCGTGCCCAGCGGCACGGAGAGCAACTGGGCGATCTCCTTGTAGGTGAACCCTCCGTAGTAGGCGAGGACGACCGACTCGCGCTGGATGTCGGTGAGTCCGCGGATGCAGCGGCGCACCCGCTGCCACTCCATGCGGGCCTCCACCTGCTCGCTCACCTCGTCGAAGGGGGTGGCCGTGACCAGGGCCGCGGCTCTGCGCTCGCGGTCCTGGCTCGCCTGCGAGGCGCGCACCCGGTCGACGGCCCGCCGGTGGGCCAGGGTCATGATCCACGTCATCGCGCTGCCGCGTTCGGGCCGGAAGCGCTTGGAGGTGCGCCACACCTCCAGCAGCACGTCCTGGGTGACCTCCTCCGACTGCGCGGAGTCCCGCAGGACCCGGCGCACCAGGCCCGTGACCGGACCGGCGACGGTGTCGTACACCTTCGCGAAGTCGTCCCGGTTGCCCGCGGCGGCGGAGACCATCAGCTGGTCCAGGTCGGGCTGGTGCCGGACGTCCTCTCCGCGGTCGACGGAACGCACCCGGGGTCCTCGCTGACTTCTCGACGGTACGGGCACCGCGACAGGCCAGGCCGCGGCGCACGGCACTGATCACACGGCCGAAAGGCTGGGGCCGCCTCACCAATGTAGACACCGTGCCTGCGGCCGGACTTCATATGGCCAGCCAAACGGTGGATACCGCCCGGTAAGAGGTCGGGTAGCGCATACGGGCCAGCTCGACCACGTCAGCGAGCACGGCGCTAGCATCGGGCGCACATCAAGCTTGGTGCTGGGGTGCAGCCGGGAAGCGCACCGCCCTCGACCCCAAGCCCGGCTAGGGCAGATCCGCCGTGACGAACTCGCCCTGCGCTACGCCTCAGGCTCACGCCATCGGCCAAGCGAGCCGGGTCACATCCGCTGCTACTTGAGGCTGCCGATCATGCCGCCGCCGGTGTCCATGCCACCCCGGGGTGTGGGCCGGCCCTGGTCCAGGGGCAGGGCGACGTCGAAGACCTGCCGGCCGCTGGGAAAGGTACCGAGGCGCTTGGCCGTGCCGTTGAGGACGTTGACGCGGTAGAAGCCGTAGGTACCGTTGGTCTTCAGGGCGGCGAAGCCTTGGTTGGTGCCGGTTTTGGGTGTGTAGTAGATGTCGAAGCCGGCGGAGGGCCCGGCGTTGACGCCGAGGCTGCCTGTGGGGGCGAGGGTGCCGGCGTTGGCGGGGGACTGCAGGGAGACGCGGTCGTTGGTGGTGTCGATGTCGAACAGCGTCGTCGCGGTCGCGGTGTTGAGATCGTTGTTGGTGTAGGCGGCGCCGGTGACGCCGAGCGCGGTGGTGGGCGTCGTCGACGGCGGTACTGCGGGGTTGGTCAGTGTGCCGTCGACTGTGGTGGTGCGCGGGGCGGCGGGGTCGTCGATGTTGTGGCGCAGGTTCTGGCCGGTGTCGCTGATGACGCGCAGCCGGTTGGCGGCCGGGTTGAAGTCGACGCCGAAGTCCTTGCCCTGCAACGCCACCGTCAGCTGAGAGACTTTCCTGGCCCTCGCGTCGTTGCTGAGGGTGTAGATGCCGCCCCTGTCGCCGACCCCGTACAGCTTGCCGTTCTGGACCCGGAAGTCGATTCCGACCAGCTTGCGGTCGCCTTGGAGGCCGCGTACCTGGCCGCGCGAACGTGTCGAGGAGGGTGCGTCGACGGAGAAGCTGACGAGCCGCTGGTCGACGGTGAGCCCCACGGCCCGGAGACCCTCCGAGGTGTCCTCGTCCGCCGCCGCCACGGACACGGCGGTCCCAGCCAGGGCGAGCGCCAGGGCAGGGGCGAGTATGGCTGTACGCATGTGCTGCTCCAGGGATCCACGCCCGGACCGAACGCCAGGCACCCTGTGACGTAAACATAATTATGCGATCACAGCACGTTACGGACGGCATTCGTGCGTTTCCTGTGCCACGGGTTTGTCGACCAAGGCCATCCTGAGGGGCACGGCGTGGGGCCCTTGGCCGGCAGCGGCGTAGGGCCCCACATGGCGCTGCGGGTCCGGGGAGGTGGATTCGCGCACCGTCAGGACCAACGGTTCAGTGCCCTCGGAGTCACGGTTGCGAGGCGGTAATCACTACTACAGCTTTGACGCGGCGACCGGACCGGCCCTCTGCCGCCTTTCAGCTGGTAGGTCCGTTTCAGTGGTGGCCCTCGCCGCGGCCGCTTCCGGTGGACAGCAGCGTGTAGAGGTCCCGGACGTGGAGGTCTAGGAGGTGGCGGCGAGGTGGGCGAAGACGACGAGGTTTTCGGTGTAGTCCTTGGCGCTTCGGTCGTAGTCGCCGGCGCAGGTGATGAGGCGGATCTGCGCGTCGGGGGTGTTCTTGTAGACGCGGTCGTTGGGGAAGTCGTCCTTGGGGAAGGTCTCGACGCTGTCCACGCGGAAGGTGGCGGTGGTTCCGTCGTCGCGGTGGATGTTGAAGCGGCTGTTGGTGTCCAGCTCGCTGAGTTCGGCGAAAACCGCGGGGGAGGTGGCCGTGTCGACGTGGCCGGCCACGACTGAGGTACCGCGCTCTCCCGGTGAAGGGCCATCCGCGAACCAGCCCACGAGGTTCACGTCGTCGGCGGGTGGCGCGTCCAGAGCCCCCGATGAGCCGATCTCGAGGTCGGTGAAGGGCGCGTCGATCTGCAGCTGAGGAATCTGCAGACGGAGGGGCTCCGCGCGCAGCATCGACAGCTCCACCGGCGGTCGTGGGCTCGGTGAGGTGTGTGGCAGGGCGGGGGAGTGGGCCTGGCTGGGCAGCGGGGCGGGCGCCGAGACGGTCTGGGGCGAAAGGCTGGTGATCAGGCTGACCAGCACAACCGCGAGCGCTACGGGCCACAGCAGTACCAGTCCGACACCATGGGAGACCCGGCTGGTCCAGTATTTCCGCAGGCCAGGCAACCGTGGGAGCACGAACCCTCCTCTCAGTCTTGATGTGTGGGCGCTGTAATCCATGGAGGTTGTGGCCGCCTCGGAGCCGGAGGCGGTCACAACCTCGCTATGTGTGCGCGCACTGTCCTGGTCAGGCCGTGGGGGCGTTCATGCCGCGGCGGCGCAGCATGTAGGCGCCGGCTCCAAGGCCGCCGAGCAGCAGCACACTCCCGGCCGCCATCCCGCTGGCAGACGTAGCCACCCCGCCGCCACCGGTGTCCATACCGCCGCGGGGCTTCTCGTGCCCGTAGCCGCCCGACTCCTCATAGCCATCCTTGTCGTGATCCTTCTCGTAGCCGTCCTTCTTCGACTCGTCGTCCTTGGACTCGTTGTCCTTGTCCTTGGACCAGTCGTCCTCGTTCAGGGCAGCGAGGGCGCCGCCGCCGGTGTGCATGCCGCCGCGGGGCTCGTCGTACTCCCCGTCCTTGTCGTGGTCCTTCTCGTAGCCGTCCTTCTTCGACTCGTCGTCCTTGTCCTTGGACCAGTCGTCCTCGTTGACGGCCGCGAGGGCGCCGCCGCCGGTGTGCATCCCACCGCGGGGCTCGTCGTACTTCCCGCCCTTGTCGTAGTCGTGGTGCTCGCTGCTGTACGAGGAGTCGTCCTTGTCCGAGTCGCCGGCCCAGGCGCCGGGTGCGGCGATCGCGAGGGCGGCCGTGGCGGTGGCCGTGGCGAGGAGAATGCGAGCAGAGCGCATCGTTGAATCCTTTCGTCGCGGCTGTGTCAGCTGACGAGTTGTCGGCTTGTGCGTCCACAACGGCAACGTGAACAACCGTCAGTGCCCCGCATTCGCTGCGCCACTTGGACTGGTGCTTACGAGGAGACGCCTACGCCGGTTGGAAAGTGGCGGTGGGCTGACCACACTTGATTCCACACCGCAGACGGTTTGGGCGGGAGCGGCATCGCGACCGTGCTGATCCCGGCGGCAGGGGGTGGGTTTTCCCACTCTGACAAGCACGGGCATGCTCAGCCCTGCCGTGACCTGCGTCCTGCCCGCGGTGTCGGGGCGTGTCAGGCGAATGAGCCGGGTGAGGGCGGTCGTCGCCGACCTCTTTGTGCTGCCGCGACTTCCGGGAGGTGAAAGGGTTCCCGTCCCGGAGGTCGCAGCTTGTCAGCACTGTCCAGCGGTAGGCAGGACTGGGTGGTAACTGACGTCACCTTCTCACTCCGATCGGCCCCGTGGCGGAGAGGCGCGCGGGACTCCAGGTCTGGTTTTGCCGCACCGGCCCAGGCGTGGTGCCAGAGTCTTGACCACTGCTTCGAACTTGCGCAGAGGCCGGAGCCCGCTCACAGCATGCAGAAGGTGCAACTCCTGCTCGGCCCATGCGCCAAATGCACGGCCGACATTCATTTCGTTGCTGCGCGCTTGGGCTGGAGAGGGTCGCGGCCGTGTCACGGCCGACGTGGGCGATCCGGGCGTCAGTATGAGGCATGGATGACAACGGCACTGGCTGGGAGCCCACCGACGTCCGGGGCCTGGAGGTCCGCAGCGATGGGACGGCGTTTATCGCCATAAGGCTGCACGGCTGGGAAGCACTGCTGCCGCTCTCCGTGGTTCAGGACGCCACTGTGCCTGCGGAGCAGTCTCTGCCTCCCCGCTGTGACGATGCCGTGGGCTGCGGCATACACGCCTGGCTTCGTCCAACCACGTTTTGAGCGAGGCCGTTCAGGGGACTCGTGGCGATGGGTGGGCGCGTCGATGGGCTCGAGGGAGATGAAACCGCATGGTGAAAGAAGGCTGTCGCATCTAGGCGGCGGCACTCACCTTTTGCGGGAGACTTCATGTTCAAGTTCGGAAGCGCGGCAGTTCTGACCGCTGCCGCAGGCGCCCTGGTGTTCGCAGGCGCGGGCGCGGCCAGTGCCGACGCCGGCGCGCAGGGGTTTGCCTACGGCTCCCCGGGCGTTCTGTCCGGCAACGTCGTCCAGGTCCCGATCCACGTGCCGATCAACGCGTGCGGCAACTCCGTGAACGTCATCGGTCTGCTGAACCCGACCTTCGGGAACACCTGCATCAACGGCGGCTACGACCGCTACGACGCCGGCAAGGGCCACGACGACGGCAAGGGCCACGACGGCTACGACGACGGCAAGGGCCACGACGACGGCAAGGGCCACGAGGACGACAAGGGTGACGACTACGGCTACTCCGAGGGCGACAAGTAAGTAGCACCTGCCGAGGTCCCTTTCCCCTCCGGCTGGGCTGCTCGGGGCTCAGCCGGGCGGGCGGCGGAACGCTAATGCCTCACAGGGCGTCCGTACCGTGCACCTACTTGCGGGCGCCTGATCAGCCGACAGGCAGTCGCCGCCCTGTGCGGCGTTTCGGCTCCGCCACAGGGTCGAGAATGCCGGACAGCCAGATCACCACGTCCATGCTGAGAGCTGTTTCTCATTGGGCACGGCCCCGACGATGCGGCGATGGACCGTCTATCCGGCTTCCGTCACGAGCCGGCCGTCGGTCCACCCGTTCATCGTCGGGGCGCACAGGTGTACCCACCCACGACCAGGTCAACGACGCCACGGCCTCGTTCGTTGCGGCGGGAGGCTGCCGGGCCGGAAGGGGGACCAACAAGACCCGCCGGTCCGGCAGCCTCAGTGGCCGGGCAGGCTTCGAGGCCGCCGGCCGGTACAGCGGGCGCGGGCCGTGGGGCGAACACCGCACCACGCTGGTCTCTGCCAACCGAGTAAATGGCGGTTGCCGACAGTATGTCCCACTTGCGGTCCTGCCATCCGGGCACGACACGCCTACCCCGCCGAAGAAGCAGAAGGCCAGGAAGAGGCGCCAAGAGGAAGTCGTCGGCTTCCTGCGCGGACCGCGGGCAGCCGATGAGGTGATCCCGGCCCACCTTCCCGCGTGGCACCGAAGCACCTCCCAGCGAGAGTGCGAGATTTGAACCAGAGCTGCGCCGTGCGGTCAGGAACGGCGTCAGCTCATGGCTACCGGACCGGTGTTCCAGACCACTTCCCCTGTAGCCGCCACGGCAGGTCGATGGGACGTACCTCAGTGAAGGGGTTCTTCCCCGGCCTGCCGGGTGCGTTCAGGGCGGGCCAGATGGCAGGTCAGGGAGTGACTTCGCCGGTCATTCCCTGGCCTGCCACGGCCACCGCGGCTTCCGGGCAGTGGTGCGAACACCGCCCGGAGAGACCGCGGAGGACTGCGCCAGGGACGAAAGGATTGGCACAGCTGGCTCCCACTTTCCCGCCCCGCGCCGATTTTGTAATGGTGCCGCGCCAGGACGTTTTCTGATGTTTCTGGACCTCTGAGGTGTGGTTGAGGGTGGGGCAGATCCGCAGCTGCCGATGCTGCGGAACAGTCGGCTGATGGCGGGCGACGACGTAGTGATGCGCAGGTCGGTGCGGCGGCAGATGGCGCGCCTGAGGAACGTGGAGTCGCCGAAGGTGATGCTGCTTGCATCCAGGACGACGCCGGCGTGCTGAGCGACAGCAGCATCGAATTTCAGCCTCCACGGCAGCAGGGAGTCCATGTCGAGCTCACCGGTGGGGGAGAGCACGAGCACACCGTGGACCGGGTGTGGGGGTTCATCAGTTGTCATCGGGCAATCGTTTCCGCGCGGGTGTTCGCTACTCTTCGGCGCCCCCGGAACTGGAGTAGTCGGCATCACGGGGCCACCCGGCGACCTCCCGGTGGCGCCCTGCTCCAGCGAAGACGAGCTCAGAGCTTGTCTGCACGGATGATGACGAGCCTTTCACGCCTACGCTCGGCTGCAGAGACCAGGCCCCGTTCCTTCAACCAGTTCATCCGTGTCCGCATAATCGGCCCGAAGGGGACGGAGGCATGGTCGATGACTGAAGCCTTCAGCCCACCCATGACAAGTTGACGCACAGTCTCCTCAGGGCGGTTGAGTTCCGAGTGCACCAGCAGCAGAAGGCCTCCAGGCCGGAGGGCAGCCGGGGCGGCATCGCAAATCCGGTCAAGCAGAGCACGGCCGTCGCAGCCCGCGTTCCACGCTCTGCTCGCCCCCCGCCGAGGTACTCGCGGATCAGGTGAGGGAACGTAGGGCGGGTTGCTGACGACAGCGTCGAAGCGACGGCCGGGATACGCCGAGAAAAGGTCGCCTCTTCGAACGGCGACCTGGAGCCCGGCGACCGAAGCGTTCACACGAGCGGAGATCACCGCCCGGCGGCTGATATCTACCGCGGTGACCTGCGCACCGAGACGGGCTGCGTGCAGAGCCACGGACCCGCTGCCCGTGCACAGATCCAGCACCTCCATGCCCGACCCGATGCCCTCACGTCGCATAGCGGCCGCGAGGAAAGAACTATCTGCCTGCGCCCGGTAGACACCGGGCAGTCTCAGAACTCTGCTGGGCCGTGCCCAGGCCTCAGTCCTCGCCGCTGCAGTGACCCGCATGCTTGCGCCACCCTTTCAATGACCCCTCACCACTTTTACCGCACACGGGCAACATGCCACTGGAGCCTCGTCGATGAGCAGGTTTCCCGTTGACCGATGCGACCACCCCGAAAACCAGGGCGTTTGAGCGTGTCTCACAAGCGGTGAGGCTCAGGCGGGTGAGTCGGGAATGTGAAAGACCGCTGTGCCACCCCATCGGCGCCGGGGCTTGAACATGGGCCGGAATTTGAAACCGTGGGCTGACCAGCCCCTCGTCCCGCACGGAAACGTGGTGAGTTTCCGATCCGGCACCTCACCACACCACCGGCGGCAGCACCAGTTGCGGAGACCGCCTGGGGCGCGCAGCCTGAAAGTGGTTCCGCTCATGAACCGAACACGATGGTCCGTGTCCACCACCCCCCGGTGGGCACGGACCATCGTGTTGTGGGGCCGGATGCGGGCGGTTGCGTAGTGGCGTTGCCAGTGCCCTGAGCGTGCCGAGCCGGCAGGCGCGGCGTTGCTCGCTGACCCATGAGTTCAGTGCATACGCGATGCCGTTCTCGCGTTCCGCGACTCCGTCTGCGGTACCTGGGCGTCGCCGGTTTCCTGCACCCATGTGTGCAGGGCGTTGTAGCCGCTCAGCTAAACCTCGGAGCCGGGGTGCAGGATGCGGGTGCGCAGGAAGTGGGCGACATCGCCGGGGTCGCGGGGCAGGGACAACCGCTACAACTCCACGGTGCTGACCGCGTGTTCGCCACGCATCGGAGTGGCTGCAGGCGCGCGGTCATGAACTGCACGGTGCGGGCACACTCCAATTGTCCGTCGCGCATGGTCTCCAGGGTGGCGTGGGTGTCTCAGTGGTCATCGGGTCGGGGATGACGTTCTTGATGAAGCGGATGATGCTGCGGGCGATGCCCAGCACGGCCGTAGTGGGCGAGTCGTGCGTCCCGTCCCGCAGCCGGAAAGCAGGATGCACCGACCTCGTCCAGGGCTAAGGAGTCCGCGTGCGGCTCCCCGCCTCGAGGGACTGGCACCAGTCCCTCCGACCTCGCGCAGGCCCTCTGCCTAAATTCCGGCCGGGACCGGCAACCCTCAGAACTGGTCCCCGCGGTACGTGGACCCTCGGCCCGAGCGGTGCTCGTCGGCGGGGTGGGAGCCGCCCCTGGCATCGTCATTCTCCTCGTACTGGGTGCGGTCGCGATCACCGTGCCCGCGAGCTTCGCCGTCCGCCTCCCTGGCCGGGACCGGCCGGCCGAGCGGCGCCGATGATTGCTGCTGCGGTTTCCGGGCAAACCCCCGCGGCGTGCCCGTGCCAGTTGTGTCTTGTCCGGCAGAGGACGTGTCCACGGGCCGCATATCCTCGGCGTTGCCCCGCCCAGTTGAGTCAGGCATGCTCCGGTCCCGGGCCGCCACGCCATATGGGCGATCGGCCTCGACGCCGCGGCGATCCCGGTCGTCGTCGTACACCGCGTCGCGCTCCTGCTGTTGTTGCCCGTGGCGCTCCTGACGAACGGCCCGGCGCTCGCGGCCCTCCATGATGGCCGATCCGATCAGCATCAGGACACCGCCGAGAAGGGCGAGTCCTATTCCGATGCCGAGCCCGTTGCTCTCCCCGGAGACAGTCAGGCCGCCCTGTGCCTGACCCTGTCGGATCATCCACAGGATGGCGAACCCGAGGGTGATGACTCCGGCGACAAGAACCAGCAATCTCGATCGGAACACCACGCCGAGAAGCGTGAGGACCGCGGCGACCAGGAGAGGCAAGAACATGGACGCGAACAGGCCCGCGCCGGCGTCCGTCACCCCGGCTCCGGTAAAGAGTTCCCCGACCCGGAAGTCCTCACCCAGCCGACCGCTGTACCAACTACGGAAGGGCGCCCAGAGCGCTGCAGCAGCGCCGATGACCGCCAAGATCAGTCCAATGGTGTTGCGGATACCCCGTCCCATGCCGTGACCTCCCGGCGGAATCGGATTGCTGCACGCAGACCCCCGCGTGCCGTATCTCGCCCCCGCCCCACGCTACGCCCGCTGCGTAGGCCACGCCACGCAGTGATGGCCCGCGACCCCCAGTCGCTCGCTCCGGACCCACAACGCTGCCGGTGACGATCACCTCTATTCAACTGATCGCACGCGCCCTCGCTGGGGAACTTTCTGGGTCAGGACCGCCAGTCTCCCCGCGTCCGTCGGCGGTCGTCGCGGATCCGCTCCTGTCGGTCTCGGCGGCGGACGAAGTCCCCCGGTCCGTAATCGCCTTCCAGCAAACGCCCGACCACAAGACCGACGACACCAAGCCCCAGCACGAGCAGGAACGCCCAGAAATCTCCGAAGTACGCGGCGAAACCCAGCGCCATTCCGGCCATCAAGCCGACCATAGCTCTACTCATCACATGCTCCTTCGCTCAAGCAGCGGTCCACTCCCTTCCACCGGACCGGCTGCCGCTCTTCCCCATTCGTCCTCCTGATGGGGCCGGCTTCGCGTCGCCAACCGTGATCTCGTCTTCTGTTCCAGACCGTCATCGGCTCCGGAGCGAAGCCCACGTCTTCCGCACCGCACGGTCACATCGTGATGCCGTCAAAACGATCTTTAGTGATGCCGTCGGCGGAGAGCGAGTGGCCCTTCGACGAGAAATCCTGCACCTCTTATTCGAATTGTATTCGATATATTTAGTATGGTTATAAATAGTACATTTTGCCTACAAGTTTGGCGACGACCAGTCGCCGTACGGCATCGAAACCCTGCGGGTGAGGACGCAAGGTTTCGAGGGGAGCGACCGTTTGTGCCGCGGGGAAGGACGTTGAACGGCTATGCAAGGGCGGCGGGACGGGGATCAAGATCATTTCGAGCGGGGTCGCCGGTCCAGCGGCTCGCCGCAAGGCCAGGTTAGTGATCTCACGACACACGCATCTACCCGTCAACGGGGCAGGCGTATCGCAGAGCATCGGCGAAAGGGCTGACATGAGCGCCGGAGAGAAGGCGAAGGCCACGACCGAGCAGGTTGTCGGGAAGGCTGTGAGGAAGTTGGCCTACGCGATGGGTAAGAACACCACCGCAGTCAAGGGGGCCGCTCTGGAGGCACGGGGGAAGGCCCGGGCGACCAAGGAGGGTGCGAAGGATCGCTTCCGCCACTGAGCCCTGCCCGGGGGGTGCCCCTATGTTTCGGTCAAGGGGGCGGGTGTGCATCGTGTCGGCGAGCTTGGCCATGGCGGACAGCAGACCGTCGGCCAGCGCGGTGCCGTTCTCCTCCGTGAGCGGCTCTGCGCCCGATCCGTAGGGACGCACCTGGTGGTGGACCCCTCCGCCGCCCTTGACGATGAGCGTGAGCTACTGGGAGGACTGACGCCCCCACTTGACCTGCACGATCGTGTCCGCCCGCCCGGTCCGGCTGCCGGAGACGATGCTCTGCGCCCGTACCCACACGTCCTGCACCCCCATGAGCCTTTGCCCTCCCGTATCGCGGCTGTGCCGACGCCCCGATTCTGCTGCTCCGGGATCAGGGGTGTTCACGAGTGGGTCTGACCAGCATCGAAGAAGCAGCCCGAAGATCGCTTCCCAGATGGTCAGAGATCGTTTCCCACCACCAGCCTCGCCGAGAAAGCTGTCGACACCCGTCAGCTGGTGACGTCATCGCTGTCCCGGTCCTCGACGCGATCTGATTCTCCGAGGTCGGGGGCTGCTACCGGTGTCCGCCCACTGCTACCAAGGAGGCAGCCGATCGCGGCGGTGGCTGCTGCGGCCCCGGCAACGAGTAGCAGGACGCGGTAGTCCACGAGCACAAGCAGACCCGCTCCGGCAGCCAGGGCAACGGCATTGGGGGCATAGAGGAGGGTGTTGGCGGTGGCCGCCACTCTGCCCAGAAGATTGTCCGGGGACTCGCGTTGGACGGCCGTCAGAGCTGCGATCAGCACGCAGGGCAGCCCCGCGCCGATCATCGCGCTGGCAAGCAGAACAACTGGCTCCGAGGGGATGACGCGCAGGGCGACGCCCACTGCGAACAGCATGATCCCGGCTGCGGCGAAGACCCGTTCGGGCATCCGCCGCAGCAGAGCACCGGCGAACAGCCCGATGACCACGGAGCCGATGCCCTGCGCGGCGTAGAGGACCCCAGCGAAGGCGGGCGAACGGTGAAGACCGGTATCGACCACCGCATAGACCGACGCTCCGTTCAGCCCGGCCACGCCCATGGTCGCGGCCCCGGCCAGCACCAGCCGCCACAGAACCGGGTGGTGTCGCAGATATCGGATTCCCTCGGCGGCCTGGGCGCTCCATCGTTGGACTTCAGCCGGGCGGGGCGCGGGTTCCGACACGCGTATGAGGGCGAAAGCTATCGCGGCAAGCACGAAGGTGACCGCGTCCAGCAGGGCCACTGCGGTGCCGCCGAACTGAACGAACAGAAGCGCGCCCAGAAGCGGGGCGACCAGTTTCATGCCCTCGTTCGCCGTCATCCGCAGGCCGTTGAAGTCGCCGCGCAGTGTCTCCGGTACAGCGGTCGCTACCAGTGCGGCCTCCGCCGCATCCAGCAGCACCGAGCTGGTGCCGTACACGATCAGTACAGCAAACAGAATCCAGATCCGGTCGCTGGAACGCACGGCTAGAAGCGGCAGCAGCACAGCGGCCATGCCGAGATTGGTCCAGATCAGCAACGGCCGCCGGCGCGCCCGGTCGGCCAGTGTGCCGATCAGCGGGCCGAACAGAATGGGTGCCCATACGCAGAAGGTCGTCAGGGCAGCCAGACTGTCCGATCCGGTGAGCGATTTGGTCCACACACCGGCTGTCAGGGCCATAGCCGAGCTACCGAAGCCCGAAACCACCACACCGCTCAGGTAGAGCACCACATTGCGGTCGCGTAAGACCCGCCCCCCGCCCCAGCCCATCCCCTTGCCCCTTCCACCGCCACGAAGACCCACGCGCACCCCCGCCCAGCGCATGAAAAGCATTCTGTCCGCAAGCACCAGGGCGAAGGCAGGCCGTGCCCGTAGCGGGAACTGACCCGCCTCCTCCAGCAGCACGGACCCCACGGCCCGGTCTGTTGGCGCTTCGGGCACCCCGCCTTCGACACTCTCGGACACCCCGCCTTCGAAAGCCTTGAGCACGCTCTCGACAACCCCGACGACTCCCGCGCCCACCACACCCGCGAAGAACAACGCCGCCTCGAGTGCAACGTCCCAGGAGGAACGTGAGCGCCAGGAGGAGGAAGAGGCTGAGCGCCGGCGGAAGGCGGCCGGGTGGCCGTGCCCGACCTGCGGCCGCGATGTCTGGCCCGACGACGGCTGGGAGCCCCGGCCCCCGGGCAGTGACTGCAGTGTCTGCACCAGCATCAGAAGGCGTGAGCAGGAGGACGCCGCGGCCCGGGCCGCTGAGGAGGAGGGGGAAGGCCGGGAAGAGGCCAGGGGGAACGGCCTCTTCGGTTTCCTGCGCTGACTCGCCCCTGCCGGGACGGGCAGGGGCGTCCCGTCCAAGTGAGTGGCCTGCGCGGCGAATGGCCCGTCATGGCACTCCTGATGTGGGCGTGAAATCCGACGGTCGCACCTAGAGAAACGGTGGTGGCATGACCACGTACGTCGACACGAAACCGACCTACCTCGCGGTGCTGGCCGTGCGCGAGGCCCGCATGCCGCTCCTCGGTAGCTGCCTGGCCCGCATGTCCTTCGCTGTGCTGCCGCTGTCGCTGTTGCTGTCGGTCCGCAGTGCGACGGGATCCTTCGCCGTTGCCGGGCTCACCTCCGGTGCGCTGTCGGCCACGCTTACCCTGTTCGCGCCCGCCCGCGCCCGGCTGATCGACCGCAAGGGCCCGCGTACCGGACTGATCTGGCTGACCGCCCCCTACCTGTTAGGGCTCGCCGTACTGATCACGCTGGCCGAGACGGGGGCACCCACCGGAGCGCTCCTTGGCGCTGCTGCGGTCGCGGGAATGTTCGCACCGCCGCTCGGGCCGACTATGCGTGTCCTGTGGGCGAAGATCCTGAAAGCCCGCCAGCCCCTCCTGCCCACTGCCTACGCCCTCGACTCGGTCACCGAGGAAGTGGTGTTCACCATCGGACCCCTGCTGGCGGGCGGTCTTATCGCGGTCGCGGCACCACTCGCGTCGATGATCGCGGTCATGGCGCTGGTCGCGGCCGGCACGGTCTGCTTCGTGCTATCAGCAGCGACCGCCGCTGCCCTTGCCTCGGACGAGCTCGATGAGGACCGGCCGACCGGCCGGCCGATGGCACTGCCGGGGATGCGCACGATCGTGATGTCCTTCGCGGGGGTGGGCCTGGTCATCGGGGTGCTCCAGGTCGCGCTGCCGTTCATCGCCGACCAGGCGGGTTCGCCCAGTGCCGGCGGGGTTTTGCTGGCGCTGCTGTCGGCGGGCAGCGCGGTCGGCGGGCTCACCTATGGGCGGATCAGCTGGCGCTCAACACCGGTGCAGCGATTCGCCGTGCTCGTCACCGGGTTCACCCTGACGGTGCTGCCGCTGTGCCTGACCGAGAGTCCCGTACTGGTCGGGGTGTTCGCCTTCCTCGTGGGGCTGTGCCTCGCCCCGCTGTTCATCACCGCCTACCTACTGGTCAACGACCTGGTCACGACATCGAAGACGGCGCCAACGGAGGCCAACACCTGGGTCTCCACGGCCAACAACGGAGGGTTCGCCGCTGGCAGCGCCGCCGCAGGCGTACTCCTCGAATTCCAAGGGCCCACCCTCACCGTCACCACCGCGTTCGCCGTCGTCGCCGCGATCGCCGTCATGACCGTCCTGCGCCGCAGGACCCTCGCCCTCGAGGCCGCGCACGCTGAACCGCCCGCAGACAAAAGCGACGTGAGGTAGGAGGCCCGGCACATGATCCGGCCCACCCCTGCAGGCCCAGCGCACGCAACATCACCTGGTCAACGCGGCCGCGTGTCGGTCCACTCCCTGACCTCACCGCACGAACGAAGGCCCGCTGCCGTGTCGCAAGGTGGTTGGCGACCAGGCTGGCGGACAGCGACTGTTGTCCCGCGAGGACGCCATGGTGGCCCTGGCGGGCCCTGACATCGAGCCGTGCGAGGCCTGCCGGCCGCAGACCGGACTGCTGGGCTGAGCAAGTACACGAATCACACCGAACGCTTCCTGCAGGCGCTCACGCCCGGAGCGCCTGACCGACGGCGGCTCCGGACCCCGGGGCGATAGCCCGGGGCCGGCGCCGCCGTATGAACACCTCCGGCCCGGCGGGAAGCCGCATAGGCTGGGATCTACGGCGCGGGTGCGTAGGTGACGGTCGTGTCGCCGCAGTCTTCCGCGGCCCCGAGCAGGGCCTGGCGCTCGTTCTCGTCGACGGCGAGATCCCAGCGGAGCTTCGTTGCGACCCAGGTCGCGGCGTAGGTGCAGTGGTAGGTCCCGTCGGTGGGCATCCACTGCGCAGGGTCCTTGTCGGACTTGGACCGGTTGGAAGCTGCGGACACCGCGATGAGCGTGTCGGGGCTGTCCTGGTCGTTCGCGTACGCCTCACGCCGCTCCGCGCTCCATGGCGTCTGCTCGGAGTCGAACACCTCGGCCAGCGGCACGAAGTGGTCCACATCGAGCCGGCCCGCGTCCGTGACCACCAGGTTGTCGTACGCGCTGCGCCACGACCCGCCGGTCAGTTTGCAGCCGGCCGCGACCCCGGGTGCGTCGACAGCTTCCGCGAGGATGACTTCCCGGCGGGTGTCGCAGCCGTCGGTGGCGTTCAGCCCGCGGTTCCAGTGCTTGTACAGGGTCCGCTGGTAGCCCGCGCGGTGCTCTGCGGCGACCGGGAGTCGGTCGATCGCGTCGAACAGCGGCAGCGCCATCCGGGCACCGGGTGCGCCGGCGGGAGGCTGGGCGGGGGCGTAGGAGGTGAAGGGCAGCTCGTCCACCGGGGTGGGCGCCATCAGGGCGCCGGCCGGGCCGGTCGTGGCGAGCAGGGGCAGGACGGCGAGGGCGAGCGCGGGCAGGCTGCGCCGCATCAGCGAGATCATCACGGGACGTGGTGTAGCAGCCGCTCCCGGCCGGAATGGGCGGTCATGATGCCCTGTCACCCGGTCGCGGGCACGGGTTCACCTGAAGAAACGGCACATCTGTTCCGGCCCGGGGGAGGGTGGGCTGTCCGCCGCCCCTGACCCGGGCCCGCCTCCTCAACGGCCAAGCCCCAGCAGCGCTACCACTCCATGGGGTGTCCGCGGCTGGGTCGCGACTCAGGTGTTGCTCGCACCGAAGCCTCCGAGGCCGGTTGGCTTCGGAGGCTTCGACGTAGCGCGTGGCACCGGATCACCATGCCGCGCGCGGGTGACTGGGGCACTGTTACACCCAGATGTCTCCGGTGCAGGAGGCACTGCGCCACCGTCTGCTCCTCCTGCCCGCCCGCAATTGGTGGCACCCCTGTTGGAACACCCGACCGTCCGGCAGGCTGGCGGACCGGACCGAGCTGTGCCGTCAGGCCCGCGGTGACCGTCGCGTAGCGAGGGCGGCATGAGTATGGACGCCCCGACCGATCGGCAGGTCAGTCGCGGTGATCAGAAACTGGATCGCGGATCACGGCGAGGGGCCCTCGATCAGGCAGATCGGAGCACGGGTCGGCCTGTCCAGCACCAGCTCCGGCGCCTACCAGCTCGGTCGACTGGAAGACCTTGGACTGATCAGCCGCAATGGGCGAGGTTGGCGCTCTTGCCAGCTCGGCACCTGAAATTCGGACAGCTCACTGTTGTGTCTCGGCGGTGTTCGGGGCTTGGAGACCGCCGCTGCTCGCGAAGAGCCATCCGCCGTGGGGTAGCACTGTGCCCACCGAGCTGGCGGTGTCAGGGAGTACGTACGCGTCCTCGCCGAACACCCAGTGGGCAAGGTTCATCAGCGCTTTCGAGTTGTACGTGGCGCTGGGCATGAACTTCAGGCCGGCCCCGCCCGCGTAGTCGCGGTAGTTCTTGGCGAGCAGCTTGTAAACGAGGTCCTTGTAGCGATCGGCTGCGGGGGCGCCAGCGATGAGGGCAGTGGTGGCGGCTGCTACGAGGTCCGCGAGCTGTAGGTGGTCAACGTGGTCGGAGCGTGTGGTGATGATGGGCAGCAGGATCTGCTTGTCCGCTGGCTTCACGTACTGGGTTCCATCGGTATCCAACGCCAGTGCGTCGGCCAGCCAGCGGGTCTCGTCTATTCGGCCGCCGCCCGGCTGATCGGCGATCAGGACGCCCTGGTTCTCACCGAGTATGTAGGTGACCCGCTCGTAGAGGTACTCCAGCATCTCGCTCTTCAACTTGCTTTCGGAGTACCACTCGGGCATCAGCTCGGGCGCACATACGACGACGCAGGCCCGGACTCCGAGTGACGCGGCGGCTTCCAGCATCCTTACCCGAGCGGTATGCAACTCGGTCCACTTCTTGTGGAGAGGCCCCCCATCCGGCGACCACTTGAATTCGGTCCCGGCCGGGACACCCAGATCCTGCCGCAGCTGGGCGAGCTCCTCGCGGTAGGGCTGCAGCGACTCTTGGGGGAAGATCACCGCTCCGTAGGCGTGCAGTGCCCCCAGATCCTGCCTCGGCACGTCCTTTTGCTTACGTGAGCTGTCGTCCATGAATGCGAAGTACATGGTGGTAGAGCCTATGAGCGAGGGAGTGGATCAGGGCCGAGATTTTGTGCAACCTCCGGCCGTACGGCAGATCTGAGTCCGGGCAAGCTCCACTTACACGCGGCGATGTGTACCGAACTGTGCGCAACCGGTACGGTCGCCGCATGTCTGGGGAGCAGAACACACAGGGCGTTGCTCGCGGGGGAGTTGGCGTGGGCGTGGTCAGCACTGAGCTGCCGACGCAGAGCAGGCCGCCGTTGACGGAGTTCGAGCTATCGGTCGGCGAGCGCAAGATCCTCCACTTCAAGAGGAAACCTCAGATCACGGCTGTCGCCGAACTGGTCTGGAATGCCTTGGACGCCAACGCCACCGAGGTCCACGTCGAACTGCGCCGATCCGATATGAAGGCGATCACCGACATCGTGGTGACCGATAACGGTCACGGGATGACGCCCGATCGAGCACGTACAGCCTTCCAGGCATACGGCACTACTTGGAAGACCAGCAGGACACACACCGAGGGCGGAGAGAGGATCCTGCACGGCCGCAACGGTGAAGGTCGCCTCTTCGCCTTCGCCCTGGGCGACCAGCTCATCTGGGAGTCGGCGGCTGTAGTCCACGACGCCCTAGTCGGGGTTCGGACGCGTGGCAACGCTGACCACGCCACCATTTGGCAGGTGGAGGAGACTGCGCCGCCCCGGGAAAGCCCCGGCACGACTGTCCGGATCTCCGTGCCCCAAGGCAAGCCGCTCAGCCGTCTGGAACGCGACGACGCCGCCGCGAACCTCACTGCGAAGCTGGCGTTCTACCTCCGTGCCTACCCGCACGTGCAGGTCACGTTCGACGGCAGACGGCTCGACCCCAGCGACATCATCGTGGGCGAACCCGTGGACCTGCAGTTGGACCTGCCGGAGGAGTACGCAGGTGAAGACCCGCCTCCGGTCGTCACCTTTGTCGAGTGGAACAAGCGGATGGGCGACCGCAAGATGCTCCTCTGCAATGCCGACGGTATCGCCCTGGGCGAGCATGGCAGCGACTGGTCCGACGGCATCATCAGCTTCACCCCTTACCTGCGTGCCAATCTGTTCAATGGGCTATCGGTCGATGACCTGCACGGCCTGACCTTGTCCCACTCCGGACTCCTGGACGCAGCGGTCAAGGCTGTCCAGCAGCACCTGGCGGTTCGCGGGGCCCAGATCTCGGCAGAAGTTGTGCGGCAGCTCAAGACTGAAGGCATCTACCCCTACGACGACCAGCCGGCCGCCGGCGCACTCGCCATAGAGCGCCAGACTTTCGATGTCGTCGTCACCGCAGCTCGCCATGCGCTGCCTACTAGGGGGCCGGCGCGCAATCTATCCGTCAACCTCATCCGTACCGCCCTGGAGAGCAGCCCCGGCGACCTCCACACCATTCTTGAGAAGGTCCTGGCGCTCAGCGACGATGACCGCCGGCACCTGAAGAACCTGCTCGACAGCACCGATCTCACACACGTCATCGGCGCGGCCACCACGGTCACCAACCGCTTGAACTTCATCCAGGCACTGCGCAAGATTCTCGCCGACGAAGACCTGCGCAAGAACCTGCGCGAGGTCGACCAGCTCCATCCCATGGTCAACAAGAACCTGTGGCTGTTCGGCGAGGACTGGCACATGACCAGGAGCGAGATGGGGCTCACCAACGTCCTGCAAGCCCACCTGGAGGACCACCTCGGTGAGGACGTCGTCCTGGAACACGAACTCGAGGCCGTGACCCAGCCGGACGGGCGCAGCGGCCGGGTCGACATCCTGATGTTCCGTAGCCGCCGGGACGACAACTCCACCGAACGCCTTGTCATCGAGCTCAAGCGGCCCACAGTGAAAGTTGGCCCGAAGGAACTCGCGCAGATCAAGGGCTACGCCCAAGCCATCATCGACGATCCCCAGTACAGCGGAGTTGGCTGCAAGTGGCGCTTCTACCTCGTCACCTATGACTACTCCGACAAGATCCTTCGCGACATCCGGCAGAAGGACCGTCCCGCAGGTCTCGCCATCGTGCAGGAAGAGTACGAAGTCTGGGTCAAGAGCTGGGGCGAGATCCTCGACGCTGGAGAGAGAAAGCTGCGCTTCTTCCAGGAGCAGCTGAACTACGAGGCTACCGACGACCGCGTCACTCAGCACTTGCGTGATAGCTACTCGCATTTCATTCCTGACGCCTTGGCAACACCGCAAGACGGAGCAGACGAGGCCGGCCCGGAAGCCACTACACAAGAGGAGGAGTGAGGTCCCGAGCCGTGGTTTGGGACCTCATGCAATCTGACCCAGAACTCGGACAGTAGCCGGTTCACGCCCAGTCGATGCCCAGCTTCCGCAGTGCGGCGAGCTGCTCGGCATCCAGCCGGTCCCTCCTCGATTTTGTGTTCGAAATCCATACGCCCAGCTTCACGACCACCGGCTCCGCCTCGCCGTCGACCGCGATCTGTTCGCTGTGCCCCCTCGGCACCGGCCGGTCCACGCCCTCCCGCTCCACCCATTGCGTGAGGGCCGCCAGGCCCCGCTGGAACGCCGCCTGAGCCTTGCCCGGGCCCTTCGTCGTACGAGCGGCTGCCGGGGCGGGGGGCGATGCCTGGTCGGGCTGCACGCCCAGCAGAGACAGTCGCTGCTGCTGCTTGGTCGACAGCTGCGCCCAGGTGCCGGGGTTCTTCTGTCGCTGGAGCCACTTGCCCAGGTCGTCGCCCTCGAACAGCACCCCCGGTTCGATGGCCGGCAGAACGCCGTCAGCGTCGACGAGGTCCGCGAGTACGTGGTGATGCCGCTGCCAGTCCAGCGGCCACGGGCAGTCCCAGTCCTCATCGACCGCCGCCAGCTGCTTCGCGCGCACGGCGGCCCGGTCCGTGTCCTTGCCCAGGCCGCCCTTCCGGCGCAGGTTGGCCATGTGCTGGCCGACCGGCACCATTGTCTCGCCCTCGCCCCATACCGCGTCCTGACGCGGCGCGAGGTGCCCGGTGGCCCGCCGGTAGGACCGGAGCGCGGCGAGCTTGTTCTCCCACGCTTCCTCGCCCGGCTCCCAGACCATCCCGGCCTCCGGGGCGTCCAGCAGGGTCTTGCGCCGCTCCTCCAGCTCACCGGCCCGCAGCGCCTTCCGCTGCTGGTGCACCCAGCGGCCGAGAGGAAACGCCTTCGTCACCCCCACCTCGACCTCGACGTCATACGGGACGGCGTGGACGCCGGTGATCTCGTTCTCCGCCCGCCATCGGATCAGGGCTTGGTATCCCTCCAGCCACACCAGCGACTCCGGCCGGTACACCCGCGTCCGGAGGAAGGCGGCGATGGTTGCCGCGTCGCGCGGGCTGGAGAAGTGGAGGAGGGCGGCTTCGGCGGCGGCCTGGGTGTCGTCGTCCTCCTGGTCCTCGCTGTCGCTCTTGCCGCCGGCACCGATGATCTGCCCGTCCTCGTCGCGCCGGACGTGGACTTTGCGCTTCCCGCTCGTGAGCGCCCGGGAAGCGAGCTGCTCGACCATACGTTCGTCATGCGAACGCAGGCCCTGGAGGACCGCTACAAGGGGGCGGAACGAGGCACTGGCCACCATGTCGGTCGGGTCTTCACCGGGCTCCAGGAACACCGGCACGATGATGCGGGCGACCTTGGTGGAGCCGTCCTTGTTAAGCCGGAGAGCCCGGCCGATGTTCTGCACGATCTCCACCTGCGAGCCGCGGGTGTCCGCGAAGCACACGGCCTCCACGCCCCGCTCGCCGGTGATGTCCACGCCCTCTCCGAGCACGCGAACGCTGGCGAGGAACGCCCGGTGCACCCGGCGCCCGGCCGCGTCGATGCCGTTGGCGAACTGGCGCAGTACCTCGCGGCGCTCGGACACGAGGTGGTCGCCGCACAGCCACGCCGACCACACCCGGTCCGGGGGTACGTGGCGGCCGGCCTCCAGCTCGTAGAACTCCGCGTCGATCGAGGACTTCGGCAGCTTGTCGGCGGCGGCCAGGTCGGCGTCAGATGCGTCGTTGACGTACAGCGCGGCTGCGGTCTCCGGGAGCTTGTCCGCGAACGCGGCGGCTTCTTCGACCTTCTGGTGGAAGGTCATGACCGTACGGAGGTTGTACGCGGCGGCGTGCTCCAGGAGGGCGGTCTGCAACAGGGCCAGGCGCCGGCCCCGCCGGGCCTCCTCCGATTCCCCGAAAACGGGGGAGGGGTCGCGGATCTCCAGGACGTCGATCTCGAACCCGGCGAGGATCTCCCGCTCGATGGCCTCTGTGAGTGGGCGTGTTAGTGGCAGGGGTTGTGCGTCAGCGGTGTTCGGTTGTTGATTGCCTGGTTATGCGCTGTGGATGTGTGCTGGTCTGCTGTCATGAGGTGACCAGATGGCTGCCGTTGAGCAGCTGGGGTGGGGCAGGTTCGCTGTCGTGGGGGTGGCTGTTCCTGTCGGGGTTTGTCGTAGGCCGATGTTGTCGGCATACCGCGACGGAGATCTTTTCAGGCGCTCGTGGACGAAGTCGAGGGCCGCAGAAGGCGCACAAGCCTGTCCTACGGATCCGGCTGCTCACCGACGCCGCAGTGCGTCGAGATGTGGCGTAGGCCCATGATCGGCGGCGCTGGTGTCGCCGGAGGGGCTTCTGGCGAGGGCTGTTCCTATCGCTTCCGCTTGTGCCGTGTTGCGTTCCTCGTGCCGCCTTGCGGCCGCTTGGCGTTCGGGTGGATCGAGCGATGAAGCTCTGAGGACGGCCGCAAGGACGACAAGATGGCCGTCTGAGCAGCATCAAGCGGTCCGGTGTGCCCGTCGTAACAAATATCGAGGAGCTTGCGGGTTGATTGGTCGTAGAGGAAGACGACGCCTCGCGGCAGACCGAGTTGGTGCTTCTTAGCTCGGAGGTAGTTGCGGAGCCTCCTGTCCGTCTCTTCGGAATCGGCTCCAGCCGGATGGGTGGCCCACACGAACAGCCAGCCCTCTGCCGGGTCGACGCTGGCCGTGAGCGGCACGGTCAGGCTACGGCCCTTGGAGCTCGGACTGTCGAGGAGTTCGCTGCCGTGGCGGGCGAATTTGTGCTGCACGTCGGTTGCCCCAGACAGCAGCGTGGCGCCGATGCTCAGCCATCCAGTGACATTGCGGGATTGCAACTCGTCGACCAGTGGCGCGAGCGGTGATGGCACCATCGCCGGCTTGGGCGTCAGTGCTGAGCGTGCGCCGTCGCGGTCTTGGGTGTGGAACCACTGGTCCAGCGCATCGGTTCGGCTGGTCAGGAACGCAGGACTTCTTGTTCGGTAGCGGCGCAGTTCGGCTGTGGCCGGCTCGGGCAGGAAGGGGAACGCCGCACGCACCTGCACCGGGTCGGGTTCCACCCAAAGGCCCGCCTCGAAGAAGTACAGGAACAGATCCATCTCGTCGGGCGCGTGGAACATCACGGTGACGTCGGGGTTGCGGCGCCGACGCAGGTACAGCAGGAACTCGGCCGGACGTGCCACCAGTTCGGTGATCAGCTCGAGATCGTGCAGAGATACCGTCCATGGAATGTTGCCCTCGGCCAGCAGGCCGGCCCGTACCAGCTCGGCGGTGGCAGTCAGGACCGTTGATAGGTCATCGAGACTGACGGCGATGGTGTGGATCTCACGGATTTGGCTGAGGTCGATCCATCCCTCGTTCTTGGTGCGGAGGCCGCCGTCCCGCTCGATGGCGTCGCGCATGCGCCCGGCCTGGTCGGCTGCTTTGGTGATGATGCCGGTCAGGTCGGTACGGATCCGTGCCGCCTTGCCCCCGCGGGATAGGGCGCTCAAAGCGACGGCCTTGTCCTCCACGATGATGGCGACATCGTCGAGGACGATGAGGTGGTCGCCCTCGGCCCGTTTGGTGTACTTCGACGGGTCGGCGGCCTCAGCTTCATCATCGCTCGCGGGTAGGTAGTACTCCAGTCCGTCCCGGAAACGAGCGCCGGGAAGGACACGCTCCAGCGCGGCGTGTGTGCGGGATTCGAGAAGGTCTCCGCGATGCTTGGCGTACTGGCTCCACACCGGAGCTGTCTTCTTCAGGTGTTCCTCGAGGTTCTCCCGCACAGCGAACACGTTCAACGCCGGGTGCGGCAGCATCAGACGCCCGTCTGCGCCCACGATGAGTGGCCGTGTTCGCAGCGGGTTCCTTCCGCTGGTGAACGCCTCGACGACATCTATCGGACTGTCCGTCCCCAGGTCCAGGCGGAACCGGTCGACAACGGCCCGGACACATTCTTCCGGCAGGCTCGTATGCGCAACGATGTCGTCGATCGTGACAGTGGCCTGCTCGGCAGGTGGCTCGAACATCGACGTGACGCTGAGCATGGCCTGCTCCGTCAGTTGCCTGTCCGCCCGGCCTTCGTCCTCCGCCGCCATCGCGTCCAGGACCGCATTGCCCATCGCCTCAATACGGTCGTTCAGTCTGTCCTGCTGCAGGTCGTGGCAGGCGTTGAGGACGGCTATTGCATCCCCGGCGTCGAAGCCCAGTTGCGCCTGCAGGGCTGCGCGGACGCTCTCCACGCCGTCAAGGAGCGCCAGATCGGTTTCCTGTACCATTTCCGGATATGACGGATTGCGCATCCATACTTCGGCGCCCCGAATGAGCAAAGACACCATGGCGAGCTTGTCGGTCGGGTCAGCACGTGCGAATGAACGCAGCTGAGCAAGGTGGAGGACCTTGCTCAGCTCTTCCTTCGCGCTGGAGACGAAGTGGCTCATCTCCTGAAATCCGGGTTCGGGCCCGACCGTCGTCCCTGCCTCCTGCCGGGCGGTCAGAGCAATCAGCGCCAGCAGTTCGACGTGGACCGCGCCCGCTTCCGCAGTGACAGGTATCTCGCCCTCGCGGGCCATCGACAGGAATCGCTGACGAGCCACCTCGATAAGCCGCATCGCGTCGAAACGCCGCACCTCCACGACGAACTCCTCGATCGCCGTGGCGAAGGCCACGTCAGCCTCAGATGCAGGGTCGTCGCCAGTGAAGGAGGCCATGAGCGTGGTCATGGTGGTCAAGGAATCCGCTATGACCTGCGCGTGCGGATCGAGCACCAGCGTCTCCGGCACGGAACGGCGATGTCTCTTGTTGCGCGCTTCGCGTCGCTTCGTACGGGAGCCCATGGAGCACTTCACCACACAATACGGGCGGCCAGCAAAGGATTTGGCGTTGCACAGCAGCCACCTTCGACAGCTGTCTGCGGTTAGCCGGGTGGTCGGCGGTCGCGGGTGGGAGACCGCTGCTGTCATGGGGTGACCGGGTGGCTGTCACGGTGCGGCTAGCAGATCGCGGCCCGGCTGTGTTGGGTTTGCCGGTCTTCGTGTGGAGGGGGTGGCCGGGGCGGTGGGGTTGGCCTTGTGACGGGTTCGGGAACCCCGGTGGGGGAGACGGCGCCGGGTCCGCCTGGTTCGGCGGAGGCCGGGCGGGTGGTGCGGGCTGTGGTGGTGCGGCGGCTGCTCGTGGTGGACCGGGGTGAGGGCGGTCTGTCGTCGTTGCACGTGCGGATCGCGGCCGGTTTGGCGGGCGTGACGGAGCGGACGGTATGGCGGTGGCTGGCCGAGGGACGCGAGGGGCGGCTGGAGGCGCGGCCACGGCAGGGCGGGTTCGTGGTGGGGGACGCCTTGTGGGAGGTGCTGACCCAGGTGGGCGGGAACGTCGCCGAGTTGCGCCGCAGGATGCTCCGGGCGCAGGACGAGGGCGTGCTGGAGCGTTGGGGGACGGAGTTTGTGCCGTCCTTGGCGACCCTGCACCGTGCGATCAAGGACGAATTGCGGGCGGGCCGGGTGCTTCAGGTCGCCCGGGCGGCGTCGGGCCGGGTGGAGCCGAGCCGGTACGACCGGGCGCTGGCCGAACTCGGCTTCGCAGAGGGTGCGAACGGTCCGCCGGTCGTGGATGGCCCGGATGCCATGCCGTCCGGCACGGGCGGTGAACAGCGGCCCGGCGCGGTGAAGACCGCTTCGCGTACCCGGGTGTCGGGTGGGGTGCGCCTGTACGCGCCGGGGGCGCGGCTGGTGTCCACGCGGCAGGTGGCCGGGGTGATGGAGGCGGTGGGGCACACGGTCGCCGCGCGGGGGATCGGCTGTGTGTACGGGGATACGGGGCTGGGGAAGACGGTCGCGGTCGAGCAGGCTCTGCATCTGCTGCCGGGCCGGGTGCCTGTGTGGCGGGCGGTGGTGGGGGTCGGGCCTGGGCTGCCGCAGGTGCGGGCCGCGTTGTGCGAGGCGCTGGGGCTGCCGTCGGGGTCCCTGACGCACCGGGCCGGACCGGCCGACCAGGCGTTGGCGGAGGCGCTGGCCGAGCCGGGTGTGCTGTTCCTGGATGACGCGCAGCGTCTGTCGCCGCCGGTGCTGGACTATCTGCGGCAGCTGTGGGACTCGCCGGGCTGTGCGGCTGCCCTGGTGCTGTGCGGGGCGGGCAGTGAGCGGGCGCTGGCCCGGGCAGCGGCGATGCGCTCGAGGGTCCTGACCTGGCACCAGGTCAGCCGCCTCGACACGGAGGATGTGCCGCGGACGCTGGGTCTGTTCCACCCGGTGTGGGAGGACGCTGACCCGGCCGACCTGGGGCGGGCGGATGAGCAGACCGCCCGCGGCAACTTCCGTACCTGGGCGAAGATCACCTCGCATGTCTGCGCCGCCCGGGGCCGCGATCCCGGTGCGGGTGCGGATCGGGACGCGATCGACCAGGCCTGCGCCAGGCTCGGCCCGTACTCATGACCGCCCCTCTCACGCGCCCGGGACGCACCGATTCCGACGGCAGACAACCTCACTCCGTTCGGCGAGGAGGGGAAGCGGCGCGATGACGGACAGCGGACCGCAGGACATCAACGGCGGCCTCGGCGTTGACGCGGGAGGGCAGCGGCTGCCGCCGCCGGGGGATCCGGCCGGCGTGCTCGGGAAGCAGTCGCTGGTTGCGCTGCGGGCGCCTGCGGTGCGCCGCCTGCTGGCGCTGCGGGCCCGGGGCGGTCTTTCGCGGCAGCACGTGCGGCTGGCGGGGGAGTGCCTGGGGGCGTCGGAGCGCACGGTGTGGCGGTGGCTGGCCGAGGCGTCCCGGAGCCCGGCGGCGGCTGCGCACCCCGGAGCCCGCCACACGAGCAGGTTCGAGATCACCGCGGAGATCCGGGTGCTGCTGGCGTACTGGCACGGCAACGCCTCCGCGGTCCACCGCCAGCTCATGGAGCGTGCCGCGGCCGAGGCAGGGGGCGTACGCGCGCAGACGTCCGGTACTGGCGTGTCCGTCTCGCCGGACCTGGTGGCTGTTCCGGGCGGGGCAGCCCTGTCGCAGGTGCCGCTGCTGGATCCGGTCCCGTCCCTGTCGACGTTCCTGCGCGCGCTGCGCCGCGATCTGACGGCGGGGGAGCGCGCCGGTCTCGCCATCGGACCGGAGGCAGCACGCGCCCATGACGTGTTCGGCAAGCGGCCGCCGTCATGGCGCAACCACGCCTGGGAGACCGACCACGTTCAGGCCCCGCTGCTGGTCGACGCCGACGGCGACCTGGTGCGCCCGTGGATCACCTGGTTCATCGACACCGCCACCAAGGTCATCACCGGTACCGCTGTCACCCCGGGCCATCCCTCCCGCGCGTCGGTACTGGCCGCCTTGCGCGCCGCAGTGGTGCGGGACGAGCCCTACGGCCCGGCCGGGGGAGTGCCGGAACTGGTGAGGATGGACCGGGGCAAGGACTTCCTGTCGGCCGCCGTCACCACCGCGCTCGGCGCGATGGGCGTGACGGTCAAGGACCTGCCCGCCTACAGCCCGCATCTGAAGGGCACAGTGGAAAGCCTCAACCGGGCTGCGGACCGGATGCTGTTCGCTGCCCTGCCCGGCTACACCGCCGGGCCCACCGGGCCCCGCTCGGAGCGGCGCGGACGTACTGCGGGGGCGGTGTCCGCGCTGTCGTTCCAGGACTTCACCGCGGAGGTCCTGGAGTGGACGACCTGGTGGAACACCGTGCACCGCCCGAAAGCCCTGTCGGGCCGTACGCCGCTGGAGGCGTGGCAGGCCGATCCGACCCCTGTCACCGACATCCCCGCCGCCGACCTGTGGGCCTTCACCCTCGAGGACGACGGCCGGCCCCGGAAGCTGACCAGCCACGGCGTGAGCTGGCGCGGCCGCACCTACACCGCCGCGTGGATGACCGGCCAGGCCGGCCGCCAGGTCCGCGTGCGCTACATGCCCCACCACGACCACGAGATCGAGGTCTGCGACGCCCGCGGCCGCCACCTCGGCCCGGCGCACCTCGCGGACGCGGCCACCCCCGAGCAACTGCAGGCGCTGCGCGAGGCACGCGCGGAGCGCGCCCGGCGCCTGCGCGCCGACGCGAAGGCCGCCGAACGCCTGCGCCGCCAGCGATTCGCCCCCACCACCACCGCGGAGCCCGCCCAGCGGCTGGGAGCCGTCACGGCCGCCCAGGCCGAGCGTGAACTCGCCGCCGACTGGACCGACGTCGCACGGCTGGCACTGCCCGACCTGATCCCGCCCGCCCCGCCTCCGGCGCACTGGCGCACCCCGCCCGCCCTTGCGGCCGGCACAGCGCCACCCCCGCCCGCCTCCGCTCCAGCCGACCCGTCGGCGGACGTTGCGCCGGAGCCCGACTCCCGACCCGCAGGAGACGCCTGATGACCGCGGCCACCTACCAGTACGTCGACCTGCCCGACGCTTCCGTGGTCACCACCCGGGCCCTGCTCACCGCGCGGGAGAACATCACCGACACCGTCACCGCCCGCGCCATGATGTGTATCCACGGTGGTGCCGGCTACGGCAAGACCCTCGCGGTCAACACCTGTCTGCGGGAGCTGGAGGAGTCCGGGGGTGAGGAGGTCCGCAGGGTTACTTTCCGGGCCCGTCCGACCGCCCGTGCGGTGCGCTACGAGTTGTTCACCGCACTCGACCTGGCCGGTGAACCACCGCGCCACCCCAGCGAGTTCGACCGCCTGCTGAAAACCGCTCTGGCCGAACGCCCCCGCACCTTCCTCGTGGATGAGGCCCAGTGGCTGAACGGGGAGGCGTTCGAGTACTTCCGCTACCTGTGGGACGAACCCGCAACCCAGCTTGCGATCGTCTTCGTCGGCGGTGCCGGCGCGCACACGGTGCTGCGCCGGGAGCCGATGCTGTCCTCCCGCGTGTTCATCTGGCAGCAGTTCAGCCGTCTGACCCCAACCGAGGTCCTGGAGGTGATTCCGCTGTTCCACCCCTTGTGGGAGGGCGTGGATCCGGCTGATCTCGTCTTCGCTGACGAGCGGGCCGCGCACGGCAACTTCCGTGCCTGGGCGCAGCTGACCGCACACCTGCGCACCGCCCTGGCTCGCACCGGGCGCCCGCGGGTGGACCGGGAGCTGCTGCGCTGGGCGTTCAGCCGTCTGGCATGAACAGCCCCGGGGACCTGTCCGGGCTGGCCGTGGTCCTGGACGCCGCGGATGATGCCGCGCATACCCACCGTGCGCTGGCCGCCCATGACCTGGCCGCAGGCCGGGTCACGCTGCATCCGGGGCCGGGCACGAGCGGTGAAACAGCTCTGGGGCACGACCTGCTGGCCGCGTTGGGCAAGCCGCCGCAGCTGCCCGGCCGTTTCCCCGGCGGCCGCCAGCCGGTCTGGGAGGCCGCGACTGCCTGGATGGGTGCGCTGCCCGTCACCCGTCTCACCGTGCTGCGCGCCCACCGGCTCACCTCCCGCCGCATCGAGCGGCTTCTGCATCTGCAGGAGACGGCCGGTATCCATCTGACGCTGGTCCTCCACCGCCCCCGCCTTACATCAGTCCTTGACCGCGTCCTGGCCCACCGGCCGCACACGGTGGCCGTCACTCTGGCCGAGGCCTGCGCCCTCTACTACGGCAGCCCCCCACCCCCCACCCTGCCTGCCCTGCAGGCGGCGGCCGCACCCCCCACCGCCGCCCTGCCCGGGACCGCCGCTGGGCCCTCTGCCTTGGCCGTGCCCGGGACTGTCGCCGCAGCCGGGGCCGCGGCCGTCCTGCAGGCCGCGGCGGCAGTGCGCTCGGGACCGGGCCGGTGGATGACGTTGGCCTGTCTGGACCGGCTCGTCTCCTTCGACAGTCCGAGCCCGTGCCCGGGCCCCTGCACACCCGGCCCCATCCACTTCGCACAGCGGCCCGCACCGGTGGCGCTCACGCCCGCACAGGCCGCCGAGGCTGCCCGGCGTATCCACAGCGCCAGTTCCCACCCGCAGCTGGCCGCGGCCCTGGCCACCGCCTTGTTCACCGGCGCCTCCTTCCAGCAGCTGACCACCGCCCGTCCCGGCGACTTCCAGGAGAACCCGGCCACGCTCGCCCTGCACGACCGCACCCGCTTCACCGACGGCTGCGCCGCCTACCCCGTCCCGCCCTGGGCCGCCGTGTTCCTGCGCGCGGCCACCCGCTACACCCACCTGACCCACACCCCGCACCTGCTGGCGGCCCCCGGGCAGCGGCCCGCCGTGCTGCGCCTGGCCGAAACGGCCCGGCTGCGCCCGCCCCAGCCGCCCCTGCCCGGGTGTACGAGGAGGCGTTCGGCGGTGGTGTGGGACTGGAGCGAGACGCGCTCGGCAGGCGGGGGGCCCGCGGCCGTGCGCTGACCAGGAGTGCGGGTCCCGGTCACGGGAGGGTGAAGTCGATGAAGTCGATGTCGTCGAGGACGACGTGCAGGTGGTGGGCGCGTTGCCCGCTGTTGCGGAAGTAGGCGTGTGACAGCGCACGGGACAGGGCCAGGCGGTGGCGTTCCTCGTCGGCGCCGGCGTCCAGGGCGGTGAACATCTCCCGTGTCACCGCACCGGCCAGGTGCACGGTCAGGAGCCGCAGCCGGGGGTCGTCGGAGGTGCCGGCACCGGCGCGGAATCCGAAGCGGGCCCGGGTGTGGACGATCACCCCGTGCTTTTCGGCCTCGGCCCGGCGGCGGGCGCGGATCCGGGGCTGCCACCGTGCCCGCACGAGGCCCGCGATCGTCTCCTGGTGGCGGGCGCTGGGGCGGGTGGGGCGCGCCGGGTTGCGGGTCACCCAGCGCTGCACGGTCCGCTGTGAGACGCCCAGGAGGGCGGCGACCTTCCGGGTGGAGCCGTCTTCCCAGCGCAGCAGTGTTTCCAGCCGGCCGGCTGTCGTCGGGGGAAGCGGCTGTGTGTGCAGGAGCCGCTCCAGTCCCTGGCTTATCTCCTCCACGCTCCTGTCCTCCTGTTGCCGCACCTGTTTCGAAGTCCTGCCGGTCCATGAGTCCCACACCCCGCGGGCCCGGGCGGCCGCAATCGGGGTATCCGGGACGCGGCGGCCCGAATGCGGTAGAGCGTCCCCTGCCGGCCCCGCTGTCGCGCCACAGCCCTCGGGCAGCTTCCTGTCGTCCGCCGGCCCGGGGTGCGGCCTCCTGCTGTGGCCCGGCCGGGGGAGGGGGGGCTTGTTGAACGGATCCGCGCCCACGCTCTGGGGGCAGGGCCCTGCGCGGGGCGCCCCGGCGAGCGAGGCTCCTGCCCCGGGCCGGGCGGGGAAGGAGCGGGGTGGGACGTGGGCCGCGGCGGGACTGCGGCAGTCGCGACTGGAAGCTGTCGTCGGGTGCCTCACGGCGTGCGGGGCGGGGGAGCGGCGGGGTCAGGGCCGTACTGCCAGGATGCTACTTACTATTACCGCTGTCAAGGGTAGTGGTATAATTAAGGTGGACGTTGTCGCGGGAAAGAGGTACTGTTGAACAAGGATATCCAGCAGCTGATCAAGAAGTTGGAGCGCCAGAACTTCGAGGTCAGGCCCTTGAAGAGCAACTACTACGCGGTGTTCGCGGACAAGGTGTGGGTGGTCAACCTGCCGTGTACGCCGTCGAGTTCGCGCACCATCAAGAATGTGAAGGCCGCGCTGAAGCGGCACGGGTTCCACGAGTAGCAGCGAGGGGGGGTCCGCCGGGTGGCACCCCGGCGGACCGTTAACCCCTCGACCATGACGAACAGGAAATTCAGGAAGAGGAGTTGAACACAATGTCTCAGGCGTGGAGCGTCTACGTCGAGTTGGCTGCTCGCGACGTTGCCGATTCGGTGATCGAGGATCTGTGCGAGCGCCTGGCCGACTGCGAGCCCGCCGTGGGGATGGCGCCGAACGGGAATCTGTCGGCGCGGGTGTGGGTGGATACGGGTACCGCCCGTCAGGCCATCGACATCGCTCTTAGGGAGGTCACCGCTGCCGCGAAGGCTGCTGGCGCCGGGCAGAGCGTGGTCGGGGTTGAGCTGATGAGCGAGGCGGAGCTCGACCGGCGTAATGCCGAGCCGATCGTCCCTGAGCTCGCCGGGGTCTCGGAGATCGCCGACATGCTCGGTGTGGGGCGCCAGCGCGCGGCCCAGCTGGCCAAGCGTGAGGATTTCCCGCCGGCGGTGGCGCAGCTGAAGGCCGGCCCGGTCTTCTTGACCTCCCAGGTCAGGGGGTTCGAGACCCGATGGGACCGGCATGGCGGCAGGCCCATCAAGCCGGTCGCCCTCACTCCGCCGGAGAGGGAGCTGCTGGGGTATCTGATGGCGGCCTGGGCCGCCTCCTCGTCCGACCCGGTCCGCGCATCGCTGCCGGACCGGGACCAGGGCTCGCGTACCGCGGAGCTCATGGTCAGCCACCATGAGGGTCATGTGCGCGCCGTCTACGACAGCCGTCTTCATACGGTCAGCGAGTCGATCCGCACGCTCAGGCGTGAACGCCTGGTCTCGGTGGAGGACATGCAGGAGACTCCCGGCGAGGAGACGGTCGTCGACCTGGAGCTGACCTCCAAGGGCGAACGGGTGGCCGCCATGTCGTAGCCCGTCAGTTTTCCCACGACAACGTCCACGAAGGGGCCCGCAGCTCACGCTGCGGGCCCCTTCGGCACATCCCCGCGGGCCGCAGTCGGCCACAGGCAAGGGTGCATGCGTATTGCCGGGGAGGAAGGGGAAAAGAGGGTGCTGGGCAGGCGTGGGCGTCCGGATCGGGGGCACACGCGGGACAACGACTATGGGCATACCAGGCCGGCGAGAGTGCCAGGCCGCGGTTCGCCGTGGCCGGACAAGCGTTGAGGCCCTCCGCTTGCCGGCGAAGGGCCTCAGAGCCGCTGGCGTCCAGGTCAATAGACAACGAGTCGGCGATGCACCACACGAGGTGATGACAACAGTAGAACGATCGCAGACCTTGTTCGGCTAGGCAAGCGGACATTTCAACGGCAACTCTGAACAGTACAAACAGTCCCGCTTCCCTGACCTGCGGTGACGGCAGCCAACATGCCTACGCTCCTGGCATTGTTCACCCGCTCACCTCTTTGTTCACCCGGAGCGGATGGACAACACCTTCACCCAAACACCGCACCGCTCAGGGGAGTTGTTGAGAGTTCCCGCCCAAAGCCCCGGCCGGGAACCCTGGAAGGAGCTCAGGGGTTCTGCTATCCAACAGGACCTCCGCACGCCGGGGGAACTGGGACGGCGCACCGCAATACGCGACGCCAACTGCCCAGAGCGTGAAGGAACCACAGACACGTGAACGACGAAGACGTCGTCCCCCGATGCGGATGCCACCAGAGCCTGGACACGGTCAGGCACGAGGTCCTCGAGCTCGCCCAGCACGCGGGCCTGACCCTCCACGCTCTGGCCGGCCTGGTGAACAAATCCACCGCCACCCTGCGCCGCTGGCTCCGCGAACCAGATCCGCGTACAGCCGAGCGGATTACCCTCCTGGTCCAGGCGTGCCTCGACCACAGTGCTGCCCACGCTCGCCCCGCACCCCCGGCGCGGCTGCTCGACGCACACCACTGGCGCCGCCGCCTGCACTCCATCCAGATGCACCACCTGTTCGGAACCTGCCCCGGCCCCTCTCGCCCCCCGCGGACGGCCGTGCTGGTCGGCACCGTGCGCCCTCTCGCCCGCCAGATCCCTGCCCTGACCACCGTCTTCGCGATTGTGCTGTTCGCCTACGCGATCACCGCCCACGAGACCCCCGCCCGCCGGGCCCCCCGCACCGCGACCGCCTCCGACACGGCACCCGCGACCGCCACCGACGGCCGCCGGCAGCCGCCCGCCGCCGACCGCACCGGCCGCACCCCGATGCCCAGCCTGTCGCCCGCCGCCGGCCGCATACCCGGCGCCCCCGCGCACAGCATTCCGCCCTGCCCGGCTTTCGCGGCTCTGCCCGCAGGCCCCCTCCTCCTGGTCCTGCTGTGCTACCAGCAGGACCTCCTCGTCCTGTGCTGGACCACCCCCGCATCCCTTGCCCCCACCACAGGCAAAAGCGAAGCGACCATGCCGGATTGCTGGACGAGGGAGAGGCCGGCCGTCATGGGCTCTCCGTAGCCGGGTGTCAGGCGGTCTTCCACGAAATGATCGATCCTGCCCTGGTCCCGGCCGGCCCGGAACCGGCTGCCGGGGAGCGGGCACAACACCCCGTCCGGCTGCCGGGCCTTCCCTCCCGGCCGCCCGACTCGGGAGGCTGCGGGCACAGTCCGACGATCCTCGCGAGCACCTGAAGAGGTCTGCACAGCGGGGCTGGTCAGAGTTCGGGCGGTGAGACCATCAGTGGGCAGCTGCCCGGCGGATATAGGGAGGGGCTGGTGTGTGCCAGCGGTTGTGGCGTTCGGTCGCCTTGTTCGGGTTGGCGGTTGTGCTGACGGTGTCCTGCGGGTGGGCTGCGGGTATCTATGCAGCGGAGGTGTCCGAGGAGCAGGTCGAGGGGCGGTGGACCAGCCAGGCGGGCACGTCCCTGACCTTCCATGAAGATCACACCTTCACCGCCGAGGACTTCGACGCGTTGCCCGTCGCGTCGGACTGCGAAAGCCCCGCGGCCCAGTCGTCCGGCAGCTGGTCCTTCTTCGCCGCATCCGGAGCCGACCAGGCCGATGACGTGGAGGCGAGCGCCCATGGCAGCGATTCACTCCGCTCGCCTCGTTCCCCGGGACGGCCGGACTGCCCTGCGTCCTCGCCCTGCTCTGTCGCTGGTCTTCCTAGCTGACGGCTGCGAGGTGTACGTCTATCTCTTCGGTGACGAGGACGACCCTTCGATGTGCTACCTCCACCGGAACGAGACCTAGGCGTCCGCCTGAGCAATGATGGCCCGTGCCGCCCGTGCCGCCCTTGCGGCCAGATGCCTTTGAAGGGTGACCGGTGTCCGTGAGCCGGTTGTGTCCGCAGGCGAGGCCATGACGACAAGGAGTGCCGGCGGTGGCTGCGAAGACCTATCTGGCCTGGTACCGGGACGGCCGGATGGACGAGTCCGGGTTCCGCTCGGTCACCGGCCTCCTGGCCGAGTGCGGCATGAGCGTCGAACACCCGGCACTGGGTTGCGGAATGCTGCTTGACGTCGAGGGGGAGCAGGTGAAGCTGCCCCCGGAGCGCATCCTCGAGCTTGTCGGCCTGTCGGTCGGACCGCTCTTCCTGCAGCTTTGGCTGTCGGCCGACACGGATGTGGTGTGCCATGTCCGATATGTGGTGCCGGGGGTTCAGATCCTTACCTTCGAACTCAGCGGGCTGAGCCAGAAGGAGCGTGAGCGGGTGGAGGACGCCATCGAGCGACTGGTCCAGCGGGAGCTGGAGGTGACCCTCGCGCTGCTCGTCGACGTGGGCGGCGAGACGGCGGAGGAGGACGACGACGCGCTGGTCCTGTACGGCCGGCTGCCGAGCGGTCCGCGCCCGGACCAGGTGCGGTTGCCGACGGACCGGCTCGGCTCCGTCCCCGGTGACGTCCTGGCCGGAGCCGACGTGACGGATCTCAGCAACGGGCTGAGCGCCGTCAGCTGGTAGGGGATCCGGCTCTCGCCGCCTTGCCGCGGCTGCGATCAGACCTACGATGCCCGCCCGAGCGGCTTGTAGGGCCACGCGAAGCCCGGCATCGCAGCTCGTGTCCGGCTGGCCGTACTTGCTCGCCTCGCTGTTGGAGGCCACGTCGTGGACAAACCTGGATGACGCTGCGGCCCGGCCGACGGCACCACCGCCGTTCCGGCGGTGCCCCCGGCCCCACTGAACCTGGCCGGGGGCACCGTGGTGTGTGGCTACTGGGAGGTCCAGCCCTCACTGGTAGGGACCCAGCGGAGCCACTCACCCCATTCCCTCGGCCTACGTCCGACCGTGATCCGGTCGGCGGTGGCCGTGGCCGTCTCGGCCTCTACGGTGTTGCGGGCGGCGGTCTCCGAGGCGGTTGCGATCCCTACTGCCCGGCGCGGTGGTACTTGCGCTTATGGTTGGCGATGCTCTCGGCGGTGCCTCGGTACCCAGGCCTGCTGGAGCACTCGGTGCACTCCTCCCAGATGCCGGCCTCGACAGCGGCGCCACTGACGGAGTGGTGGGGCCCGTAGCCGTGGTTATGGAGGAACTCGGGTACGGAGGCCCCGTACTTGATGGCGACGAGAGCGGCTTCGGCGACCTTGTCGTGCCCGGGAGCGAAGAACTTGCCGAGGCCGACTTCCTTCTGGCAACCGCACCAGCACGTACCGGTGGGGATGAGGCGGGGCTTCTTCTCTGTCATGAGCTGAGCGTGATGTAACCCTTGCCTTGATCGCAAGGGTTTAACCCTAGCAAGGTACCCAAGGGTGAGACTTTCTCGGCGCGCCAACTCCGTTCACTGGGCGCTCCCTTGTGCTGTGAGCACCACCCAGGAGCCTCGTGAGTCTTCGGGTGCTTCGCCGGTCCGTCCGTAGGAATCCAGGCGTCCGCCCATGTCGCTGCCCCGGCTGCCGTTCCGGTGGACACGCCCTACGCATGCTCGCGATGCTTCTGACTGACCCAGTCGTGAACTGCCTCCACCAGGGCGTCCGACGTTTCTCGCCCCCTGGCCTGCGCTTGGTAGCGTCGCTCCCTTCGACCTGGACGACAATCGGCAGCCCTGAGGTGACCCGGCCCGCCCCTCGCCGGCGGAGGGCGACCTTTCCTTCCGGGCGGGCGGGTCAGGTGGTGAGTGTGAAGACGACCTGGGCGGCTATGAGGATGAGCATGAGCAGGCTCAGGGCCGCGGTACGGGTGAAGCGGTCTCTGGAGAGCATGCGAACGTGACGGGGCTCCTGGCGGCGGTTGAGGAGCTGGGCGATCTTGAGGCGGGTGCGGGTCTGGTGCCAGGCCATCCAGTCGTTGGGGTCGGACCCGCAGGCGTGGAGGAAGGCGTGCAGGAGCTCGGTGCTTGGCAGTTCCCGGCCGTTGAGCAGGTCGTGCAGGGTGCTCTTGGAGACGGCGTAGCCGTTCTTCTTGCACTGGTCGCTCAGCTCGCGCAACGAGAGCCCGTTGGTCGTGCGGAGCTTCTCCATCAGGTCGATGAAGTGCTTGGGCGTGCTGCAGTACTGCAGCGCGGGGTGGTTCGAAGAGCTGATCATGTGCGCCTGCTGCACCACACCGGCGAGGGAGTCACCGGGATCACGCAGCTTCATCACCGGGCGCGGGGAGCCAATGCGCTGCTGCGAGGGGACGGTGTGCGGGGCGGGGGGCCTGCCGGATGCTTCGTCGGGAGTGGCGACGGCGTCGGCGAAGGAGAGCTCGGGACTGGCGTGCGGCTTGCGCGGACGCCAGCTGCGCCTGACGCCTGTGGGGTCGTCCTCCGAGGTCCTGGACGGGGTCTTGGCGGGCCGGAGGCGGTCGCCGGCGGTGGGGGAGGGCTCGTTGTCCTCGGCACCGGCCCCGGATTCCGTGGGGGCCGTGGCCCGCTCCCACAGCGTCCTCAGGCGCTGCAGGTCGGCGGGGGTGGCCGAGCAGCCCCGGGCGTAGGCCTCGATGACTTCCCAGCGTGGCAGGGCCTTGCCTGAGGCGGCGTTGGACAGGGTGGCTGCGGAGTAGTTGCACACCAGGGACAGGCGGCGCAGGGAGAGCCCCGCGCGGTGGCGGAGACCCCGGAGGGTCTCCGCCACGGCGGCGACACGGGGGTCGCCCTCCGCCGGGAGCGGCTTCTGCGGGCGGCCCTGTGCCGAGCTCACGACGATCCCCCCGTCAGCTCTCGTTGCCGGACGTGGCATCGGTGCCGGTGTCGGGCACGGGCGGCGGCACCGGCGCCGGGGAGGCGGTGTTCTCCTCCTCGATGTGGGCGGGGAAGACCGTCACCCGCGGCTTGATCTGCAGCCTCGGCTCCCAGATCATCACCGCGTCGTACCCCGTCTCGTCCGCCACCGCGGGGTTGACGGCGCCGGTGCCGGCGTCCGCCGCAGCGACCGCGGGGGACCCGGTGGCAGCAGGGGTGTGGCGCGCCGGCGCGGAGGCCTCCTTGGCGTCCTCGCCCATGGGCGCGGCCGGCGACCCGTCAGCGCCGGTCACCGAGGCCCCGGTCTGGTCGATCACCTTGGAGTCCTGCACGCCGGAGGCGATCTGACGGCCCGTACGGGTACCGCGCGGCGGCACGGGGAAGAACGTCGTGACCACCGGGAGGGTGGCCAGACCGATCCCCGTGGCCTCGACCGCGTTCGCGCCGAGCAGCGTGGTGCCCGCCCCGAGCGCGACACTCGCGCAGGTCACGGCTGCGGCGTGCAACGCACGGCGCAGCGGGGTGGCGGCGGCCGCGGCAGAGCGACGGCGCATGGGATTGAACATGAGCATCCTCGTTGTCGTATCTGCTGATGCAGAACTGAGGATCGGGGGCCTGCGCCGACGATCTGCGCAGGCCCCTTCACCGACCTGGACTCGCCAGCGATCACCGGTCTCACTGGGCACTCTCGGCAAAGAGTGCCCCCGACGTTCGAAGGCCTTCTCAGTCTGCACTACCGCAGGCGCGCGTGACTACGCCAGATAGCCGCTTCTTGTCCGCCTTCGATGTTTACGGCCCGGTACGGCCAGGTCAGAGTGCGGTCATTGATCACTTACGAGTGAACAAGGCTCGAATTGACTGGACTTGACCATGCGACCATGCATATGGCGCCACCTCCCGACCAGCATCGTCCAGCCCGTACCACCGGCGCTCCGGCGCACTCTGACGACACGTCGCATCCATGTACACACCACCCGGGTCCACTTCGCAGAGCGCCCCCCGCCCGCGACCGGCACCGTCACCTCAGCGCTACACACCGCCAGGCCCGCAACCGCCCGCGCCACGTCCATCACCTCGCGAAGCCGGACAGTCGTTCGACCTGGCCGGGAGGAGGCGCGGCGGCCGCTCTCCCGTCCCGGCTCCGGGCACCGGTGGCGCGCCCCGCTGCTCGATCCCGTCAATGACCGGCCGGCTACCGGCATTCCTGTGGTCCGGATCACCGGCCGGTGGCAGCACGCTCTGGAACAACCCCGGCCTGTTGTCGGCTCAACTGGTTGTGGGTGCGGAGGGGACAGTGTCCCCGGGCCTCACCTATAGCCCATGGGGAAGATCGTTCGGCTGAAGCCCCATGGAGCCCTCCGCCGAGAGGCGACCACCCTCCGTGCCCGCACCCCTTGCTGCCGCTGGTCCCTGACAGGCCGGACGTCACCGACGCACAGCACCAGAGAGTCAGCCGTCCTCCTGCGCGGCCGGGCCGCAGGATTCCTTTCCATCAAGACGGGCCGTGCCGGACGGGCTGGCCATGGGTGATGCGCTGGGAGCAGGCGTGCCTGGCCCAGGCTTGGGGGGAGCGCGCATCACGATGGGCGGGATGACCCTGGACCCGGGGAGGTTGATGCGGATCCGAGTGGTCAGGGTCGATTCCGTCCGGGGGGCTTGGTCCTGCGGCTGATGGCCTTCGGCGTGCACGGGGCAGTCGGCCCCCATCGTGCAGACCTCTGGCGGAAGGGAGGACATTGAGGGAGGCCCTTCGGCGAAGGCAGGAGTCTGGGCAGGGGCGCGCGGGTGGGGCGCTGCCGGTCCGCGCCGGGGCGCCATCCAGTCGCCGTTCAGCGGTGGCGCCGTCGGTGGGGCTGCGGGACGGGGCCACGCCCCGGAGGTCCGCCGGGGAAGAGGAGGCCGTCCGCCGAGGCCGGGTACGCGCAGGGACAGGGTGGGGGTGTCCACTGGGGGGACGGGCGGGGTGATGCCGGCGAGGGTGTGCGGATCCAGCGGGAGAGTGCCGGTGCCGGGGCGCGAAGGAGGGGCACCGCGCGATCCGGACGCGAGGGCTTCGGGTGCGCAGCTTGAGCACAGCTGCGGTACCCAGCCCTGTCCGTCGTCGTATCCGAACGAAGGCCGGCGGCACTGGGGGCAGGCGAGCTCCCCGCGGCGCTGCGCCTGGTCGATGAGGAGTTCGCGGCTCATCCGCGCGGCGGCGTCCTCGTCGGCGGTGGACGGATCGGGCACGTGCACCAGGATCTTGAGAGCGGGCTCCTTGCGCGCAGTGGACTCCAGCTCACTCATCAGCAGCTGAAGGTCCCTCGGGGTGACCCGGTCGTGGACGGTCCAGCTCTGCTGCGCGGCCGGGCGCCGGCGTGAGCGCAGCCGGCTGCTGCGCCGGTCGGCGTCCGCCCGGTCCCACGCCTTGGTCCACTCGGGAAGCTCGCTCCTGCGGACGTTGCACGCTTCGGCGAAGGCCGCCACGAACGTCCGGGTGGGCGTGGAGCTGCCCTTGAGGACCCGTCCGACCGTGCTGTGCGGCAGCCGCCCCAGACCGCCCAGACGGGCGTCCAGGGAGCGCAGGGGCGGTCTGCCGTCGTCGTGGTGGAGGTCGACGATCGCTCCGTGCAGGTCGGCGAAGTCCTTGACGACGCTGATGTGCACGCCGGACCGGTGGCCACTGAGCACGCTCTGCGTGCGGGCCTCGTCGCGCCGGGCGTGCTTCCACAGCCGCTCGGCTTCCTTCGTGCTGAGACCGCAGGCCGCGGCGTAGGCGAGGACCACCGTCAGATTCTGCGGCACACTGCGCCCCGAAGCGGCGCGCGCGAGAGTGTCCGCGCTGTACTCGGTACGAGCGGCGAGCTGCCCATAGGTCAAAGCAGCATCGGCCCTGCCGCTGCGCAGCCAGGTCACCAGAGCCAGCAGTGACCGGCTGCACGGAGGAACCGGATTCTCTCGGCGCGCCATCGGACGCTCAGGCCTGCGCGGGCCGCACCGCCACGGCACGATCGCGCCGCAGCCTCACCAGGAGACGGAGCCCCAGGGACACGGCCTCCACGACCAGGACGAGCACGCTGACGGCCGGCAGACCGGCGGCAGCCAGGGCGGCGGCGACGATAATGATCACGATGAGGACGGCTGCCTCGGGCGCCGTCAGCGGACGCGAGGTGCCGCACGTTTCCTTGTTCAACTCACTGCCTAACTACTTGAGAGCTCAACTACAAGGAAGGGCTCAACTGCACGGACGGAAGGACTCAACTACACGTACTGCGGGCTCAACTGCAGGAATTGCGGGCCGTGCTGATGGTGCGCCGGGACGGTTGCCGCCGCCCCGGGGTGGTTAGCGATGTTGCAGCATCCCGGCCCGCAGCACTAACCCCCAGGCACGCAATCCGCAGGTGTGTCCCTTAGGCGGTCCAGTCCCAGGTCGGCCCCTTCTTGAGGATCGTGCCTGCTCAACCGCGGTGGTGCGGGCTTCTTTCCGCAGTTGCGTCCCACCTTTCGACGGGCATTTGGGCCTTCCCCCGTGGTGGTGGACACGCGTCTTTGATCACGCGGCGAGCGTGAGCTTAGCGGCGTGGTGGCGGCGTTCGTATTCGTTGGGGCTGA